>VGES01000018.1 GCA_016869765.1 Alphaproteobacteria bacterium
CGATGCCCGAACCCCCGAGGCGACCTGGCGAGGCATCGGTCAACTCCTCGAGGCCTTCTCCCCTCAAGAGTGCGCCAACTACCTCACCAACGCCGGATATGCTTCAACCTAAGAGAATCGCGCTCTAGGTTGGGTCGCACCGAGCCGTTGCCCGATGGCCGCATCGTGCTCGCCAAGGGCAGCGGTTTCCCTGTGATGGGCGCCATTGCCGTCCTCATGGGCGTATTGGCGATCTTCTCCCTGGCACCTCTGTTCGGACCGCTCGGCCTCCTGTTCGCGGTGTTCGCCATGTTCCGCGGTCAGGTTCTGCTCGCGATCGTGGCCGTTCTGACGGCTCTGTTCGGCATGGCAACGTCGCCGCTGTTCCTAGCGATGCTGGCGGCGATGGGAGTCGCAGCGTTCTGGCTTTAACCTCAACTCCGAAGCACGACGCGAGGCCCGCTTGGCGCGATTGGGTCGAGGGGCAGTCCTGGTGCGGCGTTTTCGGACTGGTGTTGGCGCTCGCGGCGATACTCTTCTGGGACGGCCGCAACAATCCGTGGGCAGGGCTAGCGAGCATGACGCTGTCGGCTTTGGCCATCGCCTTTGCCGCGCCGGCGATCGGTTACTGGCGGTGGCTTACGACCCCGGCCGCCCTCGCGGCATTCGCCACAGTTTACGTGGGCTTCCCACAACCGTTCGGGGCCTATTTTGTGGCTCCCGCACTCCCCGGATTGTGGCTGGGCGCAAAGTATCGCAGAAACCGACCGACCGCCGGAATCGTTGCGGTCGTTCTCGGTACCGGCTCGATTTGGTACTCGGTGGCCATTGGCGCGTCGACCCCGGCACTGGCGACCGGCATCGCCGGATTCCTTGCCGGAGTTTTTGCCCTTGTCCGAGGACACTTCTTCTTCGGGATCGTCGCCACGAATCTCAGTTTGCTCGGCAGTGTCTGGTGGTTGTGGGCCGGACTCGACAGAGTCCTGGGTTGGTTCGGCCTGGCGTTGCCGAGCTGAGACACGATCACCGCATCGTCGGCATGACGAATTCGGCGCCGGCCCGGATGCCGGCGGGCCAGCGCCCGGTGACCGCCTTCATCTTGGTGTAGAAGCGCACGCCCTCGGGCCCGTGCATGTGATGATCGCCGAACAGCGAACGCTTCCACCCGCCAAACGAATGAAAGGCCATCGGCACCGGGATCGGGACGTTGACCCCAATCATGCCCGCCTGCGCCTGCATCTGGAACTCGCGGGCGGCATCGCCGTCGCGGGTGAAGATCGCCGCGCCGTTGCCGTATTCGTGCGTGTTGACGAGGTGCAGGGCATCGGCGAACTCGCGCACGCGCACGATCGACAGCACGGGGCCGAAAATCTCTTCCTTGTAGACGCGCATCGCCGGGGCGACCCGATCGAACAGGGTGCCACCCAAGTAGTAGCCGTTCTCGTAGCCCTGGAGCTTGAGGTTGCGCCCATCGACCACGAGGTCGGCCCCCTCGGCCACGCCCTGATCGATGTACCCCCGCACCTTGGCCAAGTGTTCCGCCGTCACCAGCGGCCCCATCTCCGAATCAGGAGCGGTTCCGGGCCCCACTTTCAGCGCGCGGACGCGCGGCGCCAGTTTCCCGACCAAGACGTCACCGGCGCGGCCGACGGCGACCGCGACCGACACCGCCATGCAGCGTTCGCCGGCCGATCCATACGCCGCCCCCATGAGCGCGTCCGTCGCCTGATCCATGTCGGCGTCGGGCATCACGACCATGTGGTTCTTGGCCCCGCCCAACGCCTGCACCCGTTTTCCGAAGGCGGCCGCGGTGCGGTAGACGTGCTCGGCGATCGGTGTCGAGCCCACGAAGCTCACCGCCATCACCCGCGTGTCGCTCAGGAGCGCGTCGACGGCGATGCGATCCCCGTTGACCACGTTGAACACCCCCGGCGGCAGGCCGGCCTCGCTCAGCAATTCGGCCAGGCGCAGGCTCGCAGAGGGATCCTTCTCCGAAGGCTTGAGCACGAAGGTGTTACCGCAAGCGAGCGCCACCGGAAACATCCACATCGGCACCATGGCCGGAAAATTGAACGGCGTGATCCCGACGCAGACGCCCAACGGCAGGCGCATCGACCAGGCATCGACGCCCGTCCCGACGTTGTCGGTGTATTCGCCCTTGAGGAGATGCGGAATGCCGCAGGCGAACTCGACCACCTCGAGTCCACGTGTCAGCGATCCCATGGCATCGCTGAGGATTTTGCCGTGTTCTCCGGTGATGAGCCGCGCGAGTTCATCGGCGTGGCGTTCGACCAGCTCCTTGAACTTGAACAGGAGCCGCGCCCGGCGAAGCGGTGGCGTCGCCGCCCAGGCCGGAAATGCGGCGTGGGCCGCGGCGACGGCGGCGGCGGTCTCTTCGGGGCTGGCCAACGGGACGCGGGCGGTCTGTTCGCCGGTCGCCGGGTCGAACACCGGACCGAAGCGATCGCTCGTTCCCGCAACCGATCGGCCGTTGATAGCGTGATGCAGCGTTTTCATGGTCGCGCTCCCTGGCGGGGGGCGGAGTGTCGCGGGAACCGCCCGGAACCTCAAGCGACCGGTGGTCGCTAATTCGCCTTGGCGCGATTGACCGCTTCGGCGTACTGCACGTCGGTCATGACCCGCCGCAGGAGTGCCAAATTGTCGCTGGCACGCCGATGGCCACCGGCCTCGGCTCGGCTGAACCAGACATAGGCCGTGACCAGATTGCGCGGGACGCCGTGGCCATCGAGGTGCAGCCCCCCCATGAAGTACTGCGCGTCCGCGTGGCCGGCCTCGGCGGCCGGCCGCCAGTATGTGAGGGCCTTGGCGTAGTCGCGCGTGAGATAGGCGGCGACACCGTCCTCGACCGCCTTGGCAAGACCCTGGGGTGGCGAGGCCTCCTGGCGCAGCATCGCCGGCGCCGCCGCGGGTGCCGGGTTGTCGGCCTTTGCGAGGGTCTCGCGCCGCTCGCGTTCGATGGTGGCGGCCGGTGTCGGATCAGAGAGATTCGGTCGGTTGAAGCGGGGCACCGTCCGCGCCGCGTCGGCCATCGCCTCGCGCTGCAACAGGGGTGGCGCACTCGACCCCGAGCGGGTGCGGAGAAAGTCGAGTTCGGCTTCGGCCCGCAGGAACAGCGGGACGGGAATCTCGTCGAACGGCCGGATGCGGCGGGCTCCGGGTTCGCTGCGCAGGAACGCTGGCGGCGGCATGACATCGGCCGGCGGTGCGGACTCGATGACACGCGCGGCCACCTGTCGGCGCTCTAGTTCGGCCTCGTGCCGCAGGAATGCGGGAACCCGCGATCCGTCGGGGGCAGGCGAAAGCCGGTGTTCGGCCTCGACGCGCAGGAACGCCGGGAGCGGCGGCGTAGCCAGCCGCTCGTCGTCCCGCAGCGGCCCGACGCGGCGTGAATCCGGCGGTGGCGCCGGGGCGGGCGGCACGGCAGCAACCTTGGCCGGCGTTTCGCGGATCGGTGCCGGAGACGGTTCCGGTGTACGAACGACCGTCGCCTCACGTTGGACCAGCGGGGCCTCGCGCTCGGAGGGGCGTCGATCTTCCGCCGCCACGCCCTCGGGCTTCCGAGGAGTGTCGTCCCGCCGCGCGGCCGGCGGAACGACCGCGGCTTTTGCTGCCGGAGCTGAAGGCTCGGGCTGGTCTGGCTCGCGCCAATCGTCGGATGGCTTGGAAGAGTTTCGGCGCGCTTCGTCGACCAGAAACCCTGGAACCGCTCGTTCGGCAGATCGAAACGCAACCTGTCGCCGCGCATCCTCGGCGGCCTCCCGCACGACGATCGCGGAGGGCGCAACGACGGGTGGCTCAGGCTGCCGGGTCGCGGTCGCCAACCGTCGAGCGTCTTCCTCGGCCTCGCGCACCACCACCAGGGAGGGCGGCACAACGACCGCGGCCGTCGAGCGCGAGGTCGTCGGATCGCGATCCGCCTCGGCCTTGATCAAGGCCGGGACGGGGATGATGACCTGGGCCTCGGGGCGCGGTGGCGGTGCGAGCGGTGGCGACGGGGTTGCGGCCACGGCACGCACCGGCACCGGTTTGTCGTCCGCCGCTGGACGCTCCTTCGGCTGTCGCAGATTGGCGAGTTCGGGAATCTCCGGCACGACCCGTGGCGCGTTGTTGGCCTTGGGCAGCGGCGTGGCCGGGTCACGCGGTGCGCTCGGGCGCACCGCCAACCGGACATCGGCCGTCCCCGCCAACGCGGTCGGGCCGCTCGGCTTGGCCTCAGGCCCGGGACGCGCGGTCGCAGACGGCGCTGGTGTCGGTTCGGCGCGGGCGACGTCCACCGCACGGGCGGCCCCGTCACCCGCTGGCATCGGCGGCAGGGTGCGATCCGTGGGGCGTGGCGGACGTTCGCGCAGCCACTCGGGCAGATATTCACTCGCCCGAGCGGTGCGCACCGGCTGGGCCGGGGTCGTAGGCTTGCTCGCTGTTGCCGGCGGCGGCGAGGTGGTCGAGCCGGCACCCGGAGCGACCTTGTCGTTGAGCAGTTGCGCCAGCCGCTCGCTCGCGCGCTCGTGACCGTTCTCGCTCGCCCGCTGTAACCAGCTCACCGCACGCGTGCGGTTCTTTTCGACGCCAAGTCCCTGGTCATAGAGCAGGGCCAGGTTGTATTGCGAGATCGCATGTCCCTGATCGGCAGCTCGCTTGAACCACTCGGCCGCCTTGACGTAATCCCGCTCGACACCCTCACCGTTCAGATACATGACGCCAAGGTTGGCTTGCGCGCGATCGAGCCCCTGCTCCGCCGCCAGTCGATACCAGTTGACTGCGACGGCCGGATCTTTGGGAACGCCTTGGCCAAGGCGATAGAGCTGGCCGATGTTGCGCTGGGCGGAGGCATCGCCGCCGCGCGCGAGCGGCAACCACTCGCGGTAGGCCGTTGCGAAGTCGCGCTTTTCGTAAGCCCGCGAGCCGGCAGCAAAATCGGCGAACGCGGGGTCGGCCCAGCCGATTCCGGCCGCGACGACGAGGACGGCGGCCGTACCGAGCAAGCGTTGGCGCAAGGATCCCTGGGCAAACATCATCCGTCCACCAACACCCACGAGCCGTCGTTCTCACGACACGCGGTGCCGTTGGCCTCCTGGCCGCGACCGCGAACCTCGACCCGCTGCGTGAACTCGCGACAATACTGGCCGTTCGGCTTCTGGTATGTCCGCGTCGGCGTTACCGAACCGGCGCTGCCACTGTCGTTGTTGCGCCACGTCGATTGCGTCCCGATGGGCACGGTTTCGAGCGTGGTCTGCGTCGCTCGCGTCAGCGCCGTCTGATCTGCGGGCGACAACTGTTTGCCGATGTCGCTGCGCAACAGCCCGGCGAGCACACTGGGTTTGGCCATGGCCGACATCGGTTCTGGCACGGCTGCCGGCTCGGGCTGCGGGCGCGACGGTGCCGGTTCTGCACGCGCTACCGGGCGCGGTGCAGCGCCGCGTTCGATCTCCTCCGGTGATTGCGCGCCGCCGCGGCCGCAGGCGGCTAGGCCAAGCGCCACGACGATCAGGCACGCGATCACGCTTCCAATCGCTCGGTCCATCCCTCACACCCGCCGTTCGCGATCACGGCAACGGCCTTAGGTGAAGTCCTGCCTCTAATCTATTCTTTCTGATGGAAAAACTTCCAGATACCGCGGAATCGTGCCGATTCGACTAATGGAACCCGTGTCGCTCCAAACCGCAATATGTAGGAAAACCCCGATCGCGAAGGTGTGACCCGGAGGAAACACGGCCGATGAAATCACGGATAACCGGTCGTGCCGGTCGAGCGAACATCAGAGCATGACGCCCCGAAGCTGCTTCGTCCTGATCGCTCTTCTTGCCCTTTTTGCTACGCCAGCCCGTACGGCCGAACGACCGGTTGTGGTCGAGTTGTTCACGTCGCAGGGTTGCTATTCGTGTCCACCCGCCGAAGCGCTGCTGACGGAACTCGTCGTCCAGCGTCGCGACGTGCTAGCGCTCGAGTTCCACGTCGACTACTGGGACTCGCTCGTCTACGGCGGCAGCTCCTGGAAGGACCCCTTCTCCGATCCAGCATTCACGCAACGCCAGCGACACTATGCGCAGACGATTCTCGGCCGACCCTCGATCTACACGCCCCAAATGGTGTTCGACGGCCGGCGCGAGGCGGTGGGATCCCGTCGCAGTGACGTCCTCGATGTGATCCGACGGCTGCAGCGTGACCGCGCCTCGGAACCGAAGCTCGTCGTCACGCGCGATGGCGACGATCTCCAGGTGTCACTCGACGGCGTCCCGGCTCAACCCGCGGCGCTGTGGTTCGTCACCTTCCTTCGCCAGCATCGCACCGACGTGAAGGGCGGCGAGAATCGCGGCAAAGTCTTGGTCAATACCCACGTGGTTCGCAGTCTGCGTTCGCTCGCGTCGTGGTCGGGCGGACCACTCGACGTGCGCACCGAAGCAACCCTCGAATCGGGTCACGACTGTGCGGTCCTCCTGCAGGCAAACGATCAGGGCCCCATCCTCGCCGCGGCTCGCTGTCCTGCAACCTGACCCGGATCGCGCCGTGCGCTAAGCTGCGCGGCGATGGCAGAGTTGATCATCTTCGATTGTGACGGCGTCCTTCTCGACAGCGAGATTCACTACTGTCGCGCCGGCGTCGAGACCCTGAACGCGCTCGGCGTCAACATGGCGCTCGAGGAGTTCATGACGCGCTACATCGGCATCGCGCTTCCCGATATCCGCGAGCGGATGCGGCGCGACTTTGGCACACCGGTGGCCGAGGCTTGGACCGAACGTTCACCAACCCTCGGACGGGCTTATGCCGCGGCCGGGCTTCAGGCCGTGCCGGGGGTCGGGCACGTCCTGACCACGCTCACCCGCCCGAAATGCGTCGCCTCGAGCACGAGCCCGGAGGGGCTGCGACGTGGCCTCGGCCAGGTCGGGCTCTATGACTCTTTCGCCCCCCATATTTTCAGCGCGACGATGGTCGCCCGCGGCAAGCCTGCGCCGGATCTTTTCCTGTATGCGAGCGAGCGAATGGGCACTCGTCCGGAGGACTGCCTGGTCATCGAGGATAGCGTTCACGGCGTCACCGCGGCGGTCGCCGCCGGGATGACCGTGCTCGGTTTCACGGGCGCCTCGCACGCCTATCCTGGCCTCGCGGACCGATTGCGTGAGGCCGGTGCCGCCGAGGTTTTCGACGACATGACCGCGTTACCAGGAATGCTGCCATGACCAACGCCTACCGCGTCGTTGCCCCACCCGACTGGGCCGCCCGCTTCCGTTTGTCCCAGGGATTTCGCATCGGCAACCTCGTCATCATTTCGGGTCGCGCGGCGGTAGGCGAGCGCGGCGAAGTGGTCGGTATCGGTGACTTCGAGGCCCAAGCCGAGCAGACGCTGCACAACGTCCGACGGGTTCTGGAGGCTGGCGGCTCTGGCCTCGACCGCATCGTCAAGATGACGAGCTATCTCACCGATATCCGCGATCTTCCCAAGTTGCGGCCCGTATGGAACCGGTCGTTTCGTGCGCCCTGGCCAGCCCACACCGTCGTCGGAGTCAGTGCCCTCGGGATCAAGGACCTGCTGATCGAGATCGAGGCGATTGGAATCATCGACGGTCGGTTGATCGATCGGTCGCCTCAGCGCGGGCGGCGCAAGCGGTAGTGAGCGACCCCCCATTCCTCGCCGTCGCGGTAACCGAAAAACTCCGCCACGGCGAGGAAGAACATCCGCCAACGATGGAACCACTGGGCGGCGTCGCTGGCGTAGGCCACCCGCAGGATCGGCATGACCGTCGAGCGATGACGGTCGAGATTTAGCAGCCAATCCTCGGCGGTTCGCGCGTAATGGCGGCCGTTCCACCACCACTCCTGCTCGAGATCGAGAACATCCGAAAAATGCCTGATCAAGCCCCGGCTAGGCATGATTCCACCCGAGAAGAAGTGCCGCGCCATCCAGGCCTGATCTCCGTCGTCGGCGTAGAAATAGGGCACCGTGCGATGGGCGAACACGTGCAAGAACAGCCGACCATCCGCCCGCAGCCAAGCAGCGACGCGGCGAAGCAACTCGGGCCAATTGCGCATGTGCTCGAACATCTCGACCGAAACGATGCGGTCGTACGTCGCTGGCGCCTGGAAGCCGTTCATGTCGGCGGTGATCACGCGCAGGTTCGTGAGTCCGCGCCGTCGCGCTTCCTTTTCGATGTGGGCGCGCTGCGATGCCGAGTTCGACACCGCAGTGATTCGGCTGCCGCGATAGTGCTCGGCCATCCACAGACTGAGCGAGCCCCAGCCGCAGCCGAGCTCGAGCACGTCCTGGCCATCGGCCAGAGATGCGTGGACGGCGGTCTCGGCCAACGCCGCCTCCTCGGCTTCCGCGAGGGTCGTTCGTTCCTCGGGATAATAGCAGGACGAGTACTTTCGGCGGGGACCGAGCACCTCGCCGAAGAATCCGGCCGGCACCTCGTAGTGCTGTTCGTTGGCCTTCTGCGGCACCGCCGCCACCGGTTGGCGCCCCATCGCGGCCACGAAGTCGGCTTCGGCTCGGCGGATCGCGTCGGGGTCGAACGGCAAGGAGCGCCGACGCCCCTCGGTGATCCGGCGGATCGCCAGTCGAATCACCGGATCCGGAACGCGACCGCGCTCGACCTGCCGAATACCCCAGGACACCAACGACACAGCCCGGCCTCTATGGTTGGGCTCGGGGTGGCCTCGGGAAGAACGCACTGGTGCGTGCCTGATAGGCGCGATAGGCCTCGCCGCGCGAGGCAACCATGTGCTTTTCCGTGGGCGGAATCCCCGTGACCCTGGTGATGGTCACCCACATCAGGATCGGTCCGAGCAGCGCGAACCAGCCCCAGCCATATCGCCCGTCCACGTCGACCGCTAGGAACACGTAGGCAAACCAGTGCAGCCACTCGAAGAAGTAGTTGGGGTGACGGGAGTAGCGCCATAGCCCGCGGTCACAAACTTTGCCGCGGTTGGCCGGATCGGCCTTGAAGCGCGCCAACTGACGATCCGCGAGCGCTTCGCCCAAGACGGCCGTCGCAAAAATCGCGACCGCCAGGAGGTCGAGGACGCGAAACGTCGGCTCCAGCTGGCGAGCCGCCAGCAACATCGGCAAGGCGAAGATCACCGCGAACAGCGCTTGAAACTGGAAGAACCAGAACAGTTTGCGCTGCACCGCCTCGCCCCAGGCCTCACGCAGCTCGCGGTAGCGACCGTCTTCCTCGCTGGAGCGCACGCGTTGCCACACGTAGGCGCCAAGTCGTAGCGACCAAAAGAACGCACAACCCGCCACCAGCCCCTGTCGCCACAAGACGCCGTCGTCGGCAAATGGCGCCAACGCAAACCAGATTCCGGCCAGCCCGGTCCCGAACGACCAGGCAATGTCGACCGTGCCAGCATTGCCAGTCGCCTTCTGTCGCCACCACAGGATCGCCATCACGATCGCGAGGACGGCCCAGGCAACCACTACGACTTGCCACCAATTCATGGGAGTTCCGAACCGAGGGAGATACCCACCTCGCGCCTCAGCGGTTGCGCTGATACAAACCGGCGCGTTCCAATTGTTCGAACAGCTCCGGGTCGACATTGCGCTCGTGGGCCTGACGCAGCTGGATGAGCGAGGCCAGCGGTGCTTCGATGTGGTGGAACAGCCGCCAGCCCTCCGGCTTGCGGCGTAGAAGTGTCGTCGCCCGCACCTCGCCCCCAATCGGATGGCGGTAGAGTGGATTGTCCCGTGAGAAGTAGTTCCAACTCAGCTTGTAGAAGGCATGGGCGAGGTCTGGCGCCATCGCACGCACGCGCAGGTCGAAGAACCGGATGAAGTGCTCGCTACGGCGCGGTTCGCCCACCTTCCAATAGCTCGCAAGAGCCTCCCAACCGATCAGCGCCTCACGCTCCTCCGCGACATAAATGGGCTCGGGTTCCTCGGGATCCCACAGCGCCCGCAGTGCTGCCATGTCCCATGCATTCCAGCGTTCGACGTAGCGATCCAGAACGGCTCGGATGTCGTCGTAGAGCGTTGCCATGACCCTGCTCCTTCCGACGCAGCATAGCCCGACCCGCCGGGGAGCGTCTCTTTGGCGGTTGCGCGCGTCGGGCACCGATGAAAACATGTCCCGGCGGGGGCCAACGGTTGGGAGCGACGGGTGGGGATTCGGCGGGGTTGGGTTCTGTTGACGGTGGCGGCCTTGTTTTGGCTCGCTCCCGGAACGGTGTTCGCGCAATCTCCCGCCTCGCAGTTCGTCAAACTCCTCGGCGATCGGGCCATCGGGATTCTGCGTTCGGAGGGAACGACCCTTCAGCAGCGCGAGGCGCAATTCCGCGAAATCCTGAGTCAGACTTTCGACATGCCCTTCATCGGCCGCTTCGTGCTTGGCCGCCACTGGCCGCGCGCCAACGCCGAACAACAAAACGACTACCAGCGATTGTTCCAGGATTTCCTCGTGCGCACCTATTCGTCGCGGCTCGGCGGCTACGCCGGCGAGACGCTGGTGATCGTCGCCGAACGTGACGGCGGCGGGCGCGACACCGTAGTCCGCACACGGATCGATCGGCCGGCCGGGCCGCCGATCGATGCCGATTGGCGCGTCCGCCAATCCGACATCGGCTTTCGTATCATCGACGTCGAAGTGGCGGGCGTGAGCATGGCGATAACCCAGCGCGCAGAGTTCGATTCGTTGGTTCAGCGCAACGGCATCGATGGCCTGATCGAGGTGCTGCGCGCCAAGACCTCGCGTCTCGCGGCCGCCAACTGACGGAGCGCCCATGAGGATCGCCCATCGCATTTTCGTCGCTGCCGGGTTGACCATCGCTCTGGCTTGGCCGGCGCACGCGACGTTCGAGGACGGCTGGCAAGCGTATCAAAAGGGGGAGTTCGGCCGCGCCTTCACCGAATGGCAACCGCTGGCAGAACGCGGCGATGCCCGCGCCCAGTTCAATCTCGGCGTCCTGTTCGAGCAGGGCAAAGGGGTCGAACAGAATTTCTCGATCGCGATCTCGTGGTGGGTGAAGGCGGCCGAACAGGGCCACGTCGGCGCGCAGCACAACCTCGCCAGCATCTATATCGCCGGAGACGGAATCGATCGCGACTACGGGGCCGCTCTGCACTGGTTGCGGGTTGCCGCCGACCAGAGCCATGCGCCGGCCGCCTATACCCTCGGCAAAATGTACAGCTATGGCCTCGGCGTGAAGGCAAGCCCCCGTGAGGCAACGCGTTGGATTCAGCGTGCCGCCGAACTCGGCGACATGCGCGCGCAGTACAACATGGGCAAAGCCCATCGCGACGGCGTCGGAGCCACCAAGGATATGGGCCGGGCGGTTCAGTGGTTTCGTCGCGCCGCCGAGCAGGGCTACGCCAACGCCCAGATCGCTCTGGCCGAGCGCTATGCCCGCGGTGAAGGCGTCAAACCCAGTCGCGTGGAAGCCCTGTTTTGGGCGACGCTCGCGGCCGATCAGAACCTGACCCGCGCCCAGACCCGGCGCGATCAGCTGGCGCGTGATCTCAGCGCGCGAGACCGCGTCACGCTCGAACGTTTGCTCAACGAACGACCCCGCCCCAAGAGTCCGACCCTTTGACCCCCATCCGTCTCATGACCCGGACGCTCGCTCTGGCGGCGTTCCTGTGCTGCGCCTGGACCATTCCCGGGATCGCCCAGAGCTCGAGCGATTCGGCGGCCCGCGTCGCGCGCATCCTGCAGGAGAGCGATGCAGGCGTTCAGGGCGAAGTCGCGCTCGCCCGCAGCTTACGGACGCCCGCGACCGAGGAGGCGTTGCGGCGCAAGGCCGCACAACAGGCCGAGTTCTCGGTTCACGCCTACGTCGTCGGCGCGATCGCCGAGAATCCGGGCAACGTTGCGCCCATCGTCGCCGGGGCGGTCAGTGCCGCGCCGCAGTACCGCGATTCGATCGTGCGCACAGTGACGCAAGCCTTCCCCTTCCTTGGTCCCACGATCGCTGCGGCCGCCGGCAGAACCGCGGTCGTCACGGCGGCGCCGCCACCCGCGGCACCGGCGCCGCTTCCGCCACGGCCCGCGACACCGCCCGCGGCCGTGGCGCAGGCCCCGAGCCCGGCTCCGGTCACAGAGGTGCCATCCGCTTCGCCTGCGACCCCGACGGATGACGATCCGCTCGAAGGGTTCAATCGCGCCGTGTTCGCCTTCAATGACGTGTTCGATCGATTTCTGCTACGACCCATCGCCTACGGCTACGGGTACGTGACGCCGGATTTCGTCAAACGCGGCGTCCGCAATGTCTTCACCAACCTCGGTTCCCCGGTGGTCCTCGCCAACGACGTATTCCAACTCGATGGCAGCGGTGCCGTGACCACCACCGGGCGCTTCCTCATCAATTCGACGGTCGGCGTGCTCGGGTTCTTCGACGTCGCCAAGGAGGTGGGGATGCCCGGACACCCTGCCGATTTCGGCCAGACGCTTCACCGCTATGGCGCCGGGGCGGGGCCGTACCTCGTCCTGCCCCTCCTCGGGCCAAGCAGCGTGCGGGACGGGTTCGGACGTGTGGTCGACACCTTCCTCGACCCGCTCACCTACGTGCTCGACTTCTATCCGCGGCTCGCCGTGACCGCAGGCGACGGCGTGACGCGGCGGGAAACCTTGATCACGCCGCTCGATGACCTGCGCGCCAATTCCGTCGACTATTACGCCGCATTGCGCAGCGCCTACTTCCAGGATCGGGCCGTCGCCCTGCAGAAGGGTCGGGCCGTCAGCGGCCCTACGGCGAGCGACAAGGCCTTCGAAGAATTCGAATAGCGCTCAGACGCCGACCAAGAATCGGTCGACCGCCTCGCGCGCCTCCGGTTCGGCCAGGGTCGGGCAGTGCGCACGACCCGCCACGACGACGCTGGATAGATCCGGTTTGCGCCGCTTCATTTCCTCGAGCAGCGGCCCGTCCAAGATGTCGGACAACGCCCCCCGCACGACGAGCACCGGCATTCCGCGCATGGCATCGAACTGGGTCCACTGATCGCGCGGCGGAATCAGCACGAAGGCTTTGATGTAGCCGAAGTCGACGTCGGCACGGATGTGCCCATCCTCCCGGCGACGGTAGAATTCCGTTGCGCGTTGCGTCCATTCCGCCTCGGTGAACGTGACCCCCGGCACTTGAGTCGCCTTCATGAAGGCCCCTGCCTCATCGAAACTGGCGAAGCTGCGCGGCACCTGCATGTTGTTGTTGAGGCGCTGACGTCCGCTTCCGGCGGTGGCCGGACCGATGTCGTTCATGACCACGCCTGCCAGCACCTCGGGCCGCTGCTCGGCCAACACCATGGCGATGATGCCGCCCCGCGAGGAGCCGATCAGGACGATACGGTCGATTTGTTCGTGACGCAGCAGTTCGAGGACGTCATCGGCGTCGGTCTGAAAACCGTAATGGCGATAGTCGGGGTCGTAGTCCGAACGGCCATGGCCGCGCCAATCCATGCACAGGACGCGACGCACCTTGGCCCAATGGGGCGCCATCTCGGCGTAGTTGCGCACCGTGCCGGTCGATCCGGCGAGGCAGAGGATCGGTGGCCGGCCCGAAGGGCCGGCATAGTCGCGGTAGTAGAGTCGGAGCCCGTCGCGGGTGGTGAAGAACCTTTCCTGGAACGCGCTCACGGCAGGCGCGCCAGAAAGCGATCGATGGCGGCGATCGATTCGGGCTCATCGAGGTGAGGACAATGTCCGCGACCCGGGATCACGGCGATCTCGAGGTCGGGCTTACGCCGCTTCATTTCGGCCAGGGTCGGTTCGTCCAGGATGTCCGAAACGCCGCCCCGCACCGAGAGCACCGGAATCGCCTTCATCGCTTCCCACGCCGGCCACCAGTCGGGGGGCCGACGCCGTTCGCGGAACACCCGGCCGTACATCGGGTCCATGTCGGGGACGACCTTGCCATCCCTCATCCTGAACGTGCGGCGCGTACGCTCCATCCACTCCGCCTCGCTCAGCGTCACGCCGGCACCGTTCCGTTCCCGGTTGGCGCGGCTCGCCTCCTCGAAGGACGCGAACACCATGGGCAACCCCATGTTGTCGTGCAGGCGCTGGCGGCCGGCGACACCGATCACCGGGCCGACATCGTTCATGATTGCACCCGCGAGCACGTCCATCCGATCGGGCGCGATATGCATGGTGACGATGCCGCCGAGCGATGTCCCGATGACGACGACGCGGGGAACACGTTCGTGGGCCAAGAGCTCAAGCACGTCGTCACGGTCGACGAAATACGAATAGTGTTGCCAATCCGGGTCATAGTCCGACTGGCCATGGCCGCGCCAGTCCATACACAAGACCCGACGATCCTTCATCAGGCGTTGGGCGAGTTCCTCGTAGATGCGGCCATTCTGGGTCGTTCCCGACAGGCACAGCACCGGAGTCTTGCGTGACCCGGGGTTGGGATAATCGCGATAGTAGAGGTTGAGGCCGTCGCGCGTGCGAAAGCGTTTCTCCTGAAACACGGCCATGATCGATCTCCCGATTCAGTTGCGCGCCGCGAGACGTTTGACGAAGGCCTGAAAACTCGTGGGTGGTCGACCGAGCAACCAGCCGAGCACGTTGGAGTTCCCGACGAGACCGCATTCGCTGTAGTGCTCGAACATCTTGGCGCGAGTCTCGACCACGTGTTCCGGCTGACCGGCGGCCAACGCCTTGCGTTTGAATTCGGCCACGGACTCCTGGGCGGCCCGGATCGGGCGCCCGAGGACCTGACTGATCGCCCGCGCCTTGTCGTCGCCGGAAACGGCCTCAGGACCGCAGAGTTCGTAGGTCGCTCCAACGTGGGCGGGATTGCCGAGCGTTTTCGCGGCGACCTCGGCCACGTCGTCCAAATCGACCAGCGATAACTTGGCCTGGACCGAGAATCCGAGCGTGTGAACGCCGTGCTCGCGAATCGCCTTCCAGTCCGCGATCAGGTTCTGCATGTACGACGACGGTTGGAGAATCGTGAAGGCGAGACCCGAATCGATCACGGCTTCCTCCACGAACAGCTTGTTCCAGTGATGCGGCAGAGCGCGCAACTGTGGGCGCAGCACGGAGTGGTAGACCATGTGGCCAACGCCCGCCGCTTTCGCCGCACGGACGATACGCTTGCCAAACGGGATTTCATCGGGGTTCATGTTGGGCGGGATGTGATAGACGGCATCGACCCCGGTCATCGCCCGTTGCACGTCCGCATCACTCCCGAGGTCCCCGACCGCGGGCTCGGTGGCCGACGTACTCGCCCACGGTCCGCCCTCACGAATCTGGCGGGTCAGGAACCGAACCGTATGCCCGGCCTTGAGCAAAGCGGGCACGATCGCCTGGCCGGTCCGACCGCCGGCCCCTGTCACGAGAACTTTCACCCCAGCCTCCGTTGGCCCTAGAGAAAAGCACAGAATACCCGGGCTCGAAACGTTTGCCTTGCAGGCCCGTCGCGGCTGACACTGGGCCATGGCGTTCGATCGACTCAGGCCGCAACCGCCGCGGACCCCCGAGAACACGCGACACCCCGAACGAGCGTCCTGGTACGGGGCCGAGGCGGTGGCTCGGTCGCGGCGGGTCGCCGAACGCCTGTCGCCCGCGATGGACGTCGCCTATGGCCGAGGGTCCGAGCAGCGACTCGACCTCTATCCGGCGTCGCGCCCGGGGGCGCCGATCCTGGTGTTCTTTCACGGCGGGGCGTGGGCCCATGGCTACAAGGAGTGGAACGGTTTCATGGCCGCGCCGCTTTGCGACGCCCCGATCCTGTTCGTTTCGCCCGACTATCGCCTCGTGCCCGAACACAAGTTCCCGGCCGCCCTCGACGATGCCTTGGCGGCCGTCGTGTGGGCCTACGAACATGCCCGCGAATACGGCGGAGATCCGGCGCGACTGTTCGTCGGCGGATGGTCGGCGGGCGGCACGCTCGCGGGGTTAATCGGCCTACGCCACGAACTGCACGAGGCCGTCGGATTGCCACGCGGTGCGGTCAGAGGCTGCGTCGTCACGAGCAGCATGTTCGAAATCAAGGCCAGCGATCCGGCGCCCGGCAACCGGGGCTGGACCTACCGCGATTTCTTCGTGCCCAGGGAGGGCGACGACCGCGCGGCGAGTCCGCTGCACCACGTCAGGACGGGCGCGCCGCCATTCTTCGTGAGCCATTCGGATGCCGATTTCCCGCAAATCGTCACGGGCGGACCGATCATGGTCGAAGCGTTACGCGCCGCCGGTGTCCCTGTCCGACATCGTGTCTATTCCGGACCCGATCACTATCAGGCCCATCTCGACCTCGGGGACCCGTCGCACGACTGGGTCAAGACGGTGCGCACCTGGCTTACGACAGGCGCGTTGCCCGACTAGGGCCTGCGCCGGGCCGAGGTGCCGACCACCCCGAGGTCGGAGGGCCGCAGTTTGAGCGATGGGCGCTGGATCACCGCGTCGTACCAGCGCACCAGGGCGGGATGACCGACGCGCCAGTCGAATGTCGCATCGGCGGGGTCGAGGCCAAGCCTACGCAATGGGTTGTGCAATTCGAGAAAACTCAGGCCGCCGGCAAAACAAACATGGCCGATGTGAAAATCTCCGTCCTTGAAGTGCGCGGCATCGCGCTCCATCACGGTCAGGCATTCGTGAATGCGCCGCCGGTTACGAAGATTGTCGGCATGGGCCCGTTGCTCGGGCGGGCGAAGGGCCTGCACCGACAGGACCGACACCGCGTCGAACATCCCATCGCCCAGGACCATTTGCGTGAGCGCCTTCCACCGCGTCGCATCCTGCGGAAACAGGCGCTTGCCCCGGCTGAGCGAGTCGAGGTACTCGCACGACAGGAGGCCGGCGTAGAGCACAGTCCCATCGTCGAGCACGAGCACCGGATGACGCCCAAGCGGGTTGTAGTCCCAGATGATGGCACGCTCGTCGATCGGATTGTTGACGACGAACTCCAGGCGATCGAGCACACCGGCTTCGTGCGCCACGACCAGGACTTTGTGGATGTAGTCGTTGCCACTGAAGATGAGCTTCACGACGCTACCCCTGCTTGCGGCCGGCGGCCAACGCGACAACCTCGATTTCGACGAGCACGTCGGGGTGACCGAGCTTGCTCACCTCGACGACCGTGCCCGCGGGCCATGGTTTTACGAAGGACCGCGTCTTGACCTGCAGCCACACGCCGACGTGGGCCATGTTGGTGAGGTAGGTCGTGGTTTTGACCACCTTGCTCAAATCCGAGCCGGCCAGTCGCAATAACCGATCGATGTTGGCGAGCGCCAACTCGATCTGGCGTTCGGGCTCGTTCTTGGGGATCGCGCCGTGTTCATCGACCCCGACCTGCCCCGACAGGAAAATCAGGTTTCCGATGCGATACCCGGCGGCCAGCGCAAACCGCTCGTAGTCGGGGTCGGGTGATGGAACGAGGCGATGGGCGTCGAGGTCGGTCATTGGGGTCCCCCCGGCGCCATCGTAAGCGATCGCGCGCCGCGCGGCATCCGGCTTGCGACCGATTCGGTACAATAGGTCATGGCGGACCAAGCGGACTGTCGCGAACCACCCGGCGTCAAGACGCCGGTCATCGACGTCGCGCGTTGCGAAGGTTCGGGCGAGTGCGTCGTCGCCTGCCCCTACAACGTATTCACCTTGCACCGCCTCAGCGCCGGCGCGCTCCTTCGTCTACCCATCACCACCACAGCGAAGGTGTTGATTCACGGGGCGCGCCAAGCCGTGGTTGAACGAGCGGCAGAGTGCCGCGCCTGCAACGCCTGCATCAGCGCGTGCCCGACCGGAGCGATCGACGTCGTCGCGGCAACGCGTCCGGCCAACTGAACGATGAGGAGATGGTGCCGCCGAGGTGACTCGAACACCTGACCCACGCATTACGAATGCGTTGCTCTACCACCTGAGCTACGGCGGCCCATTGCAGGCGGCGGCACCATAAGGCCCACGATTTTGGCGGTCAACACGAGGGTCCGGAGTCAGCCGAGCAACGGCTGGAGGCCTCGACCCAGGTCGGACGCCGATCGCCAAGATCGACGCAGCGCCCCGCGAATTTGACCCGCGCCAGGGCCGTCGCCGGGTGGCTTGGCTGCCCTGCAAAGCCCACCGGCATATCCGACGGCTCCAGCATGCGGGCGAGTGGGACACGAACTGGCCGCTGCATGCGGCGGAGGCCCTCGAGATCGATCCCGCGTTCGACCGCTGGCGGCCGCTCTACGGCCTGCAGTTGCGACGCCGCGCCGGTTCGCCCGCCTGGCTGGTTAGGATGCCCGCACCAGAGTCCGGGCTACCGTCGCCCGCGGTTTGGCTTTTCGCTCTGCGGCGACCAAAGATCGCACGTCCTCGCCGCAGCCGCGCAGGAACACCCGCACCTGCTGTCGGATGAAGGCCTCGTTCGACATCCGTCGCGGCGCTCCGAAGATGAACAGCCGGACACCCAAATAGACGATGCTGCCGTGCATCCCGGCCACCATTTCCAGTTCGGTTTCGCTGATCGCGACCTCCGTGCCAGTGGGAAGGTCCAGGTCGTGGCGAATCTCCTCGCACACGCGCGCGAAGTGGCGACGATGCGCTTTGTTCAAGTAGCGCTCCCGCGGGTTGTCGCCCATGAGCCACATGAAGAAGAAGATCCGCATCGTCTCGTAGTTGAAGATCGACTCGGTGAACGCGAGGTAGAATCGCACCAACCGATCGACTAGCGGTACGCGGCGGTCGCCGACCCAGGTCTCCCATTCGGGCTTCCAGCGATCGAGGATGAGCTCGCGGTAGAGCCGATCGATCAATTCGTCCTTGGTCGGAAAGTACTGATAGATCAGGGATTGCGTTACGCCGAGGTGCTTTGCGAGGTCGCGGGTGTTTGCACTGAACCCTTCGCGGGCGAAGAAGTGGATCGCCTCACGGACGATCATCGCCTCGCGTTCCTTCGACGGTAGGCGACGCGGTCGCACTTCCGTCTTCTTGCGCTCCTTACGCATTCACCCTCCGGACGCGTATCCCCTATGTAGGGGTGACCAGGGCTCTCGCCTAGCAGAATGCGGACGGCGAGCGCATCTCGGTCGCGTTAACGCCCCAAGGACGGCGGGGTTTCCTCGATTACCATAGCGACGGGAGCCACCGCCTCGGCCTGGGCGGCCCAGTCGTCCGGCTGAATCGGGCGCACGGGTTGCGGAGCCGCGGCTCCGGCAACCACGGGATGAACCCAGGAAAGGGAATCGAACGCGTTGCATTGCCCGCAAAGCGCTTGCCACCGCTCGTGGCGATGACCGCAGCGCTCGCAACGCCAGGCCTCAGGGAGCGTCGGGAGGTTGGCTTCGGACCGGCGTGCGCTGCCCCGCGCAGAATCGAGTTCTTGACGCAGGCGTTGGACACGAGCGTCGTTCGTGTCGCGTGGGATAGCGGCGAGCACCTCTTCGGCACGATCCAGACGATTCGCTTCGACGGCCACGCGGGCGAGCAGCAACCGGGACTCGTGATTCTCGGTGTTGGCCGCGGTCAAACGTTCTGCACGGACCAGGCGCCGGTCGGGCTGATCGGCGACATGAAGATTTAAGAAAGATTCGGCCAGGTTGTCGTGCGGCGCGTGGCTCCAGGCGTCGGCGAGGAGCTGATCGGCGACCCGCGCGCGCCCTCGCGCGGTGGCGAGGGCCACGGCGAGGAGCGTCGCCGGCGCGAAATCGGGCGCCAATTTGTGCGCGCTGCCCGCCAGACGTTCGGCGTTGGCCGCATCGCCATGGCTCTGGGCCGTTCGTGCCTGTTCGTAGAGGGCGACGGCCTTGCGCCGACGTCCCTCCGACTCGGAAACCACACGGTTGGCAATAGCCCGATCTGTCACCCGTTCGACCTCGCGCCAGTTCCCGGCCTCGGCCTCGAGCTCGAACAGCGCCGTGAGGACCCAGGGCGTTCCCGGGTTCAAGCGGTAGGCCCGTCGGGCCAGGTTCAGCGCCTCGCTTTTCTGTCCGAGGCGATGGGCCTGCATGGCCAAACCGCGCAAACCGAGAAATTCGGTTTCTGGTTTCTGCAGCATGGCGGCGTAGTAGCGCCGCGTCGCCTGCTCATCGCCCACGAGCTGCGCGGCTTGGACCGACAGCAACACACCCAGGGGACTGCCGGGCAACAGACTCTCGACCTGACGCGCTACCCGGAGTGCCGTCGCCCGGTCGCCGGCCGCGACGGCGACCATGCCGCGCGATAGAAGCAGCTCGCCACGCTGGCGACGTCGCCATTCGGCCCGCGATCGGGCCCGACGCGGCAGATTGACGAGCCAACGAACGAGCGCGTGCCCGATGGCACCACCGCCCACGAGCAGTACGAGTGCCAAGGCCCCGACGGAACTCGGAGCTTCGACCCGGTAGTCACCGACATCCAAAGTAAGACGCCCGGGCTGGTCCGCGAGCCAGACGGCGAACAACGCCACCGCCAGAACGAGCGCGCCGGCAAACCAGAGACGTCGCATCGTTCAGGAGCCGCCGAACACGGCCAACAGGCGCTGGTCGAGGTCGCGCACGGCTTCGTCGATGGCCAGCCGGTCGCGCGCCGCCGCCAGCCAAGGCGCCAGCAGCTGGGCCGGGGGGCCCTGCAGAGCCGTCAGTTCCTCGACCGCCCCATTCAAATCGTCGTCCCGCAGGGCCGCCTCGGCTCGCGCGAGGACCGCCTCGGGGGTCGGACCAGGGACAACGCCGACGCGGCGCACGATGACGAGGCCACGCAACCGCTGCCAGGTTCGCGTCCACCAACCCGCGTCCTCGTCCACGTCGCCTGCGGCCACCGCCTGGTTCGCGAGATCGGCGAGCTGTGCCCGGAGCACGGCCGCGGTCGGTACCCCACGGGCGGCGTGTGGTGCCAGTTCCCCGAGGGGCTCCGCCAGGGATGGGTTGCCCATCATAAGTACGCGCAAAGCGTTCATCTCGGCCTGATAGGGATTGCCGGAACGGACGGCCTCGCGCAGTCGTGCGACCAGGACGGCCAAGGCCCCGGTCGCCGCCCCCTGAGCCGATCGCGACTCGAGTTGGCGCAGCCGACCACCGAGTTCGGCGAGTGATGCTTCATTGCGCCCCAAGGTCTGGACACGCGCTTCGATCGGTTCGATTCGCCGACGCAGCTCGGCGACCATCGGCTGCGCCGCCGCCTCGGAATCGGCGAGACGACGATCCAAGGTTTCCAACCGCCGCGTCACGTCCGCGAGCACGGCCGGGTCGAGCGTCGCTCGCTGTTGCGTCTTGAGTCGTTCTTCGATGTCGGCGATCTGGGCCGCCATCGCGCGAAGACCCTGTGAGATACCGCCATGCTCTGTCGCCATGACTTCGAGGTGATCGAGCCGTTGCCGGAGCGCCGCGAACTGGGGTCCGGCCACGACCATGGCCTGACGAAGGTTTTCGTTGTCCGTGGTCACGGCGGCCAGCCGTGTCTCGATTCGCGCCAGTTGACCCACGAGGCCATCCAAGGCCTCGCGTTGGCGTTCGGCATAGATGACGCTGGCAACCTCGATCGCCACGCCCACGCCCAGGACCACACCGATCAGGGACGCCACGGCGATCCAGCGCCATATCGGTCGGCGACGCGGCGGAGGCAAAGGCATCGTCGTCATGACGAGCGCCGCCCACGGGCGGCCATTTCGATCGCCCCAAGAACACCCGTGCCGTCGGTTCGTTCCGCGATGACCATGTCGTGCCAGGGTAACGCGGCCGAGGCCGCTGCCACCGCCGGACTGATGCAAATGGCGTCGACCGGGCGGAGCGCGGGCGCGAGCTTGAGGCTCTCGATCAGCCGCACGAACGTCTGGGCGGTTCTGACCGACATCAGGACAACCGCATCGATGGCCCCCGTTGCCAGGGCCCGGCGCGGCTCCTCGGGCAACTCGGTTGCGGCCACGGCGCGATAACCCACCTGCCGTTCGACGACAAACCCGGCACTTTCGAGGTCGCCTGCAAGGTCGCCCGCGACGTGGTCCCCCGTGATGTACAGCAACCGGCCACCGTCCGGGCGGAAGCGCTCGCGCACGACCGTGGCCATCCGGGCGACATTGCCATCGCTCATCATCACATTCGTGAACCCGAGATCGCGCGCCACGGCCGCGGTGCGCGGGCCGACACAGCAGAGTGCCATGGTCCGGGTGGTCGTCGATTGTGCCAGGGCGCGAACGCCGTTGCCGCTGGTTGCGAGAACCGCCTGCACCCCGTCGAGGTTCAGGGACGAACCACCGGCGATCTCGATGCGCAACATGGGCGCGGTCAACGAAACATGGCCGGCACGACGGAGCTGCGCGTCCATTTCCGCTGTTTCCCCGGCCGGGCGGGTGAGGAGCAACCGCATCGCGCGACTTTACGCGTTTTTGAAGAAATCCGGGCCACCCTTTCGCCGCAGCTCCCCGCCGAGGTCTGAACCGAGCGCCACCCCATCGCCGATCCCCCCGCGTCGGTCGCCAGCGAACAGGCGTGCACCATCCGGCGAAACGATCGCCCCGCGCAACCAAAGTTGATCGCCGACGATCTCGGCCAATCCGGCAATCGGCGTACGGCAGGAGCCGTCGAGGACCGTCAGGAGGGCCCGTTCGGCTGCGACGCACGTGACGGTGGCCGGATCGCTCAGCGGTTGGAGCAACCGACGGACGGCCGCGTCGTCCTCCCGACATTCGATCCCGATCGCCCCCTGCGCGACCGCCGGTAGCATTTCGTCGGCGGACAACACCGTCATCGTCCTCGGTGTGATGGCGAGTCGACGCAACCCAGCGAGTGCAAGCACGGTCGCATCGACCGTTCCCTCTTCGAGCTTGCGCAATCGCGTCTCGACGTTGCCGCGGAACTCGACGACCTGAAGGTCGGGACGACGGTGGAGCAGCATCGCGCGGCGGCGCAGCGACGACGTGCCGACCCTAGCGCCGGCCGGCAATCCATCGAGCCCACCGGGGCCACGCGACAGGAACACGTCGCGCGGATCCTCGCGTGGCAACAAACAATCGATGGTCAGGCCCGGGGGCAACCGGGTCGGCACATCCTTCATCGAATGCACCGCAAGATCGATCGTCCGTTCGATCAGCGCCTCCTCGATCTCCTTGGTGAAAAGGCCCTTGCCGCCGGCCTCGGCCAGTGGACGGTCTTGGATGCGATCGCCGGTCGTTTTGATGACCGTGATCGCGACCGAAAGCCCGGCGTGGGCCGCGCCGAGCCGATCGCGAACCTGATTCGCCTGGGCGAGCGCCAACGGCGAGCCACGCGTACCGATGCGCAACGTCCTGGTTCCTTGCTGGTTCACGGCGGCAATGCTAGAGCGAAGTCGACGCGCGGGCGACCCCTGGTGCGTCGTCACGATCATGATCGTCCTCGGCCTCGAGACAAGTTGTGATGAAACGGCGGCGGCCATCGTCGACTCCGATCGGCGGATCCGCGCCGACGTCGTCCATTTGCAGTTGGCCGATCACCAGCCCTACGGTGGGGTCGTGCCCGAGATCGCCGCGCGGGCCCACGTCGAAGTCCTCGATTCGCTGATCGCCCGGGCCATGACCGAAGCCGCGCTGCCCTGGTCGGCCATCGACGGCGTCGCCGCGACGGCCGGGCCAGGCCTGATCGCGGGCCTCATGGTCGGCCTCGTGACCGGCAAGGCCCTCGCCGCCACCCTTGATCGGCCTTTGGTTGCGATCAACCATCTGGAGGGGCATGCGTTGTCGGCGCGCCTCGTCGCCGACGCGCCGTTCCCCTATCTCCTACTGCTGATCTCCGGCGGCCATTGCCAACTCCTGATCGTCGAAGGGGTCGGCCGCTATCGTCGGCTCGGCACGACGATCGACGATGCGGTTGGCGAGGCCTTCGACAAGGTCGCCAAATTGATCGGCCTCGGCTACCCCGGAGGCCCGGCGATCGAACGCGCGGCGCAGACGGGTCGCGCCGCGCGCTTCAAGCTGCCGCGGCCAATGAAGGGGCGGCCCGGATGCGACTTCTCGTTCTCGGGTCTCAAGACGGCCGTGCGGCACTTGGTCCACGACCTGGCGCCGAGCGGCACGACCGTGTCGGCGGTCGATGCCTCGGATGTCGCCGCGGCTTTCCAAGCTGTGGTCGCCGATGTCCTCGAAGACCGCACCGCCAACGCGATCGAACAATTTCTCGTCGAACAACCGCCGTCCCCGACCCTCGTGGTCGCCGGCGGCGTCGCGGCCAATGCGACATTGCGCGCCAGACTGGAGTCGCTTGCCAACCGTCACGGCCTTAGGATGATCGTGCCGCCGCCCCGCCTCTGCACCGACAACGCCGCGATGATCGCCTGGGCGGGGGTCGAGCGGTTGACGCTCGGGCAACGCGATCCGTTGACCGCACCGGCCCGGGCCCGCTGGCCGCTCGCCGGGGAATGAGCCCGATCCACAAGGAGAAGCCTATGGCTGCCGCCCCCAAGAATGCCCCCGAGCGGGTCGAGGTTCGGCCCGCGTTCCCAACACCGGTGATCATGGCGCAGCTCCCCAACGCGGAACGAACGAATGCCGCCCTGAAAAAGGCGATCTTGGCGCGCGAGAAGAAAGTGCCGAAGCGGGACACCTACGACAGCAACATCGGCGGCTGGCACTCGGAACGCGATTTTCCCGCATGGGGGGGCAAAGAGGGCAAACAGATCATCGAGACGGCCAAGACCATCGCCGAGCAGATGACGGTGGCGCGTAGCGGTCGCCCGGTCGACATCAAATGGGCGGTCAACGCCTGGGCCAACATCAATCGCCGCGGACACAGCAACGAGTTCCATGTCCATCCCGGCGCCTATTGGTCGGGCGTCTACTACGTCGACGATGCCGGCTGCGCCCAGGACCGCAACCTCGGAGGCGAGTTTGTGATCATGGATCCGCGCGGTCCCGGCCCGTCGATGTACGCACCCCTGTTGTGCTTTCGCGGTCCAGGCGGTTCGTCGGTCGGCGCCACCGAACTGTTGCCGCCACGCGCCGGCGTCATGATCATGTTTCCCTCGTGGTTGTCCCACGGCGTCCGGCCCTACAACGGGGACGGCACGCGAATCTCGGTCGCGTTCAATCTGAGCGTCGCCGAGTAGTCGCCGGCGGCCCGGGCATGAAGATCGCTTCGGTCGGGATCGTCGGCGCGGGCGCCTGGGGAACGGCGCTCGCCAACGTGGCGCGTTCGAATGGCCACGACACGGTGTTGTGGGCGTTCGAGTCCGAGGTCGTCGAGTCGGTAAATCGCGGCCACCGGAACCACCTGTTCCTGCCCGACGTGGTGCTGGCCCCGGGGATAAGAGCGACTAGCGACCTAGCACTGGCCGCACGCTGTGATCTCGTGTTGCTGGCGACGCCGGCGCAGCATCTGCGGACGATCGCCGGACGGCTGGCGAGCACCCTGGCCGCGCAAACCCCGGTCGTGATCTGCGCCAAGGGGATCGAGCAGCACAGCCACGCACTGATGAGCGACGTCGCGAGCGCGGCCTTGCCAGGGGCGCGTCTTGCCGTCCTGTCGGGACCGACGTTCGCGCGCGAGGTCGCCCGCGGCCTCCCCACCGCCGTCACCCTGGCTTGCCGCGATCACGCGCTAGGCGGCGCGATCGTCGAGGCCCTGGGCAGCCGCACGTTTCGCCCGTATTTGAGCGACGACGTCGTCGGCGCGCAGATCGGCGGCGCCGTCAAGAACGTGCTCGCAATCGCCGCGGGGATCGTCGATGGCCGCGGCCTCGGCGAGAATGCCCGCGCCGCACTGATCGCCCGCGGTTTGGCCGAGATGCTTCGCCTGGGCCTCGCGCTCGGCGCCAAACGCGACACGCTCATGGGCCTCTCGGGATTGGGTGATCTGGTGCTGACCTGCGGTTCGCCGCAGTCGCGCAACAACGCCCTCGGCCGGGCGCTCGCGACGGGCGAAACGCTCGCCACCCACACTGCACGCCATCGCTCCGTCGCCGAAGGCGCGTTTTCCGCCGAGGCCGCCTGCGCCATCGCCGCGAAGGTCCGGGTGGAGATGCCGATCTGCCGCGCGGTCGACGGCATTCTGCGCGGCCAACTTGCCGTCGATCAGGCGATCATGGCGCTGCTGAGCCGTCCGTTCCGCATCGAGAGCGAGTAGTCAGGGAGAGAACCGTGCCCACCATCCGCAAAGGCTTTGTCACCGTGGGCAGCCGGCAGGTGCACTACCGCACCGCAGGATCCGGGCCGCCCGTCCTGGTGTTGCACGACTCGCCCCGCTCTTCGGTGCTGCACATCCCCCTGCTCGAAGCGTTCAGCGATCGTTTCACGGCGATTGCCATCGACACGCCGGGCTACGGCAATTCCGATCCGTTGCCGGCGGAACCGCGGCCGGAGATTCCCGATTTCGGCGACGCGCTGGCCGACACGATCGAAGCCTTCGGCGTCGCCCGCTGTCCGGTCTATTCGTTTCACACCAGTTCCAAGATCACGCTCGATTTCGCCAGCAAGCATCCCCATCGTGTCGCGGTCGCGATCATGGACGGTCTGTCGATCCCGACCGGTGGACCCGACGAGGTCTACATCGCCAACTACATGGCGCCCTTCGTCGTCTACGACCACGGCGGCCACTTGGCCGAACAGTGGAGCAAGGTGCTCGATTTCCACCGCTGGTTTCCGTGGTACGCCAAGACAGCCAAGACCCGCAGCCAGGCCGACCGTCGCGACATGGACTTCACGCACGGCTACGCCATGGACCTGTTCATGGCCGGCGCCAACTGGACGTCCGCCTATTCGGCGGCGATGCGTTACAACCCGTTGCCGCCGATCCCCCGCCTGAAAGCCCGTACCATTTTCACCGCGCGTTCGAGCGACGTGTTGTTCCAGTTCCTCGACAAAATCCCGCAACCCCTACCGGCGGGCGCGACCATCGAAAAATTGGGACCCGAGCGCGAGCCTTGGGAGGCTTGGATCCGCGCCAAGTTCGAGGAGTTCGCCGACTTCAAGGGTGCGGCCGCCTTCACACCACCCGACCCCCTGAAGGGCGCCGATCCCCGCCGCCTGATCGCGGGCTACGTCGCCGCCGGCGCCGGACAGATTCTGGTGCGCCGCACCGGCGCGGGCGGCAAACGCCCGATCGTGTTTCTGCACGACGTTCCGGGCGGCACCCGGGTCGCCGCGGGCCTGTTGCACGCGCTCGCCCTCGACCGCCCGGTCTATGCGCTGGAATTGCCGGGCTGTGGCGAATCCTCCGCGCTGCCCGAACCGAGTGCGGCCGCCTACGTCGCGACGATCGCCGCCGCGATGCGCAACCTCGGCCTGAAAGATTGCGGCCTCGTGGCGGAATACCTTGCGACGCCACTTGCCGTGCAGCTCGCGCAGGAGAATCCCGATCTCGTGCACACGCTCGCGCTCGACGGCGCGATGTTGGCCGATGCGGCGACCCGCGGGCGGCTGGCCCTGGCCTATTGTCCCGACCTCACGCCGCGACGCGACGGCGGCCACTTGCACACCTGCTGGCATATGCTGCGGGATCGCGAGATTCACTGGCCGTGGTACGACGGGGCGCGCGCGGCCGCGCGCGTCATCGAACCCGAGATCGGTGGGCAGCGGCTGCAAACCATGCTGGTCGACATCTTGAAGCAACCGGCGCACGCCGGCGATGCCGTACAGGCCGCGTTGAGTGTCGACGGCGCCCGACGGCTTGCCGGACTTCGCCAGCCGATCCTCACGACGAGCGTCGAGCGTGACCCGCGCCATCAGTGGGCGAGTTTGGCCCGCGAGACGGCGCCGCGCACGACCGTCGTCGCGCGTGCCCGTGACAACGCCGAACGGGCCATGAGCTTCCTCCGGTTCTTCGACGGGAATTAGCCTTCACTCGGCACGCTTCGCGCCCCTCACCCTACCCTCTCCCCGCGACGCGGGGAGAGGGCGGCGCGCGCAGCGCGCGGGTGAGGGGGATGTCGCAGCGAGGGTGAGAGGCGGAAAGCTTTGCCCCCAATCCCGACATCGCTAGAGTCGCTCGCGGGAGGACGTCCATGGCTCAATACGCGATCTATTGCACCGATTCGGCCGACGGCTCGGCGCTGCGCCAACGCCACATGCCAGCGCACCTGGAACACATCGGCCGGGTCAAGTCGCAACTGTTGATGGCCGGACCGTGTCCGGCGACCGAGGGCCAGACCCGCGAGGCGAGTCTTCTGGTCGTCGAAGCGGACAGCGCTGCTGCGGCGCGCCGGCTGCTGGAATCCGACCCGTTCTACAAGGCGGGTGTCTGGGAAACGATCGTCGTCCGTCCGTTCCGGGCGGTGGTCGGCGCCTGGGTCCCCGATCCGGTGCGGTGAGCCCATGAACTACTGGCTGCTCAAGACCGAGCCCGACACCTACTCCTGGGACGATCAGGTCAAGAAGGGCACCGAGCCGTGGAGCGGTGTGCGCAACTTTCGCGCCCGCAGCAACCTTCAAGCGATGAAGAAGGGCGACAAGGCGTTCTTCTATCACACCGGCGACGAGAAGCAGATCGTCGGCATCGTCAGCGTGACGCGCGAGGCCTACCCCGATCCGAGCGACAAGGACGGCACGTTCGTGATGGTCGACGTCAAAGCCGTGCAACCGCTGAAGACTCCGGTCACGCTCAAGCAGGTCAAGGAGACCAAGGAGCTCGCCGACATGGAGCTCGTCCGCGTGTCGCGACTCTCGGTTCAGAACGTGACGCCCGAGGCGTGGAAACGCATTTGCAAAATGGGCGGCGTGAAGGCGTAGTGTTGGTGAGGGGCGACACGCCGGGTGAGGGCGCATGACCGCCTGGACCGATTGGGACGGGGCCCCGGCCGAAGGCACCGTGCTTTGCCCAGCCGCCGAGATCGCGCCCGGAATGGCCAAGGTGTTCGGCTTCGGGTCGGGTCACACCCGCTTCGAGATGTTCGTGATGCGACCACCCCTCGACGTGACGGCCCCGGCCGGTTTCTCCGGGGCCGACGGCCTCGTCGCCTTCGTCAATGATTGCCCGCACGCCCACGCGCCGCTCGACTGGACGCCCGGGCAGTTCCTCGACGCGGAGGGCAAACATCTCCTGTGCACGATGCACGGTGCGCTGTTTCGCATTCACGACGGCCTGTGCGTCGATGGCCCGTGCCCCGGCTTGTCGCTCACGCCCGTGCCGATCCAAGTGGTCGGGGGCGTCGTGCGAATCGCTTAGTCCTCACCCGGCGCTTCGCGCCACCCTCTCCCGCAACTGTCGCCGCTTGCGGCGACAAGCGCCGCGAGATGCGGGAGCGCGACGAGCGCCACAGGCGCGAGGGTGAGGGGGCGACACGCAGGGCGAGGAGGAGGATGACGCGATGCACCAGGTGAGGGTCACACGTCATCCCAATCGACGTAGGTAACCTTGGGCCACAGCGGTCGCCAACGTGCCACCTTGCGCTCGTAGATTTCTTTGGTGATCTGTCGCTTGTTCGGCCGCACGACGAGATTGAACAGGTCTTCGAGGCCGAAAGGGGCCAGCACCGTCAGGCCCGCGCCATCGGGCCGTACCCCCAGGGACACGGTCGTCGGCCAACGCGCCGCCGCGTCGGCCATGGTGAGCGCCGGAGGAACCTCGTAACCGAACTTTTCCCGATACCACAGGTGAACCCGCGCCTGGTTCTTGACGTCGACCTTGAGCGACATCGCCAACGCTTGACGGACCCGTTGCTCGCACGCCGCCTCCTGCGCCGCGTCGAGATCGCTGCTGAAGTAGCAGATGTCGAGATCGACGATACCGTGGTGCGCCGGCAAGCCAAACGCGTCGTTCCACACCGTCTGAGCGACAACCCCGGCGCTCAGATACCAATCGGGGAGATCGATCTCACGCGCCCGATCGAACACGGTGCGGACATACGCGCTGCGCCGCAGGCTGGCGTTCAGGCGCTCGACCACAAGCGTCATCCGGCGAGAAATTGCGCGTAGTCTTCGACCACGTCCTCGACGGCCGATGCGAAGATCGCCGCGCCGTGGGCCGGGGTCGCCAATGCCGGGTCGGAACCGACGCGGCCGTCCGGGTAGCGCGCGCGGTATTCCTCGGGCGAGCGATAGGATTGCGCTGCCGGCGCGACGCCCTCGGTCGGCATCGATTTGATCGCTGCGGGAAACAAATGCTGCGTCACCGCAATCTCGCTCGGCGTCGCGTGCACGCCCTCGCGATCGCCATAGAGCTCGCGACGCAGAGCCGCCGTGCGCCGGCCCATCCACCAGTTGACGGCGCGGGCTCGCACGCCGCCCTCGCCTGCTTCGCTGGTCTTCGCCCATTCGCGGAGCGCCGCGATGTTGCCGCCGTGACCGTTTACGACGTAGAAGGCGCGAAACCCGTGGCGCCGCAGCGATTGCGCGTAGTCGTTCATCGCCGCCAGGAAGGTCTCGCGCGAAAAGCTGAGCGAACCGGCAAACGCCAGATGATGCTCGGCGACGCCGACCGGCAGCACCGGTCCGACGAGCGCGGCGAGGCGCGTTGCCGCGGCCTGGGCGATGGCCTCGGCGCACAGGGAATCGGTGCCGATCAACCCGGATGGACCGTGCTGCTCGGTCGAGCCCACCGGAATCAGAATGCCGGTCGAGCGCGTGAGGTAGGCGTCGATCTCGGGCCAGGTGGCGAGGTCGAGCCGCATCGCCCCTAGAGCAGCCGCTTGGCGCGCAGTTCTACGTCGAAGAAGCGCCCGCCCGAGCGGATCGCCCGTCGTTCGATGCCGTAGAGCTTGTAGCCGACACGATCCAGGAACCGACGCGTGCGCCGGTTCTTGTCGACGACGCGGACGTTGATCACGTCGAACTTTTCGCGGGCGAACCCTTCGATCGCATCGATGAGTTCCATCGCCAGCCCTTTGCCGCGTAACGGTTCACGCAGATAGAGACCCCACATCTCGGCCTTGTGGCGCGCCCCGGGACTCAACACGGGTCGCAGGGCGCTGAAGCCCACGAGCTTGCCCTTGCGGAATGCCCCGAACACCGCGCCTTTGGTCAGGCGCTTCTTGAAGTGCGACAGCGGGCGCTTTTCGATCGACGCACAAAACGCTTCGTACATCTCGGGCTCCGCTTTGAGAGCCTCGATCCAGATGGTGCGCAACTTCTTGGCGTCGCTCTCCCCGAGCTGACGAATCACCCCGGCCATTGGACCCCTTCCTCCCCCGGCACGATTGTGGTCGGAACCTGTACTCGCGGCAACCTTGCGTGTGGCCCGGGGCGGCCTTGATAATGCCGCCAACGAACCGTGGCGGTGACAATCGTCACTCCGCGGGCCACAAACGAAGGGGGAGGGAATGGCGGAGGCGACCTATCCGGTGCCCGGCGATTGGCGCCAGCGCACGTGGTGCGACGATGCCCGCTACCAGGACCTGTATCGCCGTTCGATCTCCAACCCGGAAGGTTTCTGGGCCGAGCAGGCAAAGCGCATCGACTGGATGCGGCCATTTCAACGCGTCAAGAACACCACCTACGACGGTCGGGTATCGATTCGCTGGTTCGAAGGCGGTCAACTGAACGCCAGCGTCAACTGTTTGGATCGCCACATCGCCAAGCGCGGCGATCAAACCGCGATCCTGTGGGAGGGTGACGAACCCACGCAGCACAGGGCCATCACCTATCGCGAGGCCCTCGCCGAGGTGTGCCGCTTCGCCAACGTCCTGAAGCAACTCGGCGCTAAGAAAGGCGACCGGATCACGATCTACATGCCGATGATCCCCGAGGCGGCCTATGCCATGCTCGCCTGCGCGCGGATCGGCGCGATTCACTCGGTGGTGTTCGGCGGGTTCTCACCCGAATCGCTCGCCGGGCGCATCCTCGATTGCGACTCGAACATCGTCATCACCGCAGACGAAGGCGTGCGCGGCGGCAAGCGCATCCCGCTCAAGGCCAACACCGACGAAGCCTTGAAGAAATGCCCGGGGGTCAAACACGTGGTGGTCGTCGAACGCACCGGTGCCAAGGTCGCGATGGTGTCGGGACGCGACGTGCGGTACGCGGAGGCTCGCGCCAAAGCGGCCGATACCTTCGCGCCCGAACCGATGGACGCCGAGGACCCGCTGTTTATCCTCTATACGTCGGGCTCGACCGGCAAACCCAAGGGCGTGCTGCACACGACCGGCGGCTACCTGGTCTACACCTCGATCACGCACCAGTACGTGTTCGATTACCACGATGGCGACGTCTACTGGTGCACCGCGGACGTGGGCTGGGTCACCGGGCACAGCTATATCGTCTACGGGCCGCTGGCCAACGGCGCCATCACGCTGATGTTCGAAGGCGTGCCGAACTACCCCGACTCCTCCCGCGTCTGGCAGGTCTGCGACAAACATAAGGTCAACATTTTCTACACCGCTCCCACGGCCCTGCGCGCGTTGATGCGCGAGGGCGAGGAGCCGGTGCGCCGGACCAAGCGCACCTCGTTGCGCCTGTTGGGGAGCGTCGGCGAGCCGATCAATCCGGAAGCGTGGGAGTGGTACCACCGCGTTGTGGGTGAACGACGCTGTCCGATCGTCGACACCTGGTGGCAGACCGAGACGGGCGGGATTCTGATCACACCGCTCCCCGGCGCGACGACCTTGAAACCGGGCTCGGCGACCCGACCATTCTTTGGGATCAGACCGGCGATCGTCGATGGCGAGGGCAAGGTCCTCGAGGGCGCCACGACCGGAAACCTCTGCATCCTCGACTCCTGGCCCGGCCAGATGCGCACGGTCTACGGCGATCACCAGCGTTTCATCGACACCTACTTCAGCCAGTTCCCGGGGAAATACTTCACGGGGGACGGCTGCCGGCGGGATACGGACGGTTACTACTGGATCACCGGGCGGGTGGACGACGTGATCAATGTCGCCGGCCATCGCCTTGGCACAGCCGAGGTCGAGAGCGCGCTGGTGGGACACACCTCGGTCGCCGAGGCGGCCGTCGTCGGCTTCCCGCACGAGATCAAGGGCCAGGGCATTTATGCCTACGTCACGCTCAAGAAGGGCGTCACTGCGAGCGAAGAGTTGCGCCGCGAACTCGTACAGTGGGTGCGCAAGGAGATCAGCCCGATCGCGCAGCCCGATGTGATCCAGTGGGCGCCGGGACTGCCGAAAACGCGCTCCGGCAAGATCATGCGCCGCATCTTGCGCAAGATCGCCGAGAACGATTTCTCCAACCTGGGCGACACGACGACGCTCGCCGAACCGCAGGTCGTCGAGGAGTTGGTGGCGAACCGCGGGAAGTGAGAGGTCCTCCCCCGCGACGCGGGGGAGGCAGTCCCGCGAAGCGGGACGGAGGGGGCGGCGATCCGCGAACCTTGCGAGGGGTGGAGCGCCAGTTTCGTGCAGCAGTGCGACACCAAACCCCCTCCCGGCGCTTCGCGCCGACCTCCCCCGCGGCGCGGGGGAGGATTCCAAGAACTCTCCCCCCACGTTTGCGTGGGGGGTGGAGCGCCGACGGCGCGACAGCGAGCGAAGCGAGCGTGGGGGGACGCGTCAGAAATCCACGCAAAGGCCTTTGCGTTCCCAGTCGCCGTAGCGCGTTGGTTCGAGGCCCTTGGGGCCGCCGATCTCTTTCGGCCTGTCCACCGCCGTTGCCTTCGCCGCCGGTGCGGGTGGGGGCGGCGCGGCGGGTTTCTCCCCGGTCGGTGTCGGCGTGGCGCGGTTCTTGGCGTCCATGAGTCGCGTCTTTCGTAGCGGCTGCCTATGATAGCGCCATGGGGCGCACCCTGCACGGGACGCCCCCAAGGTTCCGTTTCTCCATGAGTCACGCGCGCACTGCGACCCTGCTTGCCGGCCTGACGAGCGTCCTCTTGGGCGTGGGCGTGACCCTGGCCGGACCATCGGGCGGCCTCGCCGCGCTGTTGCTCTCGGCCCTCGTTCACGGGCTCCTGTTGTGGCGCGCCGAGCGCCTCGTGCTCGGGCGCCTACCGCACATCACGACGACACGCCAGAGCCACCCGGTGCTCCTGAGCCTGGTCGAGCGCCTGGCCCGCCGCGCGGGGATCGAGGCGACGCGCCTTGTCTTGATCGAATCGGACGTGCCCAACGCCTTCGCCATGGTGCCGCGCCAGGGTCTGGTGACGATCGCGCTCACGCGTGGCCTCGTCTCGGTCCTGCGGCGCGAAGAACTGGCGGGCGTGGTCGGCCACGAGTTGGCGCACGCGCTCCGGCGCGATGCGTGGTGGCTGACCATTTCGGCCTTCGCGACCGGCGCCGGCTCGGCGCTCGTCGTTCATGCGGTGCCGATGATGTTCCCGCCGGCCGACCCGGCGACGCCGCTGGCGCTCTTCTGCACGGCGGCGCTCTTGGCCGTGTTGCTGCAAATGGCGATGAGCCGGCAGCGTGAACTCGGCGCCGATGCGCTGGGGGCCAAGCTGTGCGGCACGCCGCTCGCGGTCGCAGGCGCGCTCGAGCGTCTCGAGCGACTGTGGATCGACGACGACCCGCCGCCGTGGCGATTGGGCCACCCGGCGGTGACTCGATTGGTGGGCGCCGGACGACACGCTGTCGCCGATCTGTTCTCGACGCATCCGCCGTCGAGCGAACGCTTGCGCCGCCTCTGGGCCATGGCGGGTGCCGGTGAACGCTGGGGCTGACGGACTGGCGAGTCGGCGCCTCGCACTTGCGCTCCTGCATCGGGTCCTCGCCAAGCACCAGCCGTTCCAGGACGCCTGGGACGCCGCCCTGGCCGATCCGTTGAGACGCCTCAGCAACCTCGATCCCCGCGACCGCGCATTCGTGCGCCTCCTGGTTCTGACCGTGCTGCGCCGGCTGCGCGTCCTCGACCGTCTGATCGATGCACGCTGCGAGCGCCCAAACCTGGCGCCGCCGATCCGGGCGCTGCTGCGCCTGGGTGCCGCCCAGTTGGTCTTCCTGGGCACGCCCGCCCACGCCGCCACGGCGACGACGATGGCGCTCGCCGCGCGCGAGCCCAAGCCTCAGCGCGCGTTCATCAACGCGCTCCTCCGTCGCATCGCCCTCGATTCCGAATCGATCCGTGGCAAACCGCTCGATCGCGACACGCTTCCCGATTGGCTCGCGCGATCCTGGACCGCGGCCTATGGTCCGGAACGCGCCGCGGCCATCGCGATGAGCCTCCTGGCCGAACCGCCACTGGACTTGACGCCCAATGCGGCCCATCCGGACACGGCCTGGCAGACCGCGTTGGGGGGCGCTCCCTTGCCGACCGGATCGATCCGTTGCCGCCACCAGGGCGCGATCGAATCGATCCCCGGGTTCGCCGCAGGCGCGTGGTGGGTGCAGGACGCCGCCGCCGCCCTGCCGGCAAAGCTCCTGGTCAAGAGTCTGGCCCCGAAGGCTTCCGTCGTCGATCTCTGCGCCGCGCCCGGTGGCAAGACGATGCAGCTCGCAGCCGCGGGACTTCTGGTAACCGCGATCGATCGCTCATCCCGCCGCCTCGCCACCTTGGCCGCGAACCTCGCGCGCACCGGCCTCAGCGCCACGTTGGTCGAGGCCGACGCCCTCACCTGGAAGCCGGAGCGCCCGGCCGATGGCGTGCTGCTGGACGCGCCGTGCTCGGCCACCGGCACCTTGCGCCGCCATCCCGACATTGCCTACCTCAAGGACGTCGAGGACGTCGCCGCCCAGGCAGCGCAGCAGCGGCGGTTCGTCATGGCGGCGGCCGGCATGCTGAAGGCGGGCGGAGTCTTGATTTACGCGGTGTGTTCCTTGCAACCCGAGGAGGGCGAGCTGATCGCCGAGTGGGTTCGCCGCGGCGGCGTCGATGGGCTCGAACCCTGGCCGATCAAGGCCACCGAGATCGGCGGCGATCGTGATTGGCGGACTGCGGCCGGCGAGGTCCGGACGTTGCCGTGCCATTGGCGCGACCGCGGCGGCCTCGATGGGTTCTTCGTCGCCCGATTCCGTCGACGCTGAGACGCCCGTCCTTGCAGGCGAATCGGGGAGTTGGTAGAGAGAATCATGACTCGCGCCGTCCGGATCGCCCCTTCGATCCTCGCCGCCGACTTCTCCAAACTTGGTGACGAACTCAAGGCTGTCGAGGCGGCGGGCGCCGACCTGATCCACATCGATGTCATGGACGGGCACTTCGTCCCCAACCTGACCATCGGACCTTCGGTGGTCGCGGCGCTGCGCCCGCACAGCGCGCGACCGTTCGACGTGCATCTGATGATCGCGCCGGTCGATCCGTTGATCCCGGCGTTCGTCAAAGCCGGCGCCGACATCATCACCGTCCACCCGGAAGCCGGTCCGCACGTCCACCGCACGCTGCAACTGATCCGCCAGTCGGGGAAGAAGGCTGGCCTGTCGCTCAATCCCGGCACGCCGGTCGATGTCGTCGATCCGGTGTTGGGCGACCTCGACCTCATTCTCGTCATGACCGTCAACCCGGGCTTCGGCGGCCAGTCGATGATCGCGAGCCAGCTCGACAAGGTGCGGGCCCTGCGCAAACGCATCGACGCGTCGGGCCGCACGATTGCCCTCGAGGTCGACGGCGGTGTTACCGCCGACAACGCGGCCCAGGTGATCGCCGCCGGCGCCGACGTGCTGGTCGCCGGCACCGCAACGTTTGCCGGCGGCCCCGGCGCCTACGCACGCAACATCGCCCGCCTCCGGGGCGGCGCATGACCTCGGACACGGCCGACCTCATCGGCCCGCCTCAGGCGCGCGCCCGACTGGCATCCGCGCGCCAACGGCCGCCGCTCCGGGAGCGGCTGCGCACGTTTTTCTATCGCGGCAAACTGTACCGCGCATGGCTCGACCGCGCGCCGCTGCCGAGCATCCAACATGCCCTACGCGAGCCGTGGCTCGGCCGCCTGTCGACCGCCAACGCGCTGTTCCAAGGGCGTTTCACGTTCCACGGCCATACCGTCCAGGCGCCCAACCGCTCCCCCTGGGCCGTCGAGGAACCCCTATCGTGGTTCGAGGCGCTCCACGGGTTTTCCTGGCTGCGGCACTTCCAGCTCGCGAGCGGTCTCACCTCGCGCCAGCATGCGCGCGAGCTCGTCCGCAGTTGGATCCACGACTTCGGCGACTTCGAACCGTGTGCGTGGCGCGCGCCCGTGTTGGCGCAGCGCGTGCTCGCCTGGTCCATCGCCCACGAGTTCCTGTTGTTCGAGTCGGACGAGTCGTTTCGCCGCGTGTTCAAGAACTCGCTCGCCCGTCAGGCCCGTCACCTGGCGCGGACCGCGCCGCGCGTTCAAGGTCAGGATCGTCTCGACGTGGCGGTCGCCGTGACCCTGGTCGGCGAAACGATGAATCATGGCCGCTGGGCGCGACGCGGGCGGCAGTCGGTCGAAGCGGCCCTCGCGGACGAGTTGCTGGTGGACGGCGGTCACCGTTCGCGCAACCCGCAGCGTACCCATGCCGCCTTGCGAACGCTCGTGACGTTGCGCGACGGGTTGGCGTCGCTCGGGGTCGAGCTGCCGTCGTGGCTGCCGGAGCGGATCGAGGCCACCGCATCCGTGTTGCGCTTGATCCGTCACGGCGACGGAGCGCTCGCGATCTTCCATGGCGCACGCGAGGATGAGCCCCAGCGCCTCGATGAAAGCTTGCGCGTGGCCGAGAGCAAGCCACGGGCGAGCGGGTCGGCCGGCGACAGCGGCTTCGAGCGCCTCACCTGCGGTCGGTTGGTTGCGGTGATCGACACCTCGAGCGCCGGACCATTTCGCTCGCCGCTCGCCTTCGAGCTTTCGATCGGGCGCGACCGCCTGATCGTCAACTGCGGGTGTTATGCCGGCGGGGACGAGGCCTGGGCCCGCGCCGCCGAATCGACCGCCGCGCACTCGACCCTGGGGATCGACGATCGCAACGCCGAATGCGTCGCCGCGAGCGATCCGCTGCTGGCCCAGCCGCTCCGCGGTGAAGAAGGCACGAGCGTTTGGCTCGAGGCGAGCCACATCGGTTACGTGCGACGCTTCGGGCTACGTCATCGCCGACGCCTGCACGCCAGCAAGGACGGCTACGAACTCGTGGGCGAAGACAGCTTGAGCCTCGTGCAATCTGCCGACGGGCGGGCGCCCGCGGGCGTCGATCGTGCGGCGAATGCCACGATCCGGCTGCACCTCCACCCCGGTGTCTCGGCCTCACTGGTCCGCTACGGCAAGGAAGTCCTGATGCGGCTGCCGTCGGGCGCGGGCTGGATGTTCGAAGCGACCCAGGGGGCGCTAGCGCTTGAAGAGAGCGTTTACCTCGGTCAGGCGCCTGAAGCGCGGCGCACGCAGCAGATCGTCTTGACGCTGCCGATTGGCGAAGCGGGGCTGGACGTCACCTGGCGCCTGGCGCGGGTCGAGGACTAGGTCCATTCGAACGCGCGCTAAAGTTCCCAACGCGCCAGATTTTCGGGCAGGCGGACGCGCCGCCACAGACCTTTGACGTCGGCCACAAGTCCACCCGGGCGAACCAGCTGACCGAGCCGCTCGGCCGTCATCGCCTGGTACTCGGCGTGCGCGACCGCCCCCACGACCACGTCGTATCCGGTCGCGCCCGCGAGCGAGGGGAGCAATTTTTCGCCGTAGTGTTCTTCGGCTTCGCCGGCATCGGCCATCGGGTCGTGCACGTCGACGCTGAGCCCAGCCTCGCGCAGACCGCGCACGACGTCGATCACCTTGGTGTTGCGCAGGTCGGGGACGTTCTCCTTGAAGGTGAACCCGAGGACGAGGGCGCGCTTGCCCGTCCCGACCCGCTTGGCGATCTCACGAGCGACGAAGCCGCCCATGCCGTCGTTGATCCGACGCCCCGCGAGAATCACCGCAGGATCGTGGCCGAGTTCGATCGCGCGCGTCGCCAGGTAATACGGATCGACGCCGATGCAATGACCGCCGACCAGGCCGGGCCGAAAGTCGAGGAAGTTCCACTTGGTCTTGGCCGCCGCGAGCACGTCGCTCGCGTTCAAGCCTAGGCGATGGAAGATCATCGTCACTTCGTTGATGAAGGCGATATTGATGTCGCGCTGGGCGTTCTCGATGACCTTGGCGGCTTCCGCCGTTTTGATGCTCTTGGCGCGAAACACGCCGCCCGTCGTGACGGCGCCATAGACCTTGGCGAGCGTCTCGACGACGGCGTCTGTTTGCCCGGCGATCACCTTGGTGATGCGATCGACGGTATGTTCGCGATCACCCGGATTGATACGTTCGGGCGAATAGCCGAGGAAGAAATCCCGACCAGCCTCGAGGCCGGACTCGCGCTCCAGAATCGGCCCACAGATGTCCTCGGTAACGCCGGGATACACCGTGCTCTCGAACACGACGATGGCGCCCTTGCCGAGGTGGCGACCCACCGTGATCGACGCCGCGCGCACCGGTCCCAGATCGGGCTGGTTGGCGTCATCGACCGGTGTCGGCACCGTGACGATGTAGAGGTCGTGACTCTCGAGGCACGCCGGATCGGCCGTTACGACGAGCGCGCTGGTCCTGAGCGCATCGGTCGGCACCTCGCCGGTACGATCGTGCCCCGCTGCGATTTCGGCCACGCGACCCAGGGCGATGTCGAACCCAACGACGACGAAGTGTCGCGCCAGAGCGACGGCGAGGGGCAGGCCGACATAGCCCAGCCCAATGACGGCGATCTTTAGGGAATTGGTCATGCGGGTGCGGCGCTTCGTACCGGCCGGGGTCGGCGCTGTCAAACCGGCCTCGTCCACACCCAGGTTTCGCTTGACGGCGCCACGCCGGCGATGCGACACCTAGAGTGTTCATGGCGTGAACACTGTCGACGAATTGTCCGCCACCATCGCGGTCGTCGCGCCAAACGGCCATCAACGCGTTGTCTCACTGAGGATTTCCAGCCTGACCTCCAAGCCGAGAATCGCCGTCGCGGGATGCGGGTACTGGGGGCGCAACCTCGTCCGCAACATGGCCAAGGCCGGAGTCTTGGCCGCGGTGTGCGACAGCAATCGAACGTTGCGCGAGGCGATCGCCACCGAATTCCAGGCTCCGGGTCGCGAGTGGTCCGAGGTTCTGGCCGATCCGACGATCGCCGGCGTGGTGATCGCGGCGCCGGCCGTGCACCACGCGACGCTCGCCCGCGAGGCGCTCGACGCCGGTAAGCACGCGTTCGTCGAGAAGCCGCTCGCGCTCGACGAGCGCGATGCCGAGGCGTTGTGCGACCTTGCGGCGGCCAAGGGGCGCACGCTGATGGTGGGCCACCTGCTGCAATACCACCCGGCGTTCCTGAAATTGAAGGAACTCGTGTCGGCCGGTCGGCTCGGGCGTCTGCAGTACATCTACTCGAATCGGCTGAACCTGGGGAAGGTCCGCCGCGAAGAGAACATCCTGTGGAGCTTCGCGCCGCACGACATTTCCATGATCCTGTCGCTTGCTGGCGACATGCCGCAGACCGTGATCGCGACCGGGGCCGCGTACTTGCATCGCGAGATCGCCGACGTGACGACGACGCATTTGACGTTCGCCTCGGGCCTCAATGCCCACGTCTTCGTGTCCTGGCTGCACCCGTTCAAGGAACAGAAGCTGGTCGTCGTCGGCGACCGCGGCATGGCCGTGTTCGATGATGGCCGCCCGTGGGCGGAAAAAGTCCTGCTCTACCCGCACCGCGTCGATTGGAAGGACGGCCAGCCGGTGCCCAATCGCGCCGAAGCCGAGCCCGTCGTTCTCGACGAAGCCGAGCCGCTCGCGCTCGAATGCGCGCATTTCCTCGACTGCATCGCCGGCCGGACGACACCCCGCACCGATGGCGAGGAAGGGACGCGGGTGCTTCGCGTGTTGCGCGCAGCCGATCGATCGATCCAGGAGAAACGCCCGATCGCGCTCGCGGCGGCGAGCGCTGCGCCAAGCGCCCATCCCGGCGCAACGATCCACCCGACCGCGTTCGTGGACAGCCCGGCCCAAATCGGCGCCGGCACCAAGATTTGGCACTTCAGTCACGTGCTCGGACATACCAGCATCGGGCGCGACTGCGTCATCGGCCAGAACGTGATGATTGGGCCACGGGTCTCCGTGGGTGATCGCTGCAAGATCCAGAACAACGTCAGCATCTACCAGGGCGTGACGCTCGAGGACGGCGTGTTCTGCGGCCCCTCGATGGTGTTTACCAACGTGCTCAACCCGCGCGCCGAGGTCGAGCGCAAGAACGAGTTCCTGCCGACCCTGGTCAGGCGCGGCACGACCATCGGCGCCAACGCGACGATCGTCTGCGGTACGACGCTCGGCGCCTACAGCTTCATCGCCGCCGGCGCCGTGGTGACCAAGGACGTGCCCGATCACGGCCTGATGGCCGGCGTACCGGCGCGGCGGATCGGCTGGGTGTCGCATGCCGGGGAACGCCTGGGCGAAGACTGGACGTGCCCGCGCACCGGGCAACGCTATCGCGAACGACAGGGACGACTGGAGGAGATCACGTGACCGCCGCCGCGAAACCCGCCTCGGTGATGCCCCCGATCGCCTTCGTCGATCTCGCTGCGCAGCGCAAACGCATCGGGGGGGCGATCGACGCCGCCGTCGTCAAGGTTCTCGCCCACGGCCAGTACATCATGGGTCCCGAAGTGGCCGCCCTCGAACGGGCGTTGGCGGCGTTCTGTGGCGCCAAACACGTCGTGAGCTGTGCGAGCGGCACCGACGCCCTGGTGCTGCCGCTGATGGCCTACGGCATCGGACGCGGCGACGCGGTCTATGTCCCGAGTTTCACGTTCGCGGCCTCGGCCGAGGTCGTCGCCCTGGTGGGCGCGACGCCCATCTTCGTCGACGTGCTCGCCGACAGCTTCAACCTCGACCCCGCGAGCCTCGCCGAGGCGATCGAGGGGACGCCCAAGCACTTGAAGCCGAGGGCCGTTATGCCAGTCGACCTTTTCGGCCAACCCGCCGATTACAATGCGATCGAGGCAATCGCGCGCGATCGCAACCTGATCGTGATCTGCGATGCGGCCCAGAGCTTCGGCGCCAGCTACCGCGGACGCAAGGTGGGCAGCATCGGCCACGTCACCGGAACGAGTTTCTTCCCGGCCAAGCCGCTCGGTTGTTACGGCGACGGTGGGGCGGTCTTCACCGACGACGAGGCGCTCGCCCATCGCATGCGCTCGCTGCGCGTCCACGGACAGGGCAGCAACAAATACGAAAACGTAGCGATCGGCCTGAACGCCCGCCTCGATACGATCCAAGCCGCGATCCTGATCGAAAAACTCAAGATCTTCCCCGAGGAGATTGCCGCACGCGACGCCGTCGCCACGCGCTATCAACGGGGTCTCGGCAATGCCGTCGCCACACCTCCGGTGCTGCCAGGCAACACCTCGGTATGGGCGCAATACACGGTCAAGCTCGGCGATCGCGACCGGCTGGCCAATACCCTCAAAGCTGCCGGTGTGCCCACCGCGGTCTACTACCCCGCCCCGCTACACCGTCAGCCGGCATATCGCGACTTTCCCTCGGCGCCAGGCGGAGCGCCGGTTTCGGACGATCTCTCGCGCTCGGTTTTGAGCCTGCCCATGCACCCCTACCTGGAGACGACCACCCAGGACCGCATCGTGGCGGCGGTGCGCGGGGCGCCGTAGCGGCGACGTGGTGAGCGCCTCGATCGGGGACGATCAACGCTTCGCCTTCGGCGAGAATTGGCGACTTTTTCTCGAGACCATCGACGAGGCTCGAATCACGGCGGCCGAGCGTTCGCTGCGCTCGATGCTGCAGGTCGACCGACTCGACGGTCGATCGTTTCTCGATATCGGTTGCGGCAGTGGGCTGTTCTCGCTCGCCGCCCGTAACCTCGGGGCGACCGTGCATTCCTTCGATCGCGACCCGCGGTCCGTCGCATGCGCTGAAGAATTGAAGCGACGCTACCGCAGCGCCGACGCACAGTGGACGATCACCGTCGGCGATGCCCTCCTCGAGGCGAGCGGTCCGACCTACGACGTGGTCTATTCCTGGGGGGTGCTGCACCACACCGGGGACCTGTGGCGCGCCCTCGAACTCGCCGGACGACGCGTCAAAGGGGATGGGCATCTCTTCGTCGCGCTCTACAACGACCAGGGCTGGCTCAGCCGTTACTGGTCGCTCGTCAAACGCCTCTACGGCAGCGGTGGGATCGGGCGAGCGATTGCCGTCGCTGTCCATGCCCCGTACTTCGTCGGCTTGCGCTCGTTGCTCCGTTTGCTCCGCAGGCAAGGTCCACTGCCCCGTGGCATGTCGCTGTGGCGCGATTTGCACGATTGGCTCGGCGGCTGGCCGTTCGAGGTCGCCTCGCCAGCAGCCGTCGTACGTTTCTGCCGTGAACGCGCGTTGATTCCGGTTCGCGTCTTGACCGCCGGTCGACGCCACGGCTGCAACGAGTTCGTCTTCCGTCGAAGTGATCTGGGCTGATCATGTGCGGAATCGCCGGAGTCCTGGACTTTCGCCGACGTTGGACGCCCGAGCAGCTCGGCCGGCTGGCCCAGACCATGGCCGACACCATGGTCCATCGCGGACCCGACGATTCGGGGGTGTGGAGCGCCCCCGGCGTCGGCTTCGGTCATCGTCGGCTGTCGATCATCGATCTGTCGCCGACGGGCCATCAGCCGATGATCGCGGCGAGCGGCCGCCATGTGATCTGTTACAACGGCGAGGTCTTCAACGCCGACGACCTCAAGCGCGATCTCGAAGCGCGGGGTGTTCGGTTTCGTGGCCATTCCGATACCGAAGTGATCCTCGAAGGCTGCGCCGCCTGGGGTGTCGAGGCCTGCGTGCGACGCCTCATCGGGATGTTTGCCTTCGCCTATTGGGATGGCGAAGAACAGGCCCTGTGGCTCGTGCGCGACCGCCTGGGCATCAAACCGCTCTACTGGGCGCGCACCGAGGGTGGCCTCGTATTCGGCTCGGAGCTGCGCAGTCTGCGCGCCCATCCCGACTTCCGCGCCGTCGTCGATCGCCGCGCCGTCGTCGAACTCCTCCGCTACAACTACGTGCCCGGCGACTGCGCGATCTTCGCCGGCACCGAAAAGCTGAAGCCGGGTCACTGGTTGCGCGTCGCCGAGGACGGCGCGGTGACGTCGGGTTGCTTCTGGGACCTGCGCGCCATCATCGCGGAATCCTTGCCGCGAAAGCCGGTGAGCGAGGCCGAAGCGGTGGAGCGCACCGAGGCGTTGATGAGCGACGCGGTCCGGCGGCGGCTGGTGGCCGACGTGCCGCTCGGGGCCTTCCTTTCGGGCGGTATCGACTCGAGCACCGTGGTCGCGCTGATGCAGAAGCACAGCAGCCAACGGGTCAAGACATTTACCGTCGGCTTCGACGTCGGGGCCTATGATGAGTCCGCCCATGCCGCTGCGGTCGCGGCTCACCTCGGGACCGAACACACGATGTTGCGGACCGACGGCCCCGCCGCGCGCGCCCTCGTTCCGGCGATTGCCGATTGGTTCGACGAGCCGTTTGCCGATGCCTCGCAGGTCCCCACCTACCTCGTCTCGCAGCTCACCCGGCGCCACGTCACGGTGGCCCTCTCGGGCGACGGCGGCGATGAGTTGTTCGCGGGCTACACCCGCTACCTCTGGACCCATGATTTGCGCCGCTCGCTCTCTCCTTTGCCGCACCCCGTTCGGCGGCTGGGGGCCCAGGCCTTGAAGCTGTTCCCACCACACGTCTGGGACCAGATGGCGCGACTGTTGCCGAAGAAGATTCGGCCACCGCAGTTCGGCGAACGGCTGCACAAGGTGGCCGACATCATGCCGGCGACCTCGGTCGACGAGATCTACCGCCGCTTGACGTCCGTTTGGCTCGAGCCGGAGCGCGGCGTCCTCCAGGGTATGCCCGGGCGTACCGTCGAGCCCCCGCCGTTCCCCGATCCGACCGACCGGATGCAGTATCTCGACACCGTGGGGTACCTGCCGGACGACATCCTGACGAAGGTCGACCGCACGAGCATGGCGGTGAGCCTCGAGGCGCGCGTGCCCCTACTCGATCACCGTCTGGTCGAACTCGTCTGGCAGTTCCCTCCGGAGATCAAGATCCGTCACGGCCAGGGCAAGTGGCTGCTGCGCCAGATCCTCTACAAACACGTGCCCCGCGCCTTGATGGAACGCCCGAAACAAGGCTTCGCTGCGCCGATCGGAGACTGGTTGCGCGGCCCGTTGCGCGACTGGGGCGAAACGCTGCTCGACGAACGTCGGCTGCGCCAGGAGGGATACTTCGAACCAGCCGCGTTGCGGACATTGTGGGACGAACACCAGAGTGGCCGGCGCAATCGACAGTATCAGCTCTGGGGACCGTTGATGTTCCAGGCTTGGCTCGAACGCTGGCGGCCGGCGGCCCCATGACCGTGCGACTCCTGATGGTGCTGAACGATGCGCCGTTCTTCGTCTCGCATCGTCTGCCCATCGCGCGGGCCGCCAAGGCGGCGGGGATCGAAGTCCACATCGCCGTTCGCCACGACGAAGAGGCCGTGGCCGTGATGCGACGCGAGGGCTTCACCCACCACGACCTGCCGCTCGAGCGCGGTTCGCGACGCTTGGGCGGCGAACTCGCGTTGATCGCCACGCTGTGGCGGCTGATGCGCGACCTGAAGCCCGATGTCGTGCATGCGGTCACGATGAAGCCGGTGATCTACGGCGGCTTCGTCGCGCGGCTGCTCGGTGTCCCGGCGGTGGTGCATGCGATCACCGGTCTCGGCTATCTGTTCCTGATCGAAGGGCTCGGCGCCCGCCTGCAGCGCTTTCTGGTCAAAACGCTCTATCGATTTGCGTTGGGACACGGTAACAGCCGCGCGATCTTCCAGAACCCCGATGACCTCGGCCTGTTTCGCGCCAGCCATCTCGTCGACGACCGTCGCGTCCGCATGATCAAGGGCTGCGGGATCGACATGACCCGCTATCAGCCCTTGCCCGAACCTCCTGGACCGGTGGTCGTGACCTTCCCGGCACGCATCCTGGGCGACAAGGGCGTCCACGAGTTCGTCGGCGCGGCGCGACAACTTCGTGCCGAGGGCGTCGCAGCGCGCTTCGTCCTGGTCGGCCGGACGGACCCGGACAACCCCACCGACGTGGGCGAAACGGGCATTCGCGCCTGGGAGCGGGAGGGAATCGTCCAGTGGCAGGGCTATTCGCGCGACATGGTCGAAACTTTCCGCCAGTGCCACATCGTGTGCATGCCGTCCTACCGCGAGGGCTTGCCGCGGGTATTGATCGAGGCCGCGGCTTGCGGACGAGCGATCGTGACTGCCGATGTGCCGGGTTGCCGCGAGGTCGTTCGCGAGGGCGAGAACGGCTTTCTCGTGCCGGTTCGCGACACCGAGGCAACGGCCGTGGCTTTGCGGCGGCTGATCCTGGACGAGACCCTGCGTCAGCGAATGGCGGCCCGCGGCCGGGCGATGGTCGAACACGAGTTTTCCGAACCGGAGTTCGTCGCCCGTTCCTTTGCGGTCTATCGCGAGGTCTGTCCGGCATTTCCCGCCGCGACGGGCACTCATCCCTGACAGCATTTTGGTATAAGCGGCCATGCACTGGCCGACGTTGATGATCGCCGGGATCGCCTTTCTCGCTGCTGCCGCAGCGACCCGCTTCTTCATTCCCGTGCTCAAGGCGATGGCGGTCCTCGATCATCCCAACGATCGCTCCAGTCACGAGACCGCAACCCCCCGCGGCGCCGGTCTGGCGATCGTCGCCGTCGTCGCATCGGCGTGGCTGGCGCTGGCGATCGATGGCGAAACCGATGAGCTTTGGCGCATCGCCGGCTTGATCGCCGCCGCGATCGTGCTGACCGTGATCTCCTGGGTCGACGATCGTCGCGGCCTGCCCGCCATTCGCCGCCTCGTCGTTCAGGCCGTTGCCGTCACGGCGGGCCTCTTGGCGCTCAGTGAGCCAGGGCGCACGTTTCAAGGCCTCCTTCCCCTCCCGCTCGACCTCGCGCTCACAGCATTGCTCTGGCTGTGGTTCGTCAACCTCACGAACTTCATGGATGGAATCGACGGCATCACCGGCGTCGAACTCGGCGCTATCGCCGCGGGCATGATCGTGCTCGCCGTCCTCGGCAGCGCAGGCACACTCGACGTCCTCGGCATCTATTCTGCCGGCCTGTTCGGGGCCGTCGCCGGGTTCCTGGTGTGGAACTGGTCGCCGGCCAAGGTGTTCTTGGGCGATTCCGGCAGCGTGCCGCTCGGGTTTCTGACCGGTTGGTTGTTGCTCGAACTCGCCGCCGCTGGTGCGTGGGCCGCCGCGCTGATCTTGCCCGCCTATTACCTGGGCGACGCCACGATCACGCTCCTCCGCCGGATCCTGCGGCGTGAGCGCCTCACCCAGGCCCACCGATCACACTTCTACCAGCAGGCGGCGCAGCGATGGCAGTCCCATGCCCGCGTGTCGCTCGTGATCCTCGCCCTCAACGCGATCTTGATCGCTCTGGCGGCGTGGTCGTCCATACAACCGTGGTGGGCGCTCGTGCTCGCAACCGCTTCGACCCTCGCGGTGTTCGCCGTGTTTCGCGATCGGGCCGGGGACAAGCCATGACACCTCCAGGAACGATGCCTTCTGGCTGGCTACCGGCGCGACGCATCCTCGTCGTGGCGTTCCACGACGTATTCATGGCCGCGCTCGCGTTCGAGATCACGGTGTGGCTGCGCTACCTCACCTACGGTAGCCCGCAGGAGGTGTTCTTTCTCTGGGAAGGCACCTTGCTGTTTGCCGCGATCGCCGCGGTCACCTTCTGGTGGAACGGCCTCTATCGCGGCATCTGGCACTACGCCTCGCTCTCCGACCTATGGGCCATCGCCCGGGCCGTGACGTTCGCGATACTCGCCTTCCTGCCGATCATGTTTGCCCTGACGCGCCTCGACGCCTTTCCGCGCTCGGGCGTGTTCATCCTGTGGCCGGTGCTGTTCGTGCTGCTCGGCGGGCCCAGGCTTCTGTACCGGCTGCTCAAGGACCGAAATCTCAACGCCGTGTTCGAGCGGAACGACCAGCGCGTTCCCGTGCTGCTTGTCGGCGCCGGGGACTTGGCTGAAACATTCCTGCGCGAAATGAGCCGACCCCGAAGCGCCTATCGCGTCGTCGGCATCGTCGATGACAAGCCCGGTCGAGTCGGTCGCGACATCCGGGGCATCCGCGTGCTCGGCACCCTGAGCGACGTTCCGTCGGTCGCCGACGCGCTGACCAAGCGCGGACGGCGACCACAACGCATCATTGTCGCGACCGATCGCCTCGACCCGGCGGTCCTGTCTGCTCTGGTCGATCGTGGGCGGGAACTCGGCATGGCCGTTGCGCGACTCCCCCGCCTGACCGAGTTCGCCGAGGACAATGCGGGGCGTGTCGCGTTTCACGGCGGCAGCGCCCAGATTCGGCCCGTGGCGGTCGAGGATTTGCTCGGCCGCCCGCAGCGCGTACTGGATCGCGCCGCCATGCAAGCGCTGATCGGTGGGCGCACGGTGTTGGTGACCGGGGCTGGCGGCACGATCGGCTCGGAACTCTGCCGCCAGATCGCGGCTTTGGCGCCGCGGCGTCTCGTACTGGTGGACCACGGCGAATACGCGCTCTACTTGATCGATCTCGAGATGGCCGAGGGGTTCTCGAACCTGCCCCGCCGAAGTGTTCTCGCCGACGTGCGCGACCCGCTCCGCGTCTCGGCGATCCTCGCCGAGGAACGTCCCGACGTCGTGTTCCACGCCGCCGCGTACAAGCATGTGCCCTTGTCCGAGGCCAATCCCGAAGAGGCCGTGCTGACCAATGTCCGGGGCACGCAGGCGGTGGCGGAGGCCTGCGGTCGGCAGGGGATCACCACCATGGTCCTGGTGTCGACCGATAAGGCGGTCGATCCGACGAGCATTATGGGCGTCTCCAAGCGTGTCGCCGAACTGTGTTGCCAGATCGCGAGCACGGCGTTTCCGAAGACTCGCTTCGTCACTGTGCGGTTCGGCAACGTCCTCGGATCGACCGGGTCGGTGGTTCCCCTCTTCCAACGTCAGATTGCTGCCGGCGGTCCGGTCACCGTGACCCACCCCGAAGCGACCCGCTATTTCATGACGACGCGGGAGGCCGTGGAACTCATCCTGCAGGCCAGCGCGTCTCACGACGCGAACGGCGCAGCACGCGTGTATGTCCTCGACATGGGCGAGCCGATCAAGATCGTCGATCTTGCCCGCCAGATGATTCATCTCGCCGGCCTGCGCCCCGAACGCGACATCGTGATCACGTACAGCGGGTTGCGTCCGGGGGAAAAGCTGCACGAACGGCTGTTCAGCGAGCGGGAGCCGCCGGTCAAGACCTCGCACGACGGCATCCTGCTCGCTGCAGCGCCAGCGGTCGATGCAGGGAAACTCGTCGGCACGATCGACCGGCTGATCGAGGCCGCCCGCCACCACGACGCGGCCGCGACGCTCGTCCTGCTACGTGAAATTGTTCCCGAATATCGGGCTCGAGACGCCTAGCGGTGGGCGACTGCGGCGACGCCCGGTTTTACGCTATGGTGCGGCGCTCACCGCCGACCGCCACTCCGAGGTAATCCATGTCCGAGACCCCGATCAAACGGGCGCTTCTTTCCGTGTCCGACAAGAGCGGCCTGATCGATTTCGCGAAGGCGCTCGCCCGCCACGGGGTCGAGTTGGTCTCGACCGGGGGGTCGGCACGGACGTTGCGTGACGCGGGGCTCGCCGTGCGCGAGGTCGCCGAACTCACGGGCTTCCCGGAGATGCTCGACGGACGGGTCAAGACCCTGCACCCCAAGGTGCACGGCGGACTCCTTGGCCGGCGCGACAAAGCCGACCACCGCGACGCCATGGCGCAACACGGCATCGGCGCCATCGACCTGGTCGTCGTCAATCTCTACCCGTTCGAGGCGACGGTCGCAGCCGGAGCGGCCTTCGACGATTGCATCGAAAACATCGACATCGGCGGCCCGGCGATGATCCGCTCCGCGGCCAAGAACCACGCCTTCGTGACGGTCCTGGTCGACCCGGCGGACTACCCCGCGGTCTCGAGCGAGATGGAGCGATCGGGTGGCGCCACCTCGCCGGAACTTCGCCGCAGGCTCGCGGCCAAGGCCTACGCCCGAACCGGCGCCTACGATGCGGCAATCGCCGGTTGGTTCGCCGGCCAACTCGGGGAGATGTTCCCCGAACGTCTGGTGGTTGCCGGAGAGCGCCGTCAGTTGCTGCGCTACGGCGAAAACCCGCACCAACAGGCCGCGTTCTATGTCACCGGCGAGCGACGCTTCGGCATCGCAACGGCCGAGCAGGTGCAAGGCAAAGAACTCTCCTACAACAACCTCAACGACACCGACGCCGCCTTCGAACTGGTGGCCGAGTTGGCCGGTTTCCAGAAGCCCGCCGTGGCCATCATCAAACACGCCAACCCGTGCGGCGCGGCGCTGGGGGATTCCCTCGTTACCGCCTATCGCAAGGCGCTCGCTTGCGATCCGGTGAGTGCCTTCGGCGGAATCGTCGCGTTCAACGGTCCGATCGACGGGGCAACGGCGGAGGAGGTCACCAAGGTTTTTACCGAGGTCGTCATCGCTCCGGCCGCCGATGCCGACGCCCGGGCCGTCTTCGCCAAAAAGAAGAACCTGCGCCTGCTCGTGACCGGCGGGTTGCCCGATCCCGGTGCCGCGGGGATGACGCTGCGCACGGTGGCCGGTGGTTACCTGTTGCAAAGCCGCGACGCGGGCCGGGTTCGGGCGAGTGAACTGAAGACTGCGACGAAACGGGCGCCGTCGCCGCGCGAGCTCGAGGACCTGTTGTTCGCCTTTGCCGTCGCCAAGCACGTCAAGTCGAACGCCATCGTCTATGCCCGCGAGCAGGCAACCGTCGGGATCGGCGCCGGTCAGATGAGTCGGCTCGACTCTTCGCGCATCGCCGCGCGCAAGTCGGACGATGCCGCCAAGGCCATGGGCCTTCCCGTGCCTCTCGCCAAGGGATCGGTGGTGGCATCGGACGCGTTTTTCCCGTTTGCCGATGGTCTACTCGCGGCCGCTGAAGCGGGCGCCACCGCCGTGATCCAGCCCGGCGGCTCGATGCGCGACGACGAGGTCGTGGCTGCCGCCGACCAGGCGGGATTGGCCATGGTGCTGACGGGCATGCGCCACTTCCGCCACTAGTTCACCGTTGCGTTAACCGGAATCTTGCGGGCGCCCGTTCTGCGCCTGCGCTAGACTGCGCGGCGGGCCATTCGCGCCCGTCAACAATCCGCGACGCGCCAGATAGGAGTCAGGGGGCAAGCATGTCCGAGCCAGTGTCGATCGATACCTTCATGGAGGGTGTGAAGAAGCGGAACCCGGGCGAGACCGAGTTCCATCAGGCGGTCTTCGAGGTCGCCTCGACCATCTTCCCCTACATCGCCGACAAGCCGATCTATCACAAGTGGGAGATCATGCGGCGCATCGCCGAGCCGGATCGCATCGTCAGCTTTCGCGTTTGCTGGCAGGACGATGCCGGCCACATCCGGGTCAACCGCGGTTACCGTATTCAGAACAACAATGCGATCGGCCCCTACAAGGGTGGGATTCGTTTTCACCCGTCGGTCAACCAGTCGATCCTGAAGTTCCTGGCGTTCGAGCAGACGTTCAAGAACAGCCTCACCGGCCTGCCGATGGGGGGTGGCAAAGGTGGTTCGGACTTCAACCCCAAGGGCAAGTCCGATGCCGAGGTCATGCGTTTCTGCCAATCCTTCATGACCGAGTTGTTCCGTCACATCGGCGACGACATCGACGTGCCGGCCGGCGACATCGGCGTCGGCGGACGCGAGATCGGCTACATGTTCGGCCAGTGGAAACGCCTGACAAACCGCTTCAACGGCGTGCTCACCGGCAAAGGTCTCGAATACGGCGGCAGCCTGATCCGCCCCGAAGCGACCGGCTATGGCTGTGTCTACTTCCTCGAGAACATGCTCAAGCACGATCTGAAGGCCGAGATCGAAGGAAAGACGGCGCTCGTATCTGGCTCGGGCAACGTCGCCACGTTCGCCGCGCAGAAGATCAATCACCGCGGCGGTAAGGTGCTGACACTCTCCGACTCGGACGGCTTCATCTACGACCCCAAGGGAATCGATCTGAAGAAGATCGACTGGGTGATCGACCTCAAGACCAAGCGCCGCGGCCGCATTGCGGAATACGTCAAGGAATTCGGCGGCGAATTCCACGCCGGAAAGAAGCCCTGGGGCCTCAAAGCGGATGTCGCATTGCCTTGCGCCACCCAAAACGAGATCGGCATCGAAGACGCCAAAGTCATGATCAAGAACGGCGTCAAAGCCGTGTCCGAGGGCGCCAACATGCCGACCTCGCAGGACGCGACGCACGCGTTCCTCGAAGCCAACGTCCTGTTCGGGCCGGCCAAGGCCGCGAACGCCGGTGGTGTATCGGTTTCGGGCTTGGAGATGAGCCAGAACGCCGCCCACATCACCTGGAAAGAGGGCGAGCTTCAGAAGATGCTCCGCGACATCATGGATGGCATCCACGGAAAATGCGCGCAGTACGGGCAGGTCAAAGGTAAGAAGTACGTCGACTACGTCCAAGGCGCCAACGTCGCCGGATTCGTCAAAGTGGCGGACGCGATGCTTGCCTTTGGCGTCGTCTAACCGTCCCGCGACGTTCGACCGAAAAAGGGCGCGCCCCGCGGCGCGCCCTTTTTCATGCGGTCTCGATTAGCTGCTGAAGTGCGCCAGACCCGGGGTTGCGCACCATCATGGCGCGACGACGGCCCAGAACGGGAAACTCGACGTCTTCGATCGGTGCAAACACCTTGGCGTCGACGGTGCGGCACGCCGCAGCCGCCGCATCGAGATCGGCAACCTCGAAACTCTGGGCGAGATAGCCGACGTTGGGCGGCACCGCCAGCGCGACGAGGTCGGCGGGTTCATGATTGAGCGCCTGCGCCAGTGCGATCTGGCCGTAACGATGCGCGCCTTGCAGGAACGTCCAGTGCGTGCGCTGTTCTGGCGGGCCCAAGGGCTCGTCGATGACGATCGCCATGCCGAGCACCTCGGTGAAGAAGTGGACCGCCTTTTCGCGGGAACGAACGCCCTGGGCGGAAGTGACCACGGGGGAGAAGCCCCGGCGCGTGGTGCCGTGTTCGAGAAAAAATTTGCGCGTCTGGCCGATGCGCGAGGTTTCATCGTCGCTGTCCAGTTGAATGAGGTTGACGATGACGCCGTCGGGCCCCTCGCACAACACTCCGGTCTCGCGGCCGACGCTGAGTTCGTGGGTTTTGGGCGGCCACCAGAACTCGTACCCCTTGCCCGAAAGCTCCCGATAGGCCGCTTTCACGTCGCGAACGTAGAAATTCACGTTCATGAGCCCAATCAGCGTGCGTTCCAGGCCTTCGCGGACCAGACGCCGACGTCGCTCCTTGAAGTCGAGAAGCATGACGCGTCCGACGGCGTGGTCGGCCGCTTGGAGAAGCACCACGGTGGCCGTGGTCTCGGGCGCAACCCGCCAATGACGCGCAAACGGTAGACCCCGCCAGGAGCCTTGATACAGCACGTCCATGCCAATGATGCCGCGATAGAACGCCAGCGATTCCGCCAGGTTCTCCACGCCGATCACCGCCATGCCAAGCGTCGCGCCGGACTGCCCAGCGGTTACCACCGCTACCCCCTCGGTAACCAACCGCCGATCCCCAGTGACCAGTGTGGGCATCGACCCCCTTTGTTTGCAAGCAAGACGCGAGTCACAAACTCGTTTTTCGCGTCAGTGCCGTAGGACTGCGTATTGTCTGGGGAGCGGCCCCCTGATAATGGTCCGCCCTGCTTTTCCAGGGGGTTTCATGCGTTCTTTCCTTGTTGCGGCGCTGGCGCTGCTCGCCGTTTCAGCCGTACCGGCCTCGGCGCTCGAGTATGGCGATCACAAGCTCGCGCTGACCGTGGGCGCTACCACGGACTAAGCGTTCCGCGGCATCACGCAGACGGGCGGAGAGCCCGCAGTCCAGGCTGCGATCGACTATTCGCACGCGAGCGGGGTCTACGTCGGAGTTTGGACCTCGCGCATCGACTTCAACGATGCCGACGGTGGACGGTTCGAGATCGACTACTACGCCGGCTACAAGGGCACTTGGCGAAAGTTCGGCTACGAGATCGGCGGCATCTATTACGACTACCCTGGTGCAGCCGACTCGCGCGGTTATGACTACGTCGAAGCGAAGTTCGGTCTGTCCTACGACATGGGGTTCGGCAGCGTGACCGGCTCGGTCAACTACTCGCCCAACTTCTACGCCGACTCCGGCGACGCCTATTACTACCTGTTGGCGACCTCGATCCCGCTCCCCGAGTCCTTCCAGGTCTACGGGCTGAAGCCGATCTTCATCGGCGAAATCGGCCGCCAGTACGTCAAGGACAACACCGCATTCACCACGCCCGACTACACCCAGTGGAACGCCGGAATCGCCGTGCCGGTGTTCGGCTTCGACTTCAAGCTGCAGTATCAGGATACGAGCCTGAGCGATCGCGAATGTTCCAATTCGAACAACTGCGGCGCCAGGGTGCTGTTCTCGATCTCCAAGACCTTCTAGCTAAGGCAAAACCGCACCGGAAAGGGGCGCCCGTCGGGCGCCCTTTTTTTGTCAGCGGTCGAAGAACTTCAGGAACACCCCCGCGTAATCGATCCGGTCGTTGGGCAGCAACGCCCATTCCGTGTTTGGTGTCGCCTCATGGGCCCGCCGGCTGTCGCCAAAATTCGGATCCCATGATGGCGATCCGATCAACGTCGGCACCTTCACCCTCTTGAGCGCGTCCCCGGTCGCATACGCGAAATGCGCCCGGTAGTGGTGATGGTACATGGTGCCGGCCTTCAGCATGGCGACGACCCGGTTGTGCACGAACACGGGATCGACCATCGGTTCCTGCCAGATGATGCCCTTGCGCGTGCGTTCGTACCACGGCCAGTAGATGCTCTGGTCGCGCATGGCGTGCCAACACTTGATGAGATAGCCGCCGTACCAGTCGGGCTCGATCGGGAAGGTGTATTTTTCGTATAGCTCCTTGGCGAACGTTGCGTCGAAATAGAGAACGCTCGACATCGCCAGGTGTTTGACCGTCGCCGACCGCTGTAGTGCAAGATCGAGCATCACCGAACCGCCGCCCCACATGCCGTAGGCGTCGACTTCCTTGAGTCCGAGGGAATCGAGCGCCTGCCCGACGACCTCGGCGTATCGAGGCACCGTCACGTTGTTCGTGCCGATCGTGTTGTCGGACTCGCCGTTGCCCGGAAGATCGAAGGCGAACGCCGGCCGCTTGCCCATGAAACCGGTTGTGGCGCGGTCGACGATGCGGTTGTCCGAAGCCGCGTCGTGTTGCACGAGGACGGGACGTCCCGTGCCACTGTCCGTGCGACGAACGTGCAGTTGCCCGCCCACGACATCGACGTAGTCCTGATAGGGCCGATCGGAAAGCGGCTTGGGTCGCACGGGCGCCGGAGCCTCGCCCTTGGCGAAGCGCTTCAGTTCGTTGAGCACGAATGGCGCGACCGCGGCGCGATCGGGCCCGATGCGTTTGACCTCGACGTTGGCTGGCAGATTTTTGGGCAGCCGATCGAGGTGCTTGACCAACGTGTCCCAGTCGGAGGCGCAGATCACGACGGGTGTCGTGAAGCGCATCGCCACTTGATCCCCCGCATAAGCGAACGCCGCCCCGTAGGGCTTGCGATATGCGTCGCCTGCCCGCAGCCATTCCATGGCGTTCCAGTGGATGACGTCGAGCGGCGGCAGATCACGATCGGCGCGCCCGGCGAGCGAAGCGCGGTACCACGGGAAAAAGATGAACTGTTCGCGGATGCGCGACCACAGGAGCGCGAGATGTCCTCCGTCCCACCGCGGCGCGATCGACACCAGGTAGTTCGCGAGAATGTCTGCGCGTTCCTCGGGCGTGAGCGCGACGAAGCCGTTGAGGATCGTGCCGTGGACTCGATTGGGATGGCGCGTCGAGAACGCGGCGGCTACGGATGCCCCGGTGTGGAATCCGTAGACCGCGATCTTCGGAACGCCGATGGCGTCGAGAAACTTGGCGATGTTGTCGCCGTAGTCGTCCATCGTCGGCGCCGCCGGCTCGGGCAGGGGCTCGGAAAGACCGTTGCCCGGCGTGTCGGGCGCGATCACCGTGAAGTGCGAACTCAGGTGCTCGATCAGCGGGATGTATTCGCGCGAGGACGTCGGCGATTGATGGAGGAGCAGAACCGGCGGACCCTTCCCGGCCCGGCGGTAATGAATCTGCCGTTTGCCGTCGATGGTCACGAAGTGGCGCTTGATGAAGGGGTGCGGAGCCTCGGTACCCATTGGTCCTCCTGCCACAAACTGTTGGGCTTCTACAGAATACGCCTCAAGCGCTGGTAGAACGCCGAAACAAAGCCAAACTTTTCTGTTGAAACAACGAGTTGACGAATCGTCGCCGGCCAAGTCTGGCACGAATCGGGGCGTTCCGGGTGCTGGGAAGGCCGCGCGGCGGCATATCTCGATGCCCCAACATCTAGGCTGCCAGTCGCGGCAGCAGCGCACCTGCCCAGCCGCTCATATCGTTGCCGATGACAACCGACGCAAGAGCCGACGCATGGCCGAGCGCCTGCTGCGTCCCCGGGTGACCCTCCGGGGCCGCGAGGACCGTCGGCACGGGCGCACGCTTCAGTTCCTCCTGCGCCGGATACCGCCAGTGCGCACCGTAGTGCCGCGACCACATGTTGCCGCACTTCATCATCGAAACGACGCGGCGGTGGACCATGTTCGGATCGACGTAGGGTTCACGACGGATGATGCCCTTGCGGCTCCGTTCGTACCACGGCCAGAAGATCCCCTGGTCGCGCATCGCGTGCCAGCAGAACAGCAGGTGGCCGCCGTACCAATCGGGTTGCCAGTCGGGCGTGTAGTGGGCGATCAGTTCCTGGCGCAACGTCGCGTCGTGATAGATCACGTGCGTGATCACGAGGTTGCGGACCAACCCGGGTTTCAGTTTGGCGAGTTCGAGGCCGGTAAACCCGGACCCCCAGGTCCCGACGTAGTCGCACGCCGAGACGCCCATCGATTCGAGGGCCTGACGCGTCACCTCGGCGTAGGTCGTGCAGCTGATGTTGTCGTGCCCGATCGTGTTGTCCGATTCGCCATTGCCTGGCAGGTCGAAGGCCAACACCGGGCGCTTGTCCACGAAACTCTCGGTCGCCCCCCGGACGACGTTGTTATCGGAGGCCGCGTCGTGCTGCACCAGCACCGGCCGCCCCATGCCGGAATCGCTGCGTCGCAGGTGCAACTGGCCGCCACGCACATCGGCGTAATCCTGCCAAGTGCGCCCGGCGATGGGCTTTGGCCGAACGACCGCCGGCGTGTCGCCCGACGGTGGATGCCGCTTGAAGATCGCCACGACGCGATCGAGCAGAGCGCGCCGATCGCGGCCCAGGCGCTCGACCTTTATGTGCGACGGCAACGGCGGCAGCCGGTCGAAGTGGGCGTACAACACGTCGAGTTCTAGCGCGATCAGATATCCGGGCGTCTTGATCGGCGCCAAGTAGCGGTCGCCCTCGTACATGAAGGCCGCGGCATAGGGCTTGCGGTACTCGTTGCCAGCACGGAGGAAGTCGAGCACCTGATGCTGGATACGCTCGGGGGTCGGCATGTCGAAATCGAGCCGCGCCGAACGAGCCGCCTTGTACCAGGGAAAAAACATCGCCTGCTGGCGGAAGCGGGACCACAACCAGACCAGGTGGCTGCCATCCCACTGGATCTCCATCGGGGTGAGGTAGTTGGCGAGAATTTCGGCGCGTTCCTGCGGCGTCCAACAGGTCACACCATCGACGACGAACACCGAGACGCGCTCCGGGAAGAGCCGCGCGAACTCCGAGGCCGTGCAGCCGCCGGTATGAGTCCCAAAGATGCCGCAGTGCCGGATGCCGAGGGCATCCAGCGTGTCGGCCAACCCCCGGGCGTAGTCCTCGGCACTTGGTTTTTCCAGCGCGAGCGGATCGGAGAGCCCGTTGCCCGGCGTATCCAGCGCAAAAACCGTGAAGTCGCCCATGAGCCGCTCGATCAGCGGCACGGTTTCGCGCGAGGACGACGGCGACTGATGGCAAAGCACGATCGCAGGGCCGCGACCCGCGCGGCGGTAGTGCACTTGGCGTCGTCCGACTGTGACGAAGTGCCGACGGATCGTCGGGTGCGGCGCCTCCATGCCCATGGTTTTCCCCCTAACGTGCCGCTCTGACGGCGGCGATTGGGACTACGCTAGCACGGCGCATGAAGTCCGAGTCCCCCCAAGTGTCGAGAGGGTCGGATGATCGACGCCTTCATCACACGGCATCACTCCAATTGAGCAGGGGCCAAAGCCAAGCCAGCCGGCGTAACGATTCGCGAACGCCATCGCAAACGCCTGAGGGGCCCGCATCGGCAAGCTCGACCCAACGAAAAGCGTCGTGTTCGCGCGAAACGACAACAGGTTCTCCTTTGTCGGCCTTGGCGGCGTAAGACAAGATCAATCGATACTCGGACCCATTCTGAACCCATGTCGTGTTGATAACCTGCGGGTTCAGCAAGACTTGAAGGCCGGTTTCTTCGACGATCTCTCTTTTTTGCCGCTACGAGCGGGGTCTCGCCGGGCCCCATTCCGCCCGAGACCGGCTCCCAGTCACCCGGAAAATCGGGTCGATCGGGTGCACGCTTCAACAACAGCACTTGGCCTCGCCAGACGACAAGGCCGGACACGACGATCTCGATCATCGGCGCACCCTACGGTGCGCTGGCCAAATGAAACAGACAATCGCCGCGCTCGACGCGGCCCGGAACGCGCTTGCACAGAACGTAGCAGTCGTAGCGAAACGTGACCTCGGCCGGAGCGCGCCAGGGCGTCGCGGGATCGTGGATAGCGCCGGCGCTTTGCCCGGACTTGACCCACTCGCCTAGATCGACCCGAGGTTCAAACAAACCGGGCTCGGGGGCATAGAGGTAGGCGCGGTCGCCGCCGATCGATAGCCAGCGCGGCGCGAGCGGTGGCGGTTCATCGGCCCCGGGCCCGCCCTGAAGGATGCCCATGTGGCGCAACGCCCGTCGCACGCCGTGTTCGGCATGGCGCAGGCAATCGGGGCTCACCGTGCCCGAGCCGCCGAGCTCGGTGACCATCGTGACGACGCCGGCGCGCAAACCTGCGGCGATCGAGGTGCGATCCTCACCGCCCATGCTGATGGTGATAGCGTGCGGCGGTGCAAACGCTTCGAGAAGCGCTCGGCAGCGCGCCGCCAGCGCTTTGTCGGCGGTGACCCGGATCATGCCGGTCGGAAGATAATGCAGCGACGAACCCCCGGAATGCAGGTCGATCATGAAGTCGCTTTGCGGCAGCAGCACGTCCTCGATGAAGTGCGCCAGCATCGCCGTCACCGATCCGTCGGGATCACCCGGGAAGGTGCGGTTGAGGTTGCCCTCATCGAGCGGCGACGTCCGCAGCCCGGCCATCGCCGCCGGAAAATTCGCCATGGGCATCACGACGACGCGACCGCGAATCGCGCCTGGTTCGAGAGCACGCACCAGCTTCGCGAGGGCCACTTGTCCCTCGTATTCGTCGCCGTGGTTGCCGGCGAGCAGCAACGCCCGCGGCCCGTCGCCGTTACGAATCGAGACGATGGGAACCGGAAGCCAGCCATAGGCCGAGCGATGCACCGAGTGGGGCACGCGGAGGTAGCCCACCTGCTTGCCATCGCGGGCCAGATCGATTTCGCAGTGGATTCGGGTCGGCCGGCGGTTGGTCATGGCGGGACTCCAGGCGACGAGCCTACAGCACCGGCCTGGGACGATCCAACTAGCGGTCGCAGCGGAAAACGATGCGCCCCTCGCGATCGGTACCGACCGCGACCACCTGGGCCGCCGGGCCGGCACAAAACGACTCCATGCTGGCCCGATCCGTGACCACGTCGGGTCGGCCCTGCGGCAGCAGGGCTTCGCAGGCACCGAGCAAGATCGGGAGAAGGAGAATAAGGGGGCGCACGATTGGCGCCGTTGGTGCCATGACTTCCGGCGAAATTCAACCCTTCCGCAGCCTTTGTCTCAGGTCCTCGCGCTCGGCCAGCCACAGGTCGGCGTGCGCGATCCCGGCCAGGTGCTCGAACCACGGGCCACCGCGCGTGTAGTGGATCGCCTTACGCGGAACTTCGGGCCGCGAGTGGCCTTCGAGCCAGTTCCATCCCTCGGGCAATGGGCCGATCTGCTCCTCGGTCAGCCAAAAAAACCGATGGAGGTCCCGCCCGGGAACCGTGTTCACGACGTCGACGGTGAGCGCGGCGTTGGCCGGATGTCGCCGATTCCACAGCACGAGGCTCGACCAGTTCTTGCGCGCATATCGGACCTGGAGCTGGTTGTCCATCTTGGTGGTTTCCGGCGGTCGGTGGTCGTGCTTGACGCACATCACGGCAAAGCGTGGGTCGGCCAGGGCGAAGAGGTCCGCCACATCGGCGAGCCACAAAAAATCACAGTCGCAGAACAATGCCCAATCGGCAGACCCGAGGAAGGGCACGAGGAAGCGCGTGATCGCGAACTCGGTGCTCATCGGCGCTTCGGAGATCACGTCCCACAGACGGCCGTCGCGCACCTCGGTTGGGCGACGGTAGAAGCCGCGGGAGCGCAGCTCCGCGATCTTGAGAGGGGCGATGGAAAGGTCGGCGCGGCGACTGTGACGGCGCATCGAATGCGCGCAGACATCGTACACCTCGGCCTCGCGTTGGTCCCAGCCCACGAAAACTTCCGTCACGCGCGCCCCTTCTTGGTTGCCCCGCTCACGCTAGAGGCCGAAGTGGCATTGTCAATTGCCGCTCAGGTCGCGGGCGAGCGCCGCGAGGGCCGGAGTCCAGTCGTGGGCGGGCGTGCGGCGATAGAGCTTGGTGAGGGGAAACCATGGGCTTTCGTCACCTTTGGCCATCCAGCGGAACTCCGGTGTCGGGATGAGGACCCGACTCGGTCGACGGACAGTTTCGCGAAGGTGGACATTGGTGTTCGACACCGTGACGTACTCATCGAGAAGCGACAGGAGCGCCAGCATCGTCGCGAGGTCATCGTTGAACGCCCCGGCGTCGGCGACCGGGCGGCCCAGCCCGGTTCGTAAGTGATCCAGTTCTCCGGACCGGGCGGCGCGCTGCAAAGAAACGACCGTATGGCGCTGTCCGCGCAACACCTCGATCAATCGATCGGGCGGGGCTTCCTTGTAGAGCGACTTGGGGTCGTTGGGCGTTCCCGCGCGCCAGGTAAGTCCCAGGTACGGGGGAGGCCCCGCCGCAACGAGCAAATGCCGTGCGGCCGTCAAAGCCCCGGCCGAAGGACCGAGGCGGATCGATTCGGGATAGTCCGCATCGCCCGAACCCAGCAGATACGGAAGGTCGCTCACGGCGACGACAAAGTCGCCAGTCGTGCCGATTGTGCTCAGTCCGTCGATGGCGGGCCAGCCGGCCAGCACAGGCACGAGCTTGGCGCCTGCCTCGTAGAGGACCCGCGCCCCGCGGGCTTTGAGCCTGCCGATGAACCGCAGAAAGAAGATCTCATCCCCCAAGCCCTGGTCACGACGCACGAGGATGGTTTTCCCCGTGAGATCGTCCGGCAGCGGCTGGCGGTGAAAATCTTTGGCCCGCCCCTGCATCACCTCACGATCCAAAAAGGCACGCCAGCCCTCACGCAATCGTCCGCCAAGGAGCAACGCCAGCCCGCGTTGCTCGATGGCCGTCGGCAATCGCGGATCGACCGCCAGCGCCCGGTCGTAGGCGTCGATCGCCCCGTCGATATCGGCAAGTTCCTGGAGAATATTTCCGAGGTTGGCCCAAACCGCGGCCTGGCGTGGATCGGCGGCGAGCGCTGTGCGGTAGACTGCCACCGCTTGCTCGGGGCGCCCGGCCCGCCCCAAGGCTGCCCCGAGGTTCACGCGCGCCCGCGCATCCCCTCCGGAGTCGCGCACTGCTCGTTCGGCTTCCGCGATCGCGGAATCGAACGACCCCTCTCCGATCAGGGCGCGCGACAAACTCAGGCGAACATCGGTGTTGCGTGGAGCGCGTGCAGCAGCCTGGCGCAAAACGGCGACGGCCGCCGCATAGTTCCCCAGAGCGACCTCAGCGTTGCCGAGATTGAGCGCATAGCCGACTTCGGCCGGGCGTAGGGAAAGCGCTCGGGCAAAATCCTCGCGGGCCAGATTCGGAGCGGTCGATCGCTGGGCGTTGCCCCTCGCGTTGAGGGCCTGGGCCAGGAGATCGACGGTCGTGGTGGCCGGCTCGATTCGATAGGCCGCCTCCAGAGCAGCCACGCCGCCGGCAAAATCCCCCGTCTGGCACCTGAGGGCGCCGACATTGAAATGCGCGTCGGCCGATAGTGGCGCGAGCACGGCGGCCCGCTCCAGCGCCTGAAGCGCCCGGGCTGTTAGACCTTGGCGTTGACACGCGGCCGCCAGCAGCGACAGCCCCGGAACCAAGGTCGATTCGAGCGCCAAGGCCCGTTCGCAATGCGCGATCGTTTCGGGCCACCGACCGCGGCGAAAGGAAGCCTCCGCCTGGGCCAGCGCATCACGCGCCTTGCTGACATCGCGTTCGCCGGACACTGTTGTCTCTTAGGCTGACCGCCGGCTGTGAGCAAGGTTCGCGAGCACCGTCGGCGCGGGCTATGGTGCCGCCATGACAACGCCGATCGATCGCGCCGACTGGCACCGCTACTACAGTCGGAAGAGGGTGACCCAGCAGTGGATGCAGGTGCATCTGCTCGACGGGGTCGCGGGGGAACGCGTGCTCGAAATCGGGCCGCACCATGGATTTGTCACGGCGCTACTCGATAATCTCGGCTATCAGGTGACCACGCTCGATATCCGGGCCCGAACCTTCGATCGGCCGCCGTGCCGTCACATTCAGGCCGACCTGATCGATCTCGACCCCCAAACCATCGCCAACCACGATGTCATCCTGTGTTGCGAAACACTCGAACACCTGCCGTGGGAAAAAGTGGTCGGGGTGCTCACGATGTTCCGGCGCTCCGGCGCGCCCTGGTTGATCACCTCGGTGCCCTACGAAGGCTTCCAGATCTTTCTCCAGTACTACGTCAACCGCTTCACGTTCCAGCGCACCAGTCAATTCAAGAAGCTTAGGTTCCTCAAGGACTACACGCCCGAGTCCGATCCTCTGGGCCACAAGTGGGAGGTCGGCTATTGCGGCTACAGCCTGAAAGCCTGGGAGACGATGTTGCGGGCGAGCGGCTGGGCCATCGAGGAGCGCCAGTTCACGGCGCCGACCCGTTCGGTGTTTCATCGCTTGAGGAACATGGAACGCTGACGCCGGTGTGCGGGCGGCGTGAGCGGACCCGTTCGGCTAGGCACTGGCCGTTGCGACAGCAGGCAGGGTGACTCGAAAAATGGAGCCGCCACCCTCGCGCGCGAGACTATGAACGTCGCCGTGGTGGCGGCGGGCGATCTGGCGCACGAGGGCGAGCCCCAGCCCGGCCCCGGTCGAATCCGGATTGGTCGAGAGGCGGTAGAACGGCTCGAAAATCCGCTCGCGTTCGGCCTCGGGCACGCCAGGGCCGCGGTCGCTCACCGTCAGAACGGCACTGGTTCCGAGACTGGTCACGACGATGTCGATTGGTCCGCCGGGCGCATGCCGCCGCGCGTTCTGAACGAGGTTGCGCACCAAACGGCGTAGCAACGCCCCGTCACCACGCACCCTGACCGGTGTTCCAGAGACCGCGAGGTCCTCCCGTGCGGCCTCTTCCGCCACCAGGGCCAGGAGATCGACGTCGTCCGTTCGATCGGGCGTGGCGGCGGCATCGAGGCGGCTCGAGGTGAGAATCGCATCGATCATTTGGTCGAGTTCCGCCACGTCCTGACGCACGCCCTCGAGCCGTTTGGCGTCGCCCTCGCGGGCCAGCTCGATCCCGAGACGAATGCGGGCAAGTGGTGTGCGCAACTCGTGCGAGACGCTGGCGAGCAGCATCTTGTGGGCATGGACGAGGGCCTGCAGGCGCTCGGCGGCCCAGTTGAACGAGCGGGCAAGGACGGCGACCTCGTCGCGACCGCGAACGTGCACGCGGGCACTCAGGTCGCCGCCTCCTAGACGCTCTACGCCGGACCTCAGACGCTCGATGCGGCGGGACAGCCGGTGGACGAACGGCAGCGCGACGCCCGCGACGGCCAGCGCGATAGCGCCCACGATCACGGGCAGTCCCCAGGCGCGCCAGGTGACCGGCATGCGTGCGACGGCCGTGCGGCCGTCGACGAGCGTCACCGACCAGACCGGGCCTGCATTCCCATCCCGGTGGTGTCGTCGACGGCCCTCAGCACGCACGAGGGGGACGGGCCGGCCAGCGCTGGCGATAACGGCGCCGTCGGCGCCATAGACCGCGAGATCGGCCTGCGTCTGCTGATGGAGCCGATCGAGCATGGTCTGTAGGCGATCTCCCGTAAGATCGGGGGGCAGCACCGTGGCGACGATCTCGGCCACCGCCTCGGACGATTGCTCGAAGGGCTCAAAGTCGACGGTTGCACGCCACAACACGGCGGTGAGCGCGACCACGACGACGAGGGCCAGAAGCACGGTGCCGTAGACCTGCCAAAACAGGCGATGCACGGCCTAGCGATCCTGCTCTTTGGCGAATACGTATCCGGCGCCGCGCACGGTCAGGATACGGCGCGGCTTCTTGGGGTCGTCTTCGATGAGGGCACGGATCCGCGAGATCTGGACGTCGATCGACCGGTCGAAGGCTTCGACCGCGTGGCCCTTCATCAAGTCCATGAGGGCATCGCGCGACAGCACCCGCCCGGCCCGCTCCGCGAGCGCATTGAGAAGCAGGAACTGATAGCTCGTGAGGTGGCGCTCATCGCCGTCGATTCTCACCTGCCGGGCACCGCGATCGATCTCGAGGCGGCCGAATCGCAGCACGTCGCTGGCCGGGCCGCTCCGTCGCCGCCGCAGAATAGCCCGTAGCCGCGCGAGCAACTCTCGCGGCTCGAAGGGCTTGGGCAGATAGTCGTCGGCGCCGACTTCGAGGCCGACAACTCGGTCCATCGGATCACCGCGAGCGGTCAGCATGAGGATGGGGATATCGGAGTTCGCCCGCACCCGGCGCGCGAAATCGAGCCCATCGCCATCGGGCAACATGAGATCGAGGATCATGGCGTCGAACGATTCGCGCCGAAGTTGGCGCTCGCCCTCGACAAGCCCTGCGGCGCGGCTCAACCGGAAGCCCGAGCCGACGAGGTAGTCGGCGACCATCGCCGCCAACCGCGGATCATCTTCGATCAAAAGAACATGGCCGGCCATGGCGTATCCTAGCCCGTACGCCCCCGCCGCCCGAATGCGGCGGGGGCTAGCGTTCTAGTGCCGGCGGCGGTGGCGGCGATCCATCATTTGGCTCAACTGGACGCGTTGTTCAGGAGTGAGTACGTCGGCCACATCTGCCAGCGCTTGGGTCACCCGGCGCGTCAGGGCATCGCCGGCCTGAACCTGCGACAGGCGAAGTGTTTCGAGCTTGCCGCGATCGACGGTCGGCGCGGCGATGATGTCGCGCACCTGAGCGAATACGGCCCGGTGCTGGTCGCGCATCGGGAGGACGTCGGCCGCTGCCTGCTTGAGGATGGCGGAGGCCTTCTGTTTCTGCTCCGGGCTCGCGCCGACCCGGCTCAGGAGCCGCTCAGCACCACGATCGATGTGGCGGCCAACACGTTCAGGGTCCATCCCGCGGTGCCAGCGGTGATGCGCGCCACCGACGGCGAGGGCGCCGACAACGATGGTCGTCGCAGCGCCAGCCAGGGCAGCAACGCCGTAGTGCAACCAACGGCGGCGGCTGGGCTTGGGGGTCTCCGGGGTCTCGGTCATGCATTCCTCCTCGGGTTGATACTGCCAAGAAGGTAGTGGTCGGCCGTATCCAGCGCGTCTCGGCTCCGTAACGTTTTGTAACGACGAAAACGACCCAAAACGGCCCATAGGAATTTGCGATCGCGTGTGTTGGGCAAAATGCCCCTGGCCCGTTCATAAGCAGTTCGAGTTGGCGCGATCTCGCCGACGACTTGTCCGTCTCCTGTTCATTGACAGGTGTAAAGCACCGTTTTACACAGGAACCTTGGTATGATCGTCAGTTTCCGCAGCAAAGCGCTGCTCGACTTCTTCCAGAACGACGATCCGCGGAATCTGAGGCCTGATCTTGTCGAAAGGATTCGCGTGTGGTTGCAGGTCCTTCACCGAGCAACGTCGTTTCGTGATCTCCAGATTCGGGGATGGCGACTACATGAACTGCGCGGAAGACCCGGACGATACGCGATAGCGGTGAACGGCCCCTGGCGAATTACGTTCGAGTGGATCCGAGGAAGCGCCTACCGGGTCGACCTTGAGCAGTATCACTGAGGAGCGGTTGCCCATGCCTCGCGAATACCAGATTCGGAAATTGCCACGAATGCGACCACCCCACCCGGGCGCCATCCTGCGTCTCGACGTCCTGCCAACGCTCGATATTCCGGTAGCCCAAGCCGCGCGCGAACTTGGCATTTCGCGTCAGCTGCTGCATGGCATCCTGGCAGAGCGATTTCCCGTGTCGGCCGAGACCGCCGTCAGACTCGGCAAGTGGTGTGGCAATGGCGCGCAGCTCTGGCTGACGTTGCAACGCGACTACGACCTTTGGCAGGCGACCGAAAAACTGCGCCATGAGATCACCGCCATTCCGTCGCGGCGGCTCGCCTGATCCGAACTAAAGGGTCCCCGGGTAGGCGCCGCCGTCGAGCAGCAGGTTGCAGCCGGTGATATAGCCGGCATGCGCGCTACAGAGGAACGCGCACGCCGCCCCGAACTCTTCGATCGTGCCGAAACGCCCGGCGGGGTTCTGCTGGGCGCGCTCCGCCATGACCTGGTCGGGCGTCTTCCCCTGCTCCCTGGCGAGCACGACCGAGGTCGACCGAATGCGGTCCGTATCGAAGGGCCCGGGAAGGAGCGCGTTGATCGTGACGTTGTGACGCACCGTCTTGCGCGCTAGCCCGGCCACGAAACCGGTGAGCCCGGCGCGGGCCCCATTCGACAGTCCGAGGTGATCGATCGGCTGGCGCACGGCGGACGAGGTGATGTTGACGATCCTGCCAAAACGCCGCGCGATCATGCCGTCGACGGTGGCCTTGATCAGATCGATCGGCGTCAGCATGTTGGCATCGAGCGCCTTGATCCAGTCCTCGCGCGACCAATTTCGGAAATCGCCGGGCGGGGGCCCACCCACGTTGTTGACGAGGATGTCCGGCGTCGGGCACGCCGCCAATAAACGTTCACGCACCTCCCCCTTGGTAACGTCGCCCACGACCGTGGTCACCCGCACGCCGTGACGCCCGCGGAGATCCGCGGCGACGACCTCGAGGGCCTCGGCGCCGCGGGCGTTGATCACGAGATCGACACCCTCGGCCGCCAAGGCCTGGGCACAGCCTTTGCCCAACCCTTTGGACGCGGCGCAGACGATCGCGGTCCGACCACGAATGCCTAGATCCATTTTTTCCTCAGCCGAAATGAAATTGCTGCACCCGTCAGGACTCTAGTCGGTCTTGGCGCCAAAGAGGCGCGCCACTCGATCACAGAACTCCTCTGCGGCCGCCTGCGATAGCAAGTAATGGCGGTATCGCTCCTGGCCCGCTCGCGCGAGCGCGGTCCTCGTTCGTCCGTCCGCCACGAGGCGGTCGACCTGCTCGACGAGATCCGAAAAGTCCCACGCAAAGGCCGCGTACGTGACTCCGGGCTCATACAACGGCGGCCAGGTTTCGAGATGCGACATGTCGGGTTTCAGGAGCGCGGCACCGGCGAGAAACACTTCGAAGTCCTTCTGATTGATCTCGCCCCAACCGAAGGGCGAAAGGACGACCGCCGAGCGGTACAACTCACGGAAATAGGCACACTTCGAAAGTCGCTTCGCGGGAAGCTCGAGCCGTCGACCCACCTCCTGACGCTGATAGGCGACGCTGGCCCGCCCATAGCGGGTCGCAAAACGGCCGGAGACGGGAATCGTTCGGGCGCGATCAACGGAGTGGAAGGCGATCGGAATCGCAGCAATCCACGACGCGAGTCCATTGCGTCCCAGCAGGTCCGTGATCCGAGGCCCGTAGGGCATGTAGTTGCTGAGCCCGGAGTTCCACGCCACGGCAAGCTTGGCGAGATCCGTCGACGTTAGCGGCGCGCCCCACGCTGGGGCGTCGTCAGCGACAGCGTTCGCGCGATGGTAATAGTCCGTGTGGAGGCGTCGCCCGTACAGGGGGCGGCTGAGCACCGTGCGATCGACCGGAAGTTGACCCTTGGCATAGCGCGTGACCAAGGGCAATACCTCGTGGCGAATCCACGTCGAGCTGTCGGTGAGGTCGCAATAGACCACACGCTCGAACGACCGCCGCCATCGGTCGAGAAGACCAAGGGCCAAGTCCGGCTGGCGGTCCAGTATCGGGTCGAACGCCCGACTATCGATCGCCAAGATAGGACCGTCAGCGATCTCCTCTGGAGCGGAACGAAGTGAGATCGAGATGCCGCGATCCTCGAGCAAGCGGCGACAGCGGATCAGCGGCGCGAGAAACGAACGGGCGTTCTGTGACGTGAAGCCCGACGTGAGGATCGCGATCCGCATTGCCGCATTACGTCCGTTAGTCTTCGCTCTCACCTGCCACCAACGTCAACGACGACACCGGGGCCGCCTGGAATTGTGCGCAAGAACGAAATCCGACCTAGCGCGCGGCCCAAGCTGGATTTCATCAACTCACAGACACAACCGGGGCTCTAACCGAACCGATCGACTGGTGGTCACCGAAGAAGCGGTGCAAAAGCAACAAGCGAGCGGCGACATGATTCCATCCATCCGCTTCTCCGCGACGCTGCCAAGCTTCACTAGCCAACGCAGGACTGAGGGCAGGGACGATCATCTGCGAGACTGAATTCGCTGCGAGAAACTCATCCATCGGAAAAACAAAACCCGCTTTCCTCTTGAGGATGACGTCGTCGCTCAGGTGACGACTCAAGAGACGGTAGAGTACCGACTTCCGTCCGAAGGCGAGCAGCGCCCTCGGATCGAAGGTTGCCATCAGCTCGGCGAGATCGCGGGTCAAGAACGGGCACCGCAGTTCGAAACTCTCACGCATGCTTCCCAAATCCTGCGCCGGCAGGAGGTTGTCGTTCATCGTCCGACGGAGGTCGTACGCTGGCGCCACCAGCTCCACGGGATCGTCGGCCGACCCGAAGTGTTCCGATGTCCACCTGTCCCAAGCTGGAAGTTCGCGAAGCCATCCGAAAATTCCGTAGGTCTTGTGAGCGAGATAAACCTCGGAGTCGCGAATACCGATGAGGTCCGCCGCTAGACCAAGCCGCGGCCAGAGCGATCGGCCGCGGTTGGCCAGACTCCCGATGAGCCGGCGGAAACCCTCGGGCGTTCGCAGGAGGGCTCGCAGCCGGAAAACTTTCGTATGCTTTCGGTAGCCGAAGAAGAGCTCGTCGCCACCGAGTCCGGAAAGGGCGACCTTGAAGCGTGTTCGCGCCGCTCGGGAAATCTGTCGTACAGCCAACGCAGAGACGTTGTCGTGAGGCTGCCCGAAGATCGAGAGCAACTCCTCGGCACTCGAGGCGCTCGCGCGGTCGCTCGTGATCACCTCGTGGGGGAGATCCAGGGCCTGCGCGATTCTCCGGGCATCGTCGGCCTCATCGACCGCTCGCCCTCGGGGGAACGAGACCGTCAATGTCGCCGGCCTAGCCCCGAGTTGGTGGCGGGCGATGGCCGACACCAAGCTCGAATCGACGCCGCTCGACAAGAAGATGCACACCGGAACGTCGGCGTGCAGACGATCCTCTAGCCTCCGAGCAATGACTTGCTCGATGGACGCGAGATCGGATTCCGTCAGTGGTTGCACTCGACCTCGCCCCGGCGTGCCGATGGGCGCCGTCCAGTACCGACTCCTGGCTCGAATAGCGCCGCCTCGAATCGTAAGGATGGTTGCGGCGTCGCTGCGCTCGATGCCGCGAAAGAACGTCAGCGGCGCTGGAAGACAACCCAAGCTCATGAACGCCGTCAGGCGCGTCGGGTCCGTGATCTTCTCCGCATCGAGTGCTGCCGCCAGGGGTCCGACTTCGGAGGAAAAATAGACACCCTCGGCCGTTTCTCCAACATAGAGCGGTTTTTCGCCGAACGGATCCGTCACGGCATGCAGTTCCGTTCCGTCCCACAACACGAACGCAAACATGCCGTCCACGTGGTCGAGCGACTGCCGACCCCAGCGGTGCCAGGCCGCGAGCAAAACCTCGGTGTCACTCGTCGTGTGGAATCGCTCGCCCAGGGACTCGAGCCGCGACCGCAGCGATCGGTAGTTGTAGATCTCGCCGTTGAACGCGATCACCAGATTGCCGCGTCGCATCGGCTGGGCTGCCTGATCACTCAAATCGATGATGGAGAGGCGCCGATGGGCGAGAAAAACCGTGCGATCCTCGCTGAGCCACTCGCCGCTGCCGTCCGGACCACGGTGCGCCATCGCAAGGGCTGCGGCCCTGGCGCGCCGGAGGTCCGGCTCGGCCGCGGGCCGTTTCAATACGAACGCAAACAGCCCGCACATCTCACACCTGCTGGCACGTACCGAGCATCCCAGGGCCACCGCGACCTAGGAACCTCGACGCGCTGGGAGAGGGCGATTCCAGGTTGTTGCGAAAGGGCGACGGACCGACAAACGCCACTGGGCCAGCCCGTTGTGATGGGCTGCCATGGACCAAGCACCACCGCCGCGGTCCTAAGTCGAGAACTGGAGCGGGCGATGAGATTCGAACTCACGACCCTAACCTTGGCAACCGCGAAATTACGACGTCGTTGGGGCGCGCGCAAGTTCACTTGGGTGCGCGCGCGA
>VGES01000019.1 GCA_016869765.1 Alphaproteobacteria bacterium
AGTCGGTGATCCCCGCGGCGGCAAACAATCCGGCGGTGGCCCAATGGGCGATCTCGCCAGGCAGATAAAACGCCGCGACGAGCAGCGGGATGATCGCGATCCGCGACAGCGTCAGGAGATTGGGCGGGCTAAACAGCATCGCCGCTCGAATATACACGGCTCCCCGGCCACCGCCGACGTTATCGCATTTGGTGGAAGTGGTCGTAAATGACCTGGGCGACGGCTTTGCTGATCCCCCGCACCCGCTCGAGATCGGCGAGTCCCGCCCGCGCGACCTCGGCGGCCGAGCCGAAGTGGTGCAGCAGGGCGCGCTTTCGCTTCGCACCGATGCCGACGACTTCGTCGAGCGGCGAGGTCCCGATTGCCTTGGACCGCCGCTGGCGATGGCTGCCGATGGCAAATCGATGGGCCTCGTCGCGCAGTCGTTGGATGAAATACAGCACCGGATCCCGTTCGTTGAGCGTCAACTCGCGTCCGTCGGCGAGAAAAATGCGTTCCCGCCCGGCATTGCGATCCGGCCCTTTGGCGACGCTGGCGAGGGCCACGCCGTCGAGCCCGAGTTCGGTGAATACCGCCCGGGCAGCGTTGAGTTGGCCTTGCCCGCCGTCGATCAGGATCAAGTCCGGCCATTCGCCGGAGTCGCGCGGCACATCCTCCTCGATCAGGCGACGAAGCCGCCGCGTCAGGACCTCGGTCATCATGCCGTAGTCATCGCCAGGGGAGAGCGTTGCTGTCTTGATATTGAACTCCCGGTAGGCGCCTTTGACGAAACCGTCGGGACCAGCCGTGATCATGGCGCCAACAGCATTGGTTCCCGCTATATGGCTGTTGTCATAGACCTCGATGCGGCTCAGCGGCGCGTCCAGCCCGAAACTCCGGGCCAAGGCTTCGAGCAGCTTGCGTTGCGTCGCGCTCTCCGCCAGCCGACGGTGCAACGCCTCACGCGCGTTGCTCGCGGCATGAGCGATGAGATCGGCCTTGGCCCCGCGCTTCGGATGCTCGACGTGAACGCGGTGCGGCGCCCGGGTGTTGAGCGCGGCTTCGATCAGGTCGTGCGAGTCGAGGGCGTGGCTTACCAGAACCAGACGAGGCGGTTCCCGAGCGGCATAGAACTGACCGATGAAGGCGCCGATGATTTCCTGTTCCTCGGCATTCTGTGTGTGGGCCGGAAAGTACGCCCGATTGCCGAAATTCTGCCCTGCACGAAAGAAGAAGATCTGGATGCAGGCTTGGCCGCCCTCGTAGTGCAGTCCGATGACGTCGGCCTCGGGCACTGTTTGCACGTTGATGTCTTGACGCGACTGGATGTGGGTCAGGGCACGGATTCGGTCGCGGTACACAGCGGCCGTTTCGTAATCGCGATCCTCGGCCGCGGTCTGCATGGCCTGCGACATCTGCTGCTGGATGTCGTGGCTCTTGCCGACGAGAAAATCGCGCGCCTGATCGACGATCCGCTCGTATTGCGGTAGATCGATTCGGCCGACGCAGGGCGCCGTGCAGCGCTTGATTTGATACTGCAGACACGGCCGGGTCCGAGTTTCGAACACCGAGTCGCTGCACGATCGCAGCGGGAAAGCGCGCTGTAGCGCCGACAACGTGCGGTTGACCGCGCCGGCAGAGGCAAACGGTCCGAAGTACTCGGCCTTGCGGTTTCGTGCCCCCCGATGTTTGGCGACCTGTGCCCACTGATGGTCGCGACGGATCATGATGTAGGGGAACGATTTGTCGTCGCGCAGCAAGATGTTGTAGCGCGGCTTGAGTTTCTTGATCAGGTTCGACTCGAGCAGCAGCGCCTCGACCTCGGTGTGAGTCGTGACGATCTCGAGCGACGCGGTGGCGGCGATCATCCGCTGGATGCGGATCGGATGGCCGCCGCGCAGCGCATACGCACTGACGCGCTTGCGCAGGTTCTTCGCCTTGCCGACGTAGAGCACGGCCCCGTGCTTGTCGATCATGCGGTAGACGCCGGGCGCGAACGGCAAGGTTGCCAGGGCGTTGGCGATCACCTTTTGCCCGGGCGTGTCGGCCGGTTTCGCATCGTCGGACGCATCGATGTCGGCGGTATCCACGGCCGGACTGTCAGGAATCGAGCGCGGCCTGGTCAATAGCGAGGGCGGAGCCGCCATCGCCGACGACGATTTCCACGATTTTTGGGGAAAAGGTTGTGGGGAAGTCCGCCAGAATTGTCCGTAGCCCCTAGGATTCCGGGATTTTGTTGTCCCTGCTCAAAAAAACGGCAGTTCTTCTAAGACATTGTATTTAGAGAAGAAAGGCAAAATCACCGCGGCCCACTTATCCACAAAACAAAATGTGACGGAAAACTGCGGCCCGGCGGGACGACACCAGTCGGCCTGTGCACAAGTCTCAACCGTCGCGCTCGCGAATGGCGGATTTCCGTCATTTTCGCGGGCGCAGCCGCTCGATCTCGACGCCGACCGATACGGCTTCGGCCACGACTTCGAGTTTCTCGACCCGGACCCGAGCCGCCGCGACGCGACGGTCCGACAGGCAAAGGGCGGCGATGCGCTCGGCCAAGGTCTCGACGAGGTTGATATGGCCGCTGGCGACGAGCGATCGGACACCGGCAACGATGATTTCGTAGTCGACCACGTGGTCCAGCCGATCCTCGATCGGCAGAATGTCGTCGACGGTGAGGTCGATGTTGACGCGGATCGGCTGGCGCCCGCGTTTCTCGTGGCGGTGAACCCCGATGGATGCCTCGAGCACCAAGTCACGCACGAAGACATGGCGAAGCGAGTACTCGGCATCGGCGAGTCGCAGCGGTTGAACCCGCGCCGAATCGGTCATGGTCATTCCGTCACGGCTTGGGCGCGCCATTGCAGATGCGCGCCCCCATCGAGGGCGATCATCTGGCCGGTGACCGCCGGGGCGGACAGCAGAAAGCGGACGGCGCCCGCGATCTCGTCCGGGTGGGCGCCGCGTTTGAGGGGCGTCGCCGCTGTCTGGCGATCGAAGTCGGCTTGGCTCTGTCGACTGCTCGGCAGCACGGGCCCCGGACCGATGGCGTTGACGCGAATGCGCGGGGCAAGGGCGAGTGCGGTCGTCTGGGTGAGGGCCCAGAGGCCCGCCTTGCTCGCCGAATAGGAAACGAAATGGGCGGTCAGGTTCCACACCCGCTCGTCGATGATGTTGACGACATTGCCCGTCTGACCGGCCGGAAGCCGTGCGGCAAAACGCTGCGTCAGGAACAGGGGCGCCCGCAGGTTGACGTCCAGATGGCGATCCCAGGACGCTTCGGTCACGCCGCCCAACTCGTCGCGTTCGAACACCGAGGCGTTGTTGACGAGGACGGTCAGGGGCGATTGCCTGTCCGCGACGCGATCGATCAGTTGCTCACAGGCGGCGGTGCTGGCGAGGTCGGCCGGATAGACGGCGGCTTGGCCGCCGTTTGCCCGAATGGCCCGCTCGAGATCGGCCGCTTCGTCGACTGACTGGCTGCAGTGGATGGCGACCGCCCAGCCGTGACGTGCGAGGTCGACGGCGATCGCGCGGCCGATGCGGCGCGCCGCCCCGGTCACGAGCGCGGTCCCGGGGCTCATGGCCGACGCGCCAACAGCGGAGCGGCTCCACGGGCGGCCAGTGCCCCAACCGTCATGGCCGCGAGAAACGTGACGCCCTCGGTCTCGGCGTAAGCCAGCGCGGCGAGCGCCGGTCCGGGGCAGACGCCCACGAGGCCCCAGCCGATGCCGAATACCGCGGCGCCGGTCGCCAGGCGCCAGTCGATATCGCGCCGGTCGGCTGTGTAGAAGCGCGTGTCGAGCAGCGGGGTGGCGCGTCCTCGCGCCACGCGGAAACCGGTGAAGCCGATGCCGACCGCGCCGGCCATGACCAGAAGCAGGCTGGGATCCCAACGCCCGGCGAGATCGAGAAACCCCAATACTTTGGCTGGATCGATCATGCGAGAGATCGCCAGCCCGAGGCCGAAAACGATACCGACCGCCAGGGCGGCGAGGGCGCGCGTCATCTCAGGCTCCTACCCAATGGCGGGCGACGTAAACCGTGGCGATCCCGCCGGCCATGAAGATTGCGGTGGCGACCAACGAGCGAGGCGAGAGGCGCGAGATGCCGCACACCCCATGCCCGGAGGTGCAGCCGCCGCCGAGACGCGTTCCGAACCCGACCAAGAGGCCGCCGCCCACCAACAGCCATCCGTTTCCTGTGAACGAGACGGTATCGGAGAAGTCGACCGCGACCCGGTAGATCAACGCCCCGACCAATAGTCCAATCAAAAACATGAGGCGCCAGGCTGAGTCGCCCCGAGTCGGTGGCAGCAGTCCGGCGAGCACGCCGCTCACCCCGGCGATCCGACCGTTGAGCAAGACGAAACCCGCGGCGGCGAGGCCGATCAAGGCGCCGCCGATCAGGGCTGACACGGGGGTGAAATTCTCCATGGTGCACTCCGAAATCGGGGGCCGAATCAACGCCTGGCTGGCGCAAGAATCAATGGGGAAGGCGCGAGGGACGATGCGTCCGCTGGTGATGCCGGCAACGGCGGCGACCGGCCCCTAATTGATCAGGGTCGACATGTGCTCGACGAAGGCTCGGCTTGCGGTCTCGGTATGCCGGGCATTGGATTCGAGGTCTGTCACCGCCGCGGCCACCATCCCGCGTATTGCGGCGATGGCCTTGCGGTCACCGGCGGGATCGCTCAGCGTTCCCAAGCCGTCGAGCAATCGGACGGCTTTGCCGAGACTGGCGGCCGTCAAACGTTGCCGGGCGACGTCGTCGGCGACGAAGTTCAACGTTAGGGGGTTGTCAGCCACGGGGCACCTCCACCTCGGTCCTCGCGTTCGATGCTAACGCTTCGAGCGTCCCCGTCTGTGACCGTCGTCAGATCCAGGTCGTCGTGTTGGTCTTGCCACGCCGGACCCTGGTGCCGGGGCGACCGGCGGTCGAGCGCGGCCCCTGCTTCAGGGCTTTCTGGCGCGCCCGGACGTCCTTGGCGCTTTCCCCCGGGAGGCCGAGTTCCGCATTCTCGAGGCGGTGAATCTCGTCGCGCAGGCGGGCCGCATCCTCGAACTCGAGATTGCCGGCATGTTCGAGCATGCGCTTCTCCAAGTCGGCGATGTGCGCGCGCAAATTGTGACCGACGAGGTGGCCGCTTTGTCCGTCGACCTCCGGCGTCACGTAGTCGGCCTCGTAGATGCTCTGCAGGACGTCCGAGATTCCCTTGCGGACGCTCTCCGGGGTGATGCCGTTCGCGAGGTTGTACGCCGTCTGCTTCTCCCGTCGCCGGTTGGTTTCTTCGATCGCGTACTTGAGGCTGTCGGTCATCGAATCGGCGTAGAGGATCACGCGTCCTTCGATGTTGCGGGCGGCACGCCCGATGGTCTGAACCAGGGAGGTGCGGGAGCGCAGGAACCCTTCCTTGTCGGCATCGAGAATCGCGACCAGGGCGCATTCCGGAATGTCGAGCCCCTCGCGCAACAGGTTGATCCCGACCAGAACGTCGAAGGCGCCGAGTCGCAAGTCGCGCAGAATCTCGATGCGCTCGATGGTATCGATGTCGGAGTGCAGGTAGCGCACGCGCACGCCGGCTTCGTGCATGAACTCGGTGAGGTCCTCGGCCATGCGCTTGGTCAGCGTTGTGACGAGCACGCGATGGCCTTTGCTCACCGCGTCACGGCATTCCTTCAGGAGGTCGTCGACCTGGTGTTCGACCGGGCGCACCTCGCACACCGGGTCGATCAGGCCCGTCGGCCGGATGACCTGGTCGACGAACACCCCCTTGGTCCGCTCCATCTCCCAGGGGCCGGGGGTCGCCGACACGAAAACCGTGTCGGGCCGCATTGCTTCCCACTCTTCGAACTTGAGCGGTCGGTTGTCAACGCACGAGGGTAGCCGGAAGCCGTACTCGGCCAGCGTCGATTTGCGGCGGTAGTCGCCGCGGAACATGCCGCCGATCTGCGGCACGGTGACGTGGGATTCATCCACTATCAGCAGCGCCTCGTCTGGCAGATACTCGAATAGCGTCGGCGGCGGTTCGCCCGGCCGCCGCCCGGTGAGATAGCGCGAGTAGTTCTCGATCCCCGCGCACGTGCCCGTGGCCTCGATCATCTCGAGGTCGAACTGGGTCCGCTGCTCCAGGCGCTGGGCTTCGAGCAGCTTGTTCTGCGCACGCAGCTCCTTGAGCCGCTCCTCGAGGTCAACTCGAATCTTGCGCGCCGCCTGCTGGATCGTCGGCCCGGGGGTCACGTAATGCGAGTTGGCGTAGATGCGCACCATCTCGAGGGCGGCGGTCTTCTCGCCGGTGAGCGGATCGAACTCGACGATCGATTCGAGTTCGTCGCCGAACAGGGAGAACCGCCAGGCGCGATCCTCGTAGTGGGCCGGGAAGATCTCGATCGAATCGCCGCGCACGCGAAACATGCCGCGTACGAAGTTCTGGTCGTTGCGTTTGTATTGCAGCTGCACGAACTGCTTGAGCAGCTTCGCCCGTTCGATGCGGTCGCCGACGGTGAGCGGTACCGTCATCTCGATGTACGTTTCGGGCGAGCCCATACCGTAGATACAAGACACCGAGGCCACGATGATCACGTCGTCGCGCTCGAACAGGGCTCGCGTCGCGGCATGTCGCATGCGGTCGATCTGTTCGTTGATCGCTGCGTCCTTCTCGATGTAGGTGTCGGTCCGTGGCACGTACGCTTCGGGCTGGTAATAGTCGTAGTACGACACGAAGTACTCGACCGCGTTGTCCGGAAACAGCGATTTCATCTCGCCGTAGAGCTGCGCGGCGAGCGTCTTGTTCGGCGCCAGGATCAACGTCGGACGGCGAAGGTTGGCGATGACGTGTGCCATGGTGAACGTCTTGCCCGACCCGGTCACCCCGAGCAGCACTTGATCGCGGTCCTGCTGGCGCAACCCGTCGGTCAACGCTGCGATCGCCTGCGGCTGGTCGCCGGCCGGCTTGAAATCCGAGGTCAGCTTGAACGCGATGCCGCCCTTGTCCTTGACGTTCTTGAGCCGAGGGCGCGGGGGCAGCGTATCGCCGGGGTCCGTGGCCATGCCCCTATATTGCGACATTTGCCGGCCAATTCCATGCTCGTGACCGTGCTAGGCTCCACCGCGTCGAGCCCAGGAGTATCCGATGGACGAGAATGCCAAGAAGACGGCGTTGCGCATGATCCCCTATGGCCTGTACGTCCTGACGGCCGAGGCCGGCGACGGCAGCATCACGGCCTCCACCGTCAACTTCGTGACCCAAACGTCGTTCAAGCCGCCGCTCATCGCGGTGGGAATCAAGGCGGATAGCGCCGGCTATGGCGTCGTGCGCAAAGCGGGTCGCTTCGCGCTCAATATCCTGGGCAAAGGTCAGCAGGGTCTCGCCTTCGGCTTCTTCAAGCCCGCGGTGCGCGAGGGCCAGAAGCTCTCGGGAGAGCCGTTTCACAAGGGCGGCAACGGGGCGCCGATCCTCGACAACGCCCCGGCAGCGCTCGAATGCACGGTCCTTCAGGTCGTCGAACAGGGCGATCATCACGTCGTGGTGGCCGAGGTCACCGAGGTCGCGTTGCCGAAACCGCCGGCCGGACGGCCCGACGCAGCCGTGCTCGAGATGAAGGATCTGGGCGAGAAGGTGTTCTACGGCGGCTGAGGCCGCTAGAGGGGCCGCGATGGCGCAGCTGATGAAGGCCGAGCGGGTCCGCGCGGAGCGGGCGCCGCTCATGGTCGCGGGCTACACCAAAGCCGCGCGTCCGGAGGACAGCTACTTCATCACGCGCTACCTGGGCGCCCTGCCGGCCACGGTCAATCCCGTGGCGGCGGCGGATCGTGTTCGACCGCAGGCCTACCTCGTCGAGCAACCGCCGCGCGCCGAGGTCCCGGCGCACTACCACGACACCAATCAGTTCCAGGTTTTCCTGCATGGCGAAGCGCTGTTCGGACGAAAATTGGTCGATGCGCTGAGTATCCATTACGCCAGCGGCCACACGCCCTATGGCCCATTGGTGACGCGCGAGCGGCCAGCGCACTATCTGACGCTGCGCAACCGCTGGGATTCCGGGGGGAAGACCATGCCCCAGAGTCGCGCGACGTTGCGTCCGATCAAGCGCCGCTTCCGCATGGCCGAGGCGCTCGGCGATCCGAGGGTCATTCCGGAAGGCGACGGCGTTCGCTGGCACGAGGTGATCCCGTGCGAAAACGACGGCCTGGGTGCGGCGTTGTTCGCGCTCTCGTCGGGTTCGCCCTGCGGCTTCGATCTGCCCCAGGCCGGCGCTGGTCGATACGTGCTCGTGCTGGCCGGGACCCTGGTGGCGGGGGAGGATCGGTTGGGGCCGGATTCTTGTGTCCACCTCGCGGCCGGAGAGACCGCGGAATTCGTTGCGGCCGAGTCGGGAGCTTCGGTCCTGGTGATGCAGTTTCCGCCCGAGCCGGCGTAACGCGCGTCGGTTGCGCGCGCGCAGGGGCGGGCGTATGGTCCCGCCGCTCTACGCCAACATTGGCTTTCGGGAACGACCACCATGGGGTTCATTGCCGCTGCTCTCGGCCGCATCAAGCCATCGCCGACGATTGCCATCAGCGCGATCGCCCGCGATCTCAAGGCCCAGGGCCGCAACGTCATCGCTCTGTCGGCCGGCGAGCCGGATTTCGACACGCCCGATCACGTCAAAGCGGCTGCCAAGGCCGCGATCGACCGTGGCTACACCAAATACACCAACCCCGACGGCTCGCCCGAGTTGAAGAAGGCGATCGCCGCCAAGTTCAAGCGCGAGAATGGCCTTGAGTACGACCCGGTCAAGCAGGTCACGGTGAGTTCGGGCGGCAAGCACGTCATCTTCAACGCGCTCCTGGCGACGCTCGATCCGGGCGACGAGGTCATCATTCCGACCCCGTATTGGGTGTCTTACCCCGACATCGTCCAGTTCGCGGGTGGCACACCGGTGTTCGTTGCGACCAGCGCGGCGACGAAGTTCCGCATGCGTCCCGAAGACCTCGAGAAGGCCATCACGCCCCGAACCAAGTGGTTGATCCTCAACTCGCCGTCCAATCCTTCGGGCGCGGCGTACACGCGCGAGGAGCTCAAGGGCATCGGCAGGGTCCTCGAGCGTCATCCCCAGGTGTGGGTGCTGTCGGACGACATTTACGAGCACCTGGTGTACGACGACTTCGCGTTTTCTACGATCGCCCAGGTCGTCCCATCGCTCTACAACCGCACATTGACGATGAACGGCTGTTCCAAGGCCTACGCGATGACGGGCTGGCGCATCGGCTATGCGGGTGGCCCGAAGGAGCTCATCACGGCGATGGGCACCTTGCAGTCGCAGAGCACATCGAACCCCTGCTCGATCAGTCAGGCGGCATCGGTGGAGGCGCTCAACGGTCCGCAGGAGTTCCTCCGCGAGTGGCGCAACGCCTTCGCTAGTCGGCGCGACCTCGTCGTCAGCATGCTGAACCAGGCCAAGGGTTTGCAGTGTCCCAAGCCGGAGGGCGCGTTCTACGTTTACCCCTCCTGCGCCGGCACCATCGGCAAGACGACGCCCCAGGGCAAGGTCATCAAGAGTGACGAGGACTTCGGCACAGCGCTCCTCGAAGCCGAGGGCGTGGCCGTGGTGTTCGGCGCGGCGTTCGGTTTGTCGCCGCATTTCCGCATCTCGTACGCCACTTCGACGGAGGAGTTGCAGGATGCGTGCAGCCGCATTCAGCGCTTCTGTGCCAGCCTGAGATAACCGTGCGGATCGTCATCATGGGGTCGGGCGGTGTGGGCGGCTATTTTGGCGCCCGCCTCGCCGCCGCCGGGGCACGGGTCACGTTCGTGGCCCGCGGTGTTCACCTCGAGGCCATGAAACGCGACGGTCTGAAGGTCGAGAGTATCGTCGGGAACGTTCATCTGACGCCGACCGATGCGACGCACGATCCTGCCGACGTCCACGACCCGGTCGATTGCATCCTGTTGGCGACCAAGGCCTACGATGTCGCCAATGCCGCGCGCCAGATCGCCCCGATCGTGGGACCCGCCACGACGGTCGTGACGTTGCTCAACGGCGTGAACAGCCACGAGATGGTGGGGGCGGTCGTCTCGCCCGACCGAGTGATTCCGGGTATCGCCTATGTCTCGGCCCACATCGTCGGACCAGGACGCATCGCCCATCATGGCCGGGCCGCCAAGATCGTGTTCGGCGAACTCTCCGGGCAGCGTTCGCCCCGGTGTGAGCTCCTCCTGGCGGCGTGCCAGAAAGCCCGATTTGAGGCCGACGTCAGCGCGGACATCATGAAGGCCCTGTGGGCCAAGTTCGTCCTCCATGTGCCGCTCGCCGGGGTGAGTTGCTTGACCCGCCTGCCGCTCGACATCGTCCGGAGCGATGCCGCGACGGCCGGCCTCCTGCAACAGGCCGCCGACGAAGTGGTGGCCGTCGCCAAGGCCAAGGGCATCGGCGTCGAGCGTCCGAACTTCGAACGCGTCCCACGCAGCACGGCGGCGGCCGCGCCGGTGCTCAAACCCTCGATGCTGGTCGATCTCGAACGCGGCCGGCCGATCGAACTCGATTGGGCGAGCACCTATATCGTCGAAGAGGGACGCCGCCTCGGGGTCGCGACCCCGGTCAATGCGGTGATCGCCGCGGCGCTCGCCCCCTGGGCGCGCGGCAAGCCCGAGTAGCCCAGCATTTCTGCGGCTTTGCGTTGGGGCCTTGCCGAGGCGGGCCGCAATCTGGAACCATGGTTTCCCAAGGGCCGCGTCCGTCGGCCCCCACGCAAAGGAGGAAACCTTGGCCAGTCCAAGCGGTCCGCGTTGCGTCGCGCTCGTCGGCCCCTACCTGTCGGGAAAGACGACCCTTCTCGAAAGCATCCTGTTCATCGGTGGCGCGATCACGCGCAAAGGCAGCGCCGGCCAGAACAATATGGTCGGCGATTCCTCGGCGGAGGCGCGGGCGCGACAGATGGGGGTCGAACTCAATGTTGCCCACGTCGAATACCTGGGCGACTCCTTCACCTACCTCGATTGCCCAGGATCGGTCGAGTTCGTGCAGGACACCCAGAGTGCAGTGGTCGGGGCCGATGCGGCGGTGATCGTGGTCGAGGCCGACCCCGCCAAAGTGGCGGTCGTGGCGCCACTCCTCCACTTCCTCGAGGCCCAGGGCATTCCGCGCGTGGTCTTCGTCAACAAGATCGACAAGGCGGTCGGGGTTGTCGGCGATCTCGTCGCGGCGTTACAAAGCGTCTCCGCCAAACCGCTCGTGCTCCGTCATTTTCCGATCCTCGAGGGCGACCGCATCACGGGTTACGTCGATCTGCCGAGCGAACGGGCGTTTCGCTATCGCAGCAACGCGGCATCGGAACGTGTCGACCTGCCGACCGCGATCCGTGAGGCCGAACATTCGGCGCACTTCGCGATGATGGAGAAGCTCGCGGACTTCGACGACGATCTCATGGAGAAGTTGCTCGAAGAGAAAGCGCCCGAACGCTCACAGGTGTACGCCGACCTCGCACGCGAGTTCCAGGCGGGTCACATCGTGCCGGTGATCTTCGGCGCTGCCGAGCGTGAGCACGGAGTCCGGCGGCTGCTCAAGCTGCTGCGGCACGAGACCCCGACGGCGGCGGACGTGGCAGGGCGCCTCGGAGCCACCGACAACGACCCTCTCGCCCAAGTGCTGAAGACCTTTCACACGCCCAACTTCGGCAAGCTCTCCGTGGTCCGCGTGCTGCGCGGTGGGTTCAAGGAGGGCGATGCCGTCAACGGCGAGCGCATCGGCGGCTTGGTCCGGCTCCGTGGTCAGCAGACCGAGAAGGCCGGCGCCGTGATCGCCGGCGACGTCGTGGCGTTCGGCCGACTCGAGCGGACGCGGACCGGCGACACGTTGTCGACGGCAAAAGGCGTCAAGGCGCTGGCGCGCATCGCACCGCTGCCGCCGGTGTATGCGTTGGCGGTTCAGGCCGTGCGACGCGACGACGAAGTCAAGATGTCGGGTGCCTTCGCCCGTATCGTCGACGAAGACCCGGCGGTGCGGGTCGAGCAATCGGCAGAGACCCATGAGACGATTCTCTGGGGGCAGGGCGAGATTCATCTGCGCGTCGTCCTCGACCGCATTCGCAATCGTTACAAGCTCGACCTGACGTCCCAGCGGCCGCGTGTGCCCTATCGCGAGGCGATCCGAAAGGGCGTCAAGCAACACGCGCGCTACAAGCGTCAGACCGGCGGCCACGGCCAGTTCGGCGATGTGCACGTCGAGGTCAAGCCGCTGCCGCGTGGCAAGGGCTTCGCGTTCGTCGACGAAGTCGTCGGCGGCGCCATCCCGCGCAACTTCATCCCCGCCGTCGAGGACGGCGTACGCGAGTACCTCAAGCGCGGGCCGCTCGGGTTCCCGGTGGTCGACGTCTCGGTCACGCTCGTCGACGGGTCCTACCATTCAGTGGACTCCTCGGAAATGGCGTTCAAGACCGCCGGGCGCATGGCGATGCAGGAGGCGATGCCCAAGTGCGAACCCGTGCTGCTCGAACCCATCCACGCGGTCCGCATCTACGTTCCGTCCGACAGCACGGCCAAAGTGGCCGCGCTGGTCAGCGGGCGCCGCGGGCATATCCACGGCTTCGATGCGCGCCCCGGATGGGATCGCTGGGATGTCGTCAATGTCCACCTGCCGCAATCGGAGATGCACGATTTGATCGTCGAGTTGCGGTCGCTCTCGCAGGGCGTCGGCAGCTACGAATGGACCTTCGATCATCTGCAGGAGCTGCAGGGGCCGCTGGCCGACAAAGTCGTGCAGTCCCAGGCTCAGGCGGCGCAATAGCCCCACTCCGGACGGTTCTACGGCGAGGAAACCTTTTCGCCGCCGATCACGAACAATTCGCTGCGGGAGGTCCTCTCGGCCCTTAGAGTAGGGCGCCGGTCCAAGGAGAGCGTCCATGTTGATTCGAATTCCGCGCGGCTGGGAGCTGAAGGAGTCGGCGGCGACGCCCGAATCGGCGTATCTCGATCGCCGAAACCTGATGAAGGGGGCGGCCGCCGCGGCATTGGCAGGGCCGTTCGTCGCGAGTGCGGCCTGGACCGCCGATGACGATCCCTCGGCCGGGCGCTATCCGCTCCAGCGCAATATCAAGTTCACGCTGGATCGCGAAGTCACGGAGGAGAAGGTCAACGCGACCTACAACAACTTCTACGAATTCGGCTCGCACAAGCAGATTTGGCGCGACGCTCAGAAGCTGCCGATCCGGCCGTGGACGCTCAAGATCGACGGCATGGTGCAGAAGCCGATGGAGATCGGCATCGACGATTTGTTGGCCAAGATGCCGCTTGAGGAGCGACTCTACCGTCATCGCTGCGTCGAGGCCTGGGCGATGGCGATTCCGTGGGGCGGCTTCGAGCTGTCGCACCTGATCAAGCTCGTCGAGCCGCTGGCCGGCGCCAAGTACGTCCAATTCGAGACGTTCATGAACCCGCGGCTCGCCTCGGGACAGCGTCAGACATGGTATCCCTGGCCCTACCGCGAGGGATTGACGATCGACGAAGCGATGAATGAACTGACGTTCATGGTGACCGGGACCTATGGCAAACCGGCAGCCAAGCAGTTCGGCGCGCCGCTGCGGCTCGCGCTACCGTGGAAGTACGGCTTCAAGTCGGCCAAGTCGATCGCGCGCATCACGTTCACCGACCAACGGCCGCAGTCGTTCTGGGAAGTGATCCAGCCGAGCGAGTACGGGTTCTGGGCCAACGTCAACCCGGCGTTCAATCACCCGCGCTGGAGCCAGGCGAGCGAGCGCTTGCTCGGATCCGACAAACGCGTACCCACGGTGATCTACAACGGCTATGGCGAGTTCGTGGCGTCGCTTTACAAGGACTTGCCGCAGGATCGGGCGCTGTTCAGCTGACCGATGCGCCGTCCTCACGGCCGCCGTCGTCGCCATCGGTGTGGCGGCGGCCGTCGCCCAGCCTTTGCCTGGCACCGGCTTCGAACGCCATCAGACCGTTGATGCGGAGGGGCGCCCGGTCACGTTCTACGTGACGCCGGCCGGGTCCGAGGCGCGCCCCCTCGTCCTATATATCCAGGGGTCTGGCTGTACCCCCATGTTTCGACGGGACGGCGAGAGGCTCCGCGCCGGTTATGCCAGCGCGCTGGCGCCGCTCGCAAATCCACGATTGCGCGTCGTGACGGTCGAGAAGCCCGGAATCCGGCCAGAGTCGGTGGGGCCGACCGACGGCACGGCCGAGGGGTGCTCGACCGAGTTTCGCCGTGACCACACGCTCGATCGCTGGCTGGCGAGCCTCCACGCGGCGCTCGCGGCGGCGCGCCAGTTGCCCGGGAGCCGATCCGAGGCGACCCTCGTGATCGGCCACAGCGAGGGCGGCACCGTCGCAGCGCGCTTGGCGCGGAGAGATGGGCAGGTCTCCCATGTCGCCGTGTTGTCGGCCGGCGGGCAGGGGGCCGAGTTCGACATGATCGAGCGCGCTCGCCGCTCGGCGACCCCGGGAGGCGAGGAGGCGGCGATGGCCGAGGCCGAGGCGCGATGGCGAGCGATTCGCGAACGCCCGGGCAGCGACGAGATGGTTTGGGGCCACCCGTTCCGCCGCTGGTCCTCCTTCGGCCAAGCGATCCCGGCGGAAGACCTTCTGGCAACGCGGGCGAGTGTCTTCCTCGTTCATGGGACGCGTGATGAGTCTGTGCCGATCGCCTCGTTCGATCTGACGACGCTGGTTCTGGCGCGGCGCGATCGCGTAGAGACACTCCGGCTCGAAGGCGCCGATCACGCACTCAATCATCCTGGGCAGGCTCCGCCCGAGGGCCTGCGGGCCGTGTTCAGCCGTGTCCTGGGCTGGTACAGCAGTGCTCAGTGAATGCGGGCGATCTCGGCGCGAAGCGTGGCGATCAACTCGCTCACTGCGCCAAGTTCCTTTTCTTCGGCGTTCAAGATCGTGGCGAACGCCCGACGCTTGTAGGCCATGACGTCGATGGCCGGCTCGTCACCGCCTTGGCCCGCGGCATCGACCAGGATGTCGATCACCCGTTCGGCGGCATGGAGCCGCCCCCAGAGGTAGTCGTTCTCGCGGTTGCGCCGCGAGAAGAACGCTCCGAAGTGACTGAAATCGATCCCCTTGAGGGTCGCGGGCGCCCCACCCTGGCGGATTGAATCGGCATCGTCGGGACTGATGCGGTCGACGCGGATCTCCTCGTATTCGCCGGCGTCGCGCCAGCTCGTGAGCGAGAACGTCAGCATGTCCCAGAAGGCGAAGCCGATATAGGAGATCAGCAACTCGCGGCGGGCCGCGGTCCCGACCGACTCGGACGTAAGCGCGGCGATGATCGCATCGACCCGCCGGTTGAGACCGCGCAGGTTGATGGCGGCGTCCAGGGCCTCGATCGCCTGGTCGATTTTCGCGCCGTCGCGCGCCACGAACGCCTCGGGGTCGAACCAGTCCTTCTCGAGCAGATCATCGCTGCGCGACAGCGGCGAAAATAGGGCTTCGAACCGGTTGAGCAGCGACTGATCGGCGAAGTCGAAGTCGTTGAAACGCCGCATCGCGTCCATCGCGCTGTAGAAGTCGGCCTTGAGGCGATCGAGTTTCTCCGTCGTGACGCCGTCGAAGCCGACGTCGCCGATGTGTCCATAGAGCTGGTTGAGGCTGCGGATGACGAAGGCGAGGCGGCGCTGGCGAAACGCGAGATCGAAGCGAAGCACGAAACGCACCCACGGCGGCGGCTCCCCGGTGGTGACGTTGCCGCTGCGCGGCACCGTGCCCGGAGGCGGAAGCACCTGGCGCGCCGTCGCCCACGTGCGCAGCACGACGGCGATACGTGCGGCTGTCGGCGAGGCCGTCGGAAAGCCGGCCATCTCCGCCGCGAGTCCGGAGAGGTATTCGAGCACCGAAGCGAGCTTGAGGCGGACGTAACCGTCATAGACGAAACCGGCCTCCTCGGCCGCGCGTGCGTTGGCGGCTTCGCGCCAGACGCCCAGGGTATCGGTGGTCAGCGGTTGATCGAGCGCGTTGCCCGCGAGTTCGCGCACCAGCTGAACGACCTGCGGGCGCGCTTCGTCGATGATCGCCTTGATGCGGCGAACCCGCTGGTTGTAGCTGTTGATCCACTCGAGATCGCCGAACACCGGTTCGTTGCGCGGAATGTCCGACAACGCCCCTTTCAGGGTGCGAAACCAGTTGGGCACGCGTCCATCGGGCGGCGGGGGTGGCTGTTCCGGATCCGGATCGATATAGACCAGGCGGCGATCGACCTGGCGATAGGCGGGTCGGCCACGGATCGCGCTGATCGCCGAGGCGAACGGCTTGTTGTTGAGGACGGCGCCATCGACGAATGACGTCTTGTGGGGATCGCTCCCCGCCTGGCGATAGCGCCGGAAGTTGGTAGCGAGGAAGCCTTCCTTGGTCGTCCACGGTTTGCCGAGATCGGCGGCGACTTTCTCGATCTCACGGATCTGGGCCGGTCGGAATGCGCCAGGGAAGGATGAACTGGCGCGCCCGGCGAACACCAGCGACGCGACGTTCTCGCGCGTGAAATCGGATTCTTCGCCGCCCCCGGCCAGCCGGTCGTAGCGGAACTTGAGCATGTGCCGGTGCTCGCGCTCGGCGACCATGGGCGGGTCGTGCGTCGGGATGTGCTGCAGGTAGCCGTAGTAGTCGGTCACCGCCACGAACAGATCGAGCCTTTGGCCCGGCGGCACGAGCGACGCCCGGGGCCGCGCCGGATCACCCATCCCGTCGATGGCCGTCAACAGCACGCGCGACAGGTTTTCGCCGTCGAACGGTGGGCGGAACCAGCGCGAGCGAAAGAAGCGCGACAGCTTGCGCCGCATTTCGGGGTCGTCCGGCACCTGGCGCAGGGTGAACGCCCAGATGAAGGGCCGGAGATACCATTTGCTCCACACCTTGGAGGCACTTCTTTTGCCGAGCAGTTCGCTGACGTCGGCGGCTTCGAGCCACACTTTGCGAAGGCTCGTGATCGGCAAATCGTGGGCGAGTGCGCGGGCCAAGACCACGCCGTTGATGCCCCCCGCCGAAGCCCCCGAGATGATGTCGATCACGACTCGCAGATCGAGGTGTTGCCCGATTTCCTTGAGCAGGTCGAAGTAGACGGCCTCGGTATCGATCTCGGGATCGGCGGTGCGGTTGCGGACGCTCTCGTAGCGGGCGTCGCGTCGGGCCTCGGCCGTCGGAACCGAATGATAGGTCCGCGAGGCGCGCACCACCTTGAGCAGTTCCTTGGTCGCCCCGTGCATGTAGACGGCGAGCGAAACGCCGCCGTAGCACACGAGCGCCAGGCGCAGCTCTTTCTCCTTCACGACATCCCTCCGCCCGGCCCCCCGGGGCGGCAAAGGTATAGCCGGGCACCGGGCGTCCTGGAAAGTCGCGGGCGGGACACTGTCACGGACGGACGCGCAACTGTTCGTGCAGGAACGCGATTACGCGATCGCGGGCCAGCGCTGTCGGGTGCCCGGCCGCATCAACCAGGTCGTGGGTCAATGTGCAATGGGCCTTTCGGCCTGGACGCCGTCCCGAGGACGACGGGATCTCGATGGCCTCGAGGCGATCACCGAACTCCTCGCGCAGGCGGACCATGCGCTCGGCCGGGCAAAGTGGGTCGTCGGAAAAGCGCAGCGCCAGGAGTCGGATGTCGTCCTCGGCGCTGCGGCGTTTGGCTATCGCGAGTTGTTCGGGTGAAACGTGGAGCGCCCGCCGCCGCGCAGCCCCGATCGGGACGGGCAGGGAGGGCTGCGCCAGGACCGGGGCGAGCAAGTGAGGATCGGCCATCAAGGCGAGCGCGAAATTGCCGGTCAGGCACATCCCGACCGCCCCGATGCCAGGTCCGCCGACCTCGGCACGAAGAGCACGGCCGAGCGCGCGCAACCATTCCGTGACCGGGCTGGCGCGGTGGGCGGCGAGCACGGCGAACTCGCGGCTGATACAGGCGCGGGCGAACTGGCCGAGCGCGTACGACCCGGTCAGCGGGCGCCCGGGCGTGCCGAACAAGCTCGGCATCGCCACGGTGAACCCGGCATCGGCGACCCAGGTCGCGAAGCGGGCGACTTCCGGGGCGATACCGGGGATTTCGTGGATGACGATCACGCCCGGCCCCGAACCCCGTCGGTAGACTGGGCGCGATCGATGTCCATCGCTGAAGCAGGTCAGCGAAAAGCCGGCCAATGCGGGAACCACGGCCGGGACTTAAGCCCGGCGACCGGCACTGGGCAACCCGGGGCAACGGTGGAGCGAAAAAAAGCCGGGCCCGAAGGCCCGGCAGTGCTACAGGGAGGCTTTACGTCTGGGAGACGTAAGGTCGCCGGGTCAAGGGTGGCTCGGCGACCGTGACCTGGACTGTTCGGTGCGAACGGCCCAGAGTTGCCCAATTATTAAGGACGCCGATCCGGTCGCAGAACGCCTGTTAACCTCAAGTCAGGCATGCAAATTTCGCATGGCTCATGGTGCGGGCCGGGTTTGCCTCCAGTCCGTCGCTTTCCTGCCACGGCACGGCCTTGGCCCCCCTCTATCGATGATTCCCGTTGACGACGGGTTGAAGACGGGGGAAACCCATGGCGGCACACGAACCCGTGAAGAGCGGGGAGGACGCGGTGGCACAGGTTGGGGAGCGGCAGGCGGTGGTCGTTCGGACCTTCGAGAGTCCGTCTTGGCCCTTCGACCATCTCGCGTTCGCGGCCATCGTCCTGATCCTCGCGATCGCCGGCGCCACGTTCGCCGACTATGGCGTGAGTTGGGACGAAGGCGAACATCAGGCTTACGGCGAAACGGTCTTCCAGTATTACGCGACGTGGTTCGAGGAGCGGGCGGCCGTCGAGTGGAAGCCACTCTATCAGTACGGAGCGGCGTTCGACCTGACGGCGGTGCTGCTGCAGTTCGTGCTGCCCTTCGAGCCTTATCACACCCGGCACCTGCTGAACGTCCTCATTGGCGTCGTCGGGCTGTTCGGTTGTTGGCGCCTGGCCCGGCTCGTCGGTGGTCCGCGGGCCGGCCTGATCGCCGTCCTGTTGCTTGCCGCGACGCCCAATTTCTATGGCCACATGTTCAACAACCCGAAGGACATCCCCTTCGCGGTCGGCACCGTCTGGTCGCTGTATTTCATGGTGCAGTTGCTGCGCGTCCTGCCCCGCCCGCCGGGGTCGCTGGTCGTCAAGCTGGGAGTGGTGATCGGCTTGACGCTGGGCGTTCGCATCGGCGGCCTGCTGCTGCTCGGGTATCTCGGCCTGGCGCTGGGCGGCTGGCTCCTGTTTCTCTCCCCGCGCCGGCATCCGACCGACCTGATCCGTCATGGCGCGTTGGTCGCGGTCCGCGTCGTGGTTCCGGTGGTCGTGATCGCCTACGGGATCATGTTGGCCTATTGGCCCTGGGCGCAGCAGGAACCGTTCACCAATCCGTTGCGCGCCCTCACCGAATTTTCACACCACGCGTTTCCGTACAAAGTTCTGTTCTTCGGCGACTACATCGCCGCCGATCAGTTGCCGTGGTCCTACCTGCCGCTCCACTTCGTCCTGAAGCTGCCCGAATTGAGCGTGCTCGCGCTCCTGCTGGGTGGACCTTGGGCTGTGCTCTACTACTGGCGACGGCAACGCTGGGGCAGTCTCGCCCAGGTGTTGCCGATCGGCCTGATTCTGTTTGCCGCGCTGTTCCCGCTGCTCTACGCCATGGCCATCAAGGCGATCGTATTCAATGGCATGCGGCATTTCCTGTTCGTCGTGCCGCCCCTGTGCATGATCGCGGCCCTGACCATCGATGGCGCGCTCGATCGGCTGAAGCAGGTGCGCTGGCGCGGCGCCATCGGCACGGCGGTCGCCGCCTACGTCGCTTGGCACGTGCAGACGATGGTGGCGCTTCACCCCTACCAATACGTCTACTACAACGAATTCGTCGGTGGCCTCGATGGGGCGGTGGGTGAACTCGAGACCGACTATTGGGCGAACACCTACGCCGAAGCGGTCGAGGAACTGGTGGGCTACCTGTCGGCGGCTTACGGCGAAAACTTCGAAAAGCGGAAGTTCCGCATTGCCGTGTGCGGACCACCGACATCGGCAACGGCCAATTTTCCGAACAACTTCGAGTGGGTCAAAGATGTTGGCGAAGCGGATTACTTCATCGCCTTCACCAAGGACAACTGTAACGAGTTGATCGAGGGTCGCGATGTCGTCCGGGTCGAGCGTTTGGACGTGGTCCTTGCCGTGGTCAAGGACTGCAAGGTCGCGCGCCACGCCCTGATTCCGCAGTAGGCCGGGTCATGCAGGCCTCGGAGTACGCGCGGATGCACGCGGTCGAAGACCGCATGTGGTGGTACCGTGGACTACACCGCATCCTCTTGGCGTCGCTGAGTGGTCCGTCACTGCATCGGGTGCTGGACGCCGGGTGTGGCACTGGCGGGCTGTTGCGCCGGCTCCGGGAGTATCGGCCGGAATTGGCCGCGGTCGGCCTGGATGCCGATGCCACCGCCGCTGGGCTCGCCAGCGCCAAGGCAGGTCGACCGGTGACGGCGGCATCGATCAACGCATTGCCGTTTCCGGCCGAGTCCTTCGATGCCGTGGTGAGCGCGGACGTCCTCAGCCACGACCTCGTCGACCTCGACGCTGCGTTGGCCGAGATCCATCGCTGCCTCCGACCGCGCGGGCGCGTCGTTCTCAACCTGCCGGCCTACCGTTGGATGCTGTCGGCGCACGATCACGTCACGCACCAGTCGCGGCGCTTCACGGCGGCTGACGCGGTCGCCATGCTGCGGGCCGCGGGGTTCCGGGACATACGCAGTGGCTACTGGAACACGATCCTGTTCCCCATGATGGTCCTCCGCCGCAAGCTGTTCCCACCCAGGAACGGGAGCGACGTTGCCCTGTTCCCGGGCCCGATAGACTGGTTGTTCTCCCGTATCGTGCTTGCCGAAGCTGCGCTGATCCGGATCGGGGTGCGGTGGCCCTTCGGGGGATCCGTCCTGGTGATCGGGGTCAAGCCGTGAGCCGTCCGTTCGGGCTGTCGATCGTGATTCCGGTCTACAACGGAGCAGGCTCGATCGGTCGACTGGTGCAGGCCCTCGAAGGCCTCACCGTCGTCGGCGGCCACGAGATCGTGCTGGTCGTCGACGGAAGCCCCGACAACAGCGACGAGGTTTGTCGGCGCCTAGCCGCCGCAAGCCCGTTGCCGATCACCGTGATCAATCACGCACGCAACTACGGGGAACACAACGCCGTCATGACCGGCCTGCGTCACGCGCGCGGCGACTACATCATCAACATGGATGACGACCTGCAGAACCCGCCGAGCGAAGTGGTCAAGCTCTACGACCACGCGCGGCAGAGCGGGAAGGACGTCGTCTACACCTACTATCAGAAGAAGGAACACGCAGCGTGGCGCAACCTCGGCAGTCGCTTCGCCAACTGGGTGGCCGACGTCTTGCTCGACAAGCCCAAGGGCCTCTACATGTCGAGCTTCCGCTGCATGAGCGCGTTCGTCGCCGAGCAGGTCACGCGTTATAGCGGCCCCTTTCCCCACATCGACGGCCTCATCTTCCAGGTGACCAATTCGATCGATCGGATCGAGGTCGATCATCTGCCGCGCGCCGACGGTCGCAGCAACTACACGCTGCGCCGGCTGATCAACCTCTGGCTCAGCATTCTGCTCAACTTCTCCGGCGTACCGTTGCGGCTGGCGACGGTGGTCGGTGTCGCCTTGGGATTTGTCGGGCTGATCGGCCTGTTCGCGGTCCTGGTCGAGGTCGTGTTCTACGGCACGCCCGAGGGTTGGGCCTCGCTCATGGTGGTCGTGCTGTTTGTCGCCGGGATTCAACTCGTGCTGCTGGGCCTGATCGGCGAGTACCTGGGGCGCTTGTTTCTCACGGCCAACAACAAACCGCAGTCCGTCGTGCGCTCCGTCGTTCGCCGTGAGGATCTGCGCGACCGCCCGTCGCAGCGCGTCAACGGCTAGGGCCGGCCGCGTGAACCGCGGCGATCACCTGTTTCACCGCGTCGCCCGGAAGTTGCGGATACATCGGCAAACTCAGAACCTGTTTCGCCAGCGGCTCGGTATGGCGCATCGCGGCTGGGCCCACGGCAATGCGGCCAGCGTAGGCCGGCTGGCGATGAACGGGCACGGGATAGTGCACGGCGGTGCCGATCCCGGCTGCCGCAAGTGCGGCGCGCAGGGACTCGCGACGCTCTGCTCGCACGACGTACTGGTGGAAGACGTGGGAGACTCCGGCGCGACGGGCTGGCGTCGCGAGCGGCGTCCCAGCCAGGCCAGCGTCATAGTGCGCCGCCAGGGCCTGACGACGTTGATTGTCGCGGGGTAGCGTCGCCAGTTTCACCCGCAGGATCGCCGCCTGGAGCTCGTCCAGTCGGCTGTTCTGGCCGGCCGTCGCGCTGACGTAGCGCTCACGCCAACCATATTCGCGGAGCTCCACGACGCGGCGCGCGAGCGCCTCGTCGTTGGTGATCACGGCGCCCCCATCGCCGAAGGCCCCGAGGTTCTTCGTCGGGTAGAAGCTGAAGCAGCCAACGTCGCCCAACGTTCCGACGGTGCGGCCGCCGATGGTCGCACCATGGGCCTGGGCGCAGTCCTCGATCACCCTGAGGCCGTAGTCGCGCGCGAACCCGAGGAGGTCGTCGATCCGTGCCGGGTGTCCATAGAGATGGACGGGAACGATCGCCTTGATCCGGGCTCCACGCTTGAGAACATCGGCGAGCTCGGCAACGTCGAGCGTGAAATCGACGGGGTCGACATCGAGCAACAGCGGGTGCGCGCCCACGAGCTCGATGGCCGCCACGGTCGCGACGGCCGTATGGGCGACGGTGGCCACCGTGTCGCCGGGACCGACATCCAACGCCCGCAATGCCAGCACCAGGGCGTCGGTCCCGCTGCCGACGCCGACGGCATGGCGCGCGCCGTTGAAGGCCGCGAACTCCTGCTCGAACCGTTTCACCTCGTCGCCCAGGATATAGCGGCCGGATTCGAGCGCGACCTGGATGGCACGATCGATCGCACCCCGATGTTCGAGGTAACTGGCGCGCGGGTCGGTTTGGGGGATCGTGATCGGCATCGCTAAACGTAGTGGCGCCACGCCTCGCGGTAATAGACGATCGTGCGACGCAGCCCCTCGTTCAGGGGGACCGCCGGGGCCCAGCCCGTGGTGCGGCGGAACAGGCGGTCATCGGCGTAATAGTCGCCGATGTCGATACGTTTGCGATCCGCCGGAAAGGCCTTCACCTCGAACGATCCGCCGGAGAGCTGCGCCAAGAGGCGGCCGACCTCGGCCAGGCTGAGCGGCGGGTCACCACCGATGTTGAATACCTGGCCGTCGGTCTCGGGCAAGGTGGCGGCGAGCAGGAGCGCCTGAACGGCGTCGTCGACGTAGGTAAAATCGCGCAGCTGTTCGCCGCCCCAGACCTCGAACGGGCGCCCTTCGAGCACGGCCCGGATCCACACGCCGAGGAACGTCTGGCGCGCGTCCTTGATGCGCATGCGCGGACCGTAGGTGTTGGTCAGGCGGAGTGCGGTGGCTCGCAGGCCGTACACGTTGTTGTAGAGAATGTGGTACCACTCGCCCGCCATCTTGTTGATGCCGTTGACGTCGGTTGGTCGCAACGGATGTTTCTCATCGGCCGGCAGGTAGTCCGGCTTGCCGTAGATCTGGCGCGTCGAAGCGAACACGATCTTGGCCTTCGGCGCGTGCTGGCGGCAGGCCTCGAGCAGGCTGAGCTGGGCGGCGCAGTTGATCTCGAGGTCGACCTGCGGATTGGTCATCGAATCGAGGTGGCTGGTCTGCCCGGCCAGATTGAAGATCACGTCGAGGTCGCGCAGCAGGTAGGGCAGGGCGTGGCGGTCACGGATATCGGAGATGTTGACCCGCACGCGGCTCTCGATTCCGGCGATGTTGTGAGGATTTCCGCCGTATTCCGGCACCAGGGAATCGATCAGCGTCACCTCGGCGCCGAGCGCGACCAAACGGTGCGCGAGGGTCGAACCGATGAACCCGAGCCCGCCCGTGATCAACGTGCGCCGGCCGGCGAGCCCAGCCGGGCCCTGCGTGGGGACCATGGTCGGGCGCTCCTAGAACCGCCAGGCCGAAACTTTGGCCAGCAAAAAGTCCCGGAACGCCGCGATCTTCTTCGAATCGCGGAGCTCGTCCGGATAGACGAAATAGGCGTCGAACGACGGCCCGGAAATCTCGGGGATCACCTGCACCACCCTCGGATTGCTCTGTACGGTGTAGTCCGGCAATGCGGCAATTCCGAGGCCGCTTTCGACCGCCATCAACTGACCGTGGACGTTGTTGACGTTGAGGACCGGGCGAATCTGCACCCCGGCGCGCTCCCCGATCTCGATCAGCCAGTTGACCTCGGGAACCGGTGAGTACGCATCGTCGCCGTAAGCGATGATGCGATGGTGCGCGAGGTCGCGGACATCGGTGGGGCTCCCGTGCCGGCGCAGGTACTCCGACGAGGCATAGAGGTGGTTGTGTACCGTCAGGAGTTTTCGCTGCACCAGATCGCGCTGCGTCGAAGGACGCAGCCGGATCGCAATGTCAGCCTCGCCCATCGATAGGTCGAGGACGCGGTCCTCGAGCACGAGATCGACCGTGAGGTCGGGATAGAGCGCCAGGAACTCGCCGATCCGTGGCGTCAGCCACGTCGAGCCGAGGCCCACGGTGGTCGTGATCTTGAGCGACCCGGAAGGTTTCTGCCGCGTCTCGCCGAGCACGGCTTCGGCCATCGCGAGTTTGGCCGACACTTCGTGCGCCGTCCGGTACAGCGTTTCGCCTTGCTCGGTCAGTTTCAGGCCGCGGGCATGGCGGTGGAACAGCGGCACGCCCAGTTCGTCCTCGAGCGCGCTCACCTGCCGGCTGATCGCCGATTGGCTCAGGCTCAGCATCTCGCCCGCGCGCGTAAAGCTCCCGGCATCGGCCGCGGCGTGGAAGATCTTGAGCTTGTTCCAATCGATGGCCGAGGTCATCGCGTCACTCGGCGGCTTGAGCGGCGAGCGGTTGCGCTGCCAGCCATTTCTCGGCCTCGAGCGCGGCCATGCAGCCGGTGCCGGCGGCAGTCACGGCTTGGCGGAAAATCTTGTCCTGGACGTCGCCCGCCGCGAACACGCCCGGGACGTTGGTGCGCGTCGAACCCGGCTTGGTCGCGATATACCCGTCCTGGTCGACATCGACCTGGTCGCGAAACAGTTCGGTGTTCGGGGTATGGCCGATCGCCACGAACACGCCGTCGGTCGCAAGCTCGCTGTTCGCCCCCGTCTTGGTGTTGCGCAGGCGAACACCCGTCACGGCCTTCGGCGAACCCGAGCCGAGAACCTCTTCGACCGCCGCGTTCCACACCACCGCGATCTTGGGATTCTTGAACAGACGCTCCTGACCGATTTTCTCGGCCCGAAGCGAGTCGCGGCGGTGAACCAGAGTGACCTTGCTGGCGTGATGGGTCAGGTAGAGCGCTTCCTCGACGGCCGTGTTACCGCCGCCGACGACCACGACCTGCTTGCCGCGGAAGAAAAATCCGTCGCAGGTGGCGCAGGCGGAGACGCCGGCGCCCTTGAACGCATCCTCGCTCGGGAGCCCGAGCCACCGGGCCTGCGCCCCGGTCGCGACGATCAGGGCCTCGCCGGCGTAGGTGTCTCCCGAATCGCCGATGCAGCGAAATGGCGTCCGTGACAGGTCGACCGAGGTGATGAGGTCGTTGTGCATGACCGTGCCAACGTGCTCGGCCTGCTTCTGCATCTGCTCCATCAGCCAGGGGCCCTGCACCACCTCGGCGAACCCGGGATAGTTCTCGACATCCGAGGTGATGGTCATCTGACCACCGGGTTGCATGCCATGCACGAGGATCGGCTTGAGCCCGGCTCGGGCCGCATAGATCGCGGCGGTCAGCCCGGCCGGGCCGGAGCCGAGGATGAGGACTTTGCTGCGGTGATTCTTGGACATGACGACCTGACCGGCGGAGCTATGTGTTGTTTGCATTGGTGGAGGCGCCGCCCCCCAACAATGGGGATGGCTGGGCTCCTATGCAAGCGGCGCACAGGACCCCTGCGGGATTTTCAATCCGGTGTTGCGCCCGCGAGGTCGAGGCGGCGGCGGACTTCGGCGGCAGCCATGGCGGTGTCGTCGAGGGGCTCGTACTGCCACCGCTCGAGGCGGCCATCGAAGGCGCGCGTAACACCATCTGTCCGCAACCGGTCATGGAACTCGTTCAATTTCGCCGATCCACCACTCAACGGCATGACGTAGACCGGCTTACCCGTACTGGCCGCCTCCGAGGTCATCGACACCGAGTCAGCCGTTACGACAATGGCATCGGCTAGTGCGAGAAAACCGAAGTAGGGGTTCTCTCCCTCGCCGTCCCAGAAGTACGTGTGGTCGCCGCGCAGCGCGTTGCGCAGCAAGGCGGTGTTGGTGGTACCGGTGCGCCGCGACGCGGTGATCGCCAGCCCTGCGCCGTGTTCGCGTGCCACCTGCTGCAAGCGGGTGGTCAGGGCCAGGGTGTCCTGCTCGGTCATCTCATAATGCACGGAGTTGCCTCCGATGAGGACGGCAACAAGTGGTCGCGGCAGTGGCGCAAGTAAGTTGCGGAACCGGGCTGCGGCCTCTGCCAAACGCGTGGGCGTAACACGGTGGGGCGCCCCCCGGGTACTGAGCACGTTTGGACCCGTGACATGGTCGTGTCGTGGTGGGACGACGAGATCGAAATGACGGGGCGCGATCCGAGGGTTCTGGACTTGCACGACGAACGCGCCGCGGCGGCGCAACGCCAAAGCGACCCCGATGCTCTGGCGCCCACCGGCCACGACGAGCCTGGGCCATGGCGCCTCGAGTTGGTCGGCGCGGCCGTCGACCAGGGTCGAGAGCGCGGCGTCGGCGGCTGGGATCCAAACCCCCACCGGGAGCCAGCGCCACGGGGTGCGCGTGTGGAGCCGCTTTATGGTGAACGGAAGGCCGATGGCCTCGGCCAAACCCAAACACTGGTTCTCGGTGCCCGCTTTACCGTCACTCACCACCCACGCTTGGTCACCCATTCAATCGCAACTTTGTTTCGTTTGCGCGAAAGATAATTATAGTCGGTGCACCGCGAGTCCGACGGAGGATGCTAGCATGGTGCGCGAAAAACTCGACGAGATCGATCGACAGATTCTCCGCGACCTCCAGGAGGATGGACGAATGACCAACGTCGATCTCGCCCGGCGTGCGGGGATTTCGGCGCCTCCATGTCTGCGCCGGATGCGCGCCCTCGAGAAGGCTGGCTACGTCCGTGGGTATCACGCCGAACTCGACGCCAAAGCGCTGGGGTTCGACGTGACCGTGTTTGCCCTGGTGGGGCTGCACTCGCAGGCCGAATCCGATCTCGTGGCCTTCGAACAGCGCGTCGCGGCATGGCCGTTGGTGCGCCAGTGTTACATGCTCGCGGGCGAGGTCGACTTCATGCTGAAGATCGTCGCCCGTGATTGGGACGAATACCAGGCGTTCTTGACCAAGGAACTCACCGCCGCGCCCAACGTCGCGCACGTCAAGAGTTCGCTCGCCATCCGCACCAGCAAGAACCAGCCCGGCGTGCCGCTCGATCTGGTCGAGCGCGGCTGATGGCGAGCGCTCGCAGGGCGCGGGGCGCGCTCCGGCGATATGCCCTGACGCTGCCCGAGGCCTACGAGGACTTCCCCTGGGGCGAGGCCGTTCTCAAAGTGCGAAAAAAGGTCTTCGTTTTTCTCGGCCGCGACGATGGTGGCTGCAGCCTCTCGGTCAAGTTGCCGCAATCGCACGGCGCCGCGTCGCTGATGCCGTTCGCGACTCCCACGGGTTATGGCTTGGGGCGGGCCGGGTGGGTGACGGCCACGTTCGGGCGCGGCGAGGACGTGCCGGTCGCAATGCTCCAAGCCTGGATCGAGGAATCCTACCGTGCGGTCGCACCGGCGACGTTGCGCCGGAAACGCGGAGGGGAGGCGCCGCCACGGCGACGCCCGCGGCGCCCTACTTGAAGCGGACGTCGAGCAGTTCGTAGGAGCGGGCGCCCTTGGGCGTCTTCACTTCGACGGACTCGCCCTTCTTCTTGCCGATCAGCGCGCGGGCCAGCGGCGAGGTGATCGAGAGGCGGCCCGCCTTGATGTCGGATTCGTCGGAACCCACGATCTGGTAGGTCGCTTCCTCGTCGGTGTCTTCGTCGACGACGCGGATCGTTGCCCCGAACATGACGGAGTTGCCCGACAACTTCGAAGGGTCGATGACTTCGGCGCGGGAGATCTTGTCCTCGATCTCGGCGATACGCGCTTCGATGATCGCTTGGCGTTCCTTGGCCGAATGGTACTCGGCGTTCTCCGACAGGTCGCCGTGCGCGCGGGCCTCCGCGATCGCCTGAATGATTCCCGGACGTTCGACCGACTTGAGCCGCTTCAGTTCGTCCTGAAGCCGCTTCATGCCGCCAGCCGTCATTGGTTCTTTGCTCATCGTCAATACAACCCCGAAGCCGGCGCCGTGTGGCGTCCGCTCCTGTCGTTCACGGAATGCGCCTAGAAGGTACTAGAAAAATACGATTGCAGCGGGGCCACATCAAGACTGCCGGAGCGCAATCGTTCGATGGCCATGACTGCCACTTTGGCGCCCGCGACCGTGGTGTAATACGGAATGTTGAGCGTGAGGGCGGTCCGTCGCAGCGCGAAAGAATCGGCCACCGCCTGTGATCCCTCTGTCGTGTTGAACATCAGGGCGATCTCGCCGTTCTTCATCGCATCGACGATGTGGGGCCGGCCCTCGAGCACCTTGTTGATCGGCTTCACCGACAGGCCGTGGTCGGAGAGGTACTTGGCCGTGCCGCGCGTCGCGATCAGGGTGAAGCCGAGGTCCACCAGGTGGCGCGCCGGTTCCAAGAGCTGCTCCTTGTCGGCATCGCGAACCGACAGGAACACGTTGCCCGATTGTGGCAGCACTGTGCCGGAGGCGATCTGCGACTTGGCGAACGCGCGCTCGAAATCGGTGTCGATGCCCATCACCTCGCCGGTCGATTTCATTTCGGGCCCGAGGATGATGTCGACGCCGGGGAAGCGAGCGAAGGGGAACACCGCTTCCTTCACCGTGGTGTGGCGCAGCACCGGCGTCCGCAGGTTGAACGAGGCCAGCGTCTCGCCCGCCATGACGCGGGCGGCGATTTTCGCCAACGGATAGCCGATCGACTTGGCGACGAACGGAACCGTGCGCGAGGCGCGCGGGTTCACCTCCAGGATGTAGACGACGCCGTCCTTGATCGCGAACTGCACGTTCATCAGGCCGACGACTTGCAGGGCCTTGGCCAGGGCCACGGTCTGGCGCCGGATCTCGTCGACCACCGCCGCGGTCAGCGAGTAGGGCGGCAACGAACAGGCGGAATCGCCGGAATGGATGCCGGCCTCTTCGATGTGTTCCATGATGCCGGCGACGAACACCGTGTCGCGATCGGCGAGAGCATCGACGTCCACCTCGACGGCGTTCTCGAGGTAGCGATCGATCAGCACCGGGTTTCGCCCGGACAGCTTCACCGCTTCACCGATGTAGCGCAGCAATTGCGCTCGGTCGCGGACGATCTCCATTGCCCGACCACCCAGCACGTAGGATGGCCGAATGACGACGGGATAGCCGACTCGCTCGGCGACGGCGACGGCCTCCTCGGCATTGGTCGCGACGCCGTTGTCGGGCTGCATGAGCCCGAGCGGCGGCAACAGCTTCTGGAAGCGCTCGCGGTCCTCGGCGATGTCGATGGCATCGACCGAGGTGCCGAGGATGGGAACCCCTGCCGCCGCAAGGCCCGCGGCCAGGCGCAGGGGGGTCTGACCGCCGAACTGCACGATGACCCCGAGCAACGTTCCGTTCACCCGTTCGGCCCGTACGATTTCGAGCACGTCTTCGATGGTCAGCGGTTCGAAATAGAGCCGGTCCGAGGTGTCGTAGTCGGTCGACACGGTCTCGGGGTTGCAGTTGACCATGATGGTCTCGTGACCGGCCTCACGCAGGGCATAGGCCGCATGCACGCAGCAATAGTCGAACTCGATACCCTGGCCGATGCGATTGGGGCCGCCTCCGAGGATCATCACCTTGGTCCGGTTGGTCGGCATCGCTTCGTTCTCGGCCCGACCGACGCCGTCGGCAAGATCGGTCTCGTATGTCGAGTACATGTAAGGCGTGCGCGCCTCGAACTCGGCGGCGCACGTGTCGACACGCTTGTAGGCGGGGACGACCGCCAAGCGCAGCCGGTGAGCCGCGACGTCGGATTCGTTTCGATCCGTCAGTTTGGCCAAGCGGGCGTCCGAGAAACCCGCGCGCTTGAGCGCCAACAGTCCCAGACGATCCTCGGGCAGTCCGTCCCGCTTCACGGCCTCCTCGGTCGCGACCAGGTCCCGGATCTGTTCCAGGAACCAGGGGTCGAAGCGACTGGCCGCCTGGATGTCGGCTAGGGGCAGTCCGGCGCGAAAGGCCTGCGCGATGCGCAGCAGCCGATCCGGGGTCGGCTGGGTCAAGGCGGCCACGATCGTCCGCGGATCCGTGCCGTCGTATCCCGGAATGTCGACCTCGTCCAAACCGGTGAGGCCGGTTTCCATCGAGCGCAGCGCCTTCTGCAGGCTCTCCTGGAAGCTGCGGCCGAGCGCCATCGCCTCGCCGACGGACTTCATCTGCGTCGTGAGCAACGGGTCGGCACCCTTGAACTTCTCGAACGTGAAGCGCGGGATCTTGGTGACGACGTAGTCGATGGTCGGCTCGAAGGAGGCCGGCGTCACGCCGGTGATGTCGTTGGTCAGCTCGTCGAGGGTGTAGCCGACCGCGAGCCGGGCAGCGACCTTGGCGATGGGAAACCCGGTCGCCTTCGAGGCCAACGCCGAGGAGCGCGACACGCGCGGGTTCATCTCGATGATGACGATGCGGCCATCCTCGGGGTTGATCGCGAACTGGACGTTCGATCCGCCGGTCTCGACGCCGATCGCCCGCAGGCAGGCGATCGAGGCGTTGCGCATGCGCTGGTATTCCTTGTCCGTCAGGGTCAGCGCGGGTGCGATCGTGATCGAGTCGCCGGTGTGGATCCCCATCGGATCGACGTTTTCGATCGAGCAGATGATGATGCAGTTGTCGTTTCGGTCGCGCACCACCTCCATCTCGAATTCCTTCCAGCCGAGCACGGACTCCTCGACCAGGATTTCGGTGGCGGGCGAGGCATCGAGTCCGCCCTGGGCGATACGCTCGAACTCTTCGCGGTTGTAGGCGATGCCGCCGCCAGTGCCGCCCAGCGTGAACGACGGACGGATGATCGCCGGCAGGCCGACGACGTCGAGCGCTGCGCGCGCCTCCGCCAGGGTGCGAGCGATGCGGCTCTTCGGGCTCTCCAGACCGATGGCCGACATGGTGTCGCGGAACAGCAGCCGGTTCTCCGCGCGCTCGATCGCCGCTTCGTTGGCTCCGATCAATTCGACGCCGTATTTGGCAAGCGTGCCGTCGCGGGCGAGCGCCAGCGCCGTGTTCAGCGCTGTCTGACCGCCCATCGTCGGCAACAGGGCGTCCGGGCGTTCCTTTTCGATGATCTTGGCGACGAAGGCCGGCGTGATCGGCTCGATATAGGTCGCATCGGCCAAGCCCGGGTCGGTCATGATCGTCGCCGGGTTGGAATTCACGAGGACTACCCGGTAGCCGTCCTCGCGCAGGACCTTACAGGCCTGCGATCCCGAATAGTCGAACTCGCAAGCCTGCCCGATGATGATCGGGCCGGCGCCGACGACAAGGATCGACGTGACGTCGGTGCGCTTAGGCACGAGCGAACCTCCGCCGCGTCCGGTGCGAACTCACGAGCGCGCTTCCATCAGTTTGACGAAGCGATCGAAGAGATAATGCGAGTCGGTGGGCCCCGGCGACGCCTCGGGGTGGTACTGCACGCTGAACACCGGCTTGCCGTCGACGGCGAGGCCTTCGACCGAGCCGTCAAACAGCGACAGGTGTGTGGCGACGACGCCGGCCGGCAGGGTTTTGGGGTCGACGACGAACCCGTGGTTCTGACTCGTGATCTCGACCTTGCCGGTGGCGAGATCCTTGACCGGATGGTTGGCGCCGCGGTGACCGCGCGCCATCTTGTGGGTCTTGCCGCCGAGCGCGAGGGCCAGGATCTGGTGTCCGAGGCAGATGCCGAAGATCGGCAGTCCGGTCTTGATCAAGGTCTGGAGCATCGGCACGGCGTAGCGGCCGGTCGCCGCCGGATCGCCGGGGCCGTTGGACAGGAACACGCCGTCGGGTCGATGGCGCAGGATTTCCTCGGCACTCGCCGCGGCTGGAACGACTGTCACGCGGCATCCGGCCGAGGCCAGACAACGCAGAATGTTGCGTTTGGCTCCGAAATCGACGGCGACTACGTGAAAGCGTGGCCGGTCGGCTGCTTCGTAGCCGCCGGCGCCGGCAAAGCTCCAGCGCCCTTCCGACCAGGCGTAACTCTGGGTACAGCTCACCTCTTTGGCGAGGTCCATGCCCTCGAGCCCCGGCCAGGCGCGCGCTATGGCGGTCAAAGTCGGGGTGTCGTGGATCTTGCTCGCATCGGTGCACAGCACCCCGGTCTGCGGCCCGCCGTCGCGGATCAAGCGCGTCACCCGACGCGTGTCGATGCCGGCCAGTCCGATCAGATTGTGGGCCTTGAGCCAGGCGTCGAGATGCCGGGTTGCCCGATAGTTGGACGGCTCGGTGATCGGCATACGCAGCACCACGCCCCGCACGACGGGGGTCGTCGTCTCGATGTCGGCCTCGTTGGTCCCGACGTTGCCGACGTGGGGGAACGTGAAGGTGATGATCTGACCGGCGTAGGACGGATCGGTCATGATCTCCTGATAGCCGGTCATCGAGGTGTTGAAACAGACCTCGCCCACCGCGACGCCACTCGCCCCGATCGGCTGACCGCGCAACACCGTCCCGTCCGCCAAAACCATCACCGCCTTGCCTTCCTCTCGGGAAGACGGGGCGGGGACGGTGGTGGACTCGGGCATTCAGTCGCTCCGGGCGCTGGCCGTGGCGCGGCGAACCGGGCCCGCCTCAGGCTCGGGCTGGGGCGAAATCGCCCCGGGGTCGTCGCTGCGGATGGGGTCGCGCGGTGGTTGTTTGCGGCGCAACATAAGCAAAGCGTGGTGGGGGGTCAAGGTTTAGCGGCGCGACATTATCATTGTTTTTCAACCGGTTATCGATTGGGTCGTGGTTTGCGTCGGGTTCGGGGAATCGAGTAGAGTGCGCGCTTTCCTCCACTACTGCGGAACGGGTCGATGCTTCGAGAGCGGCTTAGCGACGCCTTGAAAACGTCTCTCAAGGCCAAAGAACAGCGGCGGGTCTCGACCCTGCGGCTCATTCTGGCGGCCCTCAAGGACCGCGACATCGCCGCCCGCGGCGAGGGCAAGCCCGAGGGGCTGACCGACGAACAGATTTCGGCGCTCCTGCAGACCATGATCCGCCAGCGGCGGGATTCGATCGCGCTCTATGAGCAGGGCGGCCGGGTCGAGTTGGCCGAGCAGGAGCAGCAGGAAATCAAGATCATCGAGGAGTTTCTGCCGCGCCAGATGGCGGACGAGGAGATCGCCAGCGCGGTCAAGACGGTGATCGCCGAGCTGGGCGCCAAGGCGATCAAGGACATGGGCCACATAATGGCGGCCCTGCGCGAGCGTTATGCCGGACAGATGGACTTCGGCAAAGCCAGCCAGTTCGCCAAACAGCAGTTGTCCTGAGGCGCCCACACGTTCCCGCCGCGGCCGGGACAGGGGTAGGATGAAGTCGCGGGTCGTCAACCCTGGGCGCCATGGCCTTTCCGTCGTCATTCCTGGATGAACTGCGTGCCCGGGTCGCGATGTCCGAGGTGGTCGGGCGCCGCGTCAAACTGATCAAGCGCGGCCGCGAGTTCACCGGACTTTGCCCGTTCCACAACGAGAAGACGCCGTCGTTCACGGTGTCCGACGACAAGGGCTTCTATCACTGCTTCGGTTGCCAGGCGCACGGCTCGCTGTTCGACTTCGTCATGAACACCGAGGGGGTAGACTTCCCGGAGGCCGTCGAACGCGTCGCAGTCTTGGCTGGCGTTCCGGTGCCCAAGGCAACAGCCGCCCAGGCCGAGGAAGCAAAGCGCCAGGCGACGCTCTACGACGTCATGGAGCGCGCCGCGTTGTGGTTCAGCGAGAATTTGAAAACCCAGAACGGTCGTGAGGCACGCGAATACCTCGATCGCCGCGGCCTCGACGAGAACACGGTTCAGCGTTTTCGCCTGGGCTATGCCCCCGAATCGCGCCATGCGCTCAAGGACGCACTGACCGGGCGCGGCATCAGCGAAGAGCAGATGCTGGTCGCGGGACTCCTGATCAAGCCCGAGGACGGTGGAGCGACGTTCGACCGGTTTCGCCACCGCGTCATGTTTCCGATCTGCGATGCCCGCGGACGGGTGATCGCATTCGGCGGGCGGGCGCTTTCGGACGCGGCCAAGGCCAAGTATCTCAATTCGCCCGAGACGCCGTTGTTCCACAAGGGACGCGTGCTCTACGCATTCCACCACGCGCGCGAGGCGATTCGCGAGAAGACGGCGGCCCTGATCGCCGAGGGCTACATGGACGTGATCGCGCTGCACCAGGCAGGATTCCGTCACGCGGTGGCACCGCTCGGTACGGCGCTCACCGAGGACCACATGGCCCTCCTGTGGCGGTTGGTGCCGGAGCCGACCGTGTGCCTCGATGGTGACGCTGCCGGCCAGCGGGCGGCGCTCGCGGCGGCAGAACGCGCGTTGCCGCTGCTCAAGCCCGGGCACTCGCTGCGCTTTGCGACGCTGCCAGCGGGCGAGGATCCGGACGACCTGATCCGTGCCAAGGGCGCGCCGGCGATGGCAGCGATCCTGGAGCGGGCGGTGCCGCTCGCCGACGTCCTCTGGGAGAAGGAACTCTCGGCCCAGCCGATCGACAGTCCGGAACGCGAGGCCGGGCTGAAAGCGAGGTTGACCGCGCTCGCGCGGCGGGTCGGCGACCCGGCGGTCCGCGAGGCCTACGAGCGCCTGTTTCAGAACCGCTTCCAGGCGCTCGTGCGCCCGGCGGCCGCGACGCCGGCTGCCCCGTCGGGCGATGTCCGCGACCGCTTCCGGCGAGGCGAGCGCCGTTTCGGAGCGCCTGCCTGGGTCCCGCCTCTCCCCACGCCAGAGTTGCGCAACAGCGCCCTAGTTCGCGGCGACCCGGGGCAAATCCGCGAGCGGCTTATTGTGGCCCTGGTTTTGCATCGCCCGCTGCTGCTCCACGAGGGCGGCGATGATCTGTTCATGCAAGTGCCGTTGGGCGACGCCAACCTTGACAGGCTCCGCGGCGCCATCCTAAACGTGGCCGCTTCCGTGCCCGATCTTGACACCGTGACGCTTCGCAACCATTTGGCCGAGCAGGGACTTGGTGACCTGGCCACGCGCGTGCTCGAAGCGAGCGGGCGCAGCCATCCGGTCCTGCAGCGTCCCGACGTCGAGATCGCAGAGTTGGCGCGGCTCTGGCGCGAAGCGATCGCGTTCCACCGCCAGCCCGAGCACGACGCCGACATTCGCGAGGCGTTCGAACAATATATGGAAGACCCCAGTGCCGAACGTCTGGCTCGGCTGCGTGCCCTCCAGGAAGACAAAGCGCACGCCGGCGGCCTGCGGACGCGCGGGAATTTGCTGAATTCGATCTGACGAGCGGCGCGCTGTGGCGTGTCCGGAAACGGAGTGGGTATGGCGACCAAACCGGCGAAAGCCGTCGAGCCCGAGAAGCCGGCCGAAGAGCCCGCGACCGACGCGCCGCTGATCGATTCCGTCAACAAGGAGATCAAGAAGCTGCTCGCGCGCGCGAAGGAGCGCGGGTACGTCTCGTACGACGAAATCAACGCCGCGCTGCCGGCGGGCAAGGTCACCTCCGAGCAGATCGAAGACACGATGGCGATGCTCTCCGAGATGGGCGTCAACATCGTCGATGCCGACGACGAGGGCGAGGAGCAGCCTGCGGCGGCCGCGCCCGAGCCCGAGGAGACCCCGGCGGCAGTGGCGCGCCCGGCGCAGCAGGGTGAAGAGAAAGAAGTGCTCGACCGCACCGACGATCCGGTGCGCATGTACCTGCGCGAAATGGGCTCGATCGAGCTGTTGTCGCGGCAGGGCGAAATCGAGATCGCCAAACGCATCGAGGCCGGCCGCGAGACCATGATCGGCGGCATCTGCGAAAGCCCGCTGACCATCCGCGCGATCGTCACTTGGCGCGACGAACTCAAGGACGGCAAGCGCCTGCTGCGCGACATCATCGATCTCGAGGCGACGTACGGCGGCAAGCCGGGCGAAGCGGCCACGCCGCCGCCGGTGCCGCCGCCGGTGATCAAGCCGGGCGTGCGACCCAAACCGATTCGGCCGGCGCTGCGCGAAGAGCCGCCGCCGGGCAACGAAGAGGGCATGGAGGACGAGGACGAGGAAGCCAACGTCTCGCTGGCGGCAATGGAGCAGTCGTTGCTGCCGGGCGTCCTCGAGAAGTTCGACCAGATCGCGGCGATCTACAAGAAGCTGCACCGTGTCCAGGAAGCCAAGATCGGCGCCGCGCTGTCGAGCAAGGACGAATTCAGCCGCGCCCAGGAGCGCCGTGGTGAGAAGCTCAAGGCCGAGTTGGTCAAGGTCACCGAAGAGGTGCACCTCAACAACCTGCGCCTCGAGGAGCTGATCGATCAGCTCTACGGCCTCAACCGCCGCGTCATCAACACCGAACTCCAGCTCATGCGGCAGGCGGAAGGCTTCAGTATCGGACGAGACTCCTTTCTCAAGCAGCACACCGGCAACGAGCTCGATCCCGGCTGGATCCGCCGCGTCAAGCGCCTCAAGGAGCGCGGTTGGACCGAGTGGTGCGTCGGCAAGGGCGAAGAGATCAAGGAACTGCGTCGCATCATCGCCGAGGTCTCCAAGACGGTGGGCCTCGATATCACCGAGTTCAAGCGCATCGTGCAGACGGTGCAGAAGGGCGAACGCGACGCGGCGCGCGCCAAGAAGGAGATGGTCGAAGCCAACCTGCGCCTCGTCATCTCGATCGCCAAGAAGTACACGAACCGCGGCCTGCAGTTCCTCGACCTCATCCAGGAAGGCAACATCGGCCTGATGAAGGCGGTCGACAAGTTCGAGTATCGGCGCGGCTACAAGTTCTCGACCTACGCCACGTGGTGGATCCGCCAGGCCATCACGCGTTCGATCGCCGATCAGGCGCGCACGATCCGCATCCCCGTGCACATGATCGAGACCATCAACAAGCTGGTGCGCACCAGCCGCCAGATGCTGCACGAGATCGGCCGCGAGCCGACGCCCGAGGAACTGGCCGAGAAACTCGGCATGAGCCTCGAAAAGGTGCGCAAGGTGCTGAAGATCGCCAAGGAGCCGATCTCGCTCGAGACCCCGATCGGCGACGAGGAGGATTCGCACCTCGGCGACTTCATCGAGGACAAGAACGCGGTGTTGCCGCTCGATTCGGCCGTTCAGGCGAATCTGCGCGACACGACGACCCGCGTGCTCGCCTCGCTCACGCCGCGTGAGGAGCGTGTGTTGCGCATGCGCTTCGGGATCGGCATGAACACCGACCACACCCTCGAAGAGGTGGGGCAGCAGTTCAACGTTACCCGCGAGCGTATCCGCCAGATCGAGGCCAAGGCGCTGCGCAAGCTCAAGCACCCGAGCCGCTCACGCAAGCTGCGAAGCTTCTTGGACAACTAGGCTAGGTCAAGCGGCCTGATCCCAGAGGGACGCACGACCGGCAACAACCCGAAGCCGACTCGCCTGGATCAGGTTCATGCGGTCGCGCCCACATCTGCGATTGAAGTTCCGGATCGTGTCGCCGACGGCGCTCGCGTCCGGGCACGCTGAGCGCTCGCTACAACGCCGACCGTATGTCAGTGAACGTGAAGTCGTTATCCCGCGATCAACGTCCGCATTGTTGCCATCGGCAGGAATAGTCGTTGGCCCTCGTCGGCAAACGGGATGAACCCGTACTTGCGGTAAAAGGCACCGGCTGAGTCGTCTTTCGCATCGACGATCAACGCGTGGATCGCCAGGGTCTCTGTTGCGAGCAGGATGCGGTTGAACGCGTCCATGAGCAAGTAAGCCCCCAGCCCTCTGCCCTTCATTCCGCCATCGACGGCCAGCCGGCCGAGCACCGCAGCGGCTACCGGGTAGCGCGGCAGGCGCTTTGCCTGGTCGGCCGGGAGACTGGCGCGCTGAAAGCGGGTGGCACTCAGGCTGTAATAGCCGTGGACCGTCGATGCTTCGCCCTGCAGAGCAACGAACACGCGGGTGACGTCGCGCTTCACATCCTGCGACGCGAGTTCCCGGATGTAACGGTCGAGTTCGGGCGCACCGCAGGAGAAAGCCGACCGACCATGTGACTTGCTGTCGAGCGGTACGATCTGCCACGGTGCCGGACTCATCCAGTCGTTTTCTTGTATTTGGCGAATGCTTTGCGCAGCGCTGCGTTCGGCTTGGGCGGCTTGGTCAGCGCATCGAAGAAGAACTTCCAGTCTGGGCCGGAGAGCGTGACGGCCTCGTTCTCGCGAATCACCTTCTCGGCTTCTTCCAAGGCAGTCGCGAGCACGAACTGGCTGACCGTCTTGTGCCGGTAACTTGCGGCGCGTTGGAGCGCGCTTTTCGATTTGGCATCGAGGCGCACCTGCAGCCGGTCATCTTTGGTTGCCGCAGGACGAGGCATGAACGTTCTCCCTGTCTGACGATGCCAAACGTACTCACATATGGAGTACACTTCAGGGTCGAGGCGCGACGGTCATTCAAACTGGCCCTTGTCGTACCCTAGAATCTCGACGTCATCGCGATGATCGATGACCGGGAGGGCGCTCGCTCGCGAATTTCCCTAAGGGCCGCCTGCCGTGATTTCGGACGAAAGCGGGCCAGACGCTCCTCCAACACGGGTGTACGTGAGTGGTCGGGATCCCGTTCAACACCCGCCGTAGGGCACGTCGATCGTGCGCACGCCTTTGGTGGGGCCGGGGAAGTCGGCGAACAGCGCGCGCAGGAGCGCGTCCGACACCAGGGGCAGCCGTCCGCACTGACCGCGCGACACGACCTGACCCTCATACACCTTGGCGCGCCCCTGGGGCGCCAACGCGACGATGTCGACCCGGAGGCGCCGGGTGTAGAGCATCTGGTGGCGGGTCACCGTGCGATATCCGGTTGTGCCGTACACCGGCTGCTGACGGCCATCCTTGTCGCGATAGAAGCTCACGACGCCACGGACGGGTTCCTCGTAGCTGAAGGGTACCGACCGGCCGCCATCGACTCCGATTTCGAGTTGCGCCTCGTAGTCCGGGCGTTGCCCCGGCGGGATCGGAGCGAAACCGCGGGCGAGCAACTGACGTTCCAGAAGCTGGGCATAGGCCGCGAACTCGAGCGAGTCGGCGTTGCGTTGGTCTTTGGGAATGACCGCGACGGTGCCGCGCTCGCCGGGCTCCAAGGTGTGGAACACCTGGACTTCGGCCTGCAGCGAGGGCGGCGGCAACGTGCAGGCGGCGAGCACGAGGACCGTCAGAACCATTGCCGAGATCGCCCCGAGACGTGCCATCGCCAGGCCCTCCGCATCGCCATGGTCAGCGGCGAAGACGGCCAAATCGTGGCGCCACATGGGGCGATCGCGACGAAGAAACGGGCCGCCTAGGGCTTGACGTCCGCCGGGAATCGGCGGTTCGGGGACGAAGGCCCGGGCAAGCGGCGGAAATCCGCACGACCTTGCAAATCTCGGCGTACTTGGTCGAATAGGATTGCTCGAAAGATCAGGACCGGCCGGGGGCCATCGCCCCGCCGGCCCCACGCAACGGAACCGCGCCGAAAACGCCCGAAACGGCTCGAAATCGGCCACCATGGAATCTTTAAGCTATTGAAAAATAATGAAAGATTGGCTTTGTTTCGGCGCATTTGGGTTTAGGCATGGATAGCGCCAGCGCGGCAGGGCCGGGGTCCTGGCGGCGGCTCTTTCTTGCGGCGCTCGTCGGGTCGGCCTCGATCGGTTCGATCGGGATGCACCTCTTCGTGCCGGCCATCCCGTTCATCACCCGCGAATTCGCCAGCGACCCGACGGTCACCCAGCTCGCACTGTCGCTCTCGATGGTGGCGATGGCGGTCGCCACCATCGCCTACGGCCCGCTCTCCGATCGTTGGGGACGACGGGTCGCGCTCAACGGTGGGCTCGCATTGTTTCTCCTCGGCACGGTGGCCAGCGCGCTCGCGCCCGACGTCGAGACGTTGATCCTGGGGCGTATCATCCAAGCGGCGGGTGGCGCTGCGGGCATGGTGGTGACGCGCGCCATCGTTCGTGATGTCTACGGCCCGCAACGCGCCGCGAGCCTGATGGCCTATCTCACGATGGCGATGCTGGTAGCGCCGATGTTTGCCCAGAACCTGGGTGGCTTCCTCACCGACAACGTCGGTTGGCGCTGGGGGTTCTGGCTGGCGGCCGCCTGTGCGTTGTTGGTCGGCCTCCTGACCGGGCGCGGCATGCCGGAGACACACACCGGTCCCCGCGTGTCGGTGAGCCCACTCACGCTGCTGCGCAATTACGGTCGCCTGTTGCGTTCTCCGATGTTCGGCGGATACGCGCTGCATTCGGCGTTCGCCGCCGCGACGTTCTTCGCGTTCATGGGGGCGGCGCCGGCGTTGATGATCGAAACGCTCGGCCGTCCCGCCCTCGACTACTCGGCGTGGTTCATCTCGCTAACGCTCACGTTTCTGCTCGCCAACGCGCTCGCCGGACGCATTTCGACCCGCTTCGGCATCGGTCCGATGGTGTGGCTCGGTGGCCTCGTGTCGCTCGCCGCGGCCGTGGTCATGGTGTTGGTCATTTTGGCGTGGGGGCTCAGCCCTTACACGCTGTTTTTTCCCACGGCGATCGTCGGTGTCGGCAACGGCCTCTCGATGCCGAGCGCCAATGCCGGCGCCATCAACGTCGATCCCACGCTCGCCGGCACCGCCGCCGGGCTTGCGGCGTTCCTCACCATGGCACTCTCGGCGGTGTTCGCCCAACTCGCGGCACAATGGGCCGATGGCACGGCCTGGCCGCTGACAGGCCTCATCCTGGGCGGCACGATCGTCTCGGTGGCCGCCGGCGCACTCCCGTGGTGGCTGCATCGCCGGGTGCAGCCAGAATGACCACGACCGCAGCCGAGGCGCGCACGGTCGTCATCTCCAACCAGACGCTGTTCGTCGTCGCCCTGATCGCGTGCGTCTCGACCGGGCCGCTGGCGATGCAGCTGTTCTTCCCGGCCGTCCCGTTCATCACCCGCGAGTTCGCGAGTCACCCGGCCGTGTCGCAACTCGCGATTTCTCTGTCGATGGCGGCGATGGCCTTCGCGACCGTGGCCTACGGTCCGCTCTCCGATCGTTACGGCCGGCGCCCGCTGATGATGGGTGGGCTGCTGATCTTTCTCGCTGGGACCGTGGTGTGCGCCGTGGCCCCCGACATCGAGACCTTGATCGCGGGGCGGATCATCCAGGCCGCGGGCGGGGCGGCGGGGAGCGTCATGACCCGGGCCGTCGTGCGCGATGTCTACGGTCCGGACCGCTCGGCAAGCTTGATGGCCTACATGATGGTCGCGATGGTCGTGGCCCCGCTCATCGCTCTCAACATCGGTGGCCTGTTGACCGATGCCGTCGGCTGGCGCGCGGGCTTCTGGTTTGCCTTCGCGTTCGGCGTCGTCGTGTTCCTGCTGTTGCGTCGTGGCGTCCCTGAGTCGCACCTGGGCGAACGAATTGCGACTCGGCCGGCGGTGATCATGCGCGCCTACCTCGTGCTGTTGCGCTCGCCCGATTTCAACGGCTACGCCGGCCACGCCGCATTCGCCGTTTCGACGTTCTTCGCGTTCATGGCCGCGGCGCCCGCGATCATGGTCGAGACCCTGAACAGCACCGCCTTCGAGTTCAGCCTCAACTTCATTGTTCTCACGGTCACGTTCATGGCGGCCAATGCGTTGGCTGGGCGCATCTCCACCCGCCTCGGGATCGATCGTATGGTTTGGCTCGGGGGCGGGGTGTCGTTGATCTCCGCGGCTGCTCTGTTCGCGAGTCTGTGGTGGTGGGGCCTCAACACTTGGAGTCTGTTCCTGCCCGTCGCCTTCGTCGGGGTCGGCAACGGCCTTTCGATCCCGAACGCGAGCGCCGGGGCGATCAATACCGATGCACGATTGATCGGCACGGCCTCGGGCCTTTCGGCGTTCCTGATGCTGGCCGTGTCCGCCGCCGTGACTCAGTTGGTGGGGGAGTTCGCCGACGGCAGTGCCTGGCCGTTGGCGTGGTTCATTTTCGGGGCGACTGTCGCTTCGATCGGGCTTGGCGCCATCCCGCGGTGGCGCAAGCGGCGCAGGAGCCTGCCGTGACCAGCCGTGCCGGCGCGCCGTGGTCCGTGGTCCTCGCCCTGACCATCATTTCGGCGGCGGGTCCGGCGGCATTCCAACTCCTGACCCCGGCGCTCCCGGCGATCGCGGCGACGTTCGATGCCTCGATCGCCACGGTACAGGTGGCAGTCACGGTGTCGTTGCTGACGACCGCGGCGGCGACGCCGCTGCACGGTTTCCTGTCGGACGCGATCGGTCGGCGCCGGACCATTTACATCGGCTTCTCCCTCTACACGCTGGGGTCGGCGGCCTGTGCGCTCGCGCCCTCGGTGGCGCTGCTCGTGCTCGGTCGCGCCGCGCAGGGGGCGGGCGGCGCGAGCGGCGCCACGGTCGCCCGCGCGATCGCCCGCGACGTGTTCGGCGATGAACGTATCGCCCGGGTCATCGCGCTGGTCACGGCGGTCGCGGGGCTGCTCACGGTCGTTGCCTTCGTGATCGGAGGGCTGGTGGTCGAACGCCAAGGGTGGCGAGCGGCGCTCTGGCTCGCCGTCGGGTTCGGCGCGGTCGTCATGGTCGTGACGGCCCTGTTGGTCCCGCGACAGACCGCAGCGTCGCTGACCGACGATCAACGGCTGACCTGGCCCGCCGCGCGGGCGCTGATGGCCGATCGCGCGATGCTGGGATACGTCGGGGTCGTCGCGTTTGCCTCCGCCACGGCGTTTCCGTTCCAGGCGCTGGCGCCACACCTGTGGAAGAATCAGATTGGCGCGGGGGAAACCGCGTTCGGCCTCTGGGTTGCAGGTTCGATCGGCGTGTTTCTGGTGGCGAGCGTCCTCGCCGGCGTCATCTCGACACCGGCCCGGCGCCATCGCCTCATCGTCGCGGGCGGCGTCATCCAGATTGTCGGGGCGGCGGCCGGGCTGATCGCACACGAGGGCCTGGGCGTCGACCGCCTCACCCTGGTGGCGCCGGCCGCGGTGATGGGGATCGGCACGGCGTTCATGCTCGCGAACGCTCAGGCGGGAGCGCTCGGGATCAACCCGCGGCTGGCCGGCACGGCCTCGGGAATGCTCGGACTCATGCAGCTCGTGCCGGGCGCGATCGCTGGCCAGCTTGCGGCCCAGTTCGCTGATGCCACGACACGGCCGCTCTACGTGAGCCTCCTCGTCTTGGCGATCCTCGGCACGGTCTGCGGCACGTTCTTGGCCCGCCGCGGGGCGCGAACCTAGCTCTGCGTTGCTGCATAGCCATGTTGCGTGCAACCCCGTTTCGCTCGCGTCGGGCGGCTCGTACACTTCCGCGACGAACGGTGGTGCGGAGGGGGGCATGAGGCGGCGACCGTCCGGGGACGCCCGTCGGCGGCATCCCGTGGTGGGCGACGGCGTGAGACGCGAGGACCTCACCGAGGAGGGACTCGAGCGCCTCCGCGCGCGCGCGGGTACCGACTGGAACTTCGGATTCCTGTCCAAGGACGAACGCGAGGCGAATCGCCGGTCCGTGCTCGATCGCCATCCACGGGGCGACGACCTCTGGATCTTCGGCTACGGCTCGTTGATGTGGAATCCGGCGATCGAGGTCGCCGAGCGCCGACCGGCGCGTCTGCGCGGTTGGCACCGCCGCTTCTGCCTATGGCTGCCGGCCGGTCGCGGCACCGCCGAGAACCCGGGGCTGATGATGGCGCTCGACCGCGGCGGCTCGTGCCGCGGCGTGGCGCTGCGTATCGCCGCCCGCCACATCGAGCACGAGACCGAGGTGTTGTGGCGGCGCGAGATGCTCGCCGGCGCCTATGATCCGCGGTGGGTGTCGCTTCACTCGGCGGAGGGCGAAATCGTCGGCGTGACCTTCGTCGTCAATCGCACCCACCCCTTGTACGCCGGGCGCCTGCCGCCCGCGGTTCAAGTGCGCCATCTCGCGACGGCCAAGGGGCGGCTCGGCCGAGCGCGGGACTACCTGCACAACACGGTCGTGCATCTCGATGAGCTCGGGGTGGCCGATGGTCCGTTGCACCGGCTGCTCGCCAAGGTCGAACGCTACCGCGGCGGTCCGCGATGAAGCGTCTGCGGCCGAAATTGGCGGTCGTCGGCAGCGAACCTTCGCGTCAAGGGCCGCAGCGCTTCGATGTCGTCGTGGTCGGCGGCGGCCTGATGGGCGCGGCGCTCGCCTACGAACTCGTGGTCCGGGGACAGCGTGTCGCCTTGGTCGAGCAGGACACGTTGGGCGCCGGCACCAGCGGCACGACGTTTTCCTGGATCAACGCCACATCCAAGGCCGATGACGAGGCGTACTTCCGGCTCAACGCCGAGGGGTTGGCGCGTTATCGCCATCTCGCGACCCTCTGGGGCGAGCGCTCGCTAGGCCTGTGGAGCAACGGCTCGATGCACTGGGCGGACGACGAGCACGTGGAACAGCGCTCGCGCCTCGACCGCGCCGCGGCGGCGATGGCGCGTTGGGGCTATTCGATCGTCGACCTCGATCGGGCGCGGCTGATCGACCTCGAACCGAGGCTGAGTTTCGCGGCGAGCGCGCGCGGCTTCATCGCGCTCGCCGACGGTTGGGTCGAGGCGGCCAAGTTGGTGCGGTTGTTTGCCGCCAAGGCGGCGGAGCACGGCGCGGAGATCGTCGAAAAAGCCCGCGTCACGGCGATCCGTGCCGATGGCGAGCCCGTGACGCTCACGACCGAGGCGCGCACCTTCCTGGCAACGCGCGTCGTCCTCGCCGCGGGGATCGCGACCGCGAGCCTGGCGGCCCTCGCCATGCGGTCGCTCGAATGGCGGCTTCCCTTGCGGAGCGTCCCCGGTCTCCTGATCGACACGCCGCCCTCGCCGTGGCGTTGGGTGCGGCGGGTCGTTTACAGCCCGGAATCGGGCGGCTTGCATGCTCGTCCGACGTCCGCGGGCGGCATGATCCTGGGCTCCGATGACACCGACGCGGCGGTGGCGAACGGCGATGAGCAGGCGGCGATCGCCGCGACGCGCACGCTGCTCGCGCGCTTTGCCCGTCTAGCGCCAGGGTTCGACGCCGCCGACGTCATGGCGACGGCGAGCCCACGAATTGGCCTGCGGCCAATGCCGGCGGACGATCGGCCGATCGTCGGGCCGCTGCCGGATACTCCTTCCGTCTATGCGATGGTGACGCACAGCGGCGTCACGCTCGGACCGCTGCTCGCCGGATTGCTAGCCGAGGAGATCGTCTCTGGTACGGCATCCACGACGCTGGCGCCCTATCGACCGTCGCGCTTCGCCAACCGCGGTCACGCCGCGACGAGCGTCCAGACGTAACCGTCGGGCGCTTCGACGCTGAACGCGCCGCGCCCGAATTCATCGGCGAGGATCGGGGTCGCGCCCCGTCCTCCCGCCGCGATCGCGCGGTCGCGCAGGCGCGCGAGGTCGTTCACGCGGTAGGTGTAGAGACACGGCCCGAGAAAACCGGGGCGGGCGACGTCGCGTTTGTCGGGCAGGGCGCGCGTTTCCTCGAAGCGAAACAACTTGAGCCGCCCGGAGCGCCCCTGAATCGGATCCACGGGCGGCCCGAGATCGTCCGCGTCGGTGACGCGCTGTCCCTCGCCGGGCTCGAGGGCGAAGACGCCGCGACTGACGACGGCTCGGTCGTGCCCGACGGCGACTTCGGGCCACACCGTGAGTCCGAAGCCTTCGGCGTAAAAACGTCGCTTGGCGCCGCTGTCGTCCTGCAGCACGACGCCGGAGTGGACGTTCTGGCTGCATTGGAGCAGACAGGTTTCGTGGATCGCGCCGTAGTTGGGTCGCGCAAAGCCGAAACGTTCGAGGAAGACCTGGCGGTCGAGGGGCGTCGCGAAGGCGCCTTCGCGCAGACCGACGAGGTCATCGGCGAACGGTAGCAGGTGTGCATTGCCGCGGTAGTGGCTGTGCGTGAACACCGGCGGCATGAACCACACCTCGCCGCCGCGACGCTCGAGTGTTTCGAGATGGTTGAGGAGACGCCAGCCGTCGCGCGTCACCGTCGTGATCCAGCGCGCGCCGAGACAACGGAACGGGGCGAGCGCGAGGCCTTCGCCGGCGGGGTGCGCCCACTGCATCAGGCGCAACAGGCCATGATCGCTCTGCTGGTGATAGAGCCTCACCGAACGGAGGTCGGACCGGACGCCGTAGAGCGCGTGGGCAGCATCGGCGGCGAGGCGTCCGACCTCGCCGACGCGGTAGCCGAAACGCTCGCGGTATCCGATGGCCTCGGCGAGATCGGGCACGCCGAAGGCGACCTCGTAGAGCCCGCCGACCACGCCCGGCTTGCGTGCGTTCAGTTCCATGACGTCGCCATGATAGAACCATCGCCGTGAGCGAAACGACTCGGGCCGAGATTCACGCCTTCCTCGAACGTATTGCGCGGGCGATCCTGGCGCAGGGGCCGGCCACGCCCGAGGCGATGGCCGACGCTCTCAACCGCCAGGGCCTGACCACCCGTCGTGGTCGGTCCTGGTCGGCGGCCACGGTGGCCAAGTTCCTCACTAGCCCCGGGGCGGCTCGCGCGCTTCGCGCCGCGGCCGAGGCTCAAGCCACGAGTCCGAGCGGGCGCACGCCGTCGATCACGAACTGAACGGCGAGGGCAGCGAGGATCACGCCGATGATGCGCGTGATGACGTTGAGGCCGGTCACGCCCAAGGCACGGCGAAGCGGGTTGGCGATCAGCAACAGACCGAGCGTGAGGGTGAGCACGGCGGCGAGGGCGATGAACACCGCGGCGATCTTGAGGGGATCGCCCGTGGCGTTGCCGACCATGAGAATCCCGCCGCCCATCGCCGCGGGTCCGGCGATCAGCGGCGTCGCCAAGGGAAAAATCGAGACGTCGTCCTTGGTGGTGGCTTCGGCCGACTCGGCCGCGGTGGTCGCCGACAAGCCGGTCGAGCGCGCCAGCACCATATCGATCGCGAGCAGAAACAACAGGATGCCGCCGGCGATGCGCAACGCGGGGAGCGAAATGCCGAGCAGCGCGAGGCCCTCGTTGCCGATCGCGGTGACGACGCCGAGGATCGCCGCCGCGGCGAGCGTGCCCTTGATCGCCATCGCCCGGCGTTCCTCGGGCGAGGCGCGAGGCGTCAACCCGGGGTAGAGCAGCGCCGTCTCGAGCGGTCCGACCGCGGCGAAAAACGTGGTAAACGAGATCAGCAAAGTTTCGAGCACCGCGGCATTATAGGCGGGCCGCTTGCGACATGGGGAGGAACGGACGATGACGGACACGATCGGGTTTCGCGCGGTGATCGGCGCGCTGGTGCCCTACACCAACACCACCGTCGAGGCGGAGTTCGCCGCGATCACGCCGCCGGGCGTCGTCAACGCGACGGCGCGGATCAAGAACTATCCCCGGCCAACCCACGACGATGCCGCCTATGCCAAGTTCATGGCGCAGGGGCCGCAGCACCTCGAGGAGACCATCGATACCGTGGTTCCCGCCGAGCCCGATCTCATCGTGCTGGGCCACTCGATCGATTCGTTCGCCGGCGGCGTCAAAGGCGCGACCGCCCTCACCAAGAAACTTTCGGATCACGCCAAGCGCTGCCCGGTCCTGGTCCCATCGCTCGCACTGTCGGACGCGTTGGCCGCACTCGGTGGCTGCAAGCACCTGGCGGTGCTGACGCCCTACCTGAAGCCAGGTGGCGATCAGGCGGCAGCCTATCTGAAAGACGCCGGCTTCGACGTCAAGCGGGTCAAGAATCTGGCGTGCCCGACCGCGGTCGCGATTGCGCGCGTGCCCGAGCAGACGCTGCGCGACTCGATCAAGGAGCTCGACGGCGGCGACGTCGATGCCATCATCCAGGTCGGCACCAACCTGCCGTTCCAGGCGGTGGCGGCCGAGGCCGAGCCGTTCGTCAAGAAGCCGGTATTGTCGATCAACACCGCCACCTACTGGCGCGCGCTGCGGTCGCTCGGGATCCACGACCGCATGATCGGCAAGGGTTGGCTTCTGGAACGGCACTAGGGGAGGATCACATGCGCCGGGGTTACGCCGATACGTCGCAGGGACAGATGCACTACTACGAGGCGGGCAAGGGCGCGCCGCTCGTCATGTTGCACGCTTCGCCGCGTTCGGGCCGGGTCTACGATCGCCTGATTCCGTTCCTCGCCGAACGCTATCGTGTGATCGCGTTCGACACGCTGGGCTTCGGGCTTTCGGATCCGCTGCCCGCGGGCGCGACCATGGAGAGCCTGGCCACGCGCGTCACCGAGGCGATGACGAGCCTCGGGATCAGGCAGGCGCACCTGTTCGGCTTTCACACCGGCAACAAGATCGGCGCCGCGCTCGCCGCCAACCACGCCGATCGCCTGCACAAGTTCGTGCTGGTCGGCATGACCCACTCGATCGTCATCGACCGCGCCAAGCGCGACGCGGCGATCCTCGACCTCGTCAAGGACGGCATGAGCGGCAAAGTCCAGGATCCGGCGGCGGTGCGACTGCGCGAGTGGGCCAAGCTGGGCGGCTGGGTCGGCGGCATGTGGTTCAAGGCGGATGTGATCGACCGGCCGAATCTGTCCGAAGACCACCTCGACATGCTGGGCCAGGAGATCGTCGACAAGGTCCTGTCACGCCGGGCCTTCGACCCGATCTACCGCGCCAACTTCGCGTTCGATCTGACGGACGCCATGAAGCGCATCCCGGTGCCGACGCTGATCGTCGAACTGGTGACGCCGCAGGAGGAGCACCTCGGGCGCCAGGGCGAGGCGGTCAAGAAACTCTTCAAGAACGCCGAACTCGTGGTGTTCGAGCACACCGACCGCGGCGTTCTCGAAAAGGAACCGAACAAGTTGGCGAGCGCGGTGCTCGCGTTCCTCGCGAGGTAGACCGGCCGGGTCGGCGCGCGCCCGGAAGGCGATCCGTTGGCCGGGCGATGTCGACGGCGATCGCCCAATTCGTCGGGCGGCGCCGGTGGCGCCCGCCCGGGCGCCTGCGCTAGGTTGGCGCCGCGGGCCCGTAGTTCAATGGTTAGAACCCGCCGCTCATAACGGTGATGTTGCAGGTTCGAGTCCTGCCGGGCCCACCACGCTTCTTCCTGGCAACGCATCGCGCAGCCACGTCAGTTTTCGCAGTGAACGAGGTTCGCGGGCGGCACCGCGCGCTGGTTAGCGCTCACGGCTGCTCGCGCAGCAACTTGCGCTGGATCTTGCCCATCGCCCGGTCGCGCGGCAGCTTGTCCAGGAATCGGAACGACTTTGGCACCTTGTAGCCGGACAGCATCCGGCGGCAGTGCTGGGCGAGATCCTCGGCGGTGAGCGCGGCGCCCGGCTTGAGCGCGACGAAGGCGCGCACCGCTTCGCCCCACTGCGGGTCGGGCACGCCGACGATGGCGGCCTCGGCCACCAGCGGGTGCGCGGTCAGCACCTGCTCGATCTCCGCCGGATAGACGTTGGCGCCACCCGAGATGATCATGTCTTTCCGGCGCCCGACGATGTGGACATAGCCTTCCTCGTCGGCGTAGGCGACGTCGCCCACGGTGATCCACTCGCCGCGGAAGAGCTCGCGGGTCGCCTCCGGGTTCTTCCAGTAGCCGTTGAAGTGGTAGGGCGAGCGTGAGAAGAAATCGCCAGCCTCGCCGGGGGCGACGTCGTTCCCCGACTCGTCCAGGTAACGCGCCTCGATCATGGGAAACAGTTGCCCGACCGAGTTGGGCTTGCGCCGCTGATCGGCCGGCCGCAGGTTCGTGAAGATGCCGCCCTCGGTCGAGCCATAGAGTTCGTGCAGCACGTCGGGCCCGAACAGGGCGATCGTCTTTTCCTTGAGCTCGATCGGGAAGGCCGCGCCGCCCGACACCATGACCTTGAGCGACCGCCGGTCATAGCGCCGGAACGGCGCCTCGCCCAGTCGGAGGAAGCGGTCGGCGTGGGTCGGCACGATGTTGATGTTGGTGATGCGTTCCGCCTCGATGAGCCGCAGCGCCTGCTCGGCGTCGAACCGCGGCATGACGACCAGCGTGCCGCCGAAGAAGATCGGCGCCAGCCCGAACGTGAATCCGCCGCCGGTCGTGAGCGGGCACACGGCGAGCCCGCGATCCTCCGGCCCGAAACACTGGTATTCCGAGGCCATGCCGAACATGACATGGACGCGCGAGCGGTGCGGGACGAGCGCCCCCTTGGGCGCGCCGGTCGTGCCCGACGTGTAGTGCAGCGCGAAGGTGTCCCACTCTTCGATGCCGTAGGAGCGATCGACCGGCTGGGCGCGGGACAACCAGTCTTCGTAGTTGCCGCCGACCAGAATAATCTCTTCCACCGTGTCGAGGGTGGCCTCACGCACCACCGCCTCCTGATCGACGTGCGCGAACAGGAGCCGCGCCCCGGCGTTGTTGCAGATGTGGGCGAGCTCGCGTGCGGTCGATTGATGGTTGATGGTGGCGGGCGGCAGGCCGGCGGTGGCGAGCCCGCCGATGATCTCCATCAGCTCGAGGCAATTTGGCAGCATCATCGCGGTATGGCCGCGCACCCCGCCCACGCGGGCGTGGGCGCCGGCGGCGACGCGCCGCGCCCGCTCGGCGAGGGCGCGATAGGGGAGCCGGCGTTCGCCATCGATGATCGCCACCTTGCTCGGGAACCGTGCCGCAGCGGCGAACACGCCGTCGAAAATGGTGACCGGCCGGTAGGTGGTCGGTCGTGTCGTCATTTGGCCCTGGGCAGCTTGAACACGCGCCGGGCGTTGTCGCGCAGCAGCTTGCGCAATGGGCCGGGGCGTAAACCCAGCGCCAGGATCTCGCTCACGCCACGCTCGGGCGTGATTGCTGGCCAGTCGGTGCCGAACAGCACTTTGTCCTGGCCGTAGGTGTTGATGTAGTGGACGAACGACTTGGGCCAGTGCTTGGGCGCATAGGCGTCCGAGCCGATGTAGATGTTCTCGTGCTTCCAGGCCATCGAGATCATCTCGTCGTGCCAGGGAAAGCCGATGTGGATGCCGATGATCTTGAGATCGGGGAAGTTGATCGCGACGCGATCGAGCGCGATCGGGAAATCGACGGCGGGAAAGCCGCGATTGCGCCGGTAGTTGAGGTTCTGGCCGACCTGGATCTGCACCGGCACGCCCAACTCGCTGCACTTGGCGTAGTAGGGGTAGTAGATCGCATCGTCGGGCGGACGCCGGAACCAGTGCGGATAGATGTGCGCGCCGACGAAGCCGTATTGGGTGACGGCACGTTCGAGATCTTCGAGGCCCTGCATGCCGCGCGTCGGGTCGATCCCAGCCAACCCGAACAGGCGATTGCGGTACGTCTTGCAGACATCGCGCACGCGCTCGTAGGGGATCTCGAACGAGCCCTGTTCGCGCAGATCGCCCGCGCGCACGGCGAGCATCAGCGCCTGCTTGACCCCGGCCTTGTCCATCATCCGCAGGTAGTCGGGCAGCGGCACGCCGTTGCGGTAGCGCTTGGGGAAGCGGAGCTGGTCGAAGGTCTGGGGCGCGAGCCCGACCTGATCCAGGCGGATCTCCCGCGGCGTGACCAGGTTGCACATGGCGTCGATGGCATCGGTGATGGTCATGGTGTCCTCGCGGGTGACCCCGGCCGCGAACGCGGCGGGCGTTGCCAGCGATGCTAGAACAACTCCAAACGCAATCAATCGGTGCGTTGTCTCAGGTGCGGCCAACGTCGCCCGAGAATTGCTTGGTCTCGCCAGGGCGGGAGCCCTGGTGTTTGCAGGCCAAGGGCGGCGGATAATGGGGAACCATTTCCGAGGGAGGACCCATGTACACCGCGATCACCGATTTCGAACGTCCCGACCCGGCGCTGATCGCCCGCGCCGCCAAGACCTATTTCTTGTTCTTGGCGGCGGCCGCTGGACCGCGCCAGGTGATGGACTCGGGCATCAAGCCGCTGGTGCGCGAGTGGAAGATCTGCGGTCCGGCGTTCACGGCACGCGCCGAGCATGCCGAGGACGTGGTGACGAGCTACGCCGCGAACTTCTACGCCAAGCCTGGGGACGTGATCGTCGTCGATGCGGCGGGGCGAACGGATGTCGCCTGTTACGGGGCTTCGATGGCGCGCGGTGCCAAGCAGGCGGGCGCGGTCGGCGTCGTGATCGACGGCTGCTGCGAGTCGAGCAACGTGATCATCGATCGCGAGAAGATGCCGCTCTTCGTGCGCGGCACCTCGCCCAACATCATCCCCCAGGAGCGGCCGGGCTGGCTCAATTGTCCGGTGATCTGTGGTCGGGTGATCGTCAACCCGGGCGACATCGTCTGCGGCGACGCCGATGGTGTCGTCGTCGTGCCCAAGGTCCGCGCCGAGGAGATCATTCGCAGCGCCGAGGAGCGCGGCGCGCCTTATCAAGGACCCAACAGCATCGTCAACATGCCGTTCCGCCAGAGCCACGCCGATCCCGTGGCGCGCTACCACAAGATGCCCGGCATCACCTGGCGCTGAGCCATGAGCATCGAAAGCTTTCGCGGCCCAGGCGGCGCGACGTTGCGCTACCGCCTAGACGACTTCACCGACCCGTGGAAGGACGCCCCCACGATGGTGATGGTGCACGGCTTCGGCGGTTTCTCGGGCCGTTGGTACCGCTGGGTGCCGCCGCTCGCGGGGCACTTCAGGGTCGTGCGCTTCGACATCCGCGGCCTCGGGCTCTCCAAGGTGCCGGCCGAAACCTACGCCATCACCCTCGATACGCTGGCGCTCGATGCCATCGCGCTGCTCGATCACCTCAAGGTGAAGAAGGTCGTGTGGGTGGGCGAGCACACCGGGGCCCTGATGGGGGTCACGTTGGCCGGCCTCGTGCCGGAGCGTCTCCACGCCCTTTGCGTGATGGGAGCTCCGCTCAGGCCCTTGGACATCCCCGGCTTCCAACCCGCAGCGATCGCCAAGGCTCCGGAGGTGTTGGGCTTTCGCGAGAGCCTCGCCGGCATGCAGCGCTTAGGCATGCGGGCTTGGCTCGAAGCGTTCGCACGGGCGCTCGGTCGGTCGGATGAGTTCCCGCCGGGCTACAACGACTGGTACCTGGACCAGATGGCCGAGGAAGACGCGGTCCTGGTCGCCAAGTTTCGCAGCGGCATGATCGAGACGGACGTGCGCCCGCGCATTCCGCAAATCGCCGTGCCCACCCTCTGGGTCGAGGGCGACCGTATGGCGGTGCTCATCCCCGAATGGCGCGCGTTGGTCGCGGCCAACCCGCGCATCCGGATCGTCGACCTGCCGGGCCTGGGCAACGCCATCGCCTATCGCCAGCCCGAGGCCTGCGTCGCCGAGGTGAAGAAATTCCTCGCGGCGCAGGGCCTTTGGCCGGATTAGCCGCTAGGGCTTCTTGGCTGCGACGGCTTCGAGCTCGAGCAGCACTTCGGGTCGGGCCAGCCCTTTGACGTAGACGAGAGTGCCGGCCTGGGTGTGGCCGCGGAAGTGCTTCTGCCCGGCCTTGTAGATCGCGCCGATGTCGCCGGGGTTCACCATGTAGAGGTTGGTCTTGACCACGTCGGTGACGTCCATACCCGCGTCTTTCAGGCTCTGCACGACCTTGCCGTAGACGACGTCGGCCTGGGTCTCGGCGTCGGGCGGCGTGTGGCCGTTGTCGTCGGTCGCCGTCTGGCCGCTGATGTAGAGGATGCGCGAGCCCGGCGGAATCTCGACGCTTCGTAGGTTATAGCCGTTCTTGGGGTTACGGATGATGTTGCTCATGGGGCCCTCCCTGGATTGCCTGGACGCTAGGATCGCCAGCTATCGCGTCGCTGGCAACCCCGGCGGCAAACTCGCGCGTCGCCCGCCGCACGGTCCGGGGCTACAATGCGCTAACATGAGGAGGCTGACCATGACGTTGGTTGCGAAAACGGGCGTGGTGGTGGTCGGGGCGCTGGCGGCGGCGCTGGCGTTGTTCGTCAACGGCGCGACAGCGCAGACCCTGCGCGTGGCCAACCTCGAGCCGCCGCCCAACCGCGGCGATCCGACGGGCCCGGGCCTGAGCTACCAACACGTCATCACCTGGGAAGCGATCCACGACGCGCTGACCACGATCGAACCCGATGGCCGACCGAAGGGCAATCTGGCCCTTTCGTGGGAGAACAAGGACCCGCTGACCTGGGTCTTCAAGCTGCGCCCGAACCTGAAATTCCATGCCGGCACGGCGTTCGACGCCGACGCCGTGGTTGCCGCGGTGCGGACGCTGCACTCCGACGACACCAAGAGGTTCGGAGTCGCGCTCTACAACACGCTCCGTCACATCACCGAGGCGCGCAAGGTCGACGACATGACCGTCGAGCTCAAGACCGCGGCACCGGGCCCCATCGTTCCGAGCGAGGCGGCGGCCCTGCGCATCGTCGATCCAAAGGTGTGGGCCGATCTCGGTCGCGAGAAATACGGCAACGCCCCCTCGGGCATCGGGCCGTTCCGGGTCACGGCTTGGGACAACACCAAGCTCGAGATGGCGCGCTTCGAAGGTGGACCGCGCCAAGCCAAGGTCGCCAACATCACCATGTTCTTCTTGCCCGAGCCGGCGACCCGGGTTCAGGCGCTGAACGGCGGCTCGGTCGACCTCGCGTTCACGATTTCACCCGATGCGGTCGACTTGGTCATCCGCAGCGGCGGGCGTATCCACCCGAGCGGTTCGCCTTCGATCCTGACGCTGACGTTCAACCAGGGCCAAGGCAAATACACGACCGATCTCAAGGTCCGACGGGCCTTCAACCTGGCGATGGACAAGAGCTACACCGAGACGCTGCTCAAGGGCTACGCGAAGTACGTGGCCCAGCCGGCGGCCCGCAGCGTCAACGGCTATCAGCCCGACATCCAGCCCTACCCGTATGATCCCGCCGAGGCCAAGCGACTCCTGACCGAGGCCGGCTATGGCAACGGCCTCAAGGCCGTGGCCGAAGTGGTGCTATCGAGTTCGGACGTCGCCAACGTCTTCACCAAGATCGTCCAGGACGTGAGCAAGGTCGGCATCGACCTCGAGATGCGGCAGATCCAGTTGGCCGACCTGAGCGCGCGCGGGACCGGCGTGAAGCCCTACGAGGGCGAGATTCACATCTCGAACTTCGGCTCCAATCCGGCGATGGACATGATGCGCCCGATCAATGCCTTCCACTCGTGCTCGAACCCACGCAAGTGGAGCTGCTTCCCCGAAATCGAGGCCGACATCGCGGCGGCCAACACCGAACTCGACACCACGAAGCGCAATGCGCTGCTGCGCAAGATCGCGCTGTTCTATCACGAGCGAGCGCCGAGCATCTGGGTCTACGAGCAGTTCCAGCTCGACGCGACCTCGGCCAAGGTGCGGAACTACAAGAACGAAAACTGGCGGGTGAACTGGGCCGATATCGAGATCCGCGGCTAACCCGTCAGGCGGCCGAGCGCGTCGGGATATCGCGCATCGGCTCGCCGAGCGGCCGGACCGCGGGAAACACTTCGTCGCGCAGGAGGTCCATGGTGCGCGTTACCGCCCAGTCCGGAACATTGCCGACCTTGATGGTGAGGCTGAGCCGGCCCATGCCGAGGTCCTTGTGGAGGCGCTCGATCTGGCGCACCGCCATCTCGGGCGTGCCACAGATCATCAGGCCAGCCTCGACCCGCTCATCGAAGGTCATGTTGGAGGCTCCCATTCGCGCGTTGACGAAACGTTTGGAGCGCTCCTCCTTGGTTTTTTCGTCGAGGAAGTAGCGGGTCTTCTGCACGACGACGCGCTGCGCCGTGCGGATGCCGCCGCCCAGGATCTTGAAGAAGTACTCCTGACCGCTGGACAGAATCTGCTTGGCCTCGTCGTAGGAGGGCGCGATGCAACAGTTGAGGCCCACCATGAGATGCTCGGGTCCGGGCTCCCAGCCGTACTCGCGCGCCAATTCGCGGTAGCGGCCGATCACCTTGCGTCCGTCGTCCATGCTGGTGAGCGACAGGATACCGGCGATCGCGCGATGCTTGGCTGCGAGCCGCGCCGAGGGTTCGCTCGTGGTCGACATCAGCATCGGTGGCATCGGCTTCTGCAGCGGTTTGGGCCAGATCGACACGGCGCGAAACTGATAGTGCTCGCCCTCCCAACCGAAGGGTTCGGGTTCGGTCCAGCAGCGTTTGATCAGTTCGACGCCTTCGGCCATGCGGTCGTAGGACTCGTCGGGCGGCGTGTTGTAGGCGACGTATTCGTGCGGAATGCCGCGCATGAAGCCGGCGATGAGGCGACCGCCCGAGATCACGTCGATCATCGCGTACTCCTCAGCGACCCGCACCGGGTTGACGATCGGCAGGATGTTGCCCGATTGCAGGATGCCGGCCGACTTGGTCCGGTGGGCGACGATGGCGCCCACCAAATTGGGGTTGGGCATGAGCCCGTAGGGGCTCATGTGATGTTCGTTGGAGCCGATCCAGTCGAAGCCCGCCTGTTCGGCGTAGACCTTGTCTTCGACGTAGGCCTTGAACATGGCCGCGCCGCGCTCGCCGTCGAAACGCTTGTTGCCCACGGGCCAATCCGGTCCCGGATCGGTCACATCGGTGTAGGGCATGTGGTGGGTGTAGGAAAACCGCATCGCTGCCTCCTGGGGCCGACCGCATCCTAAGGAGAGGAACGAGTGACCGACAGCGTTGCCAAGGCGAATTGGGGTGTGGCTTTCTCTAGCCGGTGGCCAACAGCACGATGCCCCCCGCGACGAGGACGGCGGCGCCCCCGCGACGCCAGCCGAAGGGCTCTTTGAGCAAGATCGTGCCGATCAGGACCGCGATGACGACGCTCACCTCGCGCAGGGCTGCCACGGCGGCGATCGGGGCGAGTGTCATCGTCCACAGCACCACGCCATAGGCCCCACCGGCGAGGAGTCCGCTCGCCAGAATCTTCCACACGTCCCGCCGCACGGTGGCGACGATGCTGTCGCGACGCGTGACCGCCAGCAACGCGCCGAACACGATCGCGCCCAGCACCATCATCCAAGTGATGTAGGACAGCGGCTCACCCGCGGCCCGCGTACCGTGCCCGTCGACATAGCTGTAGGCCGCAATCATCACGCCGGTCGCGAGGGCGTAAGCGACGGGCCTAGCCCCATCGTGGCGTTGGGCGAGGGGGCGCCAGGCGAGCGAGATGACCCCGAGGGAGACGGCGAACACGCCGACAAGCGGCACCGTCGCCAGGCCTTCGCCGAGCGGGATGCTGACGAGCGCGAGCAGGAGGGGACCGGTCTCGCGCGCCAATGGGTAGACGTGACCCAAATCCCCGGCGGTGTAAGCCTTGGCGAGAAAAGCGACGTAGGCGACGTGGATGACGATCGAGGCGAGGAGGTAGGACCAGGCCGCGGCATTCGGAACCGGTACGGCCGGCATAAGGGGGAGCGCAAACAGGCCCCCCGCGATCATCACGAGCGATCCTGCGGCAAAGCGATCCTCGGCGGTCTTGACCAGGGTGTTCCAGCCGGCATGCAGGAACGATGCGGCGAGGACGAGGACGAGGGTGAGGGACGTCACGGCGGCGCAGAGTATATGGGGTGGGAGGGCGCAATCGGCGTTCTCATCGCCGTCTCTGCAGCGTAGCTTCCTGCGTTCGCGCGCGGCAGACGGAGGTGAACACGTCGGTCGACCCAAGAGGGCGACGCTTCGCGATCAGGGCCCGGCACCGGCTGCACCGGCGCGGGGTCGCCGTATCGAGATTGGATGTGCCGGCTCAAGGTCGACGACCGATGCCCCGGCGAAGCGTCGGAGAAATGGTAGCGGCGAATGCTTGGCGCTGGGCCGATAACGCCTTGGTCAAGGCCAGGGGCTCAGGCCGTCGCGGACTTCTCAAGCGGGCGACGCGCGACAGCAAACAACGACAACCCAACCGGCGGCCCAATCCATCGTTCGAGCCGTGCAAGGATCGGTACTAGCGCGTCGAAGAAAGCTATTTGGCCGCTCGGTGGCTGTGCACGTCGTAGCAAACGACCATTCCACCACCAGCCTGGAATAGCCGCGATGTTGAAGTACCATTGCCTCGCGACCTCGAAGCCCGCCGCCTTTAAGGCGCGGCCGAGCGTGGGTCGCGTATACCGCCGGTGGTGACCGATCGCACTGTCCAGGGCGCCGAACAAATGTGGTAGAGCGGGCACTTTTACGATCAGGTGGCCCCCAGGTCTCAGCGAGGCGAAGAGTCGATGGAGCAGATTTCCTTCATCCTCGAGATGCTCCATCACATCAAGCATCACCACCGTGTCGAATTCCGCGTTCCATTCACAATCCATCACGTCTTTGCAAAGGATCTCGACCCCCGCAAGCTGACCAACAGTATTTCTAGCAATGGTGACGAAGTCCTGGTCGATATCGATTGCGACCAACCGACTCGCATGTGCTCCAATCAATCGCGTGTAGGTTCCCTGCCCGCAGCCAACCTCCAGGACGTTGTCCCCCAGGTGCTCTCTGAAACTTTCGAACGTCCACCGATTCAGCCGGTCGGCTCTTGAGAGCGAGCGCAACCAAAAATCTTGTTCCGACAAATTACCGCCCCTCTTGACCATAGCCGTTGGCTAGGACTCTATATGATTGACGTCGCTCCCTAACGGTCTAGCAACAGTTCTTCGACAAGTGCCGAACCAAGCTTATCGCTTCGACGTTTTCGACCGCCTGGATCATCCTAGGGTCTTCGTCGTGGGGATTCTCCTTTTCGCTTTACTCAATCTAGCGATTTATTGGCTAGCCGATTCGAGTTGTTACAAGATTGACGAGGACTGCGCCAAGCAGCACGACATTTATTCGTTCCCCACCGCAAAGAATATCCTCGATCATGGGTCGATCGTCGATCCGACCAAGCCGGACCAGCCCTCTACCTATCGTCAATTTCCGCCGCTGTCGGGTGCTGTCATGGCTCTTGCCCTGTGGCCTCTCGGTGGGTCGGACCTTCAGCTGTTGGTTCTGCTTCAGGCCTTGATGCTGCTCGCAACGGCAACACTGGTTCGATCATGTCTTTCTCACCTCAGTATCGGTCTTGCGAATCTTGCGTTCCTGGCGGTCATCTTCAACCCCAACCTGTTGGTAGGCGTCCACGTGCCCCAGACCGAGTCCCTGTTCGCGTTGTTCATGACAGCGGGATTTGCGGTTGCATGGGGTAGTGGGAAGGACATCACGTTGCGACGAGCCGCTGTTTTCGGGTGTCTCTTTGGCCTCGCCACGCTGGTCCGCCCGTCAAATCAATTCTTGTTCCTCGTGTTGCCATTCGTGTTCCCGCTCGTCGCATTCGTTCGTGGCAAGGCCGGCATCTGGCGTCGTCCTTTCTTGGCGTCCATTGCGGCGATGACGGTTGCCCTCGCAACAATTTCCCCATGGCTCGCCTTTCAGGTGAATGCAGGAGTAGGATTGAGGCTCTCCGGACCTGGGCTCGAGGCGCTCTTCATCCTGAACAATCTGAAATTCCTGACCAAGGAGATGCCTGGCGAAGGAAATGGCGTGTGGCGAGGCCGGTTCGAGACCGAACAGCACGATCGCCTCGTGGCCGAAAATCCTGGTTATGAACACATGCCTAGACTGCGGCGTGACGAACTCTGGCTCGCCGACACGCGCAAGTATTTTGCGGCCGTTCCCTTCGACGTCCGGACGTTCGCAATTGCGATGGCCAAGTCGACGATTCGTTTCTTCATCTCCGGCGGCGAAGGCGAAATTCATTCGTTGTTCGGAATGGAGTATCAGCCTGAGATATCCCCCATTGCCTTTTACGGCATCAAAGCTTTCGCGATTGCCTATGCCTTAATGAGTCGCCTACTAGGTATGTTCGGGGCCTTCTATCTACTAACGCGTGGCGACCGGGGACTATTGGTACTTGCCGTGGGGCTCGTTGCCTACTTTTGGCTGGCGCATTTCGTCCATGGAAAGCCGCGCTTCCGAGCGGTCGTCGAACCTCAGCTTGCGATCTTTGCGGCGTTTGGTGTAGCTCAATTGTTTGTCAAGCGGCGGGTGCAGGCGAGCTAGGTTTGCCACGGAGCGGTTTGTGCTCTGGCGGGGCGATGCCTGCTGACGGGGAATGCATCACCGACGTCGGTGTGAAGCCAATGCCAGATGGGTGGAGGACCAACGCACCAACATCGCGATCCGTCCGCAAGGTCATGTGAAGATAGCCCCTTTTGCGTTGATCGATCTCAATGAAGCGTTTGCGTTTCGCGTGACGCGGCGTGTTTTCTAGACCAAGCCGTTGATATCTTGGCAACACTAGACTAATCAAGCCGAGATTCGAAAGCGGATGATGTACCAAAGGGCCTTCAAGCCATCGCGCCAGCCGATCTTCTTTCCCTCATCGTAGGTGCGCCCATAGTAGGAAATGCCGATTTCGTATACCGACCACTTTCGAGCGCGCAACATCTTGACGGTGAACTCCACTTCGAACCCGAAGTCGTCGCAGCGTAGCGACATTCCATTTAGCACGTCGCGTCGAAACATCTTGTAGCAGACCTCGATGTCCGAGAGGGTCGCATTGCACAAGACGTTGATCAGTCTCGAGATCAGCCAGTTCCCGAGATAGTGGTGGAGGTAAAGGGAGCGATGAGGCTGACCGTAGAAACGGGATCCGTAAACGACGTCGGCCCCACGCTCGGCGATCAAAGAGAACATTCTTGGGAGATCGCGTGGGTCATATTCGAGGTCAGCGTCTTGAATCACGATGACGTCGTGACGAGCCATTTCGAACCCAGCACGTAGCGCCGCTCCTTTCCCCTGGTTGCTCGCTTGCAGCTTGATGCGCAGCAGCACGGCGTGGGGTTGAGGTGCAGTCTGAGATGCGAGGCATAGTCTTCCGTTCGGATCGACATCGACGGCAACACCGCGCTCCTCCTCGACCGCGAGAAAGGACCTTAGCCAGTCGCGAGTTCCATCCGTCGACCCATCGTCGACCACGATGATTTCCGTCTTGACCCTCGGGCCATGCATAACGACTTCACCAAGAATTCTTGGGAGCGTTTCGACCTCGTTGTAGACCGGAACGACAATCGACAATGTCGGTGCGGAAGTGGTTGTTGGCATCGAACGGAAACCGCGCATGTTGAAAACAAAGCCGGCAACATAAACTATGTCGAGCCGAAAAGCCCCTTTCGGCTCGCGACAATTGGCGCGTGGTATGCGAGCTGCAAATGCCCAGCACGTCCGGAGGCCCGGAGCAGAGGGTCCTTCGCAAGGCGCGGACTTCGTCGCTTTGTCGCGAATCTGATCTGGCGGTCGCGAGGCTCGGGGACTCCCACGGATGGGGACAGCGACGCCGCGTATTTTGGGGCGCCCACTGCGCCTTTCGGTGCCAGACCAGGCGTCAGGAGCCGTGGTAGCCTCGTCCCATGTTCGACCTGTTCGATGCGTTCCGCGGCCGTATCAGCACGCGCCGGGCGATTGTCGCCTCGATCACCCAGATCTGCCTCCTGTCGGGCGTTGTCGGGTACTTGGTCGCCGGGGCGTTGTTTGGCGAGTGGTCGCCGCGCGCTGCCATCGTTGCCCTTCTGATCCCGCTTGTCGTGGCACCACCGTTCATCATCTCCCGGTTTCGCCTGACCGATCAGCTCCGCCGCGGACAACGGGAGCTCGAGGAGCGTTCGCGCGAGCTGGCCGGGATGCGCGATCAGCTTTCCGAGCAACTGCGACAGTTGCGGCGCGCCGAGGAGCAGCGCCAGATCGGGCAGGCGCGGTATCTCGCGGTGCTCGACGGCGCGATCCAGGGGGCTTGTGTTCATCGCAGCTTTCGCCCGATCTACTGCAACGCAGCCTTCGCGCGCATGTTCGGATTCGGTGCTCCGGCCGAGGTGCTGGCGCTCGACAGCATCCTCGGTCTGTTCGCGCCCGAGGTTCACGAGGCCATGCGTGCCGAGGACGAGGCACTCAAGGCGGCCGTTCGCATCTCGAGCCAGGTGCGCGAACGTCCGGCCTTGCGTCGTGATGGCTCGGCATTGTGGGTCGAGACCTTGGCGAGTGTGATCGAATGGGACGATGGCCCCGCGATCCGGATCTCCGCCATCGACGTGACCGAGCGTCACGCGTTGGATGACCTCAAGAACGAGTTCATCTCGGTGGTCAGTCACGAATTACGCACGCCGCTCCCCTCGATCAAAGGGTCGCTCGATCTGGTGACGAGCGGCATGGCCGGGTCGACCTCGCCCCAGGTCGGCAACCTCGTCGGGATCGCCAGGGCCAACAGCGAGCGACTGTTGCGCCTCGTCAACGACATCCTCGATTTCGAACGCATCGAATCGGACGGCGTTCTGTTCCACCCCCGGGCCCTGTCGACGCTGGAGTGCCTGCAGCAGGCGGTACGCGAAAACGCCGGGTTCGCCGAAACCGCGGGTTGCCCGCTCGAACTCATTCAGCCCGACACGGACCTATGGGTCTTCGCCGATCCGGATCGTCTGCAACAGGTGCTGACCAACCTCGTTTCGAATGCCCTCAAGTTCTCCCCCAAGGGTCAGGTCGTGCATCTCAGCGTCGTGCCCGGAGCCTCGGGCCGTGTGCGCTTTCAGGTGAGCGACCGTGGGCCCGGCATCGCCCCGGAGTTTCGGTCGCGAATTTTCCGAAAATTTTCGCGGTTCGATGCGGCAAATGCGCGCGGCTTCCAGGGCAGCGGCCTCGGCCTCAGCATCACCAAGGCCCTGGTCGAGAAGCAGGGCGGAAGCATCGGGTTTCACTCCCGTCACGGCGGCGGAACGACATTCTTCGTCGACCTCCCCCCGCCTTCGCCGCATCAACGGCACGGCCTCCCGGTATCACCACAAAGCGTCTGAACCACGCCGTCTACGGAGTTGTACGGATTCCCTCGCATTGGGGTGCGTGACATTCTGATCGCGAGAGAACACGAACCTGTCCCGGTCGAGGAGAGGAGAAAAGACATGAATCGCGCATTGGTTGGGGCCGTCCTGGTGGCCGCAATGGCGACGATCTCGTGGGATGCCGAAGCGTGCAGCCTTTCGGCACGTCCGACGTTGACGAAGCCCGAATACAGCGACGAAAAACTGGCGCTCGCTCACAAGGGCGATGCCCAGGCGATGTTCGAAGTCGCCGCGGGCTACCGCGAGGGGCGCGGCGTGTCGATCGACTACGCGAAAGCCTACAAGTGGTTCAACGTTGCCGCCGAGCGAAATGGCGAGGCACGTAGGTTGCGCGACGAGCTCAAGCATTGCCTGACCCAGGCCGAAGTGCTCGAAGCCGAGGCCGATTCGCTTCTGATCCTGATGTCAGCCAGGCAATAGCCGGACGGCATCGAAGCGATAGCCCCGGCTGCAGCGAGGCCGTGGCACGTTCTCCCGTGCAAAATCTTCGGGGAGGACGATCATGGTCGGTATTCGGTTGGGCGCAATCGTGTTGGCAGCGTTGTCGTTCTCAGGTGCCGCTGAGGCCTGTGCATTCACGGAGCGCCCTGGGCCAATTGTTCAGGCGCCGACGCCCGCGACCATCGCGGCAGCCCAAAGCGGGGAGCCGCCCGCCATGGTCGCCCTTGGCCTCGCCTATCGTGAGGGGCTCGGCGTGCCGCGAGACCTGACACGCGCCTACCAGTGGTTCAACCTGGCTTCACGGAGCGAATCTCGCGCCAGGGCGCTGCGTGACGAAGTTATGCGCTGCATCGGCCCCGAGGAGCTCCTGCAAGCCCAGGTCGAGGCGCTGCGCCTGATCGAGGGCCCGAAGATTCGGACAGCCGCCGGACGCTAAGCCCGATTTGCCGGCTTGCTCTCGATCGGGCTCCAGCGCAGCATGGCGAGTCCAACGAGGTGTTGTCATGAAAAAGGGTCTGCTCATCGGTCTCGGCGTCGTCGGCGCGATTGTTGCCGTCGTTATCGTCGTCATCGTCGTCGTCATCGGCTCGATCAACTCGATCGTCAAAACCGCCATCGAGTCGGTCGGTAGCGAGGCCACCCAGACGAAGGTTGCGGTGAGCGACGTCGATATTTCGACCCGCGAGGGGCGCGGCACCATCCGTGGCTTTACCCTCGGCAATCCGAGCGGTTTCAAGACCCCCAACGCGATCGCCTTGGGTGAGGCAACCGTCGTGCTCGACTTGACGACCCTGACCTCGAACACCATCGTCATCAAGCAGGTGACGATCGCGGCGCCCCAGGTGACCTACGAGTTGGGCGACGGCGGTGCCAACATCGATGTGATTCGTCGCAACGTCGAGAGCTTCGCCGGCAAGTCCGGCAGCGGCTCGTCCAACGCAGGCAACAAGAATTCCGGTAGCGCCAAGAAAGACGAGAAGAAGGTCGTGATCGAGAACCTGGTGATCCAGGATGGCAAGGTGGGCGTCAGCGCGGCCTTGCTCCAGGGGCGGACGCTATCGGTCCCCCTGCCGTCCATCCGGTTGCAGAACATCGGCAAGGACAAGGGCGGAGCGACGCCGGCCGAGGTCGCCGAGAAGATCCTGCAGGAAGTCACCGGCGCCACCTCGCGGGCCGTTACCGCCAGTGCCGACGTGCGCAACCTGATCGGGGAAAGGCTTCCCGGCGCGGCCCGGCAACTGATCGAACGCGGCGGCGAGGCGGGCGGTGCAATCCGCAACCTCTTGCCGGGACAGCAGCAGCGCTAGACAGGCCGCCGCCGCCGACGTTTAATGTCCGGACATTTCCTGTTGGGAGTTCAGCAATGGCACTGGCCGTTCGACCACTGACGCCTGCCTTAGGGGCCGAGGTCGCGGGAATCGACCTGCGACGAGCGACCGAGCAGCAGGTCGCGGAGATCAAAAGTCTGTGGAGCCGCTATGCGCTGCTCCTGTTCCGTGGGCAGGCCTTGGATGAGGACGATCTCGTCGCCTATAGCCGCCGGTTCGGGGACCTCGAGATTCATGTTCGGCGCGAATTTCTGTCTCCACACCATCCCGAGATCCTCTACGTCTCGAACATCAAGGGACCGGACGGCAAGCCGATCGGCATCCTGTCGCAGAACGAGGTGGGTTGGCACTACGACCAGATCTACCTGCCGCGTCCGGCGGTAGGCTCGTTCCTGGTCGCGGCGCAACTGCCGCCGGACGGCGGAGAGACGTGGTTTTCCGACATGCGCGCGGCCTACGATGCGTTGCCGGCCGATCTCAAGAGGCGGATCGAGGGGCGCAAAGCCGTCCAATCCTATGAGGCGTTCAACCGCGCCTATAGCGTGCCCACGTCGACCGAGCAGAAGAAACGGACGCCGGACATCGAGCACCCCTTGGTGCGGACCCATCCGATCACCGGCCGCAAAGCGCTCTATATCTGTCCGGGAATGACGACCGCCATCGTCGGCCTGCCCGAGGCGGAGAGTCGCGCCGTCCTCGAAGAATTGTTTGCCTGGACGACGCGAGACGAGTTCGTGTACCGCCATCGCTGGACGATGGGTGATGGCATCATGTGGGACAACGCCTGTACCATGCACCGGCGCGAGCCGTTCGATCAGCGGCACCATCGCTTGATGAAGCGGACGACGATCCTGCCACCCGCCCATCTGGCGATTCCGCGCTAGGGGGTTCCTATGGTCATGACGGCGGCGGCCTATCGCGAGTCGCTTCGCGCCCGACGCCCTCGGGTGTTCGTCGACGGACAGGCGATCGAATCGGTCGCCGATGCGTCGGCGTTTGCGCCGGGGATCGCTGCGCTCGGCGTGTCCTATGACCGCGCGGCCGACGACACCTTTCGGCCGTTGATGCGGCCGGTCGAACAGTCGACGGGCCAAGCCGTCAATCGCTTTCTCCACATCAACCGATCGGGCAACGACCTGTTGCAGAAGCTGGAAGCGGTGCGCTTGGTCTGTCAGGAGACAGGGTGCGCCCAGCGCTATCTGGCCCAGGACGCGCTCAATGCCATCCATCAGTCGACCTACCGCCTCGATGCCGAGGCGGGTGGCCGGGGTTACCATCAGCGTTTCCTTGCCTATCTGGGCCGGGTGCAGGACGAGGATCTGGCGCTGGGCGTCGCCATGACCGATGCCAAGGGCGATCGTTCGCGCCGGCCCCACGAACAGGCGGTTCCCGACAGCTACGTCCATGTCACGGCGCGGCGGCCCGACGGCATCGTGATCCGCGGCGCCAAGGCGATCGTGACCGCGGCGCCCTACGTCCACGAATTCCTTGTCATGCCCTGTCGCAACATGACCGAGGCCGACCGTGATTTCGCCGTGTGCTGCGCCGTTCCGGTCGATGCTCCGGGGGTGACCATCGTTGCCCGGCCCGCGGGACGGCCGGGCGAGGCGGCGGCGCCGTTTGCGGCCAAGTACGGTCAATCGACCGGCGTCGTGCTGTTCGACGACGTGTTTGTCCCGTGGGAACGCGTGTTCCTCGCCGGCGAGTGGGGCCACGTGCAACACCTGACGACCGCCTACGCCTCACATCATCGTCATTCGTGCATCGGGGCGCGCGCCGGTTTCGGCGATCTCCTGATCGGCGCGGGCGTGCTGATGGCCGAGGCCAACGGCCTGGCGTTGCGCGAGGTGCCACATCTTCGCGCGCGCATGATCGACCTGATCAAGATCGTCGAGGGTTTCTACGCCTGCGGCGTCGCGGCCTCGGTCTACGGCGCATCGGATACGTCGGGGGCGTTCGAGCCGGAACGGGTCTACTCGAACGTCGGGAAACTGCTGCTGGCGACCCAAATCTACGAAATGCACCGGATTGCCCATGAGGTCTCGGGCGGACTCGTCGTCGCATTGCCCGGACCCGATGAGGATCACAACCCGGCCACCGCCGGGACGCTGGCCGAGGTGTTGCGCGGCCGAGCCGACGTTCCCTATGCCCAGCGTATCGAGGTCGCGCGTCTGCTTGAAGACCTGACCGCTTCGAATACCGCCGGTTGGTATTCGCTGATCAGTCTTCACGGCGGTGGCTCGCCCGAGGCCATGGGTCTCGAGATTTTTCGTTCCTACCCGCTGCAGGACAAGGTGGCCCTGGTCGAAAAACTTCTCGATCGCGGCGTGGCGGCGAAGGCCGCTCAAACGGCGACCGACCAGCCCGGACAATGCTGCGCCACGGGCTGTCGGGTTCCGGACGTCCCCCCCGCCCCACAGCGTCTGAGACGCTGAGCATGGCGCCTCCGCTGCGCACGCTCCTGTTCGCGCCGGGCAACCACCCGCGCAAGGTGGCCAAGGTGTTTTCCGCCGCTGCCGACGCCGTGATTCTCGATCTCGAAGACGCGGTCGCCATTGCCGAGAAAGTGGCGACGCGGGCGACCGTCGTCGACGCGCTCAAGGCCTCGCGGCCCTGTCTCGGCTACGTTCGCGTCAACGGCTTCGAGACTGCGTATTGC
>VGES01000020.1 GCA_016869765.1 Alphaproteobacteria bacterium
GGTGGCGCTCGGCGAACGCCGCCGCCCCTTTGGCCGCGGCCTCGATATCCCGGGCGAGTTCCGGACTGTCGGGTCCGGCATAGAGATCTCCGAGGTCCCAACGCGGCAATTGCTGTTCGCTATCCATCCTGACCCTCGCGCTTGAGGAGAAAATGCCCATGGGCGGCGGCGATCGGCCGTTCTCGATCGTCCTGCCAGGCTTCGACACGGACGTTGGCGACGCGGCGGCCCTGCTTGTAGACGCGCCCCGTCGCGAGCACGTCGACAGGCCGGCCGGTGCGCAGGAAATCGAAGGACATGTTCACGGTCACCGGAACGACCCCAGGCTCCGACTCCCAGAGCAAAAGGATGATCGCCGCGCTCTCCAGCAGCCCGCCGATGACGCCGCCGTGTAGCGCCGGGATCAATGGATTGCCGATGAGCGCGTCGGCATAGCGCAGGCGGCAACGTGGGTGGCCGCTGTCATCCAGGTCGGCCGCGATGCCGGCAAACGCCGCATAGGGCACTCCCGTGACGAGGTGTTGCGGGCGGTTCTCCCGGCGCGCGACTTCGACCCGCTCCCGCCAGGTCGTCATGTTCGGGTCCCCTGGGTCTTCACCCAGGCGGGCAAGGAACTCGACTGCAGCATGAACGTCGCGAGCGAAGCGGCGACATCGTCGCCACCCTCCTGATACGCGCGGGCTCGCACGAAGGCGACCGAGCGCGAGAGCCGGTAGCACGTGGCTTCCGCAAATACCGGCAACCTCGGCCGGGCCGGGCGAAGGTAGTCGATCCGCAGATCCAGCGTCGCGATCTGCATGACCTCGGTGACGCGGCTCATCACGGCCAACCCGCTGACGGTGTCCACGACGGTCGTCAGGACACCGCCATGGAGGACTCCTGTGCCAGGGTCGCCGACCAAGTCGTCCCGCCAGTCGATCCTGGCGAGGGCGCGCCCGACATCGATCTCGGTCACTTTCAATCCGAGAACTCCGACGTGCGGAATCGCCTGGACGATCTGCTCCAGCAGTTCGCGGTCGAAAGCAGGGCGTTCAGCGCGCGACAACGGTCATCCGTGGTAGGCGCGGAACCACTCGACAAAACGCGGCACGCCGATATCGATCGAGGTCCGTGGATGGAAGCCGAGGTCGCGCTCCGCGGCGGAGATATCGGCGAATGTCTCGTGCACGTCTCCGGGTTGCATCTCGTCGAGTACGATTTCCGCCTTCCGGCCGAGCGTTTCTTCGATCAGCTGGATCAACCGCGGTACCGGCTCCGCTCTGTGGTTGCCGAGGTTGTAAATCCGGCAGGGCGCCGCGTTGCCCTGAGACGGACGATCGAGCGCCGCCAGAACACCCTGAACGATATCGTCGATGTAGGTGAAGTCGCGCTTCATTGCGCCGCGATTGAACAGGCGGATCGGCTCGCCCCGGCTGATCGCGCGCGTGAAGATGTATAGCGCCATGTCCGGGCGACCCCAGGGACCATAGACCGTAAAGAAGCGCAATCCGACCTGCGGGATCTTGAACAGGTGGCCGTACGCGTAGCTGATGAGTTCGTCCGATCGTTTGGTGGCGGCATAGAGTGAAATCGGCGTATCGACCGGATCGTCGATCGAGAACGGCAGTTTCGTGTTGGCTCCGTACACCGAACTCGAACTCGCATAGACGAGATGCTCGAAGGCCGGCAGCCGGCGCGCGGCCTCGAGAATCTGAACGTGGCCGGTCAGGTTTGCTTCGACGTAGGCCAACGGGTCTTGCAGCGAATATCGCACCCCCGCTTGGGCCGCGAGGTGGACGATCCGGCGGACGCCCTTGAACGCCGCCAGGGTTTCAACGAGGTCCCGGTCGGCGATGTTCTTGCGGATGAAGGTGAAGGCCTTCTCGGCCGCGAGACGGGCGACCCGCGCCTCTTTGAGCTTGACGTCATAGTAGCTTGACAGATTGTCGAGCCCGATCACCTGCTCGCCGCGGGCGAGCAGCGCGGCGCTGACGTGATAGCCGATGAAACCGGCGGCTCCGGTCACCACAACGGGCATCTGACGCGTTTCCTCGCTTTGCGGGCGCAAGATAGACGGGGCCCCGCGCCGAATCACGAAGGTTTTTTCTCGCCCCTTTGGGGTGGCAGAGTTCGTCTTGAGACCCGACAATCGCACCTTGATCCCCGGCACAACACCCCCAACCTCTGGGGCGATGGGAATCTCCGGATGACGCGATCCGCGGTAACCTTGGATGACAAGTACGCGCTCGAGTCCGGGCGGGTGTTCCTCACCGGGACCCAGGCCCTGGTGCGCTTACCCCTGATGCAGCGCCAGCGTGACCTCGAGCAGGGCCGCAACACGGCGGCTTTCATCTCGGGCTACCGCGGCTCGCCGCTCGGGAGCTACGACCAAGCGCTGTGGCGCGCCGAATCGTTCCTCAAGTCGAACCACGTTCGCTTTCAGCCCGGGATCAACGAGGAGTTGGCCGCGACGGCCGTCTGGGGCTCGCAGCAGGTGCACCTCTTTCCCGGTGCGCGCTACGACGGTGTTTTCGGAATTTGGTACGGCAAGGGGCCCGGCCTCGATCGCGCGATGGACGCGATGAAACATGCCAACGGTGCCGGCACCTCGCCCTGGGGTGGCGTGCTGGCGATCGCGGGCGACGATCACAATGCAAGTTCCTCCACGATCGCCCATGCCAGTGGGCTCAACTTCGTGGCGGCCGGCGTCCCCGTCCTCAACCCGGCGGGCGTCCAGGATTACCTGGATTTCGGGTTGACCGGCTTTGCCATGTCGCGCTTCGCGGGGCTTTGGGTCGGGTTCACCGCAATTGCCGAAACCGTGGAGAGTTCTGCGAGTGTTTTCGTCGATCCCGACCGATTGACGATCCGACGACCCGACGACGCGGTCATGCCCGCGGACGGTCTCAACATACGCTGGCCCGATACACCGCTGCAGCAGGAAGCAAGGCTGCACGACTTCAAACTGCCGGCCGCACTCGCATTCGCCCGTGCCAACCCCTTTGATCACCTGATCATCGACTCGCCACAGCCCCGCCTCCTGGTGGTCGCGACCGGCAAGGCCTATCTCGACGTTCGCCAGGCGTTCGACAACCTCGGCCTCGGTCCTGCCGACGCCGCACGCCTCGGGGTGCGTCTCTACAAGGTGGGCCTCGCTTGGCCGATGGAAGCCCATGGTCTCATCGCCGCCGCGACCGGCTGCGAGGAGGTGCTCGTCGTCGAGGAGAAGCGATCGCTTCTCGAGGACCAGATCAAAGCGGCGCTCTACGCTTTTCCCGCCGATCGACGCCCGCGGATTATCGGCAAGTTCGACGAGAGTGGCCGGCGCGTACTCTGCACGGCTGGCGTCCTGTCTCCCGGGCAGGTGGCCCGTCTCATCGTGGGTCGCATCGGTCGGTATGCTGCCGGGCCTCAGCTGCTCGATCGCATCGCCTACCTCGACGCCAAGGAACATACCCAGGCCCTGCGCCCCGCCCCGACGACCCGCATTCCCTATTTCTGCTCGGGCTGTCCGCACAACACCTCGACCAACGTCCCGCCCGGAAGCCAGGCCTTTGCCGGCATCGGGTGTCACTACATGGCGATCTGGATGGGGGGCCGGCGGACCGCGACGTTCACCCAAATGGGGGGCGAAGGCGCGACTTGGGTCGGTCAGGCTCCGTTCACCGCGACGTCTCACGTCTTCCAAAACCTGGGCGACGGCACCTACACGCATTCGGGCAGCCTCGCGATCCGTCAGGCCGTGGCGGCCGGCGTCAACATCACGTACAAGATTCTATTCAACGACGCGGTCGCGATGACGGGCGGACAGGCGGTCGACGGCGAACTCACGGTCGCCAAGGTCGCGCGGCAGGTGGCTGCTGAAGGCGTGTCGCGCATCGTCGTGCTCAGCGAAGAACCGGCTCGGCACAGCCCGGTGCAGTTGCCGTCGGGAACCCTCATCGCCCATCGCGACGAACTCGACGCGGTGCAACGCGACCTCCGCAGCGTCCAGGGCACGTCGGTGCTGATCTACGACCAGACTTGCGCCGCGGAGAAGCGGCGCCGGCGCAGGCGGGGGCGCTATCCTGACCCGCCGCAACGGATCTTCATCAACAGCCTCGTTTGCGAAGGCTGCGGCGATTGTTCGGTGCAATCGAACTGCCTGTCGGTGGTCCCGGTCGAAACCGAGTTCGGGCGCAAACGCACGATCGATCAAGGGTCGTGCAACAAAGACTATTCCTGCGTCAAGGGATTCTGTCCGAGTTTCGTCACCGTGCACGGCGGGTCGCCGCGTCGAAAGACAAATGTATTTCCCGCCTGGGACGCCATCGCCTCCACCTTGACGGCCCCCCGCCAGCCCCGACTCGATGAGCCCTACGGCATCCTCATCGCCGGGATCGGTGGCACCGGCGTCATCACCTTGGGCGCGCTGCTCGGGATGGCCGCGCACATCGACGGCAAGGGTGTCACCGTGCTCGATCAGTCGGGGATCGCGCAAAAGGGGGGTGCGGTCACCAGCCACGTTCGTATCGCCGAGGAGCCCAATCGTCTTCATGCCGTGCGCATCGATGTGGGTGGTGCGCGCCTGTTGCTGGGCGCCGACCTCGTCGTCGCGGCGGCCGCCGACAACGTTCTCACAATCGACAAGGGGCGGGCGCACTTGGTCGTCAGCGACCACGAGACGCCTACGGCGGAGCTCACGCACAATCCAGACGCCGACGTGAAAGCCGAGGCCCTGCGGCAGCGGTTGATCGATGCAGGCGGGCCCGAGCGAACCCTGTTTGTCGATGCCGGAACGATCGCCACGGCAATGTTCGGCGACTCGATCAGTGCCAATCTGTTTCTCCTCGGCTTTGCCTGCCAGCGCGGCCTCGTGCCCATCGCCACCGTGGCGCTCGAGCGCGCGATCGCGCTCAATGCCGTGGCCGTGGAGGAGAATCAGCGTGCCTTCGCCTACGGCCGCGTCGCCGCTGAGCGCCCGGATCTGGTCGCGAACCTCGTGACACCTCGCGATAGGCCCGCGACCGGTCTCGATTCGTTGATCGCGAGTCGTGCTGCGGATTTGACCGCCTACCAAGACCAGCGCTGGGGCGATCACTATCGTCGGATAGTCGAGCAAGCTCGACTGGCAGAGACGAGAATCGGGCGCGATGGATTTGCCTCAGCTGTCGCGCGCTACGCCTATAAGCTGATGGCCTACAAGGACGAATACGAGGTGGCGCGACTGTTCACCGACGGGCGATTTGCCGAAGCGATTCGCCAGGCGTTCGAGGGTGACGTCCGGCTCGATTTTCATCTTGCACCACCACTGATGGCGCCACGCGATCCCCGCACGGGAAAACTCGAGAAACGTCGTTTCGGCCCCCTGGTGATGCTGCTGTTCCGGCTGCTCGCAGCGCTCCGTTTCTTACGCGGCACACCGTTCGATGTGTTCGGCTACCTTCCGGAACGACGACGCGAGCGTCGCCTGATCGAGGAGTACGGGCGCACGATCGAGGAGTTGACCGCGGGCCTGAATGCCGAAAATCACGACCTTGCAGTGAAAATTGCCAGCTTGCCGGAGGAAATTCGCGGTTTTGGCGAGATCAAAGACGCAGCGATCCATCGCAGCAAAGCGCAGGAGGGAGACCTGATGTTCCGTTTTCGATCGACGACGAAAGAAGTCCAACCAGGAGCCCCAGCATGACGTCCTCCTGTGTCGTCCTAGGGGTCGGCCCCGGAACCGGCGGCGCCGTCGCCCGACGCTTCGCTAAAGCGGGTATGGCGATAGCGCTAGGGGCGCGTCGAACCGAAAGTATTGCCGCCGTGGCACGCGAGATCGCCGTAACCGGTGGGAACGCCCTACCGGTAGCGACCGATGCGACCAGCGAATCGGACGTCGCCCGATTGGTCGATCGAGCCGAGCGGGAGTTCGGACCCATCGCCGTTGCGGTCTACAACGCCAGCGGCCGAGCCGTGAAAAGCATCCTCGAATTGACCGCCGCCGAGGTGACGGAAGCCTGGCAACGCTCGTGTTTCGGTGCATTTCTTTTCGGGCGCGAGGTGGCCCGTCGCATGGTGGAACGCGGCGAGGGCACGATCATCTTCACCGGCGCAACGGCCGGCGCTCGCGGCGGCAAGAACTTTGCCGCCTTCGCGATAGGCAAGTTCGGCCTGCGGGCCTTGGCCCAGAGCATGGCCCGCGAACTCGGGCCGCGCGGGATCCACGTCGCCTACGCCAACATCGATGGTCCGATTCTGACGCCGACCCCTCACGCTCAGGCACTGGCCAAGGAACGGGCACCCGATGCGCTACTCCATCCGGACGCAATCGCCGAGGCCTATTTTCAGCTCCACCGCCAGCACCGCAGTGCCTGGACGCAGGAGCTCGACCTGCGGCCGTGGGCCGAGAAGTTCTGAGGCCACCATGGAAATCAAGGAACTCGGCCACGTCGTGCTCTACGTCCGGGACTTGGAACGATCGCGGCGCTTCTACGGGGAAACGCTGGGGTGGCAGGAGGTCGGCCGGTTCGGCGGAATCGGCGTTGCGTTCTCCACGGGACGAACCCACCACGAGCTGCTGCTGCTCGAGGTCGGCGTGGACGCCACGCCCATCCCCAAAGGTCGTCGGGTCGGCATGTATCACGTCGGGCTCAAGATCGGTGATCATGACGACGACCTGCGAGCAGCCCACCGCGAGTTGCAGGCAGCCGGCGTCCCGATCGTCGGGACCGCCGATCACGTCGTCACCCACAGCCTCTACATCGCCGATCCGGACGGCAACGAGATCGAACTCTACATCGACGTGGAGCCCGCGATCTGGCGCGAACGCCCGGAAGCGATCCTTTCACCACCGCGACCGCTTCGTCTTTAGCCTCAAACCTGGTCGTCGTAACCGCGTCGGGCGCTAAAGAACACGAGGGCCATGAGGCCGATTCCGAGACCGGTGGCGAAGAAGACCCCCAACCCGAGCGCAATCCAGCCGTGCGCGCTGATCGCCACGCCCTCGAGGCCCGTCCAGATCACGACGGCGAAGATGACGGTGCCGACGAGCATCGCCATCAGGGCACCCACCAGGAGGACCCGCCGCAGCACGATCAGGCCATTCCGAGGGCGCTCTTGTAGATGTCGAGCAGGGCCTCCTGCTCGTCGTACTCGGCCTTGTCCATCTTCCTCATGCGAACGAGTTGACGAACGATCTTGGGCTCGAAGCCCGTGCCCTTGAGTTCGGCGTAAACCTCGCGGATATCGCCCGTCAGGGCGGCCTTTTCCTCTTCGAGGCGTTCGATTCGCTCGATGAAAGAACGCAATTGATCAGCAGCAATCGTGCCCTTGGCCATGCCAAAAGCCTCCCGGTTCGTGTTGGTGGCGCGTCGCGCGGTGGACGGCTAGGCCTTCTTCGCCTCGGCCGCCTGGTGTCTGGCAAAGGCCGCCAGCTGGTCGGCCGTCGCCTCGGTCTGAAACTTGTGCTTCCAGTCGGCGTAGGGCATGCCGTAGATGCGCTCGCGCGCCTGTTCGTAGTCGATCGCGAGGCCGCGTTCTTCCGCCGCCGCGCGATACCACTTCGCGAGGCAATTGCGGCAGAAGTCCGCTGTCTGCATCAAGACAATGTTCTGCACTTCGGGATGGTCGCGAAGGTGCTGGACCAAACGGCGGAATGCCGCCGCCTCGAGTTCGGTTTGGGTCTTCTGATCGGTGGCCATGCTCGCCCTCCGTTTAGGACTGGAAATATTGGCCGGGGCTCCAAAACAAGCAAGGGCCGTGGCGAGGTCAGGCGCGCGTTGGCGCCAACGCATAGAGCTGGCGATCCGCCAAGACACCCGCGAGGACGGGCGCCAACCGTTCGGCCCAGCGGGCTGCACCCGCGGCTGTTTCGACGAGGTCCTGCCGTACCTCGACCATGACGTGCGGGCGCCCAGGCCCTTGACCGTAGGCATCGAGCCCGTACCCGAGCGGGCTCGATCCGGCGTAGGGCTGGTTGTCTCCGATCACGAGATCGGGTTCAGCGCACAGCGCGACCAGGAGCGGGTCCGCCATCCGGCGATCTCGGTCATAGAGAATCCCGACGTGCCACGGCCTGGCGATCCCCTTCATGGCGGGCGTGAACGTGTGAACCATGATCACGGCGTGAACGCCCTTTTCCGACTCGCGAGCCGACAGCAGCGCCGACGCTTCCCGGTGATAGGGCCAAAAGGCGAGGCGCGCCCGACGCTCGGCCTCCTCGGGCATGATCGTCGCGTTGCCGGGAATCTCTACGCCATCGCTCTCCCGGACGATCGAGAACGGCGTACCGGGGGGACGGTTGGCATCGATGAACAGACGCGAGTAGGTGGCGAGCAGCGCCGGAGCATCGAGGAGTCGGGCGAGTTCGCGGGTCAGGTCCCCGGCGCCGATGTCCCAGGCGATGTGACGATCGAGGGCGCGCGACGGCAATCCGAGGTCCCGATACTCGCTCGGGATATGGCGGCCTGCGTGGTCGCAGAACAACACCAACCGGCGCGATCCGGAAAGATTGACGTGTTCAAAGGCAGACGGCGCTGGCACGACGTTCGACACCGCCGAGGTTATAGCGCACCCGGGTCGACGCGGAAGCGCCGTACTTCCTGCTTGGGAACCGGTCCGTTATAACCGCGACCGTGACGCGACCGACCCCACTGGCGCTGGCGTTGCCCGCCCTGCTCGCGGGAGCGACCGCGATTGCGCTCGCCCCGATCTTCGTGCGCCTGAGCGAGACCGGGCCCGTCTCGACGGCGTTCTACCGGTTGTTCCTGTCGTTGCCACCCCTGTGGCTCGCGGTCACGCTGTTCGATCGAGCGATCGGAACACGACGCGTCGCCTCGCGGATGCCGTGGCTCGCCTTGTCCGGGTTCTGCTTTGCCGCCGATCTCGCGACCTGGCACTGGTCGATCGTGCTCACGTCCGTTTCGAGCGCCACGTTGTTCGCCAATTTTGCCCCGATCTGGGTGACGCTCGGCGCCTGGCTGTTTCTCGGGGAACGAATCGCCGGCGGCTTCATCGCCGGGCTCGTCATTGCGCTCAGCGGTGCGGCGTTGGTGATGGGTGTCAGCATGGGCGTCGGGAATCAATTGGCTGGCGACTCGCTGGCCATGGTGGCCGGCGTTTTCTACGGCGGCTACCTGCTACTCACCAAGTTCACGCGCGCCCAGTTGTCGACGGCGACCGTCATGTTCTATTCGGCCGTGGCTTCGGCGGCTTGCCTGTTGCCGGCGGCTTGGCTGAGCGAGGGCGTGACGTGGCCCGCTTCGCTCGATGGCTGGTTGGTCCTGGTCGCGCTGGCGCTGGTCTCCCACGTCGGAGGACAGGGCCTCATCGCGTTTTCCCTTGCCCACCTGCCGGTCGCTTTCTCGTCTGTGGCGCTGTTGTTTCAGCCGGTGTTGGCGACCGCCTTTGCCTGGTGGCTGTTGGCCGAACCGATCGGTTGGTGGCAGGGCGTTGGCGGCATTGTCGTGCTGGCAGGCATCGCGATCGCCCACCGCTACAGCGTGGGTCGGTCGTGAATCGCTCGCGCGACCTCGGGTCGTTTTTGGGTTGGACCATCTGGGGCCTGGGGGCCCTGTTCTACGCGTACGCCTATTTTCAGCGCGTCGCCCCGAGCGTCATGACCAGCGAACTCATGCGCGAGTTCGACGTCACCGCAGCCGCCCTCGGCAACCTCTCGGCTTTCTACTTCTACCCCTACGCGCTTCTGCAGATACCGCTCGGCATGATGATCGATCGGCTCGGACCCCGCCGCGCGATTCTGGCCGCCGCCGCCCTGTGCACGATCGGAAGCTTCCTGTTCGCGCTCACGCCATCCGTGACCGGCGCTTCCCTCGGCCGGTTGCTGATCGGCGCCGGTGCGAGCATCTCGTGGGTCGGAACGCTCGCCCTGGCGATGCACTGGTTGCCGGCACGGCGTTTCGCGACCGTTACGGGTCTCACCCTTCTGTTCGGGCTGGTCGGCGCGGTCATCGGCCAGGCCCCGTTGGCCGCCTTGATGACACTCGCCGGTTGGCGCGATGCCATGTTGGGAGCGGCGGTCGTCATGCTGATCGTGGCCGGGGCATGCCTCGTGCTGGTGCGCGATCACGACGCGGGCATGAGCGTGAGCGGACCGCGACCCGGGGTTCTCGCCTCGCTCCTCCTCGTCTTGCGCGACCGCCAGGCCTGGAAGGTTGCGATTTTCACCGGTTTCATGGTGACCCCGATGGCCGCGTTCGCCGGGCTGTGGGGGGTCCCGTTCGTGGTCCAAGCCTATGGCCTCGACGTGACGGCCGCTGGCGCCTCGGTTTCGCTCATTCTTGTCGGCTGGGCGATTGGCGGCCCGCTCGCGGGCTGGATTTCCGATCGTTTGCAGCGGCGCCGACCGGTCATGGCCACGGGCTGCGCCATGGTCATCACCTGTTGGCTGCTCCTCTTGGGCGTCGAGGCCCCGCTGTGGGTCTTTCAGGTCCTGCTGCTGGTCAACGGCCTAGCGAGCGGCGCCATCATCCTCAACTTCGCCGCCATTCGCGACATCGTGGCGACCCCCGTGGTGGCGGCAGCAATGGGGCTCGTCAACATGATCGGGATGGGGTTCTCGGCGCTGGCGCTGCCCCTCCTCGGCCTGCTCCTCGACTGGCAATGGCAGGGAGTCGTCGTCGACGGCGTTCGCCAGTATTCGGCCGAGGCCTATCGCAACGCCTTCTGGTGCTTTCCCGCCAGCATGATCGTCAGCTTCACGGCCATCCTCATGCTCCGTCCGGGATCGCGAGGACGCTAGCGCTTCAGCAGTTCCTTGGCGATGATCATGCGGCGAATTTCCTTGGTGCCACCGCCGATTTCGTGAATTTTGGCAGCCCGGTAGATGCGGTTGACCTCGGTTTCCCGCATAAAGCCCATGCCCCCGTGAATCTGGACGGCCTCGTCGCAAATCTTCATCCCATTTTCCCCGACGATCATGAACGCCGCCGCCGTCAAGGCGTGAATGTCGCCGCGACCGCCCTGTCCGCCTTCCAAGCCGTTGCACGCCGCCAACGCCCGATAGGCTAGCACCTTCATCGACTCGAGCTGGACGTACATCTCGGCCAGTTTCGACTGGATCATCTGGAAACTGCCGATGGCCTGGCCGAACTGCTGTCGGGTCTTCGCGTAGTCCAGCGCCAGGTCGAAGGCCCGTTCCGTGGCCCCGATCACCGACATCGAACAAAATCCCCGTTCGATGTCGAGACCCGACATCATGACGCCGACCCCTCCGTGTTCGGGCCCGATCATGTTGCGCACTGGCACACGACAATCGTCGAAGAACAGTTCGCCCGTCGGGCTACCCCGAATTCCCATCTTGTCGAACTTGGGTCCGGCGCGAAAACCCGAAAAGCTCTTTTCGACCACGAATGCCGAGATACCGCGATTGCCACGTTCGGGCGCGGTCTTGGCATACACCAACACGACATCGGCGATCGGGCCGTTGGTGATGAAGATCTTGCTGCCATTCAGCCGATAGTCGCCGCCGTCGCGAACAGCGGTCGTGCGCATCCCACCCAACGCATCGGAGCCGGCGTTGGGTTCGGTCATCCCGAGGGCCCCGACGAGGCTTCCTTCGCAGAGCCCGGGCAGATAGTTGCGGCGCAGATATTCGCTGCCATTGCGGTAGATGTTGTTGACGCAGAGGTTGTCGTGGCTCTGCCAACTGGTGGCGATCGAGGGCTCGACACGACCCAGGGCCTGCCCGAGCAATCCGGCCGAGAACAAATCCAACCCCTGGCCGCCGTACGTTCTAGGGACGCTGGCGCCAAGGACCCCGAGGTCGGCCAGCATGCGAAAGCCGTTCTCGGGCCACCACGCCTCGCGGTCCATTCGGTCGCCGAGGGCGCCGAACCTGGCCCGCGCCGAACGCGTGATCTGATTGAGCAGGGCCTGATGCTCGTCCGAGAGATCGAAGTTCACCGAGTTCACCGGCCCGCCCAGCATGCCGCTATCGTCGGGCTGCTCGACCGAAGTCCGTTGGGTCATGGCTCCTCCTAGATGTCGCGACCGATCCGTCGGCGCAACTCACGCAAGTTTTCCTTGCCGCCAACCAGATGGGGGTTGATCGCCATCGCACGCTCGAATGCCGCGATTGCGGCTTCGACTTGGTCGAGGTTCGTCCGAATCAGGCCGAGCCCAGACAACGCTCCGAAATGGCGTGGTTCCAGTTCGAGCGTACGGTCGATATCGCGCAACGACGACGGTAGATCGCCCATGAGATAGAGCAACGTCGCCCGCCGATTCCAGCCCTCCGCCAGCTTCGGGTCAATCTCGATCACGGAATTGAACTGCGCCAGCGCATCGATCATCTGGCCGCGATTCATAGCCTCGTTGCCGCGTTCCAGGAGCCTGTTCACGGTCTCATTGCCCGACTCGAACCAGATCGACCAGATCAGCGCCTCGATCGCGCGAGCTTCTTGGACGTTCTGCGTCGCCTGCAGCCGCGTGAACAGGTCCTTGAGCCGCTCATCGTCCTGACGAGCCATTCCGGTCGGGGCTGCCATGAGAGCTACCAGCGAAACGAGGAGCGCCAAGAAAAACCGCGTCATCGAGTTACGATACGCCGGAGAACCGCGAGGGCCAAGAGTGGTCCCGGCTGGCCCCCGCCGGGGCACCCGACTACGATCCGGCCATGTTCCGAGGCCGCCATACCAAGGTCGTCGCAACGCTCGGTCCTGCGAGTTCGAGCCCGGAGCAGATTCGCGCGCTGTTCGATGCCGGCGCAGACGTGTTTCGCCTGAACATGAGTCACGGGGGCAGCGACGATCACCGTTTGCGCTACGAGGCCATTCGTCGCATCGAGAAACGCGCCCAGCGCCCGATCGGAATCCTCGCCGACCTGCAGGGGCCGAAGTTGCGCATCGGACGCTTCGCCACCGAGCGGGTCGCGCTGCGGGCTGGGCAGAGGTTTCGCCTCGACTCGGATCCGACGATCGGCAGCGAGGACCGGGTTCACCTACCCCACCCCGAGATCCTCGCCGCCCTTCGCGATGGCACGGAAGTCCTGCTCGACGACGGAAAGATCCGATTGCGCGTCGAGCGACGCACCGACCAATTGGCCGAGACGATCGTCCAGACGGGCGGAACGCTATCCAACAACAAGGGCGTCAACGTTCCGGGCGTCGTGCTGCCGATGCGGGCGATGACCGAGAAGGATCGTCGCGACCTCGACTTCGTCCTCAACCTGGGGGTCGACTGGGTCGGCCTTTCTTTCGTTCAGCGCGCCGAAGACGTCGCCGAGGCACGAAAGCTGATCGCCGGCCGCGCCGGTCTGCTGGCCAAGATCGAGAAACCGTCGGCGTTGGCCGCCCTCGACGATATCGTCGAGATCGTCGACGGCATCATGGTGGCGCGCGGCGATCTCGGTGTCGAACTGCCGCTGGAAACCGTCCCGGGCCTGCAGAAACGAATCGTGTCGGCCGCACGGCAGGCCGGGAAACCGGTCGTGGTCGCAACGCAGATGCTCGAATCGATGATCGGCGCGCCAAGCCCGACGCGTGCCGAGGTGTCCGACGTGGCGACGGCGGTTTACGACGGCGCCGACGCCGTCATGTTGTCGGCCGAGTCGGCGGCGGGACAGTACCCGACCGAAGCGGTCGCGATGATGGATCGGATCATTCGCCAGACCGAGCGCGAAACCGTCTACCACCAACTGCGGGCCGCATGGCACCCGGGGACCGAAGCGACATCGGCGGATGCGATCAGCACCGCAGCCCGGCAAGTGGCCGAGACGCTGGGCGCGACCGCCATCGTCACGTTCACCACGACGGGTTCCACGGCATTGCGAACCGCGCGCCAACGCCCCGCGGTTCCGGTCATGGTGATGACGCCGCGGCGCGGCACCGCCCGCCGACTTGCGGTCCTGTGGGGCGCGCACTGCGTGCGGGAGAAGAATATCGACGACTTCGCGGAGATGGTCGAGCGGGCCAGCCGCGCCGCCGCCCGGGAAGGCCTGGCGAAGCCCGGCGAGCGGATCGTCATCACCGCCGGCGTTCCTTTCGGCACACCCGGCGCGACGAACATTCTGCGAATCGCCCTGGTCGAGGATGCGTCGGCTCCACCGACCGGCGACTGATGTCGATCGACGCGACCGTTCGCCTGCAACCTGGAGCGCACACGCGCATCGCCCATGGGCACCCGTGGGCGTTCTCCAACGAAATTGTCATGGGCCCGGAAGCAAAGACTTTGGCACGGGGGAGCATCGTGCGCGTCGTCGGCGACGACGGGCGGGACTTCGGTGCCGCCTTCTTCAATCCGCACAGTCTGATTTCGCTGCGGTTGCTCCGCTCACCGGCCGATCGCCCGATCGACGCCCAGTTCCTGGGCGAGAGGCTGTCGCGTGCGCTCACCTTGCGCCAGGCTCTCTACGACGAGCCATTCTATCGCCTCGTCCACGCGGAGGCCGACAGCCTACCCGGGTTGATCGTCGATCGTTACGGCGACGTGCTGAGCGTCCAGGCCAATTGCGCCGGGATGGACAACCTGATCGAAGAGCTCGTGGGGGCGCTGACGGCCATGCTGCAACCGCGGACGATCGTCCTGCGCAGCGATTCCTCGGCGCGAACGCTCGAGGGTTTGGAGCGATCGGTCCGCGTCGTCGGTCAGCCGCTGGCGGGGCCGATCGGTTTGCGCGAGAACGGCGCCACGTTCCGTGCCGATCTCGAACATGGCCAGAAGACCGGCTGGTTTTTCGATCAACGCGACAATCGGGCCTTCATGGCCGCGCTATGCCAGGGGCGCCGGGTCGCTGACTTCTACACGTACCTTGGCGGCTTCGCGATTCAAGCCGCGCGCGGCGGCGCCAGTTCCGTCCTGGCCGTCGACCGATCCGAGGATTCCTTGGCGCTGGCAACGATCGCCGCGACGGAGAACGGCGTCGGCGATCGCGTGGCGTTCAAGGCCGCCTCGGTGTTCGATTGCCTCGAAGAGCTGGCGGCTCGGGGGGAACGCTTCGACGTCGTGATCGGCGATCCACCCGCGTTCGTCAAGTCGCGCAAGTCCTTGCCTTCCGGCGTCAAGGGCTACCGCAAGCTCGCCCAGCTCACGGCACGGCTCGTCGCTCCAGGCGGCTTCCTGTTCCTGGCATCGTGTTCGCAGGCCGTGGAGGCCGAGCGCTTTCACCGCGAAATCGCGATCGGGATCGCCAAGGCGCGCCGCGACGCCCGGATCATTCGCACGGCGGGCGCCGGCCCCGATCATCCGGAACACCCCCAGCTCCCCCAGTCGACATACCTCAAAGCGCAGGTGTTCTGCCTCGACTGAGATCACCGAACGAGTGGGGACGGGCGCTCGCCGCCAGTCGCCCAGTCGAGCAACTCGACGGTGTGGAGCACCGGCGTACGCCCGTATTGCGCCAACTGAACCTTGCAGCCGATGTTCCCCGTCGCGATGGCGTCGGCGCCAGCGGCATCGAGCATGGACGCCTTCTCTCGTCCCAGAATCGCGGCGATTTCGGGCTGGAGAACGTTGTATGTACCGGCGGAACCGCAGCACAGGTGCTCATCGGCGACGTCGACGAGTTTGAACCCGGCCGCGGCGAGAAGTTTCTTGGGCAGCGTCGTCAGTTTTTGCCCATGCTGCATGGAACAGGAGGACTGATAGACCACTACCTGATCTCCGGCAGCTCCCGTAACCGGGGGAAGTCCGAGGCGATCGAGCAATTCGGTCACGTCTAGGGCGAGCGACGAGACCTTCGTTGCTGGTTCGGCGAGCGCCGGATCGTGTCGGAACTGAAAACCCCAATCCTTGACATGGGTGCCGCAACCGGAAGCGTTGACCACGACGGCATCGAGGGCCCCGGCCGCGAGTTCCCGGTGCCAGGCCGTTATGGTCGCGGCCGCGGCAGTCTTCGCCTCGTCCGCGCGCCCGAGGTGGTGGGCAAGCGAACCGCAACACCCCGTCCCGCGCGCGATGACGACCTCACAGCCCGCGCGCCGTAGCAACCGAATCGTCGCATCGTTGATCGCCGGATCAATCGCCCGTTGTACGCAGCCGGTCAGGAGCGCGACACGGGCGCGTCGGAGACCAACGGCGGGGAGCGTCTGGGGCGTGTCCCAGGGCGAAGGACCGCGCGGCACGACACCCGCCAGTCGCTGAGCCGCGCCCAGCCGACCCGGAAGCCGTAGCCCAACCGCTCGTCCGACCCGCGCCAAGGCGAGCAACGGCCGGAGCCGAGCGGGAAAGGGCAAGGTCCGTGCGAGTAGACGGCGCAGCGCGCGGTCCCGCCATGGCCGACTATAGGTCCGTTCGATGTGGACACGGGCGTGATCGACCAGATGCATGTAATTGACGCCCGACGGGCAGGTCGTCATGCAGGACAGGCAAGAGAGGCACCGATCGATGTGGCGAGCCGTGCGCTCGGTCGCGGGCCGATCGTTCTCCAGCATTTCCTTGATCAGGTAGATCCGGCCGCGCGGACCATCGAGTTCATCGCCGAGCAGTCGGTAAGTCGGACACGTCGCATTGCAGAAGCCGCAATGGACGCAGCGCCGCAGGATCGAATCGGCGTCCTGGATCTCGGGGTTGCGGCGCTGCTCGGCGCTGAAACGTGTCTGCACGTCAGACCCCCGCGTACATGCGCCCGGGGTTGAGAACGCCGCGCGGATCGAAGGCCTGCTTGATGCGTCGACTGAGGGCAGCCAGTGCGTCGGGCTGTGGCTGAAACACCGGGACCTGGCGCCGCGTATCGTTGGACGCGCGGAACAGCGTGGCATGCCCCCCGCCATGGGCGACAAGGGCCCCACGAACGGCCTCGTGAAGACCGCGGCGCGGGGAATGACCGAACCAAATGAGGCCGCCAGCCCAATCGAAATACAGGGCACAACCGCCCTGCGCCATGAGCCGCGCCGCAACCGCTGGCGATTCGCTCGGTACGACCGAAAGACGCCACACGTCCCAACCGCGAAAACTCTCTGCCGCAAACGGCGCACCACCACCGAGCTCGCGCCACACGTGTTTGGCCGCGTCGGTCGGCAGTTCCGCAACCTCCGTCCGTTGGTCATGCTGTCGACAACGCGCCATCACGCGAGCAAGCCGGTCAGCTACCCCGATCGTGGTGCCCTCGATTCGCACGACCGTCACGTCGCCCTTGGAACCCAGGGACTGCAGACCGACGATCTCGCTCGCAATCGATTGCGGCAGATGGGCGAGGCCCGTCGGTTCCTCGGCGGACGCCGCGAGATCGCGCAGCAACGGCAAGGCCACCGCCGTCGCGATGCCGCCGAGCATCAGGGTCGTCGTCGCCTCCGGCCGCGGCAACACCTTGAGCGTGATCTCGGTTGCGACGGCGAGCGTTCCGAACGACCCCGCCATCAAGCGCGGGATGTCGTACCCGGTGACGTTCTTCATCACGCGGCCCCCCGCTTTGAACACCTCGCCCCGGCCCGACACCGCCTCGACGCCCAAGAGATGATCGCGCAGCGATCCTGCCATTGGTCGCCGGGAGCCCGACAGGTTGCCGGCCACGAGTCCGCCAAGCGTGCCCGCTCCACCGGCACCGAACAGCGCCGAAAAGTCCGGGGGTTCGAAGGCCAGGTGTTGGCCTTCGCGCGCCAGCGCCGCCTCGATGTCCTCGATCGGCGTCCCCGAACCCGCGCGCAGCACCAGTTCATCGGGCTCATAGAGTGTGATCCCGCTCAGCGCCCCGAGGTCGAGCATCCGAGCGGCTTCGACGGGCCGCCCGAGTCGGCGCTTGGTGCCACGTCCGACGATCTCCCAAGGAACCGACTCGGCCGCCGCCCAGGCGATCGCCTCCTGCAGGTCGCTGGCGTCGCGGACACGAAACCGATCGGTCATCAGAACCGCGGGAGATCGGGAAAACGGAGTTGCCCGGCATGAACGTGCAGGCGCCCGAGTTCGGCGCAACGATGCAGCGTCGGAAACATCTTGCCGGGGTTGAGTCGGGCGTCGGGATCGAAGGCGCACTTTAGCCGCATTTGATGCGCCAGATCGCGTTCGTTGAACATCGTGCCCATGAGGTCGCGCTTCTCGACGCCGACCCCGTGCTCACCCGTGAGCACACCACCCACCTCGACGCACGCGGTCAAGATCGCCGATCCGAGTTCCTCGGCACGCTCGAGCTCGCCGGGAATCGCGGCATCGTAGAGAATGAGCGGGTGCAAGTTGCCGTCGCCCGCGTGGAACACATTGGCGACTCGCAGGGCATAGCGCTGCGACAGCTCGGCGATCCGCGACAGGACTTCGGGCAGTCGCCGGCGCGGAATCGTTCCGTCCATGACGTAGTAGTCCGGCGCCAGGCGGCCGACGGCCGGTAGCGCATTCTTGCGTCCTGCCCACAGGGCCGTCCGCTCTGCCTCGCTGTGGCTGACGCGCAGATGAGTGGCGCCAACGCCCTTCGCAATCGCCTGTACGCGATCGACCAGGGCGTCGACCTCGGATGGGAAACCGTCGACCTCGACGATGAGGATCGCCTCGACATCGAGCGGATAGCCGGCGTGACAGAATTCCTCGGCCGCATGGATCGCGTCGCGATCCATCATCTCCATCCCGGCCGGGATGATGCCGGCGGCGATGATTTTCGCCACGCACGCCCCCGCCGCCGGATTGCCGGCAAATCCCAGCAGCACCGCTCGTGCCGTCGCCGGTTTTCGTAGCAGGCGGACGGTGACCTCCGTGACGACGCCGAGTAGCCCCTCCGATCCCGTCATCACCGCGAGAATGTCGTAGCCTTCGGCATCGAGGTGCCGTCCCCCGAGCCGGATCACGTCGCCCGCGATCGTCACGAGCTCGATCCCGAGAACATTGTGCGTGGTGAGGCCGTATTTCAGGCAATGGAGTCCGCCGGCGTTTTCGGCGACGTTGCCCCCGATCGTGCACGCGATCTGACTGGAAGGATCAGGCGCATAGTAGAACCCGGCGTGGGCGACCGCTTGCGAGATCGCCAGGTTGGTCACACCGGGCTGCACCACGGCGCAGCGGTTGGCGAGGTCGATCGAGAGCACGCGATTGAGACGACCGAGGCCGAGCACGATGCCATCGGCCAGCGGCAGGGCTCCTCCCGAGAGCGACGTGCCGCCCCCGCGTGGCACCACCTTCACCCCTTCGTCGTGGCAATAGCGCAGGATCTCGGCGACCTCCCGGGTTGATCGCGGCAACGCGACAGCGATAGGAACCTGGCGATAGGCTGTCAGACCGTCGCTCTCGTATGGCTTGAGCCCCTCGTCATCGGCGATGACGCCGTCGTCGAGCAGGATGCGCCGCAGACCGGCGACGATCGCCTCTCGGCGGGCAAGGACATCGCCATCGGGTTCGGGCATGCGCATGGCAGCGTGATGCTAGACCGCCCAAACAAAAACCGCACCCGAGGGGTGCGGTTCCACGACACGCGATGGCGTTCGTTCAGCCCTGGCGGGCCTTGAAGCGCGGGTTCGTCTTGTTGATGACATACAACCGGCCCTTGCGGCGGACGACACGGCAATCCCGGTGCCGTTTCTTCGCGGACTTGAGCGAACGAATGACTTTCATCGCGGGCCTCTCGTTTGGCGGCGGCGGACCATAGGGGGGGCGCCGGCCCTTGTCAACGCCGGGCCGGCCTACGCCACTCCAGGCAGCCGAGCCTATTTCCGGATCACGAAGATGTCGTGGCGACCGCGGGGGACACCATCGGTGGTGGTTGCGCCGGGCTTGGACTCCTGGAGCTTGCCGAAGGTCCCGACGTGCACGTGGCGATAGCCGATGCGCTTGAAGATCGCAGCATAGTCGGCATGGGCACACGCGGCCATGAAGGGCTCGTTGTTGAGGAAACAATTGGCATCCTGCACGGCGGTCTGGAACGGGTCGGCCGTCGCTCCCAATTCCATCCCGAGGAACACTCCCCCACGTTTCAGCACACGGTGCGCCTCACGCAGCAGCGGCTCCGTCGCCGCCGGTGGAATCTCGTGCAGCATGAAGCAGAAGAACACGACGTCGAAGTGATCGTCGGGATAGTCGAGGTGTTCGAGATCCTGCTGCGACAGCAGGACCTTGACCCCGTGAGCGCGGGCCTTGGCGTAAGCGTACTTGAGGCAGGGCGCACTCAGGTCGACGCCATGCACCTCCGATTCGGGATGGCTTTCGAGCCAAGTCAACGCGCCGTCGCCATGGCCGATTCCCCAATCGAGCACGCGACCGGTGGCCGCGTCGGGCGGCAGGTAGGAGAAGATCAGGCGGTAGATGTCGTTGGGATCGCTGTGGGCCGCGATCGTCGTGCGCCGCGCCAAGTCGTAGGCCAACCCATCGAGGGGATGCTGCCAGACGCCGCCGGGATGCTGATGAAAGTCGACGAGGGAGAAATAGTCCGGAATGCGGAGCGCGGGATCGAGGCGAAGCTCACCCCGTCGGATCCCCTCGGCCGCGATTGCCTCGAGCTTGGGCGCCAGACGTTCGGTTTCGCGCCGCGCGGCGGCCACCACGCCCCAATCGGGGTTGTTGTACTTGAGCTGCTGGCTGTTGCGAAACAGCCAGGCATAGAGTTGATACTCGGGAAGATCGTCGAGAATGGCATTGGCCCCCGCCACACTCGACGGGCGGCGCTCGCCCCCGACCGCGCGCTCGTAGGCGCGGTAGAGATCGGGATAGAGATCGCTCTCGGCATAGACCTTGGCCTGGCGCAGGAACGTGTGAAACGCGTGGAACGAGCGGGTTTCCTCGATACCGACCAGGTCGACTGGCTGATTGCTGCGATTGCCCATGTGATCCCCTGGAAGACGACAGCTTAGCACGCCCAGCGGTCAGCGGGCGGCGAGCGCGAGAAGTTCCTTGGCCTGGCGCGGCCCGATCCCGGCGTCTTCGTGTTTGAAGAACACATAGGTGTCGGTCCACGACTGGCCGGCGATCCGCTTCAACCACGCCCGCAGAGTCGGTTTGGGATAACGCGGCTGACGCAGGCGCAGGTAGCCCCAGGAGGCTGTTGCGACGAACGGCGATGCCTGTTCGTCTTTTTCGACATCGTTGATGCAGAGCGCAACTCCGTGTTCGCGCAAACGATTGAAGACGTCATCGGTGAACCAGGATTCGTGACGGAACTCGAACGTGACGCGCCGGTCCTTGGGCAGGATTGCCAGGAATGCCTCGAGGCGTTCGAGGTCCTTGCGCTGGAATGGCGGCAACTGGAACAGCACGGGCCCCAAGCGATCGCCCAAGGCTTCGAGGCTCTTGAATAGAAACGACGTCGGTTGCTCGGCGTCCTTGAGGCGCTTGAGGTGCGTGATCTGGCGCGAGGCCTTGATAACGAAACGAAAGCTCTCGGGCGTTCGCTGGGCCCAGCCTTCCAGCGTCTTGGTGTTGGGAATCCGGTAGAACGAGTTGTTGATCTCGACCGCCGGGACGTGACGCGCGTAGTAGTCGAGGAAGTCGGCTTCCTTGAGCGTCTCGGGATAGAACGATCCTCGCCACTCCTTGTAGGCGAACCCGCTCGCGCCGGCGTACAGGGTCATCGCAGGCCTTCGAGCATGCGAACCCTATCGCGCTATCTGGCGTCGCATGTCCGACGCCGACGCTCGAACCGGCGCTTCGCCGAACGCCCGTTGGACGGCACGACGATAGCGGGCCGCAAGAGCGAGCTGGTCCAACACCGCCGGCCCCACCAGGCGCCATTCCTTGTGCTCATCGCTCAGCGCGGGCGCGAGTGCCGTCGTTTCGGCACACAGGTACACCAGGACCAGCGTGTTCGGCTTGTCGCTGCGAACACGGACCCAACTGTCGACCAGGCGCATAGGCTCGATCGCAAGGCCGATCTCCTCGCGCGCCTCTCGGATCAGGCATTTTTCGACCGCCTCGCCGGCGTGAATTTTCCCGCCCGGCAGATCCCAGCGATCGCGCCGGTTCCTGAGCAGCAGCACTTGCCCGCGGTGGGGAACAATGCCCTTGACGGCGACCGGGAACACCGCGGTCCCTCGGCCCGGCATTAGCAACTGCGCCATGGACTCCCAACCCCGGTGGTCGCCCGCTCTCTCCGCACAATATCCGGAAAAGCCCAAGTCACACTAGGGGCTAACGGGCGAGGATGCGACCGTCGAGTTGATAGCGTTCCCGATCATCCTCGATCTCGAGGACCCAGAGATCGCGGTCGCGTTTGATCTCCCGCGCGAGGTAGTCCTCCGCGTCGATCTCGGACAGCTCGGTCGCGTCGCTGATCGCCATCCAGTTCATCGAGCCATCGAGGTCGGACACCCGTCGCAGCACGAGGCAGCGATCGCGCCCGCGCGCGAGCTTGAGTACCACGCCGCCGGCGTCGGGATCGCCGCGATGCCGGATCGCCACGGGGATCGCGTGTCGGTCGCACATTCGGACCTGTGCCTGGACCCAAATCCCGCTCTTCAGGCGCGCTTCCATCGGCGCACCGTGCGCCAAACCGGCGAACTTGAAAAGGGCCCTGGCGCCGTTCGACATGCGTGAGTGCTACGCTCGGGTTCGGGCAAACCACAGGGAGATGGTCATGTCGTTCACGGGCAAGGTTTGTATCGTCGCGGGCGCGAGCCGCGGCATCGGACGGGTCGCCGCCGAGACCCTGGCACGCGCCGGGGCCCACGTCGTCGTTTCCTCCCGGGACGCTGCGGCGTGCGAAGCGGTTGCCGCAGGTATTCGCCAGACTGGCGGTCAGGCGACGGCCGTCGCCGCCGACGTCACCCGGGCGAGCGACATGCAGACGCTGGTCGATCGGGTGGTTCAGCGGCACGGGCGACTCGACCTTGCGTTCCACAACGCCGGAAACCTGTTCGGCATGAGTCCGCTCCACGAGACGGCTGTGAAACGCTTCGAGGACACGATTGCCGTCAATCTGCACGGACCGTTCTACGGCCTGCACGCTTACCTCCCGGCGATGATCAAGGGCGGCGGCGGCGCAATCGTGGTCACGACCGCCGGGTCGGGCCTGCGGCCACGGGCGAGCCTGGCCGACACCAGCGCATCGAAATGGGGCGCCAACGGCCTGTGCCAGGCGGCTGCCCTCGAGGTTGCCAAGCACAACGTTCGCATCAACGTCGTGGCCCCGGGGTTCATTGCGACCGAGTCCTGGATGGCGCTGCTCGGCGCCAACGCCAAACCGCTCGCGGCTCGCGTTCCCTTAGGCCGCCTGGGCGAAGCGAGCGACGTGGCCGACGTCGTGATGTGGCTTCTCGGCGACGGAGCGCGCTATGTCACCGGCGCCGTCATCCCGGTCGACGGCGGCCTCGTGCTGGTGTGAGCACTAGGCCGCGATCCAGCGCAGCGCGTCGTGCGGGCCGATCAGCGGCAGTTCGCGGTGGCGCGCGTAGAGGTCCTTGAACTTGAGCGCTTGGAGTGCGGCGAAGCGATCGGCGTAACGCCAATCCTGCCGGATCTTGCGCGCGACGCCGACGCCATGGTCGATCTCGACCAATTTGAACTCGATTCCATCGCTCGATGCGAGTTCGAAGGCGGTCTTCCACACATCGCCCGTCCACTCGCCTTGCAGCGCCGGGACGTTGGCCGACCGCCAATCCCGTGGCAAGAAATCGTGGAACAGCACGAAACCACCGACCTCGCAGACGTCGATGGCATGGACCGCGTCGCGACGACACTGGGCGAACTCGTGCAGGCCGTCGACGAAAACGACATCGAAGCGCCTGTCGTTGGCGGCAAAGAATGCGTCGCTCGTCATGCGATGGGTCCCGCCGCGCGCCGGGTCGACGCCGATCTTGTCGAGTGCCAGGATCGAGTCGAAGCAGGCGTTGCCGGCGCAGCCGATTTCGAGATAGCGGGCGGTCGCGCCACCACGCCGGGCGAGCGCCGCATTGATCAGGCTGACGCGGTTGTAGCGGATGTCCTCCCAGCGATAGTCGAGTCGGTGGGGAAACGCGTTGTCCGCGTACGGACGATCGCGGCGTTCCTGCCGGCGCCGGCGGCGGTAATCCCTGATCGATCGCAATGACACCATGTCGGGGCCGCATCATCTTGATCCTGGCAACGTTCGTCCAGCCCAGGGGAACCGATGATCCGACGAGAGGGTCGAGTGTACGTCGTCCGCAGCGAGTCCGGCCGAAACCTCGGCCGCTACCGGACCCGGGCCGAGGCCGAGCAACGGCTCCGCCAGGTCGAGTTCTTCAAGCACCGGACAAAACGCAAGGATCGACCCAGTCGACGTAGGTCGCGGCCGTAAGAACTCGCGGCATCTTCCTTGCGCTGACCTAGATCAACGGAGGACGCGACCAGCGGACCTATCTCCCACAAAGGGGGGTTCGATGCGAATTCCGAGCGTGATTTCCGTGCTGGGCGTTGGGTTGACGCTGCTCGCCGCCGACCTGGCGATGGCCCAGGGGCCCCATAGCCCGCCCCCAGGTCCGACCCAGCGATCGCCCGAACGCCCTCCAACGGTGATCACTCCGCTTGCCCGGGTCGCACCTCCACCACCGCGAGTGCAGGATGCACCACCCCAACGGCCCGCCGGCCCGGTGGTCGTGGCCCCACCCTCAGGGCCAAAGATCGTGGTCGAGGGCCTCAGCCCCGCGGAGCGTGAGGCTCTAGATCGCGATATACAGCGATACGCCGAGGAGGTCGGACGCGACTTCAAGGCCGACAAAAAGTTGAAGTTGTCCGTCCTGGAATCGAAACCCAGTCGCGGAGGTTTCCTGGTGACACGCGAGTATGACGACTACAACTCGCTTCTGTCCGACGGACGGCCACGCTTCCGCTGGTCGATCACGCGACCTGGGTGCCCGCCGAGACCATCAGTCCGAAGCCGACGGTCCCGACGACGACGGGCACGAGGCCTGCCACATCTCGTCGGTGCGCCACGTCCGGCCGAGGCGTCAGGACCGGTGCCGGCCGAGCTGGCCCGGCAGTTCATCGCCGCCTCGTTGCTCGCCAGCGCCGTCTTCTGGCTGGTACTCGGCGGGGCCAGCGGCTGGCTCTACGGCTGCAGGGTGCTTGATAATGTAACACTATAACATTAAAGAGTTAGCCTTTGCTTGTTGGGAGAGTTGCATGCATTCGATCCGCGCTGGCCTGCCTGCCGCCGCCCTGGCCCTGTTCGCCCTCGCCGTGCCGGCGCAGGCCGAAGAGGACAACCAGCGCGGCGTCAAATACGAGGTCGGCAACCTCTCGCTGAATCTCATGGTCGACGCGGCGCTAGGCTTCTATCACGTGAAAAATAGCAATTTCGGCCTGGGCACCACCAGCCTCGATGCCAACGGTGCCCGTAAGGGCACGCGCCGCTGGGGCGAGTTCTTCCTCAAGCCCTCGCTGGGGGTGGATTACGACCTCCAGGGTACGGGCGTCGCCTACGGCCTGTTCAGCGTCATCGGCGCGGGAACGCGCGGCGATGGCGACGCGGCCAATCCCTCGGCAACCGCGGGACGGCCGGAACGGCTCCTCGTCGAGGATGCCGCCATCGGCTGGAAGTCGGGCGACGTCTTCGCCAGCCTGGGTGAGAACGCCATCGACCTGTCGGCCGGTCGCCAGTCGCTGCGCGTCGGCGACGGCTTCATGATCCTCGAGGGCACCGCCAACGGGGCGCGGCGCGGCGCGTCCGTCCTCGGGCCACGGACGGCGTTCGAGCAGACGGCGGTCGCGCGCCTCAACACTCAGCCTATCCGCGCCGAACTGTTCCACGCCCGGGCGGTCGTCGACCAGTCCTTCACCCGGGATAGCGACAACCCGCATTCGGCGTTCGTCGGCGCCAACCTTGAGTGGTTCGAATCAAGCCACGCGGACCATGGGCGGTCCGAGTACGACGAGCGGCTCTGGTATGTCGGCGTGATGGCCCTGCGCTTCACCGAGGCGGATTCCACCGGCGGCCGGAACTTCTCTTTCGCCAACGGCGGCAACGGCTCGGCGCTCGGGGCCAACCGCGACGGGCTCAACGTCTACTCGGTGCGGGTCGGCGGCGCGATCCTGCCGATACTGCCGGACTTCGCGCTCTACGGCGAATACGGCGTCCAGCGCAACAGCGAGACGCTGCACAAGGTGCGGGCCGATGCCTGGTACATCGAGCCGCAATACAGGCTCTCGATGCTGCCCTGGACCCCGCACCTCGGCTACCGCTACGGCCGCTTCAGCGGTGACGGCAATCCCAACGACCAGACCGACAAGTCATGGGATCCGCTGTTCCCCGGAAACGGACCGCGCGGCCTCGGAACCTGGACCCAGGGCGAGATCTACGGCCGCTATACCGGCCTGGGGAACAGCAACCTCGAAGTCCACCAGATCCACCTGAAGGCCGTGCCGATCGAGGACACGCTGCGCCTTGGTGCGATCCTCTACCGCTTCAATTACGACGAAGCGCGGCAGACGGCCAACGTCACCAAGAAGGGCATCATGGACGAGGTCAATCTCTACGGCGAATGGGAAACGCCGGTGAAGGGCCTGACCGTCGTGCCGCTGCTCGGCGCCGGCACGGCGCGCGACGGCCTCAAGCAGTCGCTGGGCACCGCCGGCGTCAACAGCCGCACGGTCTGGCTGGCACAGATCGCCGCGGCGTTCAGCTTCTAGGGCGGCACGCTTCCAGCCGCGATACTTCTAGACGGACCGGGAATATGGGAGGCTGGGCCCCTGTAAGAGGGTGGCCATGGACCTTCCCATCACCATCATCGATGCGTTCGCGGAACGGCTGCTGACCGGGAATCCGGCGGCGGTCTGCCCGCTCGATGCATGGCTACCCGCGGCGACCATGCGGGCCATCGCCGCGGAGATGAACCTGTCGGAGACCGTGTTCTTCGCGCCGGAGCTCCCTGGCAAGCTCCCGGGGGGGCGAGGCCTTCGGCATCCGCTGGTTCACGCCGACGCGCGAGGTCGAGCTGATCGGTCATGCACCGCAGGGTGGAGGCACGGAAGGTGATTGAAGCTGCCACACTGAGTGCGGCCGATCTGTTGAAGGCAACACCCTACGATCTACGTCACACCATGGCGGTTGAAATGCGCAGACAAGGCGTACCCGCGTGGGAAGTCAGCGGAATGCTGGGCCACCGTTCCAGCGGGTATGGCACGACCGAGATTTACGCGAAGCATGACCCCGGCTACATGGGCAAAGCGGTCGCCGCAATCGACAGCTACTTCGTTGAACTGCAACGGCTGACGAGCCGTCCGCTGGTACTCTCAACCCCGAGCCTGCGTGCCACTTGCGTAGCAGGCCTAGGCATCGAGGTTGCGGAACTTGGCAGAAAAGTGGTGGGCGCGACAGGGATCGAACCTGTGACCCCTACCATGTCAAGGTAGTGCTCTACCGCTGAGCTACGCGCCCGGGACGGGCTTTGCCGTTGCGGGCACTCATATCGTCGGGCCCCTCCGGTGGCAAGCCTCTTGCCCATCGCACTCACGCATTTTTTCGATCGCTACCTGCGGCTCGCGCCGTTAGGGTTCCGCGCATGGTTCCGCTCTCCGCCTTCGGGCCGAAGCCCTTCGTCGTGCACAGCCCGACCGAGCCAAAACTTCCCTTCGTCTACGCCTCCCCCCATTCGGGGTCGATCTACCCTGCGGAATTGATCGCCGATTCGCGGCTCGATCCGAAGACGCTGCGTCGCTCCGAGGACGCCTTCGTCCAGGACCTGTTCGGCGCCGCCCCCGGACTCGGTGCGCCGTTGATCGAAGCGTTGTTCCCGCGGGTCTTCCTCGATGCCAACCGCGAACCCTATGAACTCGACCAGTCGATGTTTGCCGAAGCGCTGCCGAATTTTGCCAACACGACCTCGGCGCGGGTTTCGTTGGGTTTGGGCACGATCGCGCGGGTGGTGTCGAACGGATCGGAGATCTATCGCCGGCGTCTGATGGTCGCCGAAGCCGAGGCGCGAATCGAGGGCCTGTATTTTCCCTATCACACGGCGCTCAAGCAGTTGCTGCTCACCGCGCGAGCGCACTTCGGCGGCGTCGTGCTCGTCGACTGCCATTCGATGCCTTCGACCGGCGGCCCGATGGACGAGGACTCGGGCCGTGCCCGAGGCGACATGGTGCTCGGCGATCGCTACGGCATGAGCTGTGATCCGCGGGTCGTCGAACTGGCAGAGCGCACGCTGCGTCGGATGGGATATCGCGTGACCCGCAACGAGCCCTATGCCGGCGGGTTCGTGACGCAGAATTACGGCCGCCCGCACGAAGGGCTGCACGCGCTGCAGATCGAGATCAATCGCGCGCTCTACATGGACGAAGTGGGCATCCGGCCCAACGCCGGCTATGCGCGGTTGAAGAACGATGTTGCGGCCCTGATCGCCGAAATGGGCAAGGTCGACCCGGCCTGGTTGGCGCCGGCCGGCGAGCGCTTCGCCCAGGCCGCGCAATAACGACCCGGCAAAAAAGGGGCCCGCCTACGTTGGCAGGTGGGCCCGAGTTTAGGGAGGAAATACCCAGATAGGGTATTCGGCACCGCTGGCATGAGGCTAACGGTGCCGCGCACTATATATAGGGCCATTCCCATATTGAGACCAAGGAATATTTCCCGTTCGCGATGAGTATCTGGCCTCGTGTGACAAAAATAGCACTATCAATGACTTGGCACAGGTCTTGCGACCTTTTCCGCAGGAAACGCCCTAACACGCCGGGAGAAAACCGAAATGCTCAGGGCTCTGTGGTTACGCTGGTGGCTGGCCAGCGTCGGTCTCGTCCTCGTAGCGCCTGTCGCCCATGCTGGGCAGGCGCCCTTTTCTGCGACCGTCGCCAAGGTCTGCCGCGACACGATTGCCCGCGTCGAACGCGAACAGGGGATCCCGAAGCTCCTGCTCTCGGCGATCGCGCTCGCAGAAACCGGGCGCTGGCACGCGGAACGGGGGGAAAGTATTGCCTGGCCGTGGACGGTGACCAGCGGCAAGGACTCGAGCTACCACCCCAACAAAGAAGCCGCGATTGCCCACGTCCGGGCGCTCCAGGCCAAAGGGGTGCGCAACATCGATGTGGGCTGTATGCAGGTCAACCTGCATCATCATCGCCGCGCCTTCGAATCCCTCGAAGAGGCCTTCGACCCGGAGGCCAATGTCATGTACGCCGCTTCGTTCCTGAAGACGCTTCAGGGCGACCTCAAATCGTGGTCGCGGGCGGTCGCGCATTACCACTCGGCCACCCCCGAGCTGCACACGCGCTACAAGGAAAAGGTCGACAAACTCTGGCAGGGCGAGCGCCGGCGAGATGCGATCGAGCGGACGGAATCCGTGATGGCAGCCTATCGCGAACGTCAGGCCAAGCGCGAGTCCGACCAGGCCCAGCGGGCGATGAACCGGGCCAACATCCTGAGTCAGTTGGCGACGTCGCGCTGAGATCAGAAACGAATCGTCGAACCGGCGGTCGTCACGTTTCGCGCGACGGCGGTGGCCGCCGCACCCGCCGCGCCGACGCCAGCGGAATATTTCCGGCCATCTCCTGGTTGTGGCGTCGCCCTCCCGGCTCGAAATCCTGCAGTCGGACGGGAATTCGTTTGCGACCCCAAGTGCCGGGGGCTCCTTCGATTACACCCGCCATCGCCGTCCCGCATTTCCGGCAATGTCCGTCGGGCGTCAAGTTCCATTCATCCAATGCGTGCCAGTCACGACCGATCAAAACCTCGCCGCAATGGTGGCAATAGGTGCTCGACGCGGCGCGGTCGTGCACGTTGCCGACGTAGACGTAGCGCAGGCCGCGCCGCACCGCGATACGCCGCGCCCGCAACAGGGTCTCGTGCGGCGTTCGCGGCTTATCGGTCATTTTCCAATCGGGATGAAAGGCCGTGAAATGAAGCGGCACGTCGGGACCCAGGTTGTCGAGGATCCACGACGTCATCGCGGTCAATTCCGAATCGGAATCGTTTTCGCCCGGGATCAGCAGAGTCGTGATCTCGAACCACACCTTGGTCTCGCGCTTGAGGTAGACCAGCGTATCCAACACGGGCTGGAGGTGACCGCCGCAGACGCGGTGGTAGAACGCCTCGGTGAAGCCCTTGAGGTCGACGTTGGCCGCATCCATCCATTCGTAAAACTCGCGGCGCGGCTCCTCGGTCATGTAACCCGCCGTGACCGCGACCGTCTTGATACCGGCCGCGCGGCACGCCTTGGCAACATCGACCGCATACTCGAGGAAGACGACCGGATCGTTGTAGGTAAATGCGATCGAGCGGCAATCCAGGGCCTGCGCCGCCCGAACCAACGTCTCGGGCGAGGCCGCGTCAGCCAGCGTGTCCATCGCACGCGACTTGCTCATGTCCCAGTTCTGGCAGAATTTGCACGTCAGGTTGCAGCCGGCGGTGCCGAACGACAGGATGGCCGAGCCCGGTAGGAAGTGGTTGAGCGGCTTTTTCTCGATCGGATCGACGCAGAAACCGCTCGACCGACCGTAGCTGGTCAGAACGATTCCGTGTTCGCCGGCCCCGCGCACGAAACATAGGCCGCGTTGACCCGGGCGCAACCGGCAGAATCTAGGACAGATGTCGCACTGGAAGCGGCCGTCCTCGAGCCGATGCCAATATCGGCCGGGGACGGTGCTCGGCGATCTCAAGATCTCAGGACCCAGGACATCTTCCATCGCGCGAACTCCTCGCCGCGACTACTGTGTACTAAGATGTGTCGGACGCGCCGAGGCCACAAGGGGCATCGGCGCCGATGCCATGACGACAGCGGCCAATGTTCGCGCACCGGCGGTGGCCGGGACCTTCTACCCCGGCGATGCCGAGAAGCTAAAACGCTTGATCGACGGCTATCTCGGCGCCGTACCAATGCCGGCCGATCCCATACGCCCCCGGGCGATCATCGTGCCACACGCGGGCTACGTCTATTCGGGAGCCACCGCTGCCTACGCGTACGCGCCGCTCCGCGCCTTTGCCGGAACGATTTCGCGCGTCGTGCTGATCGGCCCGGCGCATCGCGTACCGTTTCGCGGCATCGCGCTGTCATCGGCCCGCGCGTTTCTCACGCCTCTCGGACCCATCCGCCAGGATCTGACGGCGATCGAACGCTTGAAGACGATCGCGGGCGTGGTGGCGCTCGATGAGGCCCATCGGCTCGAGCACAGCCTCGAGGTCCAGTTGCCGTTTCTGCAGCGCGTCCTCGGCGACTTCCGATTGGTGGCGCTGGTTGCCGGGGCGGTGACGCCTACGACGGTGGCCCAGGTTCTGTCGGTGTTCTACGACGATCCGGAAACGCTGCTCGTGATCAGCACCGATCTCAGTCACTACCACGACTACGACCGCGCCAAGGCGCTGGATCATCGCACCGTCGACGCGATTCTCGAGGGTACGACCAACGACATCAGCGACGAGGGCGCATGCGGCCGGATTCCGGTCAAGGGTATGATGCAGATCGCGATGGAGCACGGCCTCAAAGCAACCTTGCTCGACTACCGCAATTCCGGTGATACCGCTGGCAGCCGCGATCGCGTCGTGGGTTATGCCGCGTTGCGCTACGACGATCCGGCGTCCGCACACCTCGGCGTCCGCGATCAGGATCGCCTGCTCGACCTCGCGGAAGCATCGGTGCGTCACGGGCTGTCGACGGGACAACCGCCCACGATCGTGGTCGAATCCGAGAGCGAGGCGCTGCGGGCCCGCGGCGCCGCCTTCGTCACCCTGACCAAACACCACGTCCTGCGCGGCTGTATCGGCTCGCTCGCCGCCCACCGTCCCCTCGCCGCCGATGTCGTTGCCAATGCCTATTCGGCGGCGTTCAAGGACCCCCGCTTCCCGGCCCTCACGGCGGCCGAATGGCCGGAGCTCGAGATCGATATTTCGGTGCTGAGCCCGCCGATCGCATTTGCCGTCGCCTCCGAGGCCGACCTCCTCGGCCGCCTGCGGGTTGGGCGGGACGGCCTGATCCTGCAGGAGGGAAACACGCGCGCGACCTTCCTGCCCAGCGTCTGGGAGCAACTGCCGGATCCGAAGGTGTTCCTCGCCCACCTCAAGCGCAAAGCGGGGTTGGCCATCGATCACTGGAGCCCCGACCTCCGATTTTGGCGCTATTCGACCTACGCGTTTTCCCGCCCGGTCCGACGGTCCTCCTGAAACCTGAAGATTCCCCCTGAATCCATTGATTCCGGCTGAAATTTGGTTGACAGAGGCGTTTGTCGTCCGCATTCTGCCGCCTCGTTTGGGATTTGTGCGTCCTTTCAAGGGGTTCGTGAGGGGTTCGCGCGTTGGGCCGTCGCTGGGATCAAGAGGAAGTCGCTGGACCGTCCCCGGTCGGGGCGCTCGAAGCGCCGTCCGAGCGCGCGCATTCGTGGCTCCACACCGGCCGCTTGGCCCTGCTCGGGGCGGTCACCGGCGCCATCGTTGCCGTGATCGCTGCCTACGTGCTGGACGCCAGCGGCGTCACGGTGCGCATTCGTGACAACCCTGTTCGTTCTAGCGTCAGCGCCTTGGCCGAGTTGACCGATGCGGAGCTGACTTCCCTCGCCGCGGTATCGCGCAACTCCTTGCCGATGAATACCCCGATCGAACGCACGATCCGGGTCGCCCGCGGTTCCACGCTGACCAGCTCGCTGCTCGAAATCGGCATCGATCGCGATCAGGTCCAGCAAGCGGTGTCCGCTCTATCGACGCTGTTCGATCCGCGTGCGTTGACACAGGGCCAACGCATCAACGTCACGTATCTCGACGTCGGTCGGCGCGAGCGCGTGTTACAGACGGTCGCGATTCCTCTCAGCCCGACGCGCGAAATTCGAGCCTATCGTGGCGTCGGCGAGGGCTTCATTCCGGAGAACCTGACCAAGAAGCTCGAGCGCGTGCTCGCGCGTTATTCCGGCACGATCGAGGACAGCTTCTATGTCGCCAACAAGCGTGCCGGGGTCCCCGACAGCGTGATCATGGAACTGATCCGCATGTTCAGCTGGGACGTCGACTTTCAACGCGATATCCAGCGCGGCGACCAATTCGAGCTTCTGCTCGAGTACTTCCACGACGAGGAGCGCGAACCGGTCAAGATCGGCAACGTGTTGTATGCCGCGCTACGCAGTGGCGGCGAAACTCTGCGCCTCTATCGCCATCAGATGGGCGATGGCACAGTCGACTACTTCAACCCCGAGGGCGAGAGCGTTCGTAAGGCGCTGCTGCGCACGCCACTCGATGGCGCCCGAATAACCTCGACCTTCGGCAACCGCCGTCACCCGATCCTCGGATTCACCACGGTCCACCGCGGCGTCGACTTCGCCGCCCCGACGGGCACCCCGGTGAATGCGGCCGGCGACGGCGTCATCGAAATGGCGAATTTCAACGGCAACTACGGCAACTACGTCTTGCTGCGGCACAACCAGCGCTACCGGACGGCCTATGGGCACCTCAGCTCGTTTGCCAAGGGCGTCAAACCTGGCAAGCGCGTTCGCCAGGGCGAAATCATCGGGTTCGTCGGCTCGACTGGTCTTTCGACCGGCGCCCACCTGCACTACGAGGTCCACGAGGGTGAACGACAGGTGAACCCGCTGAGCATCAAAGTGGCGGGTGGTCAGAAGCTCAAGGGACCCGACCTAAACCGGTTCGTCGCCGAACGCGCCCAGATCGAGATGCGTCTCGCCGCCACCCCGGCCGCGACGACCAAGTTGGCCGCGGACCTGACCCGACGCTGACCGCGGCTAGGCCGCCTGGTCGACGTTGACCGCGACGCCGTTCAGCACCAAACCTTTCTCGTTCGCCGTGACCTCGACCGTATCCCCGTCACGAATCTTGCCTTCGAGCAACTGCGTCGCCAGGGCGTTTTGCAGTTGGCGCTGGATCACCCGTTTCAACGGACGCGCCCCGTAGGTCGGGTCGTAACCAGCGTCGCCCAACCAGCGGCGCGCCCTGTCGTCGATGACGAGGGCGACCTTGCGGTCCGACAGGAGTCTTTCGAGGTGGCGCAACTGGATGGTGACGATGCCATCCATGTGCAACCGGCTCAGGCGATGGAACAGGATCGTCTCGTCCAGGCGGTTGAGAAACTCGGGCCGGAACGCCGCGCGCACGACCTCCATGACCTGGGGCGCGACCGCTGCCGTATCCTGACCATCCTGTTGATTGGCCAGAATGTCCGAGCCGAGGTTGGACGTGAGGATGATCACCGTATTGGTGAAGTCGACCGTTCGTCCCTGCCCGTCGGTCAGACGGCCATCGTCGAGAACTTGAAGCAGAACGTTGAAAACGTCGGGATGGGCCTTCTCGACCTCGTCGAAGAGGATGACCTGGTAGGGACGGCGGCGGACCGCCTCGGTCAGGGCCCCGCCCTCGTCATATCCGACATAGCCCGGCGGGGCACCGATGAGGCGGGCGACCGAGTGTTTTTCCATGTACTCCGACATGTCGATGCGCACCATGGCGGCATCGTCGTCGAACAGGAAGAGCGCAAGCGCCTTGGAAAGCTCCGTCTTGCCGACTCCGGTCGGCCCCAGGAACAAGAATGACCCGATGGGCCGATTGGGGTCTTGCAGGCCGGCGCGCGCCCGGCGTACGGCGTTCGCGACTGCGACGATCGCGTCGTCCTGGCCTACCACCCGCTGCCGCAGGTTGTCCTCCATCCGGAGCAGTTTGTCGCGTTCGCCTTCGAGCATCTTCTCGACCGGAACACCGGTCCAGCGCGAGACCACCCCGGCGATCTCCTCGTCGGTGACCTCCTCCTTGAGCATGGTCTTGCCGCCTGCGGCCTGCGCGGCGGCCAGTTCTTTCTCGAGCGCTGGAATGGTGCCGTAGGTCAGTTCGCCAGCCTTCGCCAGGTCTCCCTTCCGCCGCGCGGCCTCGAGCGCGCCGCGGGCCTGTTCGAGCTTCTCTTTGACCCGCTGAGCGCTGCTCAGCTTGGTTTTTTCCGCCGTCCACTGGGCGGTCAAGGCTGCGGATTGTTTCTCCAGTTCGGCGAGTTCGCCCTCGAGCGCCGTCAGGCGTTCCCGCGACGCGGCATCACTCTCCTTCTTCAGCGCCTCGCGCTCGATCTTTAGCTGGATGATGCGACGATCCAGTTCGTCGATCGCCTCGGGCTTGGAGTCGACCTGCATACGCAGGCGGCTCGCTGCCTCGTCCACGAGGTCGATGGCTTTGTCGGGGAGAAAACGATCCGTGATGTAGCGGTTCGACATCGTCGCAGCGGCGACGATCGCACCGTCGGTGATCCGTACCCCGTGATGGAGTTCGTATTTCTCTTTGAGGCCGCGCAGGATCGAGATCGTGTCTTCGACAGTCGGTTCGGAGACGAAGACCGACTGAAAACGCCGGGCCAGAGCCGCGTCTTTCTCGATGTGTTTGCGGTACTCATCGAGGGTCGTCGCCCCGATGCAATGCAACTCGCCCCTAGCCAGCGCCGGCTTGAACAAGTTCGAGGCGTCCATGGCACCCTCGGCCTTGCCGGCGCCGACCAGGGTGTGCAGTTCGTCGATAAACAGGACGATCTCGCCTTCGGCCGACGAAATTTCGGCCAGAACCGCCTTCAAGCGCTCCTCGAACTCGCCGCGATACTTGGCGCCGGCCAGCATGGCGCCGAGATCGAGCGCCATCAGCCGGCGGTCGCGCAGGCTCTCGGGAACATCGCCATTGACGATGCGCAAGGCCAATCCCTCGACGATGGCGGTCTTGCCGACACCGGGTTCGCCGATGAGCACCGGGTTGTTCTTGGTGCGGCGCGATAGAACCTGGATCGTCCGACGAATCTCTTCGTCGCGACCGATTACGGGATCGAGTTTGCCGTCGCGAGCGGCAGCCGTCAGGTCGCGAGCATACTTCTTGAGGGCGTCGTAGGCGTTCTCCGCCGTCGCGGACGTGGCCGTGCGCCCCTTGCGAATCTCGTTGATCGCGGCGTTGAGCGCCTGGGCGGTGACCCCCGCATTGCGCAGGATATCGGCGGCCGGCGTTCCGGAGGCTAACGCCAAACCGAGAAGCAATCGTTCCGCCGTGACGAAGCTGTCCCCGGCTTTGTCCGCGAGTTTTTCTACAGCTTCCGTGAAGCGGGCAAATTCGGGGCTGAGGTAGACCTGTCCCGCGCCAGCGCCCTCAACCTTGGGGAGTTTGGCCAGAGCCGCCGCGGTTTCCTGACGAACCTGCTCGGCTCGACCGCCAGCGCGGGCGATCAGGTTGGCCGCAAGACCCTCTTTGTCGTCGATGAGAACGGAGAGCATATGCTCCGGCGTCAAACGCTGATGACCGGAACGAAGAGCTAGGGTCTGGGCAGATTGAACAAAGCCGCGCGACCGCTCGGTGTACTTCTCTGGGTCCATCTCGTCCCTCGATCAAGGCAACGATTCGATGCACAGATGCGCACCCGCCGTGCCCCGACAGGCGGCAGCACGGCTTGTTTCCTTAGATGGGTGTTGCGCCCCGATCACACAAGGGTGCGCGCGCCGAAATGTCGCGATCGGCGCGCGGTGCTGGCGCCGCTAGCGTTCGCCGCCCTGGCTGTCGGGGTCCTCGGTCGGAGCCGCCGTCAACTGCGCATCGCCGGACGGTGTTTCGCTGTGCAGCGGTTCGATGACCTCCGGACTGTCGAAGTCCCCATAGAAGTCGTCGTCGCCCGGGCCCTGGAGGCGCCCTTGCTGATGCTGCTGTTGGCCCTGCTGATGTTGGGGCTGCCCCCCGTTCTGGCGCTCGGCTTCGCGACGGGCCGTGAACGCCGCATGAAGACGAAAGTAGTGTTCGGCGTGCTGGTAGAAGTTCTCGGCGGCAACCCTATCCCCGCTCGAAGAGGCGTCCCGGGCCAGCGCCAAATACTTGTCGAACACCTGCGCCGCGGTACCGCGAAGTTTCACTCCGGGGCCGTTCGATTCGAAGCTGCGGTTGGGACCGAAGTTGAACGGGCGCTTGCCGTTCGGCCGCCCCGACCGCTGGCGCCGTTGATGATTTCCACCCTGTCTCATGCGTTCCTGCCGCCCTTGTGCGGATGTGCTCAGACACGGAACCAGATTCCGAGGGATTCCGGTTCTCAGCCCTCGACCGCTCGACGTTGACGTTTGAAGGCGGCCTGCTCCCAAACTCGCTGGAGCGTTCTGGCCCTGGCCCCCGGTTGAAAGCTAGTCCGAAGGCCTGCGCTAATCCACCCCTTTTTTGACCTCTTGCGGCGCTTTGTCCCTTGCCTTGAGCACCAGGCAGCGGGCGATCCCGGCGAGATCCCGGGGTCGGTCGGTCACGATCAACTCGGCCGCGCCGAACAGGCTTGCGACCGGATCTGCCTGGCCCGCCCCAACCTCGATGACAGCCACGCCTCCGCTGCGCAGCAACGATCGGATCATCGGCGCCAGGCGGCGATACGCTTCGAGTCCGTCCGCCCCACCCGACAGCGCGACATGCGGATCGTAGGCACGCACCTCGGGGGACAAACTCGCGATTTCGGCCGCCGCCACATAGGGCGGGTTGGCCAACACGAGATCGAACTCGGCGGATACGGCCGTCGACCAGTCGCCGACCACGAACTGCGCCCGATCGCGCAAACCGAGCATCTGCGCATTTCGCCGTGCCGTCCGCACCGCATCGAAGGAGCGATCGATCCCGACCCCCGACGCGAGCCGATTCTCTTGCAGATACGCGAGCAGCAGGCACCCGGTGCCGGTTCCCAGGTCGAGCAAGCGACACGGCCGACATCGATCACGCAGGGCCAGGGCAGTCGCAATCAGGGTCTCGGAGTCGGGACGCGGGTCCAAGGTCTCCTTCGATAAGTAGAAAGAGAGGCCCCAGAACTCGCGTCGGCCGAGGATGCGCGAAACCGGTTCTCCCGCCGCTCGCCGCTCGACGAAGGAGAAAAATTCGTTCCCAACGCCCACGGGAATCGGCTGGTGCGGGTCGGCGAGAAGGGTCTCACGCGAAAGTCGAGCGCTCGCTTCGAGCAACAATCGAGCGTCGCGGCGCGGCCCCTCGATGCCGACCGTTCGCAACCGCCGCGTCGCCTGGCACAGCACGCGCCCGACGGTCAGAGCCGGGTCACGATCGGCCTCAACCATCGCCGAGCCGGGCCAATCGTTCCGCTTGGTCGTTGGCGACCAGCCCATCGATCATCTCGTCGAGACCTTCGGCATTGATCAACCGATCGAGCTTGTGGAGGGTCAAATTGATGCGATGGTCGGTAACCCGGTTCTGCGGAAAATTGTAGGTGCGAACCCGCTCTGAACGATCGCCCGAACCGATCTGGCTTCGGCGGGTCTCGGCCCGGGCTTCGTCGCGCATCTGGCGTTCCCGCTCGTAGAGCCGGGCACGCAGGATCTTCATCGCCTTGGCGCGGTTCTTGTGCTGCGATTTCTCATCCTGCTGCGAGACGACGATCCCCGTCGGAAGATGCGTGATCCGCACGGCGCTATCGGTGGTGTTGACGGACTGTCCACCCGGCCCGGAGGAGCGAAACACATCGATCCGGAGATCCTTGTCCTCGATCTTGATGTCGACATCCTCGGCTTCGGGAAGCACGGCCACCGTGGCCGCCGAAGTGTGAATGCGGCCGCTCGCCTCGGTGACCGGAATCCGTTGGACACGGTGGACGCCGGACTCGAATTTCAAGCGGGCGAACACGCCGCGGCCCGAAATCGACGCCGCCGCGTCCTTGATTCCCCCCAAGTCGCTTTCCGAAACGTGCATGATCTCGAACGTCCAGCCGCGGGCATCGGCGTAACGCTGATACATGCGAAACAGGTCAGCCGCGAACAACGCCGCCTCGTCCCCGCCCGTTCCGGCTCGCACTTCGAGAATCGCGTTCTTGGCATCCGCCTCGTCGGCCGGGAGCAACATGATCTGTAGATGGCGTTCGAGGGCCGGCCTGTTGGCCAGAGCCGTATCGAGTTCCGCCTGCGCCAGCGATCGCATGTCGGGGTCCGCCGTCTTGTCATTGAGAATGTCGCGCAGGCCCGAAATCTCGTCGTCGGCGCGGCGCAACTGACGGATCGCCGCGACCACGGGCGTCAGCTCGGCGTACTCCTTCGACAACCGAGCGAACGAGTCTTGCCCGCCGCCCGCGTTGAGGGCCTGCTCGATGTCGGCAAACCGCGCCAGCACCTGATCGAGTTTTTGGGGGGCAATCACAGCGTCGTAACCGTCGGCGTGCGTAAGAAGAAGCGGGCAAACTGGTCGCTAGGACGCTACGGCCAACGGGCGTTGCGCCGCCGCGATCTCGGCCGCCTTGTTCTCGACGAGGCGAACGATGTGCTCGACCAACGATTCGTCGTCGATCTTGTGGTCGGCCACGCCGTGCAGATACACCATATGTTGCCCACGGCCCCCACCCGTGAGACCAACGTCGGTCTCTCGGGCCTCGCCGGGACCGTTCACGACGCAACCGATGATCGATAGGCTCACCGGAGTCGTGATGTGCGCGAGCCGTTTTTCGAGCACTTCGACCGTCTTGATCACGGGGAACGCCTGACGCGCGCAGGACGGGCACGAAACGATTCGGACGCCACGATGACGAAGACCCAGTGAACGGAGGATCTCGAACCCGACCTTGACCTCTTCCACGGGATCGGCGGATAGCGAAACACGAATGGTGTCGCCGATGCCGGCCCACAGGAGGGAGCCGATGCCGATTGCGGACTTGACGGTCCCGCCGGTCAGTCCCCCGGCCTCGGTGATCCCGAGATGCAGGGGGAAATCTCCGACTTCCGCCAACTGCTGGTAGGCCGCGACGGCAAGAAACACATCTGAGGCTTTGACGCTGATCTTGAAGTCGTGGAAGTCCTCGTCCTGCAGCATGCGCGCGTGGCGGAGCGCGCTTTCGACCATGGCCTCCGGACATGGTTCGCCGTAACGCTCAAGCAGGTCGTGTTCGAGGGATCCAGCGTTGACGCCGATCCGCATCGAACACCCATGATCGCGTGCCGCCTTGACCACGTCGCGCACCCGCTGTTGGGACCCGATGTTGCCGGGATTGATCCGCAGGCAGGCGGCGCCGGCGGCCGCGGCTTCGATCGCACGTTTGTAGTGGAAGTGAATATCGGCGACGACCGGAATGGAAACCTGGCGGATGATCGCCGGCAGGGCAGCCGTCGATTCCTCGTCCGGGCAGGAGATACGGACGATATCCGCGCCGGCCGCCTCGACGGCACGAACCTGGGCGACCGTCGCCGCGACATCGCGGGTCAGCGTGTTGGTCATCGTCTGGACGCTGATAGGCGCATCACCCCCGACCGGCACGGAGCCGACGTGGATCATCCGCGAACGGCGGCGCTGAATATCGCGATAGGGTCGTACGCTCATCGATGAGAACCGGTCGGCCAAACCGCCCAATGGCGGAGCGGTCGGACTATGCCCGCGTCATATGGACCGATCAAGCCGAGCAGGGCTCAGTCGAAGAAGACGCCGAACATCAGGCGGTCGGGATCGAGCGGAATGTCGCGAGCGCCGCCACCACTCGGCCCGACCGGCGCCATCCGCCGACCATCGACATAGACGGCCAGCGCGCCGGCATCACCGGCGTTCATCAGGAGGCCTGGTCGATTCGGAACCTGATACCGATCGCCCGACCGCAGCACGCGGGTGAAAAGCACTTCACCGCCCGGAGCGCGGACCTGAATGGGACTGTCCCCTATGGCGTAGATCGATATGCGCGAATCGGGGCTGGTCGAGCCGAACACCTGTGGACCCGCCGCCGATGTGGTGGCCGGCGCGGTCGGTGACACCGCCGCGGTCGGTGGGGTTGTGCTCGGTGCCGGGGGTGTGGGTGTCGTCGCGGCGCTCGGAATCGCACTCGACGGAGCGGCGGGAGACGCCGCGGCCGTGGTCGTTGCCGAGCTCGGCGCGGGTAGCGTCGGCGAACTGGAAGCGCTCGGTGTCGTGGTCGCGGCGCTGGGCCCGGTCACCGACGGAACGGGTGTCGGTGTCGTCGTGGCAGGCGCGGACGACGGCGTTGGCGGAGATGCCGCGCTACCCACGGCGCTCGCGCCGGGATTGGGCGCTGGAGCTGGAGTTGCAGTTGGCGCTGGCGCAGTTGCTGACGCCGCTGGCCTCGGTGGAGGCGCCGGCGACGTCGGAGGTGCCGTAGGCGTCGAGGCCGCCGGCGTGCTCGGCGTTGTTGAGGCCGTCGACGGACTTGTCGTGGTTGCCGGCGGCGCAGGCACCGCCGTCGTCACCGTCGGAGGCGGGGTGGCGGGCGCGGGGACCGGTAGACGGGGAACCGCAGGATTGACGGCCGTAGCGACCGACGCACTTTCGGACACAGGCGAGCCGCTCGGGCGGGTCGCCCCACCCGGCGCCGTTGGCGTTGAACCTTGGGTGGTCGATGGCACGGGAGGGACGATCGGCGTCGAAGCGGAGACGGCAGGGCGATTTCCGACGGCCGGGTCTGGACCGTCACCGCCGGGTCGACGCTGCGTCGCCAGTTCTGAAGGCCTCGGGGGCGTCGTGGCCAACGGTGGGGTCGCCGCCGAACCGCCCACCGGAGGCGTCGACACGGCCCCCGCCGGCGGCGGCGATGCAGGAGCTGCCGTCGTTCCCGCCGTCGAAGGCGTCGGCGAGGCGGGCGGCGGCGCGGAAGACGCCACGGTGCCCGGCGACGACGATGACGTCGCGGCCGCAGGCCGCGGGGATGTGGTGACCGCAGGCGGAGCGGGCGTCGTCAACGTCACGCTCGGCGGCGGCGATGAACTCGTGGCACTCGACACCGGCGCGGTCGTGGTCACGCTGGGCGAAACGGTCGGGGGCGTCGGTCGCTCCGGAGCAACCGAAGGTGTCGTCGGCGTTGCTGGGGGCGAGGCCCTAGGAACCGCTGTGGCGCCGCTCGAGGACTCGATCCTTGGCGCTGGCGCAGGACTGGGCGCGACAGAACCTGTGGTAGATGCCCCCGGTGATACTGCGGCCGACGCACCGACGGGCTCGGAGACGGCGGGCGCGGCAGGAGCAGGCGTGCTCGGCGGCGGTTGTGGGGCGGCCGGGCGACGTGCCTCGGCGAGCGAAGTACTGGTGCTGCTGTTCTCGGCGGGCGCACCGCCACTCGCGGGCGGCGCCAAGCGTTCGGGCACCGGCGGCACCAACTCCGCGGTACGACGATCTTCGCGCGTGTAGGCTAGCCAGCCGGCATAGATGACAGCGGCGCCCAGAAGGGAAATTACCAGTAGGCGGCCCGTCGGGAGACGGCTCTGGTCCATTGGCGATGGAAAATCGAGACGCGTGTTCTGACGCGGCTGGGCCACCTCGCGGCGAAATTGCTCGAGCACCCGATCCTGATCGAGACCGATCAGGCGGGCGTACGACCGCAGGAAGCCCGAGGCGTAAACTGGACCGGGCAATTGCGCGAACTGCCCCGACTCGATCGCCTCTAGGTAGCGACTATTGATTCGCAGACGGCGTGCGGCCTCCTCGACCGACAGGCCGACACGGCCGCGGGCGGCCCGTAGTTCCACGCCGATGCCGTCGTAGACATCGCGATCGCCAGAAACCTCGCGCAAATGCAATCGGCGACGCCCGGGTGCGCCACCGGGTTGGTCATCGTTGTGGGGTTCTTGACTTGCCATCCGGACTCCAGCCATCGGGTCACGCGATCCTGCGCCCGATTCGAATCTGCTCTAGCCGTCCTCAAGCCTTAGCGGACGACTGCCATAGCCCCTTTGCGTCGTGGAACACTCCGTTCCCGCGCCCTCCCCTTTGCCAACATTAGGTCAGCAAAGCTTTTGTGCCGCAATAGGTTAAATGGCCAAGCCATGATCCTGGGCGAAGTGGCGCAACTCATCGCGCACGGACCGGCCCGAATGATCGAGCAAGGTTGTAACGTAATCAGTGACTTGGAGGCAGTTCATACGCCGAACAAGGAACTTGATCGGGCCAATGGCAGCGGCGGCCAGCGACAGCGTTCGGTAGCCCAACCCGATCAACGCCAGGGCTTCCAGCGGTCGCCCAGCCATGTCGCCGCAGACCGAAACCGTCACCCCCGCCGTGTCACATCGGCGTACGACGGTGCGCATCAGCGACAAAAACCCGGGCGAAAGTGGATCATAGCGTCCAACCAAACGTGGGTTGTCCCGATCTGCGGCGTAGAGGTACTGGATCAGGTCATTGGTCCCAACCGAGACGAAGTCGACCTTCGGAAGCAGCGCCGCCAGCTGCCAGATCAGAGCCGGAACCTCGAGCATGACACCGACCTTGACCGATCGCGGCGCGGCGATACCACGGTGTTCCAACCGCTCCAGTTCGCGCCACAAGAGGCCCTTGGCCTCCTCGTACTCGGCCAACTCGGCCACCATCGGGAACATCACGGCGAGGTCTCGTCCCGCCGCGGCCAACAACATGGCCCGCAGCTGATTGCGCAGAATGGCCGGCCGATCGAGCCCCACGCGCAGGGCGCGCCATCCCAACGCGGGATTGGTTTCGGGCGCCGACGACTGCTCCATGTAGGGCAGGATCTTGTCGGCCCCGATGTCGAGCGTCCGGAACACAACCGGCTTCCCGTTGGCGGCCTCGAGGACGCGGGCGTAGATCTCTTGCTGCGCGGCGGTGTCGGGGAAGTCAGTTCGCACCATGAATTGAAGCTCGGTGCGAAAGAGACCAATGCCGTCGGCTCCGGTCTCCCGTAGCCGCGGCAGATCGATGAGCAGTCCGGCGTTCATTTGCAACGAGACGCTGACGCCGTCCGCCGTAACGGAAGGCTGTTGGAGAACTTCGGCGAACGCCTGACGCAACTGGGTCTGGGTCGCCACCGCCTCTTGGTAGGCTTGATACGCATCTTCACCGGGTCGCAGGTAGACGGCTCCCGAGCTGCCGTCGACGATCAGGGGGTCTCGCTCTCTGATCCGGTTGAGGCCGCTCAATCGTCCGATCACCGGCAGATCCAACGCCTTGGCGATGAGAACGACATGAGAGGTCGGTGTGCCCTCTTCGAGCAGCAGACCGCGAAGACGATTGCGATCGTAGTCGAGCAACTCCGCAGGACCTAGCGTGCGGGCGATCAGGATTGCGCCTTTCGGCAACCGTCGGCGGACCTGAGCCCCGGTCAGATGGCGCAAGAGCCGGTTGGACAGATCGTCCAGGTCCTGGACGCGTTCGCGAAGGTAGGCGTTGGCCGACGCGCCGAGTCTTTGCCGCGACTCGATACGGGCTCGGTCGACGGCCGCTTCCGCCGTCAACCCGGAATCGATCCCATCGCGCAGCCGCCGAACCCAACCGCGATCCTCGGCGAGTAGGCGGTAGGTCTCGAGCACGTCACGATGCTCATGGCCCGGGAGAGCGTCGGTCTCCGTGAGCAGCGCATCGATGCTGGCCTTGAGTTCCGTCAGGGCGACGTCCAGCCGACGCCGTTCCTCGAGCGGGTTCTCCGCGATGTGGGTCCGCACCTCGACGGGCGGCTCGTGCAGCACGGCGACACCCGAGGCAAGACCATCCGCCAGGGGCAGCCCTTCCCAGCGCTGCGGCAATGTCGCGTTGCCGTCCAACTCGACCAATTCCTCGGCGCGAATGAGCTCGGCCGAGGTCACGAGTTCGGCGAGTACCATCGCAATCGTCTGGAGCGCTTCGGCTTCGTCTTCGGTGTAGTCGCGCGCGGTACGGTTCTGGACCGCAAGAACCCCGATGACCCGGCCGCCACGCAGGATCGGAACGCCGAGCATCGATTGAAAGATCTCTTCACCCGTTTCCGGTCGATACGCGAACTGGGGATGGGATTGGGCATCGCGCAAACTCAGTGGTCGCGAATGCGCGGCGATGTCGCCGACGATGCCCTCGCCCAGGCGCAATCTGGTCCGGTGGACGGCCTCGGGCTTCAGGCCTTTGGTCGCGTAGAGTTCGAGGATTTCGCCCGGCCGCAGCAGGTAGATCGAGCAGACCTCCGCCACCATGTTGGCAGCGATAATGCCGGTGACTTGATCGAGGCGCTGCTGCGCGGATCCCGATCCCGCCATCACCTCGCGTAACTGGCGCAACAAGATGCGCGGCCCTGTTGCGCCCGGTGACATTCCGCTATCCCCCGCCGGTGGCGCCGGCTTCCACCCGACGCCGGACGCCAATCGCCATCACCGCCTGCTCGACCAGTTCGGCGATGATCTCGGGGACGGATTGCTCCCTGATGACCAAACCGATGCTCTGCCCGGCCATCACCGACCCGAACTCCACGTCTCCATCGATCGCCGCGCGCCGCAGCGCTCCGGCCCAGAAGTGCTCGATGGCGAGCTGCGCCTCATTCTGCGCCAACTCGCCACGCGAGAAACGTCCGATGACATCGCGTTGAACTTCGAGGAAACTGTCGGTGCCCTTGTTTCCGACCGCCCGCACTGGAATCACGGGGAAGCGGGCATCGAGTTGGACCGAGGGTACCGCCTCGCGCGCACTGGCGCGCAAGAACGCCTTCTTGAACGCCGCATGGGCGATGCACTCGGTCGCGCAGACGAAGCGGGTTCCCATCTGGACCCCGGCGGCGCCAGCCCCGAGGTACATCGCCATCGCCTCGCCCCGACCGATCCCGCCGGCGACGAAAATCGGCACGTCGGGAATTCCCGGGAGAATTTCCTGAACAAGCACACCCGTCGCGACCGGACCGATGTGGCCGCCCGCCTCCATGCCCTCGATGACCAAAGCATCGACGCCGGCCCGAACCAGGCGCTTGGCGATCGCCAGGGCGGGTGCAAAGGCCAGCACCTTGGCGCCGAGCGCCTTCAACCGGGCAATCGAAGCCGCGTTGGGAACCCCGCCGGCCAATGCGACGTGGCTGACCCGACGCCGCCCGCAGACCTCGATGAGATCGGACAACTGCGGATGCATCGTGATCAGATTGACGCCGAACGGTCGCCCGGTGAGAGCCAGCGTGCCGCCGATCTCCGCATCGAGCTGGGCCGGGCCCATCGAGCCGCAGGCAATGACCCCGAATCCCCCGGCATTGGAAAGCGCAGATACGAGATGGCGCTCGGACAACCAGCTCATCGCCCCGCCCATGATCGCGTAGCGGCTGCCGAGGAACTCAGTGCCGCGCCGTGACAGCCGCGCGAGAATCGTTTGGGCGTCCGCCCGTTCCTCGGTGCTCAGATCAGGCGGCGTCGAGGCCATAGGCGCTGTGCAGCGATCGCAGGGCGAGTTCGGTGTATTCCTCGTCGATCAAGACACTGACTTTGATCTCGGACGTCGAGATGACCTGGATATTGATGCCGCGACTCCCGAGCGCGGCGAACATCCGTTGCGCGACACCGGCATGACTGCGCATGCCGACGCCAATGACCGATACCTTGGCAACCCGCGGGTCGGAATCGAGTTCGGCGAAGCCGACCGCGCTCTTCACCGATTGCAACACCATGAGCGCGCGATCCGAATCCGTGCGCTTCACCGTGAACGTGATGTCGGTGTACGTGCTGTCCTGCGAGGTGTTCTGCACGATCATGTCGACGTTGATGTCGGCCTCGGCCAGCTTCCCGAACACGGTCGCCGCCACACCCGGTCGGTCCGGTACCTTGCGCAACGTGATCTTCGCTTCGTCGCGTGAATACGCGATACCGCTGACGATCTCTTTCTCCACGATTTCGTCCTCGTCTACGACCAGAGTTCCAGGAGCATCATTGAAGCTCGACAACACTTGCACGCGTACACGATGGTTCATGGCCATCTCGACCGATCGTGTCTGCAACACCTTGGCGCCGAGCGACGCCATCTCGAGCATTTCTTCGTACGTGATCTTATCGAGCTTGCGCGCCTTCGCAACGATTCGCGGGTCCGTCGTGTAGACGCCGTCGACGTCGGTATAGATGTCGCAACGATCGGCCTTGATCGCGGCCGCGATCGCCACCGCCGTGGTATCGGAACCACCGCGCCCCAGAGTCGTGACCCGCCCCGCTTGAGTCACGCCCTGAAACCCTGCGATCACAGGGACCTCGCCCTGTTCCATGTGGCGCAACAGCGTGTCGCCGCGGATATCGAGAATGCGCGCGCTGGCGTGGGCGTCATTGGTCCGAACCGGGATCTGCCATCCCATCCACGACCGCGCTGGAACGCCGATGTCCTGGAGGGCGATCGCCAGCAGTCCGATCGTAACTTGTTCACCGGTCGATGCCACGACGTCGTACTCGCGAGGATCGTGGATACGCGCAGTGTCGCGAACCCACTTGTCGAGTTGGTTGGTGGCGCCGGACATAGCCGACACGACGACGGCAACCGAGTTTCCAGCGTCGCGAATGCGCTTCACCCGCTGGGCGGCAGCCTTGATCCGGTCGACGTCGCCAACCGAGGTTCCACCAAACTTGAGAACGAGCCTTGCCATGCGCGAACGCCCAACAAACCTGGACGGGAATCCCCCGGTGGACCGCGGCGGGATGACGCGAAATCGCGGTCATGCCTGGAAAAAGGCGCGTATAAATATACGGTACGTCTCCCCGATACAAGGCGCACTGAGTGACCCCCAGCCCCGCCGCTAGCCTCCGTACCACCATCGACCCCGACGAGGTCGACAAGTTCGCGCGCTTGGCGGAAACGTGGTGGGACCCCGACGGGCCGTTCCGGCCGCTGCACCGCCTGAACCCGGTGCGACTCGAGTACATCCGGTCGAAGCTGATCCAGCATTTTGGTCGCGACAGCCGCAGTTTCTTGCCCTTCGACGGTTTACGCCTCCTCGATCTCGGGTGCGGGGGAGGACTGCTGGCCGAACCGATGGCGCGCCTCGGTTTCACGGTCGTAGGGGCCGACGCGGCCGCGGAGAATGTGCGGGTGGCGCGCCATCATGCCGCGAACATCGGACTGGCCATCGATTACGTACACTCGACGGCCGAGGAGTTGGCGCAGTGGGGCGAGCGCTTCGACGCCATCCTGGCTCTGGAGGTGGTAGAGCACGTGTCCGATGTGGGCACGTTCGCCGCCGCCTGTGCCACGATGCTCAAGCCGGGCGGCGCACTCGTCCTCAGCACCCTCAATCGAACGCTGCGCAGCTACGCGCTCGGCGTTGTGGCGGCCGAATACCTGCTGCGTTGGGTACCGGTCGGCACCCATGATTGGAACAAGTTCTTGCGCCCGAGCGAACTCGCCCGTGCCCTTCGTGGGGTTGGCCTGGAGCTGTCCGATCTGACGGGCATGTCGTTTTCGCCGCGTTCGAATCAGTGGCGACTGACCGACGATCTGACCGTCAACTACCTCGGCCTCGCGACGCGGTCGCGCGCCTGATCAGGAATTGGTCCGCGACGACCACGGCAATATCCCGAAGTCCACGCCTTCATCCGTCAGGTCCTTCGCCTCTTGCGGTGTGGTCTGACCGTAAATGTTGTGCGGCTTTACTTCGCCGTAATGAATTTTGCGCGCTTCTTCGGCAAAGCGCTCACCGACATACTTGCAGTTCTTCTCGATCTGCTGGCGCAGTTCTGTGAGCGCCCGTTGCACATCGGCCGGGCGCTCGTAGTCGCCCTTGGTGGCCATCGCCGGCCCCTCGCTCGGACGGCCACCCTGGCGACGATTGGTGTTGAGGTTGGGGGCCATCGGCGCCTTGTTCACCTTGCTCGTGCCACAATGCGGACAGGTGATGACACCCGCCTTCGACTGGCGTTCGAAGGCGGCACCACTGGCGAACCATGCCTCGAAGGCATGGCCGTTCTTGCACTTGAGATCGAATACGATCATGAACCGACCACCGGCACGGAACGAGCGGCCCCCCAATATAGGAATGCCATCGTGCAGGCAAGGTGACGCGCGGCCGCCGTTAACCAGGACGTAGAGAGACTTCCAAATCAATGAGTTGTGAGCCGCTTCCCCTTCCGCCCTCGTCGTGGGTCGAGCGCTTCTGCGTCCCCGCCCGCGCGGGTGAACGCGCGCTCGATGTCGCCGCGGGTGGCGGACGCCACACGATCCTCCTGCGACGCCGCGGCTATCGCGTGGTCGCCCTCGACCGCGACGATGGTGCCCTTCGGCGCGCGTTTGCCACGGACCCCGAGGTTCGCATCGTTCGCGCCGATCTCGAGGGCACGGAACCCTGGCCGCTGCCGGGCGAGCAATTCTCGCTCATCGTCGTGACCAACTACCTGCACCGGCCGCTGTTTCCTGCGCTGTTGGCCGCACTAGCCGAGGGAGGCCTGCTCGTCTACGAAACCTTTGCCCGCGGCCACGAAGTGATCGGGCGTCCACGACGGCCGGAGTTTCTCCTCAACGAGGGTGAACTCCTGGACCTTTGCCGCAGCCTCTCGGTCGTCGCCTATGAACACGGCTTGGTTCGCGGCGGACAGGCGCTGGTGCAGCGCATCTGCGCACGACGAACCGATGGCGCTAGTGCGCCCTTCCCGTTGGATGGACGAACGCCGACGCCCTAAGCCGTTCGCGTCGCGGCGAATGGGCGATCGTGCTGCAGCGAGGGGATGCTGCGCCGTGCTTCGGCGACCTTGTTCAAGTCGATGTCGGCGACGGACACCCCCCGCTCGTCCCCCGCATCGAGAAGCACCTCGCCCCACGGGGCGACGACGAGCGAATGGCCGTAAGTCTGCCGATTCCCGGGGTGGCGCCCGGTCTGGGCGGGCGCCACGATGAAGGCCCCACATTCGATGGCACGGGCGCGCAGCAGCACGTGCCAGTGGGCGCGACCCGTCACCGCGGTGAACGCCGAGGGCACCGTGATGAGAACTGCCCCGGCCTGGGCCAGCGCGCGATAAAGATGTGGGAAGCGCAGGTCATAGCAGACCGTGAGCCCGACCGGGCCCCATGGCGACGCAACCACCACGGATTCCGCGCCCGGCTCGAAGTTCGCCGACTCGCGGTAGACCTCGCCGTTGGGCAACTCGACATCGAACATATGGATCTTGTCGTAGCGCGCCACAATCTCGCCGCCGGCGTCGATCAGGAACGATCGATTGGCGACCTTGCCGCTCGGCAAGGCGATCCCGAGCGAACCCGCCAAGACCCAGGATCGGGTGTCGCGAGCGGCCACACGGAACGCGGCCAAACCGGGATGGTCATCCTCGCGACGCGCGTTGGCGCGCGTCTCGCGACCACTGCTCGCCATCATGGTGACGTTCTCCGGCGTCGTGATGAATTCCGCGCCGCGCCCGGCCGCGGCGCGGATTCCGTCACAAGCGGCGGCGACATTGGCCGCCATGTCGTCGCCGGCGGTGATCTGGACGCAAGCGACGCGCATGGCGTATCAGGCCGCTAGCAGCGGGTCGAGGCGTCCCTCTCCATCGAGGGCATAGAGGTCATCGCACCCGCCCACCCCTTTGCCGTCGATGAAGATCTGCGGCACGGTCGAACGCCCGTCGGCGCGGCCGATCATCTCCTCGCGCAGGGAATCGGAAAACGTGATGTCGATCTCCTGATACGGCACCCCCTTGCGATCGAGCAGTTTTTTTGCGCGCGCGCAAAAGCCGCACATCATCCGCGTGTAAATCTCGACCTTGGCCATCCGGGCCCCTGCACGTTGATCGGTTCAGTGAGCATCCACTTTAACAGGTTCCGCAGACGCTCGAACGGGCGCGACCAGAGGCCGTACGACCTGGGCGAACGTCAGCACGTCGACCCGTATCGCGCCAGCGGCCCGCAAGACTCGGGTGCAGGCCGCAACCGTCGCGCCGGTCGTCAACACATCGTCGATCAGCAGTACAGCGCGCCCGGCCACTTGCTGCGGGCGACGCACGGCAAATGAACCCCGAACGTTGGCGAAACGGGCGCGGCGCCGCTGGCGGCCCTGCGAAGAGGTTGCCCGGATGCGCGCGAGGGCCTGTGTCGCAAGCGGTTTGTGCCCGCTTCGGGCGATGGCGCGGGCCAGCAACGCCGCCTGATTGAACCGCCGCCGAAACAATCGCCAGCGGTGCAACGGCACCGGCACGATCACGTCTGCTTCGGCGATCAACGGAGCCCCCGCCCGCATCATCATCGCGGCGAGCGCCGGAGCGAGCTCCGTGCGGTCGCCGTGCTTGAACGCGAGGACGAGACCCCGAACGGTATCCCCATAGCGCGCGCACGACCGTGATCGGGCGTACAGTGGTCGGCGCAAGAGGCACGCCCCACAGAGGAGCGTGGCCCCTGCTTCGTCGGCAAAAGGAGCCCCGCAAACCTGGCACTGGGGCGGCGTTATGAACTCCACCGTCGCAAAGCAGGTCGGGCACAGTTGCCCGGTCTCAGGTGTGGGTTCCCCACACGCCAGACATAGCGGAGGAAACACGGTATTGAGCAGCGTATTGCCGGCGGCCCTCAACCAGCCGGGCAACCGCAGTCTCATGGGGCGACCTGGAGCACCATGTTGCCGACGAAATCCCGGCTCTCCAACATCTGGTGCGCCGCGGGGGCATCGGCCAAGGGAAACAACCGAGCCAACACCGGCCGCAGCTTGCCCTCGGCCAACAGGTTCAGGACGACTTTGTTGGTTTCCTTGGGGGCGAAGTGCGTACCGGTCAACCAGATCTGCTTGCGCAACAGGCGGAAGATGTCGATCTCGACTTTGGCACGCCCGATCGAGCCCGCGGTCGCCAAGCGACCATTGTGAACCAGCGCCTCGATACTCTGCTGGAGAATGGTCCCCCCGACCGACTCGATCACGGCATCGACGCCGCGACCGCCGGTCAAGCGCTTCACTTCATCGAGCAGGTTCTGGCGGTTGTAGTTGACCACCGCGTCGGCGCCGAATTGCTTGGCTCGTTCGAGCTTCTCGTCAGATCCGGCGGAGGCAATGACGCGCGCGCCAGCGAGCCGGGCGATTTGCACGGCGGCACTGCCGACGGCGCCCCCCGCCGCGTTGACGAGAACCGTCTCGCCCTGACGAATCTTGCACCGCGACATTGCCAACTCCCACGCGGTGGCCATCGCGACCTGCCCCGCCGCCGCGTCCACCGAGGAGAGTTTGTCTGGGATGCGAATGACATTGTGGTGGGTGACTTTGACGTACTCGGCGTAGGTGCCCCAATGGGTCAGTCCGAGCTTGTCGAAATCGGCGCAGATGTTGTCGTAGCCCTGCGCGCAGTAGCACACGGGATGCCGGCAGAGACCGCGCGAGGTCGTAAGCATCGGCATCACGCGGTCACCGACGTCGAAGGTGGCCACATTGTTGCCCTTGTCGACGACGCGGCCGGCGCCCTCGACTCCGAGCACGTGGGGGAACGAAACTTTGGCATAGGGAACATCGCCCCGGCGTGCCGATACGTCGAAGCGGTTGACGCCCACCGCTTCCAGCTTGATCAACACGTCGTTCGGGCCGACCTTGGGCGTTTCGATTTCGCCGTATTGCATCACCTCGGGACCACCGTGGGCCCGAATAACGACTGCTTTCATGAGGTTCCTCGTTCGTGCGGGGCGGCCATCCTAGCAAAGGATATGTGCGGATTTGGCCGCTTTTCCTGACCGTGCGATAACCCCGCTGTGTCTGACCCGCGGATCTTCGATCGTCGCGCGGTGCGTGCCCATCGTCGACGCGCCGCTTCGTCCTTCGCTGACCACGATTTCCTGTTTCGCGAAGTAGCCGATCGCCTGGCGGAGCGGCTGCTCGACATTCAGCGGCCGTTCACTTGGGTGGCGGAGATCGATGCCCGCGGTCCGATTCTCGAGCAGGCGCTACGGAACGCCGGCGTGTTCGAGCACCGAGGGATTTCCCGCTATCTCAGGCTGACCGACGACCGTAGCGCCGGCCCATCGATTCTCGCCGACCCCGAACTTCTGCCGCTGGCCCCTCAGGCCGTCGACCTCCTGGTCTCGAACCTGGCGCTACACTGGGTCAACGATCTTCCCGGCCTCCTTGTTCAGGCACGCCGCGCCCTCCGCCCCGACGGCATGCTGCTCGCTTCACTCCTCGGGGGGCAGACGCTACACGAACTGAGAGCGGTTCTGCTCGAGGCCGAGAGCGAAATCGATGGTGGGGTGAGCCCGCGGGTATCCCCCTTTGCCGACATTCGCGACACCGGCGCGCTGCTGCAGCGCGCCGGCCTGGCGCTTCCCGTCAGCGATGTGGATTCGATCGACGTGACCTACCAAGACGCGTTCGCCCTACTGCGGGATCTGCGCGGCATGGGCGAGACCAACGCCGTCCGTGATCGCCGTCGTGCGTTCTCACGGCGGGCGATGCTGATGCGCGCGGCGGAGCTTTACCACGAGCGCCATCGAACCGCCGACGGCCGCATCCACGCCACCTTTCAGGTCCTCTACCTCGCGGGATGGGCGCCCCACGAGTCACAGCAGAAACCGTTGCGACCCGGCAGCGCCAAAGGCCGGCTCGCCGACGCCTTGGGCGCCGTCGAACACTCGGCTGGCGAGAAGGCACGGCCCCGCTGACTTGGGTCAACGTCAGCGTCTCGCGGCCCGGTCAGTATTGGCCATGGCTCGCTTCTTATTCCTCGCTCTGGTTTGCTGCACGCTTGCTGGAACGCCGGCTTTGGCTCAGGACAGCATCCGCGCCGGCCGCGGATTGGTGATCGCTCAGCAGTGGTGCTCCAGTTGCCACAAGGTCGTGGACGGCCAACCGTCGACCAGCGATGTCGCCCCGACGTTCGCGTCGATCGCTCAACGTCCCGATCGAGAATCCGCATTCCTCCGCGCCTGGCTGCTCGATCCCCACCAACCGATGCCCAAACTCGAGCTGTCGCGTTCGGATGTCGACGATCTGGTCGCCTACATCTTTAGCCTGTCTCGATCGCCTCAGAGGTAGTCGCGGATCATCGCGACCAGCGGCACGTCCGCCGGCGGCATCGGGTACTCCGACAGCCTTGGAATGGGCACCCACGTGAGTTCGGCATGCTCGCGGGCGCGCGGCGTTCCCGTCCAGACTCGACACACATAGAGCGGCATCACGAGATGGAAGTTCGCATAGCCGTGCGAGGCGAAGGTCAGAGGCGCCAGGCAGCTCGCCTCGGTGTCGATTCCTAGCTCCTCACGCAGTTCGCGAATCAGCGCGACTTCGGGAGTCTCCCCAGGCTCGATCTTGCCGCCGGGGAACTCCCAGAGGCCCGCCATGCTTTTCCCCGGCGGACGCTGGGCCAAAAGGACACGATCATCCGCGTCGATCAGGACAACGGCCGCCACGTGGACGATCGGCTTGGCGGCTCGGGCGGCCCAACGGTCACGTTGCAGCACGTAGAAGATCGAGGGACTTGCCTCGCGTCGCGCCGGTTTGTAGCTCAGCACCGTGCCCATCGGTTCCAGTCCACACTTGACCAGGATGCGTTGCGACCCGGGGTTGTCCAAGTCCGCATTGGCGATGATTCGTCTTAGCGAGAGCGATGAAAATCCGTAGTCGATGACGATCGGCACAGCTTCGCCGGCGTAGCCCTGACGCCAATAGGGTCGCGCAAACCAATAGCCGAGCACCCCGGTCCCAGCGATCCCTGTCCGCTCGCGATCGTTTGCCGCGCCGGGGTGAATACTGACACAGCCCAAAAGGGCCTGATCGGCGTGCCGTTCCACGGCAAACGCGTGGCCCACGGCCAGGGGTCCCTTTCCCTCCGCCGAGGCGATGAACTCCTCGGCATGGGCGCGGGTATACGGAAAGGGAACTATGGCGAGATGACGGACCGTCTCGAAATCGTTCAGGCCGGCCACCAGGGCCTCGACATCATCGGGGCGAAACGGGCGAAGCGACACCCGTTGTCCACGAAGGACGGGCAGCGTCATCGCGGCACCAACCGCACATAACGATGCACGAGCTTCTGATCGCCGGCCGGACGCAGCAGCGTCTCCTGACCGACGCGGTCGAACCCGGTTTTGCGCAGGACCTGCATGGACGCCTCGTTACCATCGAAAACGAAGGCGACAAAACGGCGGATCCCGATCGTATCCACGGCAAACGTCAGCGTTGCGGCGGTCGCTTCGCTGGCATACCCCTGCCCCCAGTGACTGCGGCCGAACCAGTATCCGAGTTCGTGTCCGAGGGGATGGGGCAGCAACGACACCCCACCGATGAGAGCACCGTCGCCGCGCCGCGTCACGGCGAACCGGCAACCGTCACGCTTGCCCGGCGGATTGGCCAGACAATCCTCGATCCAACCCTGGGCGTCGACCAGGCGATAGGGATAGGGCACATGAGTCAACTGCTGCGCCACGTCCCGGTTGGCCAGTTGCCGTACGAGATCGCTCTCATCTCCGCGGGCGAATGGCCGCAGCGTCAGTCGGGCGGTTTCGAGAACCGACGAAGCCACGGCGAACGTCATGATCGAATCAACGAATCCCGGTCGAGAACGTACCAGCCGAGCAATCGTTTGCCGCCGCGCTCGGGGAGGAGTTCCGGAAGATCGCCGAGACGGCGGAATCCGCATTTGTCCAGCACGCGTGCCGCCGCTTTGTTTTCGACGAACGCAGAAGCGGTGAGCTTGGCAATCGCCAGTTCGTCGAACGCGAAGACCGCAACGGCTCTCAGCGCCTCGGTCGCATACCCGCGATTCCAGAACTCCTTCGCGACCCAAAATCCGGTCTCCCAATCCTCGTGCCGGACGTAGAGACCGATGGCGCCGACGATTCGCTCGCTCGCCCGCTCGATCATGACGAACCGATACTCGCCCCGCGGCTTTTGACTGATCCAGGCCCGGGCGTGTTCGGGCGAAAATGGATGGGGCAGCGACTCGGTCGACCGGGCAACAGCCCAGCTGTTCGCGACGCGCGCGAGCGGCCTGGCGTCGGCGTCCTCCGGGCTCCGAACCACGAGGTTCGGTGTGTCGAGCGTCGGCGTATCGTCGACCGTCGTGGTCACGACCGGTAGTCGGCGTTGATCCGCACGTATCCTTCGGTGAAGTCGCACGTCCACGCGGTGTAGCGCCCGCGCCCGACCCCGACATCGACCCCGATGACGATCTCTTGTCCCTGCATATGCGCCGCCCCGTCTTCCTCGCGATAGGAGGGCGCCACCGCACCGTGTTCGGCGACGAGAAGGTCCCCGAAGGTAATGCGCAGGCGATCGCGTTCGGCTCGTTCTCCCGCCTTCCCCACGGCCATCACGACGCGCCCCCAATTCGGGTCCCCGCCGGAAATCGCAGTCTTGAGCAGCGGCGAGTTGGCGATCGCCATGGCGATCCGCCGCGCGGCGCGGCGCGAGGCAGCGCCCGTCACGTTGACCGTGATGAACTTGCTGGCGCCTTCGCCGTCCCGGGCGATCTGCTGCGCCAAATCGGACATGACGCTGCGGAGCACGCGCTTGAACCCATTGAGACGAGGGTCGCGCGCGCTTTTTAACGGCGCGTGCATAGGCCCGCGTCCGGTCGCAAACAGCAGCACCGTATCGCTGGTAGAAGTGTCACCATCGACCGTCACGGCGTTGAAGCTGACGTCGGCCGCCGCGGCCAAAATCGGTTGCAGGATCTCGGGCTCGATCTTGGCGTCGGTCGCCAAATACGCGAGCATGGTCGCCATGTCGGGCGCGATCATTCCCGACCCCTTGGCGATTCCGTTCAGCACGTAACTCTGACCGTCGATCGCGAAACGCCGAGTCGCCGCTTTGGCGAACGTATCGGTCGTGCGAATGGCTTCCGAGGCGAGCGCCCACTGGTCGGGCTGTAGACCGCCGACGAGCGTCGGCAACGCCGCGAGCAACCGATCATCCGGCATCGGTTGACCGATGACGCCGGTCGAGGACACGAAGACCTCCTCCGGGCGGCAATCGATCAACCGCGCGACGCCTTGGGTCGACTTTTTGACCGTTGCGACCCCGGCGGCGCCGGTAAAGGCATTGGCGTTGCCCGAGTTGACCAGCAGGGCCCGCGCCCGGCCGCCGCGCAAGGACGCGCGGCACCAATCGACCGGCGCCGACGCCGTCAGCGAACGCGTCAGCACACCGGCCACGGCGGTCCCGGGTTCGAACACGGCCAGGGTCAGATCGACTCGGTCGTAGCGAATCTGGGCTTTCGTGGCCGCCCAGCGCAGGCCGGCAACCGGGGGCAATGTGGGAAAGCTCGACGGCGCCAACGGCGACCGCGGCAGAGGCGACTTGGCCATGCGATCGATCTTGTTCAGGAGAGAAATCTAACGTCGCAGCCGCTGCCGCGACAAGCATCGGTCGTCTCAGGGCGTCGCCGGCAACGGTTTTCCGTCGGCGCCGTACATGACGACCTTCTGCTTCTTGCGCGCCTCTTCGGCAATTTCGCGCACGATCTCGCTGGACAGCTCTTCGCTGATCTGGTCACGCAGTTCGTCGAGCGGCGGCGGTGGTTGGCGGCGGCGGTCGGTGACCTTGAGCACGTGCCAGCCGAACTGCGTCTGCACCGGACCCGACACTTGATTCTTGTCGAGCGAGAACGCGACGTCGGCGAGCGCCGGGATCATTTGCTCCTTCTGGAAGTAGCCGAGGTCGCCACCCTTCACCTCGGCCCTCGGATTGGACCGGGTCCGAATCAACTCGTCGAAGTTCGCGCCGCGCTTGGCATCAGCCGCAACACGTTCGGCCTCGTCCTTGCCCGCGAGGACGATGTGACTGGCCCGCACTTCGTCGATCGGCTTGATCTCCTTGACGATCTCATCGTAGCGCTTCTTGACGCGGGCATCGGTCAGTCGCTCACGGACCTTTTTGCCGAGGTAGACTTCGCCGACCAAACGATCGGTCACGAACTTCAGGCGGCGCTGGAACTCGGCGTCTTTCTCGATCCCATCGGCCCGCGCGGTAACCCCAATGACACGGGTATTGATCAACTCGTTGACGACAAGGCGTTGCAACTCTTCCCGAGGAATCTGCTGCGCCTGCGGCGGCAGGGTCGCGATGAACTGATCGATGTCGCTCGTGCGAATCTCCTCGCCGTTCACGGTCGCGACCAGCGCGTTGGTAGCGGCCGGCCGATTCTGGGCCTGAACCCCGGTCGCGACGACCAAGCCGAGCACGACAAGCGACACCAAACGAGTCTTCATGACTGCCTCGTAGCCCATTGGGGCCAAAATTCGAGGTGGACTTGTAGCACGCTTCCCCGACACGTGACCGGCGTTTCCAGGCCTCACGCACCAGTGAAGGAACGGCGTCCGGCGGAAAACCGAGGCCACGACGCGTTGACTCCAGGGATGTCCCTCCTTATTTGTCAGTTTTCCGCGGCCAGGCCCCGCCTCGCCGCCTCCCTCGTTTTCGGGGTCTGCGATGTTGGGCGGCATAGCCCGCAAGGTGTTTGGCACGGCGAACGATCGCGTCGTCCGTGGCATGCGAAAAACGGTAGAACGTATCAACGCCCTCGAGCCGGGGGTCGCCCGGCTGAATGACGGCGAGTTGCGGGCGCGAACCGACGATTTCCGACGACGCTTGAAAGAAGGGACGCGCCTCGACGACCTGTTGCCCGAGGCCTTTGCCACCGTTCGCGAAGCGGCCAAACGAACCCTGGGCGAGCGTCACTATGACGTGCAGCTGATTGGCGGCATGGTGCTGCATCAGGGCATGATCGCCGAGATGAAAACCGGCGAAGGTAAGACCCTGGTCGCCACCCTGCCGGTCTACCTCAACGCCCTCGTCGGCAAAGGCGTCCACGTCGTCACGGTCAACGACTACCTCGCCAAGCGCGACGCCGGGTGGATGGGGCGCGTCTACAACTTCCTCGGTCTCGGCGTCGGCTGCATTGTCCATGGACTGGACGATCACGCGCGCCGCGAACAGTACGCGGCCGACGTCACGTACGGGACGAACAACGAGCTCGGCTTCGACTATCTGCGCGACAACATGAAGTTCGACCTGGCGTCGATGGTTCATCGGCCGTTCCAATACGCCATCGTCGACGAAGTCGACTCGATCCTGGTCGACGAAGCCCGCACCCCGCTGATCATCTCCGGCCCGGCCGAGCAGAGTTCGGAACTCTATGCCAAGGTCGACGCGTTGATCCCCTCGCTCCAGACGGGCGACTACGACATCGACGAAAAAGCACGCACGGTGAGCCTCTCGGAGCAAGGCGTCGAGCATATGGAGCAGTTGCTCAAGGAGGCCGGGCTCCTTCGTGGCATGACGCTCTATGATCTCGACAACGTCACCGTGGTTCACCACTCGACCCAGGCACTGCGTGCCCACAAGCTGTTCAAGCGCGATACCGACTACATGGTGCGCAACGGCAAGGTCATCATCATCGATGAGTTCACCGGCCGCGCCCTCGAAGGACGTCGCTATTCCGAGGGCCTGCATCAGGCCCTCGAGGCCAAGGAAAAGGTCGAAGTCCAGCAGGAGAACCAGACGCTGGCCTCGATCACGTTCCAGAACTACTTCCGGCTCTACCCGAAGTTGGGCGGAATGACGGGCACGGCCGCCACGGAAGCAGCCGAGTTCAGCGACATCTACAAGCTCGAAGTCGTCGAAATCCCGACCAACTTGCCGATGGTCCGCAAAGACGAGGACGACGAGGTCTATCGGACGGTCGGCGAAAAGAACAAGGCGATCATCGATCAAATCGCCGATTGCCAGCAGCGGGGGCAACCCGCGCTGGTCGGCACCGTTTCGATCGAGAAGTCCGAGATGCTCGCGGCGGAACTCAAGAAGCGGAACGTGCCTCACAACGTCCTGAACGCGCGCTACCACGAACAGGAAGCCCACATCATCGCGCAGGCCGGCCGCCCCGGTGCGGTCACCATCGCGACCAACATGGCTGGTCGCGGGACCGACATCAAACTCGGCGGCAATCTCGAGTTTCGCATCGCGGATGAACTGGGTGACAAGATACAGGGCGCCGAGCGCGAGGCCGCGATCGCACGAATTGCAGCCGAGATCGAAGAGGCCAAAGCCAGGGTCCTTGCCGCCGGCGGTCTGTGCGTGATCGGCACGGAGCGCCACGAGAGCCGGCGCATCGACAACCAGCTCCGCGGTCGCTCGGGACGCCAGGGCGATCCCGGCCGCTCGCGCTTCTACCTGTCGCTCCAGGACGACCTGATGCGCATCTTCGGGTCGGAGCGCATGGACGGGATGCTCAAGCGTCTCGGGCTCGAAGAAGGTGAAGCGATCATCCATCCATGGATCAACAAAGCGATCGAAAAAGCGCAGCAGAAGGTCGAAGCGCGCAACTTCGAGATCCGCAAGAACTTGCTGCGCTTCGACGACGTGATGAACGATCAGCGCAAGGTCATCTACGAACAGCGGATCGACCTGATGCGGGCGAGCGATGTCGCCGAGACCGTCAAGGACATGCGCTCACAAACGATCACGCAGTTGATCCAGCGCTACATTCCGGAGAACGCCTACTCCGAGCAGTGGCAAACCGAAGAGCTGCAGAGCGAGGTGCAGCGCCTCTTCGGCCTCGATCTGCCGATCGTCGACTGGGGCAAGGAAGAAGGCATCGCCGACCAGGAGATTCGCGAACGTGTCAGCGACGCGGTCGACCGCAAAGCCGCCGAGAAAGTGGCCCGCTACACGCCGGAGCTCTGGCGCGTGGTCGAGAAAAGCGTGCTGCTCAACCTCCTGGATCAGCATTGGAAGGACCATCTTCTGGGCCTCGACCACCTGCGCCAGGGCATCGGGTTGCGCGCCTACGGCCAGAAGGACCCGCTCAACGAGTACAAACGCGAGGCGTTCGTCCTGTTCAACAACATGCTGAATTCGTTGCGCGAGGGTGTGACCGGATATCTCGCCAACCTCGAGATCCAAACGCAGCAGCCCGAACCACCGCGGCCGGCGCTGACCGGGACGCAAGCCATCCATGCCGACCCGACGACCGGCGAAAACGAAATGGACGAGCCGCTGGCCGCTGGCGTCTTGATGGTCCGCCGTCGCGCCGGGGATATCGACCCCAATCGGCCGGAGACGTGGGGTCGGGTCGGGCGCAACCAGCCGTGCCCCTGCGGCTCGGGCAAGAAATACAAACAGTGTCACGGCCGCATGGCGTAGGGTCGTGGCCATGACCATCGAACTCTGGACGGTGGTCGCGGCGGTCGTTCTCGGCCTCGTCCACATCGGGTTGGCCAGTACGCTGGCCAAACGCCAGACCGGGATTGCGTGGTCGGTGGGCGCCCGTGACCAGTCGATCGCGTTGACCGGCGTGGCGGGCCGGCTCGAGCGGGCACAGCGCAACTTTCTCGAGTCGTTTCCTCTCTTCGTCGCGATCGTCCTGGTCGCCCATGTTGCGGAGCGTTCGAACGATTGGTCGCTGGTCGGAAGCCAGCTCTATCTCTGGGGGCGTGTCCTCTACCTGCCGCTCTACGCGCTTGGCTGGCCCTGGGTCCGAACCACGATCTGGCAGATCAGCATGATCGGCATCGTCTTGGTCGGCGTTTCGCTGATCACGGGAGGCGGCTGACCGAGGTGCTGTCGGCCGCGCTAGGTCAGCCGGCCAATGGCGAGGTACTTGTCACGCCGGCGCTGTCGTCGGGTTTCCACGGATTCGGCGAGGACATCCGAGAGCACTTCGTCGATGGCGTTGCCGAGGAGCTCGATCGCGCGGTCGGGATGGCGGTGTGCGCCACCCAGGGGCTCGCTCACGACGACGTCGATCACCTTGAGCTCCATCAAGTCCATCGCGGTGAGCTTGAGCGCGTCCGCGGCATCACGCGCCTTGGCTGGGTTCCGCCATAGAATCGAGGCACATCCCTCGGGCGAAATCACCGAATAGACGGCATGCTCGAACATCAGCACGCGATCGCCGGTCGCTAGCGCAATCGCTCCACCGGATCCGCCCTCGCCCACGATCGTCGCGATCAACGGCACGTCGAGGCCGAGGCATGTCTCGATCGAACGGGCAATCGCCTCGGCCTGTCCACGCTCCTCGGCGCCGACGCCGGGATACGCGCCCGGGGTGTCGACGAACGTCAGCACAGGCAAACCGAATTGATCGGCCATTTCCATCAAACGGATCGCTTTGCGGTACCCCTCGGGATGGGCCATCCCGAAGTTGTGTTTGACGCGACCGTCCGTCCCCTTGCCTTTCTCATGGCCGATGACGACAACGGATCGGCCGCGAAAACGGCCGATCCCCCCGAGGAGCGCCGCATCGTCCCCATACGACCGATCGCCGGAGAGGGGCGTGAAGTCGGTGAGCAAATGGCCGACGTAGTCGAGGAAATGGGGGCGGTCAGGATGGCGGGCGACCTGCATTTTCTGCCACGGCGTCAACTTGGCGTAGGTCTGGCGCAGAACCTGCTCGACCCGGGCTTCGAGCCGCGCCACTTCGTCACCGATGTTCAGCGCTCCACCATGCGCAACGTGGCGCAACTCTTTGATCTTTCCTTCGAGTTCGGCGACGGGCTTCTCGAAGTCGAGAAAGACGTTCATGACGCTCAACCTAGTGCCTGCGTCGAGTCCGTCAAGTACCGTCCGGTCGAGGTTTGGCCAACGGATGGTGCGTTTCGATCACTTGGCGCAAGCGCTCGTGCAACACGTGGGTGTAGATCTGCGTCGTGGAAATGTCCGCGTGACCGAGGAGCTGTTGCACCGTCCGTAAGTCGGCCCCATGAGCCAGGAGGTGCGAGGCGAACGCATGACGCAGCACGTGCGGCGACACCGCGCGTGCTGGCAAGCCGATCGCGATCGCCAACTCTTTGAGTTTAAGCCCGAACCACTGCCGCGTGAGATGGCCGTCGCGACCGCGCGATGGAAACAGCCACGTCGAGTCCTTATCGGAAGGAACGAAGGCCGGGCGCACCCCGAGATAGGCTTGGACCGCCCGCCGCGCAGCGTCGCCGACGGGCACCATACGTTCACGACCACCTTTTCCTCGGACGAGCAGCAGTCGCTGGTCCCGCGCCAGCGCCGACAGCGGCAGCGACAGGAGTTCGCTGACCCGCAGCCCCGTGGCGTAGATCAATTCGAGCAGCGCTGACAGCCGGAGGCCCTCCGGGCCTTCCGTGCGCCGCGCCGCCTCCAGAAGCTGCTCGACTTGAGTTTCGCTCAGCACCTTCGGGATCGGGCGACCCCGGCGCGGTGCCTCGATCACGTTCGTCGGATCGTCGGCCCGGCGTCCCTCGGCGAAGAGAAAGCGGTGGAACTGGCGCAAGCACGAGAGGCGTCGGGCCTGGGTCGTCGCCGCCCAACCCCCGCCTCGCATCGCCGCCAAGTACCGCCGGATCAGCTCGCCCGAGGCGGTGTCGACGGCCGCGCCGTGTCGACCAGCGAAAGCCGCAAAATCTTCGAGATCCCGGCGATACGCGGCGATCGTGTTGGTCGCGGCGCCACGTTCAGCCGCCAGCATATCGAGAAAGGCATCGACCGACGGCGAGAGCGCCGCGCCCGCGTCAGTACTGCGTTTGACCAAGGACGGCTTCGAACGCTATTGCCTGCGCTTCGTTGGCCAGGCCCACATTGCGCAGCGCTCGAACGACGGCGTCGAGCGTAACCGGCGACACCTGTGGCGGGCCGCCTTCACCAAGGGCGACGAGCGCCAGCACGACCGTCTCCCCGAGTCGTCCGGCCTCAGCCGACGCGCGCAGCGCCCGCAGCAGGATCGCCGAGGCGGGGACGCTCGGGGCCGTGCCCTCGACGATCGACAACCAAGCGGGGGGATCGACGTCTTGACCGAGGGAATCGAAGGCGGCCACCACGAGTTCCGCGCGTTGCCGTCGTTTCTCCGGTGGATAGACGGCCAAGCCCTGGTACCACGACTTGAGCGTCGCCGGGTCCCAGGCCAACGGTCGCTCCCGATCCCCGAGCTGGAAAAGCGGCCAGAGATCGATGACCGCGCGCGCGGCCTCGGGTTGTGCCGCCGACACGTTCGCTCGGGCGAGTTCGAACCAGCGTCGTGCCGCGGCAAAGTCGCCGGCCGTGATGAGCGCCAGTGCCGCCTCGCCGCTGAACCACGCCAAGTCGGCTTCGGGACTCATGGCGGCCAGGGGCTCCTTCAACGCCCTCGCGACCGACGCATACGTTTTCGTCGCCCGCGATGCCGTCAAGGCATCGCGGATCGCCTCGGCCTGGGCGGCTGCGATCGTCTGAGCGCCGACGACGCGATGAAGCAAAGCATTGCGGCGACCGATCGAGACCGGCTCCACGGACTTCGGATTGGCGAGTTCCTCCGCCCGGACCGGAAGGTTCCGGAGAAGTTGGCCGTAGACCTCACTCGTGACCAAGCCGAGCGACTCGGCCGACTGCCCCGCAGCGAGGCGAACCTCGGGGCTCGCATTCGCGGCACTCGCCAGGGCCTGGAGCACCGACGGCGATGTCGTGGTCACGGCGCCGTCGGGAACTTCGAGGCGCGCCGCACGGAGCATCGCAAGATGGAGGGCGCTCAGATCACCGAATGTCGTGGGCCTGTTGCTGGAGTCTCCGAGCAAGAGGGCGATCAACGCGAAGAACTGTTCGTCGTCCTTCTCTCCCATCTCGCGCAACAATTCCATAGCCAGGCGGGCAGCATCGCGTTCGCCGAGCAGGGTCCGGCAGAAGGCCAGCCGCTTCAACCAGAACGACCCGGTGGCCCCGGCGGCGATCGCCTGATCGACGCGACCGCAGCCCCCTTGATTGTCGCCGCTGGTGAAACTCAGGTCGGTCACCACCCGATCGATCGCCGGGTCGCGAAAACCGGGCGGCGCCAGTCGCGCCAGTGCCAGCGCATCGTCGGCGAGGCCGGCCGTGTATAGGCGCTCGACGCGCAGTCCCAGGACGCTCGGCGCTTTGCCGGCACCTTCCGGCAACGCCGCCGGCGACAAAAGCAAACGACGGGTCAACGAGCGCACGGTCGGGGATGGACTGGGGCTCGGAAGCCGCGGCAGCAACGCCTCGAACCGTTCTCGCGTCATTCCCCGCCACAGCGTGTTGGCGAACCCACCCTGCCACTCGGCCAGCGCCCCCGCAGTCGATGGATCGATCGGATCCAACGTCCCGACGCCCACCGGCTGATCATCGGCCTCGCGTCGGCCGCTCTCGCCGCGCGGCGGCGCCGCGGATTCGGCACCCGGCGTGCGTTCGCCGCTTGCTCCGGGAGTCAGCCGCACCGGCTGCGCGACGAGCGCCGTTGTCAGAACGACGAGGCCGGACGAAACGAGGATCGGGAGCAGTTTCCAGTGCACGCGGGGCCCCGTCAGTTGGGAAAGCGGTCGTTGGGCAGCGTCTTTTCGACCGATCGCGACGGCGCCGGAATCTCCCAGGTCGCGAAGAACACGGCCGCGCCAATAATCAACACGGCCAGAAGGGCAAGAACGATGCGCGATGCCATGAGAGCCCAGTGTTGGAGCGGCCACGGTGCTGCCACGGCCGTCCTGGAAATATGCTACGCTTGCAGCGGATTATGGCGAAGTTACGGCATTCTGGAAGCGGGGTGCGGCCTTGCGGCCCGATCCCTGGACCAGGGCAGTCCCCCCGCACCCCATGACAGCGGCGAACGCGACCACCAAGTCGGCCTGCCGGT
>VGES01000021.1 GCA_016869765.1 Alphaproteobacteria bacterium
AGCGAAAGACCATCGAGCACCGCCGCTTGCTGCACCAGCAAGCCACCGCCTAGACTGACAAACCAGATGGGCCGAAGCCTCCATTAATAAAGCCTTCGATCAGTCTCAAATGATCTGACGACGGACAGTTGTCGAACACGCCGATTCCGTTGATGTCGGTCGGGGCGCGAGGTCGATAACCTACTATGGCCTAGCCGAAACAGACTTGGTCCGTGAATCGGGCCAACGCGCCATGGTCGAAAAGATGAAAGGCCGCGTCACCTCGGCGGTCCCCATCGCGAACGGCTACATCACGCGCTTTGAGATGGACGCGCCGTGCGCCTATGTAGGCCGGGTCGTGCGGCGCGATGTTATGAGCGGGGCCACGAGGCTGACCATGTTCGTCTCGGGCTTTTCCTGCGGGTCTGACGCAGGCGTCAACGCCTTCGTCGACTACGTGCAAAAGCTGACGCCGCGACGCTAGTCGCACCACAACCCAAAACGCCCACGGCCTGAGCCTGCGGAACTTCGCGCCCACAAGGCGCGGAGCATCTAATTGCCGCTACTTGGTCGACACCGTCGCCACGGAAGCCAAGATTTCCCGTCGGATGAGGCCGCTGATCGGACGAATCAAGAGCCAGTACGCGAGCATCGCGCGGCGTGTGGCGGTATCGGGGCACCAAATCGCGGTCGTGGTCGACAGACGGGTGCGCCCAGGATCGATTTGCTCGATCCAGAACCCGTAGGCGAGTTTCGCCACCCCGGCGCGGTCGAAGGTCGCGAACTCTTCCGGTGCGAACCGAACGATATCGCCCTTCGGTTTCCAGAACCGCCCGATCAGGCCATAGACCAGCTCGCGCGGCGCTTGGCCGGAAAGGAGAACGAAGTTCCCCTTCTCCATGTCGCTCGCACGAAACAGGATCCCGGCCGACCGCGTGCCGCGCCGCCGCGCAGGTAGAGTCCGGAGCCAGATCGCGGCCCGCGTCAACCAACCGCCACGCACCTCGACGCTCATCAGCGCTGCCCATACCGCCTCGGGCGCTGCCGCGACGACGACGCTATGTCGTTCGATGAACTGATGACGCGGAAGGAAACGCTCGATCAGAACGGAATCTCGTCGTCGAGATCGTTGGCGCCGCCGCCACCACGCCGGCCGCCGCTCGAAGGCCCAGCCTCGACCATCGCGGGCTCATCACGCATGCCGACCTCGCCGCCACCCGCGCCACCGCCGCGACCGTCGAGCAGTTGCAGATCACCTCGGAAGCGCCCGAGCACGACCTCGGTCGTGTACTTCTCCTGGCCGCTCTGGTCGGTCCACTTGCGCGTCTGCAACTGGCCTTCGAGGTAGACCTTGCGGCCCTTCTGCAAATAGTCCTTGGCGACACGCACGAGGTTCTCGTTGAAGATCACCACGCGGTGCCACTCGGTGCGTTCCTTGCGCTCGCCCGATCCCTTGTCGCGCCAGCTTTCCGAGGTAGCCACCGACAGATTGACGATTTCGCGACCGTCCTGGGTCGAGCGCACCTCGGGGTCGCGCCCCAGATTGCCGACCAGAATTACCTTGTTGACACTTCCTGCCATCACGACCTCCTTGTACGCCCGCGAAACGTCGGGGGCGCAGTCTAGACGCTCGGGTTCCGACGAACCACCGCACCGCGCGGTTATCCACAGCGTTCTATGGACGGATCAGGCGCGTTTCCCCAACAACGCCGATGCTCAGAGCCGGCGCCCTGGCCTATAGTGGCGCCCTTCGATCCGACCCCGAGCAATGACCGACCGGACTCCCTCGCGCCCGACCCGCGCCGCCGCCGACCCGACCCGCGTGATCAGCGTCCGGGGCGCGCGCGAGCACAACCTCAAGGGCATCGACCTCGACATCCCGCGGGACAGGCTGGTCGTGCTCACTGGTTTGTCGGGCTCGGGCAAGTCCTCGCTCGCCTTCGACACCATCTACGCCGAAGGCCAGCGCCGCTACGTCGAGAGCCTGTCGGCCTACGCACGTCAGTTCCTCGAGCTGATGCAGAAACCCGACGTCGAATCGATCGAGGGCTTGTCGCCGGCGATCTCCATCGAGCAGAAGACCACGTCGCGCAACCCGCGTTCGACCGTCGGCACGGTTACCGAGATTTACGATTACCTGCGGCTTCTGTACGCGCGCATCGGCGTGCCCTATTCGCCGGCCACCGGCCTCCCGATCGAAAGCCAGACCGTGAGCCAGATGGTCGACCGCATCATGGCGATGAAGGACGGAACACGGCTCTATGTGCTGGCGCCGATCGTACGCGGCCGCAAGGGCGAATACCGCAAGGAACTGGCCGAGCTGATGAAGCGCGGGTTTCAACGCGTCAAGGTCGACGGCAAGCTGCATCAAATCGACGCGGTCCCGGCGCTGAACAAGAAGCTCAAGCACGACATCGAGGTCGTCGTCGATCGCATCGTCGTACGCCCCGACCTCGGCAACCGGCTCGCCGATTCCGTCGAGACCGCGCTGCGCGAAGCCGACGGACTGTGCATCGCCGAGGACGCGGACAACGGCGAACGCACGGTGTTCTCGTCCAAGTTCGCCTGTCCGGTTTCGGGCTTCACGATCGAGGAGATCGAGCCGCGGTTGTTCTCGTTCAACAACCCGTTCGGTGCCTGCCCGTCGTGCGATGGCCTGGGCACCGACATTTTTTTCGATCCCGATCTGATCATCCCCGATCACGGCAAGAACCTGCGCGACGGCGCCATCGCTCCGTGGGCGAAGTCGTCTTCGCCGTACTACGGCCAGACGCTGGACGCGATCTGCCGCCACTACAAGGCCTCGGCCTCCGTGTCCTGGCGCGACCTGCCGAAGAAGGTCCGCGACGTCATCTTGTACGGATCGGAGGGCGAGGCGATCACGTTCATCTACGAGGACGGCGATCGCAAATACCAGACCAAGAAGCCCTTCGAGGGCGTGATCCCGAACCTCGACCGACGCTGGAAAGAGACCGATTCGGTGTGGATGCGCGAAGAAATGGCGCGCTACCAGAGCGAGACCCAGTGCGAAGTCTGCAAAGGCTATCGTCTGAAGCCCGAGGCCCTGGCGGTCAAGATCGATCGCAAGCACGTGGGCGAGGTCACCGAGATGTCGATCGACCAGGCGCTCGCCTGGTTCCGCGAGCTGCCGAAGAACCTGACCGCGAAGCAGAACGAGATCGCCGCGCGCATCCTCAAGGAGATCAACGAGCGGCTGGGCTTCCTCGTCAACGTCGGCCTCGACTATCTGACGATGGCGCGCAACGCGGGCACTCTGTCGGGCGGCGAAAGCCAGCGCATCCGCCTCGCCTCGCAGATCGGCTCGGGCCTGACCGGCGTTCTCTACGTGCTCGACGAACCTTCGATCGGGCTGCACCAGCGCGACAACCGGCGCCTGCTCGACACGCTCGAAAACCTGCGTGACCTGGGCAACACCGTCATCGTCGTCGAGCACGACGAGGAAGCGATCCGCGACGCCGATCACGTCATCGACATGGGGCCAGGCGCCGGGATCCACGGCGGTGAAATCGTCGCCGAGGGACCGCCAGAGACGATCATGGCGGCCGCCGATAGCATCACCGGACAGTACCTGACGGGGGCTCGCCAGATCCCCGTGCCGCTGATGCGCCGCCCGGGCAAGAAGGGCCAGTTCCTCAAGGTCATCGGCGCCCGCGCCAACAATCTCAAGAATCTCTCGGTCAAGGTCCCGCTCAGCACGTTCGTCGCCGTGACCGGGGTATCGGGCGGCGGCAAATCGACCCTGGTTATCGAAACCCTCTACAAGGCGAGCGCGCGCACGCTGAACGGTGCACGGGAACTGCCCGGTGCCCACGAGCGCATCGAGGGCCTCGAGTTCCTCGACAAGGTCGTCGACATCGATCAGTCGCCGATCGGCCGGACTCCGCGTTCGAACCCGGCGACCTACACCGGCGCCTTCACGCCGATCCGCGATTGGTTCGCGGCGCTGCCCGAGTCGACGGCGCGCGGCTACAAGCCGGGGCGCTTCTCGTTCAACGTCCAGGGCGGACGGTGCGAAGCCTGCCAGGGCGACGGCGTCGTCAAGATCGAGATGCACTTCCTGCCCGACGTCTACGTGCAGTGCGACGTCTGTCACGGCAAGCGTTACAACCGCGAGACCCTCGAGATCACGTTCAAGGGCAAGTCGATCGCCGACGTACTCGACATGACCGTCGATGAGGGCGCCGAGTTCTTCGCCGCCGTGCCGGTGATCCGCGAAAAGCTCGTAACCCTGCAACAGGTGGGCCTGGGCTACATCAAGGTGGGCCAGCAGGCGACGACGCTCTCGGGGGGCGAAGCCCAACGCATCAAGCTCGCCAAGGAGCTGTCGCGTCGGGCCACCGGCCAGACGCTCTACATCCTGGATGAGCCCACGACCGGACTGCATTTCGAGGACGTGCGAAAACTTCTCGAAGTGCTGCACGCGCTGGTCGATGCCGGCAACACTGTGGTCGTCATCGAGCACAACCTCGAGGTCATCAAGACCGCCGACTGGATCGTCGATCTCGGGCCCGAGGGCGGCCACAAAGGTGGTCGTATCGTCGCCCAGGGGCCACCCGAGTCGATCGCCGGCGCCGAAGCGAGCTACACCGGGCAATATCTGTCGCGTGCGCTCGCGGCGCGTCCGGCGTTGGCGGCTCCGACCGGCAGCGTACGAGCCAAGAGCAGCGGCGATCGTCGGCGGGCGCGCAGTGCGGCCGAGTCCCATCGGGCGCCGTTGCGTCGACAGAAGCCGGACTAGCCACCCGTGATCCGTCGCCTCGATCGCGAACCCCGGCGTGGGATCGCCCTCCCCTACGTTCTGATCATCGGCCTCACGGCGCTATTCATCGGAGTGATGCTCGCCATCGTGGCGCAGTCGCTGTGGCACCCGCCGACGTTCAGCATGCGCGCCGAACCGGCGACGGTGCGACCAGGGGACAGCGTCACTTTGCGTGGTCTTATCGGAGGCAAACCCGCCGATGCGAGCTTCCGTTGTACGTGGGAGTTCGGGAACGCACCCGCGGAACGGGGCCGCTGCACCGATCATCGTTTTCGCGTGCCGTTTCGCCTGCTCGATGCGGCGAGCGGCGAGGACGTCGTGCGCGTGATCGCGAGTTTCACCGACTCGCGCGGCCGAAGCGGCAATGCCCGACTCGAGATCCCGGTCGACCGCAACGTGAGCTACGAGGTGCAGTTCCCCGAGACGATGGCCGTGCGCATGGGCGAGCGGGTTCCGGTTGCCCTCCGCATCAACGGCCACGAAGCCGACGAGCAGGTGGACTGTACCTGGTCCGTGCCGCGGGATTCCGGCCGGGTGATCGAACCCAGCAGGGGCGCCTGCCGGGGCGAGTTCGAGGCTCCAGCCAGACTTTCGGGCGGCGCCCAGGAGAGCGAGGTGTCGTTCAGTGTCGCAGCCCGGGTCTTGGGCGGGCGCGAGGCGACCAAAGTCGACGCACGCGTCCGGATTCTCCGCCCGCCCGAGCGCCACGTGATGATCGCCATCGATTTGTCGCAAGGCATGCGCCGCGAAGTGAACCGTCGCGTCACGCTGCTCGATGGGATCCGCGAGCGGGTCACCGCGGCGATCGCCGACTACGACGGCGTCGACAACCATCTTGGCCTGGTGGCCTACGGCGGCCGGGTCGGCAACCACCGCCGCGGTTGCGAGGCGGCGCAGATGCCGGTGAAACTCGAGCCGCTCGATCTCGCACTGTCCTCGTTGCGCGTCGTGCTTCCGGCGCTGACGCCCGAGGGCGGGGCTGGCCCGCTCGGAGATGCCGTCGATCTCATGGCGCGCGAGGTGACGGCCCGTACCCGCGACTCGCCCGATGCGCTGCGCCTGTTGCTGGTGATCGCCGATTCCCTGCTCGATTGCCGTGGTGGCGATGCCGCCGCCACACTCGGCAGCCTCGGCCGGACGCTCACCGCGCACGGATTGGCGGCCGGAAAAAATGCCGCTGCGATCGTCGTGTTGGCCGCGCTAGACGCTGAGCGTCTGGCGGGAATCCGAGCGCTGGCTGGGCACGCCGCCTATGCGGCGAGCCCGATCATCCTCCTCGGGGCACGCTCGACCGACGAACTCGGGCGCGGCATCGCGGCCAGCCTGAGCCTCGCTGCCGCCGAGCCCGCCCGGCGCCGCGAGGCCTGTCGCGGGCTGCGTTCGCTCGCCGGCGAGCAGCAACGCTGGCTCGGGGACAACCACGTCACGGCACGGAGCGAGGCGCTCTGCCGCAACCTCGGGCTCAGCCAATAGTTCAGGTTCAACGACGATTGAGTTCGATCAGCCGGACGATCGTGGCCACGAAGTAGCAGACCAGCCCCGCCAGGAACACGAGTCCTCCAATGTCGGCGATCCACTCCGCGGCGTCGGTGTAGTAGCGACCCATCACCAGGACGAATCCCGCCACGATCCCGGCGAGGCCGCCGCGCCGAATACCACGCACGAGGTCGCTCGGCCCGGCGATCGGACGCGGCTGACCGCGCCCGAGCTTTTCGCTCGGGGCTTCGGTTTTCTGGTCGGCTCCCTCGGGCTGCGACATCGACACTACGCCTTCCTAGCGCTCCGGGCCGTTTGGTCTACCCGATCTAGTAGCACAGATGACCCGCTGGGCGCGGCTGTCATCGAACCGTCACCGAAATGATCCCTTCCTCCCCTATTGTGCGCACCCGCATGGCGCTCGTTCTCAAACATCGGCGGGGAGTCGTGGGCAGCGTCCGACGCTCCGCGACGCGTTGCCTCGACCGGGCCATCGACGACCTCAAGTCGCCCGACAAGCCGCCAGCCGCCGTCGTGCATGAGGTTCGCAAGCGCTGCAACGAAGGGCGCGCCCTGCTGCGCCTTTTGCGCGGGTCGCTCGACCAGCGGACCTACCGTCGGGAGAACGCCTTCCTTCGTGACTTCCGTCGGGGTTTCGCGGCGTATCGCGATCAAAGTGCCCTGGCACAAGCCTACGACCTCCTGATCGATCGCGCCGGCTCGGGTGACCATCGGCCCTCGCTCGAGGCTCGCGCCAAGCTGGGCTTCCCGGGGCCGAACGCGGGCGAGGCGCGAAGGCTGTTTCAAGCGGCGGCCACCGAACTCGAACGAGCGCGGCGGCGCATTGCCGCGTGGCGCCTGGAGGACCGGGGCTTCATGACGATCGGCCCCGGGCTTCGCCGGACCTATCGTTCGGCGCGACGCGCCAGTCGAAGAGCGCTTGCCGACCCGACGCCCGAGCATCTCCATGAGTGGCGCAAAGCCGCCAAGTACCATCGCCTCCATTTGCGTCTGCTGCGCCCGATCTGGAAACCCGTGGTCACCACGCATCTCCGGGAGGTCGCGAACCTCACCGATTTGTTGGGCGAGGATCACGATTTGCACGTGCTGCGCCAACGGGTCGTGCAGCGACGGGCAGAACTCGGCGCGGACTCGCGTCTTATCCTCAACCTTCTCGATCGTCGGCGCGCGGCCCTGCTGAGCGAGATCGTCCAGCTCGGCCAGCGCGTCTTCGCCGAACGGCCTGGCGCCTTGGCACGGCGTTTCCGCGCCTATTTCACGATCTGGCAGCGCCGTCATGAGCCAACGGTGCTTCGCCTGACCGAGGCCCCACGACTCGCAACCCCTATTCGGCGACGAGGGACTTGACGATCGGCCTCGGGGCACGTTCCGTAGGGCCCTCCCGGAGGGTTCACGATGTGCCGATGGATCGCCTATACCGGCCCGCGCCTGTCGCCCGCGACGCTGCTGTTCGGGCCAACCAATTCGCTTATCCGCCAAAGTCTGTCGGCGCGGCGCTCGATCGTGCCGACGAATGGTGATGGATTCGGCCTCGGCTGGTACGGCGACGTCGAAGAACCTGGCCTGTTTCGCGACACCCTGCCGGCATGGAACGACCAGAACCTCCAGAGCCTGTCCCGCCAGATTCGATCGAAGCTGTTTTTTGCCCATGTGCGCGCGTCGACGGGTACCGCCACCAGTCGCGACAACTGCCACCCGTTTCGCTACCGCGATCGGCTGTTCATGCACAATGGACGGATCGGCGGCTACGCCAAGGTCCGTCGCGAACTGGAACACCTGATCCCGGCCGAACTCTACGCGCATCGCTCGGGCACCACCGACAGCGAGGCGTTCTTCCTGCTGGCCCTCGGATTCGGCCTGACCGACGACCCCGCCGGGGCACTCGCCCGTGCCGTCGGGACGATCGAGCGGGTGATGGCCGCGCACAGGATCGAAGAGCCGCTGCGCATCGCCGCAGCCTACTCCGAGGGCGAACGCATCATTGCGCTTCGCTATTCGAGCGATCGGCAGTCGCCGACGATGTTCTTCGGCCGCGGCGGCGACGTGTACCTGCGTGATGGCGAGATCCACTTCGGCCCGGGCAACGGCTCGGTGATCGTGTTGTCCGAACCCCTGGACGGCACCGACGCCTCGTGGAACGAAGTCCCGGAATCGACCTGGCTCATCGCCGAACGCGGGCAAGTCCAAGCGCAACCGTTCCGCCCGGTAACCACGTGACGATCGAGCCCGTCCACGTTGTCGGCGGCGGCCTCGCGGGCAGCGAGGCGGCGTGGCAGATCGCCCAATCGGGTGTGCCTGTGGTCCTGCACGAGATGCGACCGGGACGCCAGACCGAGGCCCACCAGACCGCCACGCTCGCGGAATTGGTCTGCTCCAACTCGTTTCGCTCCGACGACGCCGATCACAATGCGGTCGGCCTGCTGCACGAAGAACTGCGCCGGGCCGGGTCGCTCATCTTGCGTTGCGCCGATGCGCACAAGGTGCCCGCCGGGTCAGCGCTCGCGGTCGACCGCGTCGGCTTCTCGACCGCCGTTCATGAGGCGATCGTCGATCATCCGCGAATCACGGTCCGACACGGCGAGGTCACGGGCCTGCCGCCGGCCGAATGGACCTCGGTCATCCTCGCGACCGGCCCCCTCACCTCGCCGGCACTCGCGCAGGCGATCCGTGAGGCCAGCGGCGAAGAAGCGCTCGCGTTTTTCGATGCCATCGCGCCGATCGTCCACCGCCAGTCGATCGACTTCGACAAAGCGTGGTTCCAGTCCCGTTACGACAAGGCTGGTCCGGGCGGCGATGGTCGCGACTACCTGAACTGCCCGCTCGATCGCGATCAGTACGACGCGTTCGTCGCGGCCCTGCTCGCTGCCGAGAAGACCGAGTTTCGTGAATGGGAGCGAGACACGCCCTACTTCGAGGGCTGCCTGCCGATCGAGGTCATGGCCGAACGCGGACCCGACACGTTGCGCTACGGCCCGATGAAACCGGTCGGGTTACGCGACCCACGGACGGGAAAGCGGCCGTTCGCCGTCGTCCAGCTGCGCCAGGACAACGCTCTCGGCACCCTGTTCAACATCGTCGGGTTTCAGACCAAGCTGAAATACGCCGAGCAGACCCGCGTGTTCCGCCGCATCCCTGGCCTGGAAAAGGCCGAATTCGCGCGCCTCGGCGGCATCCACCGCAACACGTTCCTGAACTCGCCCCGGCTCCTCGACGGATCGCTCCGCCTCAAGACGGAACCGAGGCTCCGCTTTGCCGGCCAGATCACCGGAGTCGAAGGCTATGTCGAGAGCGCCGCTATGGGGCTGATCGCCGGCCGGTTCGCCGCTGCCGAACGGCTCGGGCGCGAGCCGATGCCACCGCCCACGACCACCGCCCTCGGCGCCTTGCTCGGCCATATCACCAGTGGCGCCCGCGCCGAGACATTCCAGCCGATGAACGTCAACTTCGGGCTGTTCCCGCCGTTTGCCGAGGCTCCGGCGCGCCAGGATCGACGTCGGGCGATCGTCGTCCGCGCTCGCGCCGATCTCACGGCCTGGCTCGAGCCGCTGCGGCAAGTTGCCGCCGCGTAGCCCGCCCTCCTGTGACGGCGGCTACTGCAGTCGCCGCCCGTTCGCCACAGGATCGCCGCAATGACCGCCTACAAACGGTCCCTCTCGAACCAAGAACACACGATCATGTCTCGACCCCTCAACTGGATTCTTTTCACCTGGCTCGCTATGGCGACCGCCACGTTCGTGGTCGCCGTCAGCGGCTAACCACGCCCCATCATCGCGCCCAACACGACCGACCACTGCCGGCGCAGCGGACTCAACGCGAGTTGCGGCGCGAAGGGGTCGTACCCGGCGCGTTCGATCGCCCGCGCGTACTGGCGAGCGAGGCGCCCCAGCATCATGACCGGCAACGCCTGACGCGGTGCCCGGACCATGCGGCCCTGACGCAGCATCGGAGTCGCCACGGCCATGACCTCGGCCACGGCGCGCGACAGCGCCGCCGAGCCGGGCGCGATATCGCTCACGGCAAGTCCGGCGCGCAGAACCAGATCCTGGGCGAGCACCGGACGACCCGACGCGACGTGAAACGGAACCGCGCGGACAAGACCGATCAGGGCCCACGCGGTGCCGACGGCCTCACCCGCCGTGGTCACCTCCGGCTCACTCTCCCCCAGAAGGCCGAGGGCTAACCGTTGCAGTGCACCGCCGGTGTCGGCGGCATACGTCACGAGGTCCGAAAGCGTCGCCAGCGCTTCGGGGCGAAAGTCTTGCTCGCGTGCGTCCAATAGCTTCTGCAGCACCCCGATATCGAGGGTTGCGGCGGCCCCCGTCTGGGCCAATACCCGTAGCGCCGGCTGCGACCGCGGACGGCCCGCTTTCAGTTCGTCGACGGCCTCGCGCCACCACTGCAAGCGAATCTGCCCGAGCATCGGCTCGTGGACTTGCTCGCGGATTTTTGCGACATCGAGATTGAGGGCGTAGAGAGCGGCGAGCCCTGCGCGCTGCGATGGTGGCGCCAAGACCGTGCAGAGATAACGGTCATAGTCGTCCGTCCGAAGTTGCTGGAGACAATCGGCGGCGTCGGCTTCCCCGATCGTCATCGACCACCTGTCATGTCGTTCCCGCGCCCTCGCGCCCCCTCAGCGACGCCCTTTGGGAACCGGCGCCGCTTGGCTATACTAGATATGGTATTTCGCGTCCCAGGGGAGAGATCAGGGTCATGGCAAAGGTTCTCGAAAAACTTCAATCCACGGTGATCGCATCGGTGGTGCTGGTCGCCGTCATGGTCATCATCGTGGCCGGCATCTGGCACGGCGGCCAGGGCCTCGAGTTCGACACCAACTGGTGGTCGTTCTTCTTCCGCTGGCTGCACGTGGTCGCCGGCATCATGTGGATCGGACATCTGTACTACTTCAATTTCACGCAGATCCCGACCATGCCGAAGATCCCGAACGAGCTGAAACCGGCGGTGTCCAAGCACATCGCCCCGGCAGCGCTGTTCTGGTTCCGTTGGGGCGCCATGGCGACGATCGCCACGGGCATCATCCTGGCGCTGCTCAACAACTACTTCGTCGATTCGGTAATTGTCGGTGTGGCGAGCGGCGCGCCCAAGCACACCGCGATCGGGATCGGCATGTGGCTCGGCACCATCATGTGGTTCAACGTCTGGTTCGTGATTTGGCCGAATCAGCAGAAGGCGCTGGGTCTCGTGCAGGCCGACGACGCGACCAAGGCCAAATCGGCACGGACAGCGATGTTGTTCTCGCGGACCAACACCTTGCTGTCGCTGCCGATGCTCTACGCCATGGTCTCGGCGCAGAACATCTACTGATCGGAAAACATCGATCGGGAAAAGGGGGCTTCGGCCCCCTTTTTTTATGCCCCGGCGGGGAACAACAACGCCGCGACGCGCCGATCCTCGGCCATCAGGACATTGAGCGTGCGGCAGGCGGCGGGGGTGGCCATCGGGTCCACCGTCGGCCCACGGCCACGAATGGCGGTGCGCAGCTCGCGGCCGAGCATCACCATCGTCGATCCGCTGCCGACGAGGAGAACTTCTATCGCCGGTCTTGCGATGAATACGGGCTCGAGGTGCTCTAAACGGAGATCCGCGATCGCCTCCAAGACCACGGGCAACACGCGGTCCGGCAGCACCAGCACCGGACCGACGTGGGACTGATCCCCGATCACGAAACCCCTGGCGTTATAGGAGCGAATGAACGAGCGGCCGGCGGGGATCGGTGGCGAGATATCCGTCGCCATGCCGCGATCAGGTCGCTGGAACCTGTTGCGCCCGTCCGCGCTTCGAGAGGTACCACTCGAGCGGGGCCGCCACGTAGATCGTAGAATAGGTGCCGACGATCACGCCCCACAGCAGGGCAATCGAGAACCCGTTGAGCACTGGACCGCCGAACAGCACGAGGGCGATCGCCGCCAACAGCACGAGCCCGTTGGTCACGACCGTGCGCGCCATCGTCTGGTTGACGCTGAGATTGATGAGCGTGCGGAAATCCATGGTCTTGAACTTGCGCGAGTTCTCGCGAATGCGGTCGTCGATCACGACCGTGTCGTTGATCGAGAAGCCGGCGATCGTCACCACGGCGGCGATGATGTTGAGATCGAACTGCATCCCTGTGATCGAGAACAGGCCGACCGTCGTCAAACAGTCGTGGAGGATCGCGATCACCCCGGAGAGCCCGGCGCGCCAACCGAAGCGGAAGGCCATGTAGCCCATGATGCCGACGAGCGACAGCACGACCGCCAGGATGCCGTCCTGGATCAGCTCGCCGCTGACCCGCGGGCCGACGACCTCGACCCGCTCGTAGCGATAGTCGATCCCCAACGTCTCGCGGATCCGTGCAACAGCGGCCATTTCGGCCGCCTCCCCACCCGTCTGGCGCTCGACCCGGATCAGGATGTTGGTCGGCCCCCCGAACTCCTGCAACGCGACATCCCCGAGATCGAGCGCCCCAAGTTTGGCCCGCACGTCGGCCAAGTCGACCGGCGTCGACTTGCGCGCTTCGATCAGGATGCCGCCGGCAAAATCGACGCCGAAGTTGAAGCCCCGGACTCCGATCGACACGACGGAGACGAGGCACAACACGATCGACAGAGCGAAGCAAAGCTTGTGAAAGCGGAAGTAGTCGAGCTTCGGGACCTTCTTGAGCAGGCGAATCGGTCGCATCGCGTTCCCCTTACAGCGGCAACGCTTTGGGCCGGCGCCAACGCAGCCAGCCGACGACGAGCATGCGGGTCACCGTCACGGCCGTGAACATCGAACAGATGATCCCGATCGAGAGTGTGACCGAGAACCCGCGCACCGGCCCCGAACCGAACATGTAGAGCAGCAGCGCGGCGATCAACGTCGTCAGGTTCGAGTCGACGATCGTCCCGAAGGCGCGCTGGAACGCGGCGTCGACCGCCGGGAACGGCGTCCGCCCCTGATCCATCTCTTCGCGCATTCGCTCGTAAATGAGCACGTTGGCATCGACCGCCATCGCCAGGCCGAGCACCATGCCAGCGATGCCGGGCAATGTCAGGGTCGCCCCGATGACCGCCATGATGGTCACGGTGAACGCCAGGTTGAGCAGCAACGCCAGATTGGCGATGAGCCCGAACAGGCCATAGCCCACTACCATCAGGGTCACGATGAGCAAATAGCCGATCAAGCAGGCAATCGTGCCGGCCCGGATCGAGTCCGATCCGAGATCGGGGCCGACGGTCCGCTCCTCGATGACGTTGAGCGGCGCGGGTAGGGCGCCCGCACGGAGCAACAGCGCGAGATCCTTGGCCTCCTGGACGGTGAACCCGCCCGAGATTTGGCCCGACCCACCGATGATCGCCTGCCGGATGACCGGCGCGCTGATCACTTTGCCGTCGAGGATGATCGCGAACGGCCTGCCGACGTTTTCGCTCGTCACCTGGCCGAAGCGGCGGCCGCCCGCGGAATCGAACCGGAAATTGACGACCGGTTGCCCGGTCTGCTGATCGAAGGCCTCGCTCGCCTGCACGAGGTTCTCGCCGCTCACCATGACCTGACGGCGGACGACATATTCGCGCGGCCCGCCCCGCTCGAGCGCCTTGGGATCGACAGGGAGCACCTCGGAGCCCGCTGGCACCGGCCCACCAGGCTGTGCCGTCAGGTCGACGAGACGAAAGGCGAGCTTGGCCGTTTGCCCAAGCAGTCGCTTGATGCGCTCCGGGTTCTGCTCGCCGGGAAGCTGGACCAGGATGCGGTCCGTGCCCTGGCGCACGATGTTCGGTTCCTTGGTGCCGGTTTCGTCGACACGCCGCCGCACGATCTCGAGCGATTGTTCGATCGCGGCGCGTGCACGATCCTCGATCGCCTCCTTCGTCAGCAACAGGCGCGTCCGCCCTGCCTCGTCGATCGTGACGTCGATCTCGCGGGCCGTCGCTCCGAGGATATTTCCGAGAGAAATTTGCCGCGAGATGCCGCGGAGCGCCGTCCTCGCCCGCTCGATATCGGCCGTTTCCCGCAACTGCAAGCGGACGGAATCCGCATCATGCCCGAGACCGACGTAGTTGATGCGCTCGTTGCGCATCGTCGTGCGTACTTCCTCGACGAGTCCTTCGAGCCGTTCGCGCACAACCGCCGCGACGTCGACCTCGAGCAGCAAATGCGAACCACCCTGGAGGTCGAGGCCGAGATTGATCTGCTGGCGCAAGGCCGTCGGCAACTGCGCGACGGTCTTTTCGGATAGAAACGTCGGGACGGCGAACAGAATCCCCGCGGCCACGATGAGCAACGTGACGATGACGCGCCAGGCGGGAATGTGCAGCATACGAAGCCTCGGCCTCTATCGCCTGTCCGTCACTTTTTCTCGTCGTCTTTCTTTTCGTCCTTGTCGTCCTTGGCCGGCTCGCTGCGACTGACGACGTCGGCCACCATGCCCTTGGCCACTTCGATCCGAACGTTTTCGGCGATCTCGACCTGGACGCGGTCATCGCCCAGGACTTTGGTGACCTTGCCGTAGATGCCGCCGTTCGTGATGACCTGGTCGCCGCGCCGGAGGTTGGACACCATCTCCTTGTGGGCTTTGGCCTTCTTCTGCTGCGGCCGAATCAGCAGGAAATAGAACACGACGAAGATCAGGACCAACGGGGCAATGGTGGCGATCATGTCGCCGCTGCCACCGCCACCGGTCTGCGCAAAGGCCGGGGAAACCAGCATGCTTACTCCTCGACTAGGGTGGGCGGACTATAGCCGCGGCGCCCCGCATTGCAACCGGCCGCGCCGCGGAATTGACGCCCCGACGACCCATGCTAGCCTCCGCGCCCCATGACCGAACCTGACCACCTGAAAACGCTGCGCCGGATCGCCGACGCGCTCGAACGGCTGGCACCGAAGGCCGTGGCGCGCCCCGACCTCGCTGCCGCCGACGCTTTCGTCTGGCATGCGGCGGGCCCCGTCCTCGAACCCGTGCCGCAGGTGAATCACGTCGCCGTCGAGCTGCTGGTTGGCATCGATCGCGTCCGCGACATCCTGCTCGACAACACCCGCCGCTTTGCCGGCGGACACGCCGCGAACAACGCGCTCCTATGGGGCGCCCGGGGCATGGGCAAGAGTTCCCTGGTCAAGGCCGTGCACGCCAGGATCAACCGCGAGCGTCCGAGGGCTCTCGCGCTCGTCGAGATCCACCGGGAGGATGTTCCGACGCTGCCCGCCTTGCTCGCGCTACTGCGGCAGTCGACGCGCCGCTGCGTCCTGTTCTGTGACGACCTATCGTTCGATTCGGCCGATACCAGCTACAAATCCCTCAAGGCGGTCCTCGAAGGTGGGATCGAAGGACGGCCCGCCAACGTCATCTTCTATGCGACCTCCAATCGGCGACACCTGATGCCGCGCGACATGATCGACAACGAACGATCCACGGCGATCAACCCATCGGAGGCCGTGGAAGAGAAGGTCTCGCTCTCGGATCGCTTCGGCCTATGGCTCGGGTTCCACAACTGCAGCCAGGACGAGTACCTCGCCATGGTGCGAGGCTACGTCCAGCATCACCGATTGACCCTCGACGAGGAAACCCTGGTCGCTCGCGCCATCGAGTGGGCCGCGACACGTGGCGCGCGCTCGGGGCGCGTCGCGTGGCAGTTCGTCCAGGACCTGGCCGGCGCGACCGGCCGCACCCTCGACTGAATTATCCGCGATCGGCCATCCGCCGGTCGCGCGCCTCGAGGTGGCCGATCGGATCGACCGGATCCGTGCCCTTGCGCACTTCGAAGTGGAGGCGCGGTTCCCCGGTCAGCCCGGTCGAGCCGACACGGCCCACCACCTGTCCCCGCTTCACGCGATCGCCCTTCTTGACGTGGATCTGGTCGGCGTGGGCGTAGGCGGTAACCAGGTTGTCTCCGTGCCGCACCAACAACAGGTTGCCGAAGCCGCGGACCTCGCTGCCCACGTAGATGACGATACCGTCTTCGGCCGCCCGGAACGGCGTGCCTTTGGCGGCCCTGATGTCGATGCCGTCGTTCTGCAAGCCACCACCCTGCGGGCCGAACCCGACCGTGATCGGGCCGTCGACAGGCCACAGCAGGCGACTGGCGGTGCGCGGTGGTGGTTTTCCCCCCGGATCCGGCGCGGCGGCCGGTGGACTCTGCGGCAACGCCGCGGCCTTGGCGGGTGGGGCCTCCGTCTTGGGTGACGGCGCCGGCGCCGCGCGCGTCGCCGGTTGCGGCGTTCGTTCGTCGATCGCTGCCCGGGCCGGGGCGCGGGGAGCCGGTTGCTCCCGCTTCGCGCCATCGCCGAGCGGCTCTACCTCGACGGTCGCGACCGGTAACGAGGCCACCGCCACGGTGGGTTCCGTGACAAGCGGCGGCAAGGCCAATCGCTGCCCGACGCGCAGGTTGTAGGGCGGCTGCATGCCGTTGGCCGTCGCCAAGCGCACGGTATCTAGACCGTAACGCTGCGCGATTCGGGGCAACGTGTCTCCCCGCTGCACGACGTAGAGATTGGCGGGCTGCGGTCCCGGGCTTGTCACGGAGTCGACCTCGCGCAACACCCGCTCGAGCAATGGCGTGATACGATAATCGACGGGCGCCATCGTCGGCCGCGCACAGGCAGCGAGCCCCAGCACCACGAGCAGGATCAGCGACCGGAACATGCCTCGCCCTCCGGCGCCAACCCGAACAGCATCGGAACAAAGCGCACCGGCAGCAGGTCCTCTTCGACAAATTCCTGCCCCACCCGTTGAATGCGTACCAGCCGCTGGTGCCCGCCGTCGCGCCCGACCGGAACGATCAGGAGGCCACCGTCCGCCAGTTGTTCCTTCAGCGCCTCGGGCACGTCCTCGGCCGCGGCGGTCACCATAATGCGATCGAACGGCGCTTGATGGGCCCACCCCTCATAACCGTCGCCATGGCGGGTGACGACGTTGTGGACCTTGGCACGCCGAAAATTCTCTTCGGCCTGACGTTGCAATGACTTGAACCGCTCGACGCTGAACACGCGCCGTACCAGCTGGGCGAGAACCGCCGCCTGATAGCCCGAGCCCGTGCCGACCTCGAGAACGCGAAGCGAACGATCGGCGAGCGCCAGCGCCTGAGTCATGAAGGCGACCACGTAGGGCTGGCTGATCGTCTGGCCGCGTTCGATCGGCAATGCGGTGTTGTCATAGGCCTGATCGAGAAAGGTCGAGAGCACGAACACATCGCGCGGCACGCGCTCCACGGCGGCGAGGACGCGCGTGTCGTGGATGCCCTGCTGACGCAGTTCCATGATCAGGCGAATCTTGCGCGGCTCGATCGCGTTCATCGGCGAAGCGCTCCAGCCAAACGGCGACGCGTCGGCTCGTGGGTGAATTCCATGCGGAGCGGCGTGACGCTGATCGCACCCTCGCGCACGACGGCCAGGTCGCTGTCCCGCTTGACCTTGCCGACCTGGCGGCGGAACCCGAGCCAGAAGTAAATCGTACGACGCGGATCCTCGCGTTCCATGATGACGATGTTCCCCGCATCGCGCCGCCCCTGGACCGAGACGCGCACCCCGCGCACGTCGCTCGCACGCACGGCGGGAAAGTTGATGCTGAGCAGGACTTCGCTCGGCCACCCGGCTGCCAGCAGTTTGCGGATCAGCGCTGGGGCGTGGCGCTCCGCCGTCGCCCAGTGAACCGGATGGGGCGCGACGTAGGCCTGCGACAGAGCAATCGAGGGAACGCCAAGCAGCGTCCCCTCCATGGCGGCCGCGATGGTCCCGGAATAGGTGACATCCTCCGCGAGGTTCGCCCCGCGGTTGACCCCGGAAAGCACGAGATCGGGTTTGCGGTCGGGGACGAGCTGATTGATCGCCATCACGACCGAGTCGGTCGGCGTGCCGCTCACCGCAAAGCGACGTGGCGACACGTGCCGGACTCGCAACGGTTGATGCAGCGTAAGCGAATGCGACGAGGCACTCTGCTCGAGCTCCGGTGCAACCACCCAGACGTCGCGGCTGAGCTTCGCTGCGATCGCTTCCAGCACCTTGAGCCCTGGTGCATGAATGCCGTCATCGTTGGTGACGAGGATCCGTAGCGCTTTGCGTTTCGCCATCGCTCGTTCACCCACCCGGTCCGATGCGCTCCAGCCCCCCCATGTAGGGCTGTAGCGCGTCGGGCACGACGATCGTGCCGTCCTGCTGTTGGTAGTTTTCGATCACCGCGATCAAGGTCCGCCCGACGGCCAATCCCGAACCATTGAGCGTGTGAACGAAATGCGTGCCCTTCTCCCCCTTGCGACGAAAACGCGCCCCCATGCGGCGTGCCTGAAAATCTCCGAAGTTCGAACACGACGAAATCTCGCGGTAGGCCCGCTGCCCCGGCAGCCATACCTCGAGGTCGTAGGTCTTCTGGGCGCCGAACCCGAGGTCACCCGTGCAGAGGCTGACGACTCGGTAAGGCAACGCGAGTCGGCGCAACACGTCCTCGGCGCAGCCGGTCAGGCGTTCGTGTTCGGAGACCGATTCCCCGGGCTGGACGATCGAGACGATCTCGACCTTCATGAATTGGTGCTGGCGAATCATGCCCCGGGTGTCCTTGCCGGCAGCCCCGGCCTCGGAGCGGAAGCACGGCGTCAGCGCAGTGAAGCGGAGCGGCAGGGCTTCCTCGTCGAGGATCTGCTCGCGCACCAGGTTGGTGAGCGGAACCTCGGCTGTCGGGATCAACCAGAAATCGCCGCTGGCGCGAAACAGGTCCTCGGAAAACTTCGGCAGCTGACCGGTTCCGAAGGCCGCCTGGTCGCGGACGAGAATCGGCGGCGAGATTTCGATGTAGCCGTGCTCACGCTGGACATCGAGCATGAAGGTGCCGAGCGCCCGCTCGAGACGGGCCAACGCCCCCTTGAGCACCACGAAGCGTGCCCCCGACATGCGGGCGGCCGCCTCGAAATCCATCAGTCCGAGGGCCTCGCCAAGATCCGCGTGATCCTTGGGCGAAAACGCGTAAGACAAAGGAACGCCCCAGTGGCGCAACTCCCGGTTCTCCGAAGAGTCACGACCGACTGGGGCGTCGTCGGCAGGCAGGTTGGGAATGCCAGCCAACAACTCGTCCAGGGATTGGGCGAGCGCCCGTTCGCGCTCTTCCCCCTTTTGAATTCGTCCTTTGAGGTCCGCCACCTCGCTCATCAAGCGTTCGGCCTCAGCGCCCTCGCCGCGGCCTTTGGCGGCGCCAATGGCCTTCGAAGCCTCGTTGCGGCGCTTCTGGAAATCCTGCAGCTCCGTCTGCTGCTGCCGTCGCTCGGCATCGAGTTCGAGCAGCCGCCGCGACGCCGGCTCCGAGGCGTAAGGCTCGCCGCGCTTGGCCAACGCCGCGTCGAAACCGGCGGCATCGTCCCGAATCCTCCTCAGGTCGTGCATTCCGCGCCCAGACCAGACTGTCCCAACCCCCAGGCATCGCCCATGGGCGAATCACCTATACGAGGTCTCAAGAATCTCGTCTAGGTCCTTGGATTCAATGGAAGACTCGGCATCGATCGTGACCCACAATCTATTGTGGGGAGGCAGCCCTGCAGCCACTAGGCCGAATATCAGGACTGATGGACCTCTGCGGCGTCGCGCTTCTGACGCTGGCGGTCGATCAATCGTCCGATGATGATCGTAACCTCATAGAGGAGATACATCGGAATGGCCAAGGCGACCATGGAGATGGCGTCGGGCGGCGTAATGATCGCGGCAATGATCGTGATGATCAATATCGCGTAGCGCCGCTTGTTGATCAGGGTTTCGGTCGAGAGTATTCCAACCCGCACCAGAAGCGTGAGCACGACCGGCAACTCGAAGGACACGCCGAACGCGAAGATCAGTTTCATCGACAGCGACAGGTACTCGTTGACCTTGGCCTCGAGCTGGATCGGGAGTCCGCCGTCGGCCGCAGGCAATTCGAAGCTGAGGAAGAACTTCCAGGCCAGCGGAAAGATGAAGTAGTAGACGAACGCCCCACCGGTGACGAACATCACCGGCGTCGCCACGAGAAATGGCAAGAACGCGTGTTTCTCATTGCGATACAGGCCGGGCGCTACGAATTTCCACACCTCGATCGACATGTAGGGAAAGGTGACGAACGCGGCCGCGAACAACGCGACCTTCAACAAGGTGAAGAAGGCCTCGTGCAGCGCGGTGAAGATCATGCGCCGGTCCTGCCCCGCGAGCACATCGGCGAGCGGCTGTACCAGGAACGCGTATATGTTCTGCGCAAAGTAGTAGCCCACGAACACAGCGACGACGAAGACGACGGCGACCCGGATGAGTCGCGTCCGGAGTTCCATCAAGTGGCTGAGCAGCGGCGCCTTGGTGGACTCAATGGCGGCTTGTTCTTCGGGGGAGCGCTCGACCATGGCGATCAGGCCGCCGGGGCGGGCGGACGCGGCGCGGATTCCGGCAAGGACGGCGAGACGGGCTCGGTCGCGACGACCGACGGTCCGGGCACCGGGTCGGCGGGGGCCGCGGCGGCCACCGCATCACTCGGGATCGCCGGGGCCACGGCTCCACCGGCCGACTCCCCTTCGATCGCCGGCGGGACGCCATGAATGATGTTGCTCGTATCTTGAACGGCGTTGTTGACGTCCCGAGTCACCGACTGCGCCGCCGTTTCGAGGTCGCGCCGCAGATCGCCGAGCGGCGTCTGACGCTCCATCTCGTAGAACTGATCGGTGAAGTCGCGCGCCATGGCACGCGCCTTGGCAACGAACTGACCGACCGTTCGCATGACTTTCGGTAGATCCTTGGGGCCGATCACCACGACGGCGACCAGCAGGATCAGCAGCATCTCCGACCAGCTGACGTCAAACACGGCGCTCCTCGCGCCGGGGCAAACCGCCCCGAGTTAGGAGGTCTTGGTGCCGCTTGTGGCGTCCTTGACCGGTTCCGCCTTGGCGTCGACCGTAATCGTCTTCTGCTCCTCGGACGGCTTGGCCTGGTCCTCGGACATGCCGCGCTTGAAGCTCTTGATGCCCTGGGCCAGGTCACCCATGAGGTTCGTGATCCGCCCGCGGCCGAACAATAGCAAGACGACCACGAGGATGATCAGGATGTGCCAGAAGCTGAGGGTACCCATCGCGCGTCTCCACCGGGGTTCTGCCCCCGAAAAAGGGTCGGATCATCGCAGATCGCCCCCACCGGCGCAATCCGACCCCATCGCCGTCGTCGCGCCATCCTCTACATAGGGCTTATTGCGGAAAAATGAAGGTCTGGGCGGGGTCGGTCGACAACTGGACGTGCTCGCCCGGCGCCGGCGGCGTATTTCCCGGGATGTGGGCGCGCACCGAAGCCTCGCTGCCGATAACCTGCGCATCGACGACGCTGAACGGCCCCACCGACTTCGAAACCACGACCTGGGCCTGGACGCCTGCCGCGATTGCGGCGGTCGCAGGAAGAACCGTCACGCCCGAGCACCGCACCACGACTTCGGCGCTCGCGGTCCCGGGCGGGCAGACGAAGCGACCGATCGGAGTCTCAACGGTGCCACCCGTGACCGCGCCCGCGAAGCGATTGACGGCACCGAAGAACGCGGCGACGAACGCATTGAACGGACGGCCATAGATGGTCGCGGGCGACGCGACCTGCACCAACGACCCCTCGCGCATCACCGCAACGCGATCGGCCATGCGCATCGCTTCCTGTGGATCGTGCGTGACCAGGAGCACCGGACTTCCCGCCTCCTTCAGAAGTGCCAGGGCTTCGTCGCGAACGCGATCGCGCAACTGGATGTCGAGACCGGAGAACGGTTCGTCGAGCAGCATGATGCGCGGGTTCGGCGCCAGGGCCCGGGCCAGCGCGACGCGTTGCTGCTCGCCGCCCGACAGTGCATGGGGATAGCGTTCGGCGTACCCCGCCAATCCGAGACGATCAAGCAAGGAGGTGGCACGACGACGATCTTCGGCTCCCGACCGGCGACCGAGCCCGAAGCATACGTTCTCGATGACGCTGAGGTGTGGAAACAACGCGTAGTCCTGGAACACCAGACCGATGCGGCGCGCCTCGGGCGGCAGGTTGACGCCCTGGTTCTCGGCGGCCGCCTCACCATCGATCAGGATGCGACCGCGTTGCAGTGCCTCGAGCCCGGCCGCGAGGCGCAGGACCGAGGACTTGCCGCACCCCGACGGACCGACGAGGCAGACGACTTCTCCCGTTCCGACCGTGAGTGAAAAATCTGCGACCGCGCTCTTGTCGCCGTAAGAGTGAGAGACGGCCTCGAACGCCAGAGTCATGACGACGAGCCTGGGCGAGCGCCGGCGATCGCGCGGGACAACAGGTAGACCGGCACGATTCCGACGAGCACGATGGCCAAGACCGCACTGGCCGAATCGGCCAATCGTTCATCATGGGCAAGCTCGTAAGCACGAACGGCGAGCGTATTGAAGTTGAACGGCCGCATTATGAGTGTCGCCGGCAGTTCCTTCATGACGTCCACGAACACCAGGAGGCCCGCCGTGATGAGCGACCCCCCGATCATCGGGACGTGGACCCGGCGCAGAGTCTCCCGTGGCCCGGCGCCGAGGGTACGCGCCGCTCCATCGATGGACGGCGTCACCTTGGCGAGACCGGCTTCGGCCGTATTGAAGGAGACTGCGAGGAAACGCACGACATAGGCGAAGATGAGCGCGAACAACGTGCCCGACAGGATGAGTCCGGTCGAGATCCCGAGGACCTCCCGCGCCCAATCATCGATGCGATTGTCGACCCAAGCGAACGGTACGAGCACTCCGACGGCTAGCACCGATCCCGGCACGGCATACCCGATGCTGGCCAACCTGGTGCTGAGGGTCATCGGCCTGCTCGGCCGCAGCCGCGCGGCGTAGGCGAGCGTGGTGGCTATCGCAACGGCGACGGCGGCGGCGACGGCGGCCAAAGCGACGCTGTTCCAGGCAAGTCGCACGAAGCTAGCATCGACCATCTGTGGCGCCGTGCGAATCGCCCAGACGAGGAGTTGGCCCCCGGGCAGCAGGAATCCGAACGTCACCGGAAGCGCACAGGCGAGGATCGCCAGAACCCTCCGCCACCCATTCAATTGGTAGCCAGGCAGCGGCCGATACCGGGTCGTCGTGTGAAAGTACTTGGCTTGACCGCGCGAATAACGCTCGAGCGCGAGAATGACGAAGACAACGGCGAGCAGCATCGCCGAGAGCTGAGCCGCGGATTGTGGATCACCGAGACCGAACCATGTGCGAAAGATGCCGGTCGTGAACGTATCGACGGCGAGGAAATCAACCGCGCCAAAATCGGACAACGCCTCCATCAGCGCCAGCGCGACCCCAGTGACGATCGCCGGGCGCGCCAGCGGCAATGCGACCTGAACGAAGCTCTGCCACGCGCTACGCCCGAGCACGCGACTCGCCTCCAACACACACACCGATTGTTCGAGGAATGCGGCGCGGGCCAGGAGATAGACGTAGGGATAGAGCACGAGCCCCATCACCAGGAACGCCCCGAACGTGCTGTGGATCGGCGGAAACCAGTAATCCTGGCGCGACCAGCCGAACAGCTCACGTAGGCCGCTCTGGACGGGCCCCGCGAAGTCGAAAAGTCCGGCGTAGGTGAACGCGATGGCGTAACTCGGCACGGCGAGCGGCAACAGCAGCGCGATCTCGAAGATGCGCCGCCCGGGAAAGCGGCAGGTCGTGACGAGCCAAGCTGTCACCGTGCCAGTCACCAGCGTCGACAGCCCGACGCCGACGACGAGCCAGAACGTATTCTCGAGATACCGCCCCAGCACCGTATCGACGAGATGCGACCAAACCTCGGTCGCCGGCGCAAACACGCTGAGCAGCACGACCAACACGGGGACCGCGACCAACGCGGCCACGATGAAGGCGAAAAGCGGCCAGCCGCGCCCTGATCCGGCGCGGCTGACACGAGCTCCGAGGGCCGCGAGCGTCACGGCCGTCTGAGGCGTGGTTCCCTAGCGCCAACCCACCCGATCGAAGATGCGCACGGCCTCGGCGTTGTGCACGGTGAGTTGCTTGAGGGCCACCGTATCGGCCTTGAACGTGCCGAAGCCCGCAACGATGCTCGAGGGCGCGATGCCCTGGCGGATCGGGAATTCGTGGACCACTTCCGCGTAAACACGCTGAGCATCATCGCTTGCCAGGTATTCCAGGAAGCGGATCGCCTGCTCGCGGTTCGGCGCGTGGCGGGCAACGGCGCCCGTCGAAACGTTGACGTGGACGCCACGACCCTGCTGGTCGGGCCAAAACAGCCCGATCTTGGCGGCCACGGTTCGCTGATCACCAGCCTCCGAGGCCAGCATGCGGCCGAAGTAGTAGGTGTTTGCCAGCGCAACATCACCCTCACCGGCCGCGAGTGCCAAGAGCTGGTCCCCATCTCCGCCTTGGGGTTTGCGCGCGAGATTGTCGGCGAACCCCTTGGCCCATTTCTCCGCGGCAGCAACGCCGCTGTGGGCAATCATCGAGGCCACCAGCGATTGGTTGTAGACATGGGTCGACGAGCGAACGAGCAAGCGCCCCTTCCATTTCGCGTCGGTCAACGCGTCGTAGGTCGAGAGTTCCTCCGGTTTGACCTTCGCCTTGTTGTAGAAAATGGGGCGTGCGCGCACGGAGAGACCGAACCAAAGCCCGTCCGGGTCGCGGTAGATCTCCGGGATCAGCCGCTCCAGAGCTGCCGATCTGATCGGCTGGAGCAATTGCTGTTCGACCGCCCGCCCCATCCGACCGACGTCGGCCGTAAGCAGTACGTCCGCCGGGCTATTGCGACCTTCGCTTTTCAGGCGCTCGATCAGGGCATCGTCACCCGCAGTGATCAGGTTGACCTTGATTCCGGTTTGCGCCGTGAACAACTCGAGTTGCGGTTTGATCAGCGCTTCCTGCCGCGCCGAATACACGTTGACCTCCGCGGCGTTCGCCGCCAACGGAAGCGACAGCACCGCACCAGCCAACGACAACCACCAACGCGCCCGAACCATGATCAAATCTCCCTAGTTTCGGTAAGGTTGAGCTGCCCTGCTTGTAGCGCCTTGTGGCAGATCAACAGATGCGACCTATTCGCACTAATACTGCAAATGCGAATTATTCGCAACAATGAAATATGGTCACCACCAAGGGGTCGAGCAACCGGCACGGCCCCGCGAACTGTTTATCTAGTTGTCCGAACGAGCCCTGATCGGGTTAGCGATCTACATCTCGACGTGGAGCCGCCATGACGGGCACCACACCCTCGGCCACTTCGGGCGGCCGCTGAACGGGCAAGGCCTCTTCGCCTTCGTCATCGATCGGAACATGACGCTCGCCGTCCGCGCTGCGCTCATCCGAAGGATCCTCGCTCGGTGGCTCGAACAGGTCTCCGGCCTCCCCTGCTTCCTCGAGGCCGGCCTCGTCGGGCAACGGCCCCTCCTCCGCGTCACGACGACGAAGGGCGGCCTCCTCGGCCTCGCGAACCATCGCCTCCGGCGGGTCGGCCCGTAGCAATCCCGACGCGCGTAGGTCTTCGAGGCCAGGCAGGTCGGCGATGCCAGCCAGGTCGAAATGCTGCAGGAACTTGTCCGTGGTACCGTAGGTCAACGGCCGACCCGGAACCTTGCGCCGTCCGCGCGGCCGAATCCACTCCGACTCCATCAGGATATCGAGTGTCCCGGGCGAGAGACTGACGCCACGAACCTGTTCGATTTCCGCGCGCGTGATCGGCTGGTGGTAGGCGATGATCGCCAACGTTTCGACCGCCGCTTTCGACAATCGGCGGGGCACCGTGCGCTCCCGCTCCAACAAGAAGGCGAGATCGCTCGCTGTCCGGAAGGTCCACTTGTTCGCGACTTTCACCAGATGGACGCCACGCCCCTCGTAGAGGCGCCCGAGCTCGCTCAATAGGGCCGGCAGGTCGATGCCTTCGGGCAGCCGTGCCGCCAAGCTTGCTTCATCGAGTGGCTCCGCCGCCGCAAACAGCAACGCCTCGACCATCCGCAGGTATTGCGCCGTATCGTTCATGACTCACCCACCAATGAAACCAACTCAGGACACCGCCGGGGCCGGCTCGCTGGCGGGCCGCGGTTGGATGTAGATCGGGCCGAACGTTTCGCCCTGGCGAATGCTGATCTGGCCTCGCCGACACAACTCCAAGCTCGCCGACAATGCGGCGGCCACGGCCGAACGACGTTCCTCCGGCGAATCGATCGCCTCGGGCAGAAAACGCTCCAATCGCGTCCACGCCGGAACACTGCCGAGCATTTCGCCCATCCGCTTGAGCGCCTGCTCGATCGTATGGATCACGTGCGAGCGCATGCGTAGCGGCACGATCTTGACGTTTTGCGTCTTGAAGTCGGCGTAGCCCTTGAGCAGGTCGTAAAGCGACAGTTCGAAGACCGAGTTGCGGATCACGCGAACGCCTTCCGGGCATCCACGGCCGAACACGTCTCGACCGAGACGATGCCGTCCGAACAAACGTTCCGAGGCCAACCGCATCGCCTCCAGACGCTGCAACTGGAAGCGCAGCCGTGCCGCCATCTCCGGCGCCGTCAGCTCGCCCGCCAGATTCTCCTCCGGCGGCAACAGCAGGCGCGACTTGAGGTAGGCGAGCCAGGCCGCCATCACGAGATAGTCGGCCGCGATCTCGAGTCGGATCTTGCGCGCCTCGGCGATGAACGTGAGAAACTGATCCGCCAACTTCAGGATCGAGATCTTGGCCAGATCGACTTTTTGTTGGCGCGCCAACGCCAACAACACGTCGAGCGGCCCCTCGTAGGCCCCGAGGTCGACGACGAGCGGCTCCTCGCCAGTATCGTTCGCGACCACGAGATCCGGCCGCGGGTCTTCAAAATCCGTGATGGTCAAGCGTCGTACACCCAAATCCGAAGCTTCCGGCCACACTATCTATGGCCGGTCACCAGCAATACTACATCTAATAGTATTCCAAGGATTGGTTGGACAACAGCCCAGAATGGGTTGAAGGCAACCCCGGCTTGGCTGGCGGCCATCGGGAGAAACACAACCAGCGCGAGTAAAATGAGAATGCCGTACCGATCCAGGCGGGCCATCGCGATCGCGAGCGGCCTGGGCAAGAGCCCGATCGCAACCTTGGCCCCATCGAGCGGCGGCACGGGAATCAGATTGAACACGGCGAGCGCGAGGTTGAGGGTCACCCCGAGTTGCAGGGTGCGGAGAACCCACGCACGAGCATCCGGAGGAACCTCGGGCAAGCCGTGCAGCAAGCCCGCGGCGATCAGCGCGATGATGATATTGGCCAGCGGACCCGCCGCCGCGACCAAGGCAATGTCACTGCGCCGGCGCAAGCGCGAAAAGTCGACCGGGACCGGTTTGGCAAATCCGAAGAACGGCGCTCCGACGGCGATCAGGATCGCCGGCAACACGATCGTTCCGAACAGATCGATGTGACGGAAGGGATTGAGCGTCACGCGCCGGGCGCGCTTGGCGGTGTCATCGCCACACAACCAGGCGACATAGCCATGTGCAGCTTCGTGCAGCGTGATCGCCAGCACGACCGGAATCACGTAGGCCGAAATCTCGAACAACGAAAGATCGCTGAACATCAGCGTTCGAGGGCCCGGTGGACGACGGCTTCGAGCGCGGGACGATCGGCGGCGCTGACCCCTTTCGGCAACAGGGCCTGAGCCCGCGCCCAGCGCGACGAGGCCGCCGGCGTCAGCTCTGGAAGCGCTGACGCCACCATTTCCATTTCGCCAAGCCGCCCACTGCAATGGAGCACGACATCGCAGCCCGCAACGAGGCAATCCTTGGTGCGTCGATCGTAGTCGCCGGGCAACGCTTTCATGTTGCTGCTGATGTCATCGCTCATGAGGAGTCCGTCGAAACCGATCTGACGACGAATTACGTCGATCGCCAGGGCCGACGTGGTTGCGGCACGATGGGGGTCGATCGCGGTGTAGAGCACGTGCGCCGTCATCGCCAGCGGAATCGTCTTGAGCGCCGCAAAGGTCGCGAAGTCCACCGCCTCGAGCTCGTCACGATTCGCCTCGACGACCGGCAACTCCTTGTGGCTGTCCGCCCGCGCCCGCCCGTGCCCCGGAATATGCTTCATCACCGGCAGCACCCCACCCGCGATCAAGGCCTCCGCCATCGCGCGGCCGAGATCGACGATCGGTGGGACGTCCGGTCCAAAGGCGCGATCGCCGATGATGTCGTGGGCCCCAAGAGCTGGCACATCGAGCACCGGGGCACAGTCAACGTTGATTCCGGCGTGGTGAAGGTCATCGGCGATCAATCGCGCATTTGCCGCGACGGCAGCGCGCGCGACGTCGGGCTGCCGCGACCAGCACGCGGAAAGCCGTTCAGCCGCCGGCGGCTTACGCCAGTGCGGTGGCCCCAACCGAGTCACCCGCCCGCCCTCCTGGTCGATGAGGATCGGTGTTCCCGGGCGTCCGGTCAGCGTCCGCAGCGAATCGGTCAGGCGTCGGAGTTGGTCCGGGCTGATGCAGTTCCGTGAGAAAAGGATGAAGCCCAACGGCTCGACATCGGCGAAGAATTGTTGCTCCTCACGTGACAGGCTCGGACCGGAAAGACCAAAGATCGCCGCCCGGATCGGCAAGAGCGACTCCGTTGGTTACGGGCGAACGACGATGCAACCCTGGTTGCGCAACCGCAACTGGTCGCAGGCGGCGGTCGCCGCCGCGGCGTCCGCGAACGGCCCCGCCTGGAGGCGGTGAAAGATGCCGCGGCCCGGTCCAAGGTCGACTTCGACGACCGTTGGCGACAAAGTGCCAAGCGTATCGCGATGGGTATTGCGCAGATCTTCCCAACCCGCCCGCGCGGTTTCCGCCGTGCGGAAGGCGGCGAGCTGAATGCGATAGCCACCGCGCGCCGCCGGCGCTGCCGTGATCGGCGAATTCGGGGGCAGGCTGACCAACGGCGGCGGCGCCACCGTCGGAATGGACACCGTGGGTTGGCTGGTTGGCGGTGGCTGGGGCACGGGCGGCGGAACGACGGTCGGTGCTGCGGCTACATTCGGCGTGGGGGCTTGCCGCGGCGCCTGGGGTGCCAGCGGGGCAGACCCACCGGTCACGCCCGGAACCGAGCGCTCGGCGTTGGGCGTGAGCGGGGTTGGCCGCTGCGTGGGCGGCAACGTCGCGAGATTTCGATCCGGGATCGGCGGCGGCGGCGGCACGCTCGCCTCGGGCGCCCGGCGCGGATCGGTGTCGATGAGGCGCGGCGGGTTGGCAGGCGGCGGCTGGCGGATCACGATCCTCGGCAATGGCTCTTCGATCGGCGGACTCACCGGACGCGTTTCCGGTTGATCGAGCGGACCGCCCGAGCGCACACCGTCGAACACGAGTTTGTCCTGGTGGGGAATTCGGGCCCCACCGGGATCGGCCGGTGTTTCTTTCATCGGACTCGAATCTGCACGGACCAGCGGCGGAACCGGCGTCGGCGCACTCTGGCGGCCGAGTTCGAAGCCCCACCAGAAAGTGCCGCCGACCGCAGCGCCGATCACCACGAGGCCGACCACCAGTCCCGACAGACGGGTCCGCAGGTCGGCGCGCCGCGTCTCGGCTTCGGCAGCCGACTCGCGCAGCGGCGGAATGTTGAGTCGGGCCTCCCCGATGGGACGCGGCCCGGGCGTGACGTTGGAACGCTCGGATTCCTGATTCACCGACATCAACGCATCTCCTCGACCGGTTCGACCCCGATGACCGCCAGACCTGAGGCGATCACCGCGGCCACGCCCTGGCACATCGCCAAGCGTGCGTGCGTCAATTCCGGGTCTTCCCCAACCAGGAACCGCAGTTCTGGTGCTTCGGTTCCCTGGTTCCACAGCGCGTGAAACGCCGAGGCCAATTCATGGAGATAATACGCTATCCGGTGGGGTTCGTGTGCATCGGCGCTCGCCTCGACGATTCGCGGCCATTGCAACGTCAGGCGGACCAACGCCCGTTCGGCCGGATGGCCCAACCGCGCCAGATTGGCCCCCTGCAAGTCTCGCGGGTCGGTTGAGACTCCGGGCACCTCGCTGGCCACGCGCCGCATCACCGAACGAATCCGGGCGTGTGCGTACTGAATGTAGAAAACCGGGTTGTCCTTCGACTTTTCGGTGACCCGGACGAAATCGAATTCCATCGGACTCTCGGGCTTCTGGGTCAGCATGATCAGTCGGACCACGTCGCGCCCCACCTCGTCGACGACGTCACGGACCGTCACGAGATCACCCGAACGCTTCGACATTTTGGCTGGCGCGCCGGCGCGCAACAACTTGACGAGATTGCATATCTTGACGTCGAGTTCGGCGCGCCCCTCCGACACCGCCGCGACCGCCGCTTTCATCCGTTTGATGTAGCCGCCGTGATCCGCTCCCCAGACGTCGATCATCGTCGCATAGCCACGGCGAAACTTGTCGCGGTGATAGGCGATATCGGCAGCGAAGTAGGTCCAACTGCCGTCGGACTTCTTGAGCGGCCGGTCGGTGTCGTCCCCGAACTGCTTGGCACGAAACAGGGTCTGCGCCCGCGGCTCCCAGTCCTCGATCTCCTTGCCCTTGGGCTTCTCGAGGGTCCCTTCGTAGACCAGATCGCGGCCGTGCAACTCGGCAACCGCCTCGGCGATGGCACCCGACTCGTGCAGCGCCTCCTTCTCGGATGTGAACGTGTCATGGCGAATTCCGAGAACCGCAAGATCGTCACGAATCAGCGCCATCATCGCGTCGACCGCGAAACGACGACACACGGGCAACCATTCGGTTTCGGACGCTTCGACCCAGCGCTCGCGGTCACGCCCGGCCAGCGCGCGCCCAACGGGAACGAGATAGTCGCCAGGGTAAAGGCCGGCTGGAATTTCGCCGATCGTTTCCCCAAGGGCCTCGCGGTAGCGCAAGTGGAGCGACCGCGCCAGGGTATCCACCTGGGCCCCGGCGTCGTTGATGTAGTACTCCCGCGTCACGCGGTAGCCCACCTTGGCGAGAACAGTCGCCAGGGCATCGCCCAGCACGGCCCCACGACAGTGCCCGACATGCATGGGGCCGGTCGGGTTGGCGGATACATATTCGACGTTCACCGGCCGACCACCTCCGAGGTCGGAATCGCCGTAATGCTTCCCAGCCTCGATCGCCCGGCGAAGCTCCTCGTCCCACACCGCCGGCGCGAGCCGCAAGTTGAGAAATCCCGGGCCGGCGATTTCGATCGTTTCGACGCCGGCGCCCGCCGTCAGTCGTCGCCTCAACGCTTCGGCCAAGTCACGCGGCTTGCGCCCTGCAGGTTTGGCCAACACCATCGCCGCGTTGGTGGCGAGGTCGCCGTGGCTCGGGTCCCGAGGCGGTTCGACCGTAATCGGCGGAATTGGATCGAGATTCGGAAGCTCCCCGGCCGCGATCATGGCGCGGATCGCGCCGGTGATCGCCTCGGCATAGTGTCGAAAGACGCTCATGGGCGGCAGGCTCTAGGAGGTCTCGGGCCGAGCGTCAACCCTCGGCCCCCGCCGATCCGAACAATCGATGATGCTCGGCCATGGCGAAACGGTCGGTCATCCCCGCAATGTAGTCGGCGATGAGGCGCGCGGTCTGCCGCGAGCCAGCCGCTCCGAGGTGCCCACGCCACTCCTCGGGAAGTCCTCCCGGGTCGGCGAGGAAATGCCCGAACAGCTCCCGGACCACGCGCCGCGCATGGTCGGTCATCGCGTTGACCTTCTGATGGCGGTACATGTTGTCGTAGAGAAACCGCCGGAGCACCCGTTCCTCCGCGGCCAACGCATCCGAGAACGCGACAACGGAGCGTGAGAGAGATCGAACGTCCTCGACCCGGGTAGGCTTGTCTGCGGCCAGACGCGTCTTGGTCTCGGCGAAAACGTCGCCCACCATCCGGTCGATCATGCGACGCACCATCTCGTGGATGGTGCGCGTCTGGTCGATCCGACCGTGCTTGGACCACACCGCGTTCAAGGCGGCCCCGGCGATCGGCAGGTCGGCCAGATCGTCGAGCGAGAACAGGCCGGCGCGTAACCCGTCGTCCAGATCGTGATTGTCGTACGCGATGTCGTCGGCGAGCGCCGCCACCTGAGCCTCCGCACTGGCAAAGGTATGAAGATCCAGCGGCCAGGCGTGATCGAACTCGGTGATCGTTTCCGGGAGCGCGGTCGCACGTGGGCGGGCATGGGGACCGGTCAACGGCCCGTTGTGCTTGATCAGGCCCTCGAGCGTCTCCCAGGTCAGGTTGAGACCGTCGAAGGTGGCGTAGCGGCGCTCGAGTCGCGCCACGATCCGCAGCGTCTGAGCGTTGTGATCGAACCCGCCGAAAGGCGCCATAGCCGCATCGAGCGCCTCCTCGCCAGCATGGCCGAACGGCGTGTGCCCGAAATCGTGAGCCAGCGCCAGAGCCTCCCCCAGATCTTCATCGAGGCCGAGCGCCCGGCACAGCGTTCGCGCGATTTGCGCCACCTCGATCGAGTGAGTCAGGCGCGTCCGATAGTGATCGCCCTCGTGATAGACAAACACTTGCGTCTTGTGCTTGAGCCGGCGAAAGGCCGTGCAATGGATGATGCGGTCGCGGTCGCGCTGGAACGCCGAGCGTAAGGCGCTGGAGTCCTCCACGACGCGACGCCCACGGCTGCGCGCGGGATCGCTGGCGTAGGGCGCTCGATCCACCATGGCGCTAATCTGCCGCGAAACCCGGCAAGGGGCGAGCACAGAACGCGAAGCGCGTGGTAGCCTTGGATTTCAGGAGAGCCCCCCAATGCTCACAACCGTTGCGCGATGCGTTGCGTTGTTCGCTCTGGTGTCCGCGGTCACTCCGGCAGCGGGCGCGGAACTCCGGATCGGTCACTCCAGCTTGCCCCGCTCTCTCGGCATGCCGCTCGCCGACACGTCCCACTCCGGCGGGTTCAGTTTTCAGTTGGTTTATGATCGCCTGACGTACACGCGGGCGGGTGGCCAGCTGGAGCCAGGACTGGCCACCGCCTGGCGCAACACCTCGCCCACGACGTGGGAAGTGACCCTGCGCGGCACCGTGCGCTTTCACGACCAGAAGCCGCTCGCGGCCGAGGACATCGTCGACCTCATCGCGTGGCTCAACACTCAAGAGGGTGGCGCGAAGGCGGCCGAGACCGTGCGCGAAACGCGCAATATTGTGTCCGCCCGCGCCCTCGGACCGCTAACGGTCGAACTGACGACACGCGAGCCAGACCCGCTGCTGCCCAACCTGCTCGGCTTGATGAGCGGAATCAACATGAAGCGGCTGCAGGATTCGGGCTTCGAGGGCTACGCGCGCGAGCCGGTCGGGACCGGGCCGTTCCGCACCAATCGCTGGGCAAGCGACCAGCTCGATCTCGCAGCCTTCGCCGAGGGTTGGCGTCGCCCCAAGCTGGATCGCGTCCTGGTTCGGGCGCTTCCGGAACTTCCCGCACGCGTCCAGGCCTTCCAGTCGGATCAGATCGACCTCGCCTTCCAGATGGTGGCGGAAAACCGGCGGGCGGTGGAAGCCGCCGACGGCAAGCTCGTGTCCAGCGCCGAACCGCGCGTGCTCCTGTTGATGGCGCTGCAGAATCGACCGGGCCAACCGATGAACGACGTCCGTGTGCGGCGGGCCCTCAACTACGCAGTCAACAAGGACAACTACCTGCGCAACGTCATCGGCGGGTTGGCGAACGCCGCCGGCCAACCGGCCTCGGCGACGGTCAATGGCCATCAAAGCGACTGCGCCCCTACCCTTACGAGCCTGATCGCGCCAAGGCGCTGTTGAGCGAGGCGGGTCACGCCGCCGGCTTGAAGTTGATCGCCGAAGTCGTCGGTAACGTTTCGGAACTGCGCGACGTGTACCAGCAGGTCGCGGCCGACGCCGCGAGGATCGGCGTCGCGATCGAGGTTCGCGAGATCACGATTGCCGATTTGCTGGCCAAGACCCGCGATCCGTCACGCTTCGGCGAGACGTCGTTGTTCTCGTTCGGGTTCAACTCGCAGCCGACGATGGACATGATGCGATCGATCACCTCGCTGCACTCGTGCAACGCACCCCCGAAGTGGATCTGCCTGCCGGACGCCGAGGCGGCGATCGCCGCGGCCAATCGCGAGTTCGACGGCGCTGCCCGCGCCCGGCACCTCGCGCAGGTGGCGCGCGTTTACCACGATCAGGCCCCCGGCATTTACCTGCACGATGCCGTGCAGTTCGACGCGGTGAAGAACAGGGTCGTCGGGTATGCCATGGCCAACTACGTCATCGATTGGCACGCACTCGACGTGCGGCGCTAGGGAGGAACCATGACTTCGAACCACACGCTGCGCTCCGACGCGGTACGGGCCAAGCTCGAACACCCGGTCATCGACGGCGACGGCCACATGATCGAAGTCGAACCCGTCGTCGTCGAGTACATGAAACAGGTGGGCGGCCCGTCGTTGGTCGAGGACTACGTCAAATGGTGCGACGCCCGCTGGGCGCGCTGGTACAACGCGACCCCCGAGGAGCGCCGCCGGCGCCATATGCAACGCATCACCTACTGGGGCATTCCGGCGCGCAACACGACCGATCGGGCGACCTGCATGCTCCCCGGGTTGATGCGGGCCCGCTTGGACGAACTCGGCCTCGACCTCGCCATCGTCTATCCGACGATGGGCAACCTATTCATCGAACTCCCGAACGCCGATTTTCGCCGCGGCGTGGTGCGCGCAATCAACAAGATGAACGCCGACCTTTACCGCCCCTATCGCGATCGCTTGATTCCAGCGGCGGTGATCCCGATGCACACCCCTGCGGAAGCCCTGGCTGAACTCGACGCCACGGTCCGCGATCTCGGGTTCAAGTCCATGGTGCTGCAAGGTGGCGTGCGCCGACCGATCGCCCAGGGCGATGCAGGCGGCCGGTTCGTCAACAGCTACTACGTTGACTACCTGGCGTTGGACTCCGAGTACGACTACGACCCGGTGTGGCAGCGTTGTCTCGATCTCAAGGTTGCTCCGACCACGCACTCGGGCTCGCAGGGACTTCCCAACCGCACTTCGCCGACGAGTTTCGTGTTCAACCACCTTGGCCACTTCGCCGCCCACCACGAGGGCATGTGCAAAGCGCTCTTTCTCGGCGGCGTTACGCAACGTTTTCCGGCGCTGCGGTTCGCGTTTCTCGAAGGCGGAGTCGGTTGGGCGGTGAGTCTCTACAACCAGATCTTCGAGCATTGGGAGAAGCGCAACATCGACGCGATGATGGAACACCTCGATCCGTCCCTGGTCGATCGCGAGCTGTTGGTGCGTTTGTTCGAGAAACACGGTGATGCGCCGCACCGGGCCGGCATCGCCCAGGTGCGCGACGGCGATGGTCGTTTCTGGAGCCAGTGGCGGGAGGACCCGAAAGAGCTGGACGAGTTCCGGGCGAGCGGTGTGCGAAGCCCCCGCGACATCTATGAGCGTTTTGTCCCGCGCTTCTTCTTCGGTTGCGAGGCCGACGACCGAATGATCGCCCTCGCCTTCGACGGCAAACTCAACCGCCTGGGCGCCCGACTCAACGCGATCTTTTCGTCCGACATCGGCCATTGGGACGTCATCGACGCGGCCCACTGCCTGGCCGAAGCGTACGAACTGGTCGACGACGGCCTTCTGGGGCCCGAGGACTTCCGGGACTTCACGTTCGGCAACGCCGTCCGGCTGCACGCGGCCGCGAATCCGGATTTCTTCGAGGGCACGGTCCTCGCCGAGGCTGCCCGGCGCGAAATTGCGCGACCACCGCGGGTCGCCGCCGAATAACCTTTCGGTGGCTGGGGTCGTGTAACAATTGACACCGGTGGGCGGGGCTCCCTATCTCTAGGGACAGATCGGTCGCCTGCCCCCAAGGAGTGCCATGGCCACGTCGGTTCCTCTGACCCTTTCGGACAGCGCCGCCAAGCGCGTCGATCAATTGCGTCAGCAAGAGAACCGCCCAGCGGCGATCTTGCGTGTCACGGTGTCGTCTGGCGGCTGCTCCGGGTTTCAGTACGGATTCGACTTCGACGACAAGATCACGGCGGACGATATCGTGGTCGAGAACCAGGGCGTGAAGCTCGTCACCGACAACCTTTCGCTGCTCTACCTCGCCGGGTCGCAGGTCGACTATGTCGAGGACATGATGGGCGCAGCGTTCAAGATCACGAACCCGAACGCCACCGCATCGTGTTCCTGCGGCTCGTCGTTCACCGTCGCCTGAGCCCGTCGCCCGACGCTTGACGACCTGAGGCCACCCGTCCAAGTTGGCGCGTCCGCGCGGTCGCCCATCGACCGCCGGGACAATGCCCGCCGTGCTCAAAATCGCCACCTGGAACGTCAACTCGATCAAGGTCCGCCTCGGGCATGTGCTCGACTATTTGCGATCGGCCACGCCCGACGTGCTTCTGCTCCAGGAGACCAAAGTTCCCGAGGATCAGTTTCCGCGACTCGAGATCGAGGCGCTCGGTTATCGCGCCGCCGCGATCGGCCAGCGCGGCTACAACGGAGCGGCGATCCTCTCGAAACTACCGATGTCCGACGTCGCCCGCGGCCTACCCGGGTTCGAGGACGAGCAGGCCCGCTATATCGAGGCCACCATCGCCGACCTGCGGATCGCCTCGCTCTACCTGCCCAACGGCAATCCGATCGATTCCGACAAGTTCACCTACAAGCTCGATTGGATGCGCGCGTTCCGAAACCACGTTCGCTCCCTGCTCGCCCTCGACCAAGCCTTCGTGCTCGGCGGCGACTACAACGTCGCTCCCGAGGATATCGACGTGTTCGACCCAGCGACCATGGCCGAGGACGCCGTATGTCGGCCGGAGGCCCGCGCGCTCTTCCGCGAGGTGATCTACTTGGGCGTGACCGAGGCGTTCCGGACTCTTCATCCCGATCTCACCCAGGCCTACTCGTACTACGACTATCAGGCCGGTGCCTGGGAAAAGGGCCGTGGCATACGGATCGATCACCTGTTGCTGTCGCCGACCGTGGCCGACCGACTCGTGCAAGTCGGGATCGATCGGGCGCAACGCGGCCTCAAACAGCCCTCCGACCACGTTCCGGTGTGGTGCGAACTGGAGGGCGTCTAGCGCTCCCCTTTGAGACGTGCCGCCTCGAGGGTGGCGAGCACCGGACCAGCGGTGTTCACCAGGTCCCATCGCCCCGCTTTCACGTTTTCCAAGAATTGCCGGCACGCCTCACGCTCGCCGCCCCGCCATTCGGCCAGGCGGACGACGACGATGGCCTTGGCATCGCTCTCGTAGCGTCGCCTGTCGCGGATGGCGCCTGTGTCTTCGAGCACCCGCATGACCGTTTCGAGAAGCCCCTGGTTGCGATCACCCCACGCATCGACGACAGGTTTCCATGTCGCCTCGTCGAAGGCCTGATGATCGCGGGCGCAGGCGCCCGGGGTCGAGATCGTCGCCAGACCATCGATCATCAGCCGTCGCGCGGCCTCCAGTTCATCGCCCGAATAGGTGCGCAAGTCGGGTTCGCTGTAGCTCGGGCCGTCCTGGGCCATGCGCTGCCAAGTGTAGATGGCGACGATGACGACGATGAGAATCAGCCAGTTGCGCTTGGGCATCCGGGTCATTCCGCGAAGCGGACCGCGCTGGCCCGGCGCCGGCGATCGGGAAACGCACGCACGAAATAGCGTAGTGCCGGGCTCGTGCCGGTCCATTGACCGCCGTCCGCCGTCGTGGCGTAGGCCCGCCGCATCGAACCCAGAACCTCATGGTGTCGGATCCTGCTCGGAAAATAGGCGACCACCGAGTCCCCCGGCGCCAGCTGCCGCGGCCACGGTCCACGGTCGTGCAGCAGCGGCTCGTGGGCGGAAATTCGCGGCGAGCCGAAGCGTCCGATCAAACCGATCTCGACCACGGTGATCGGCTCGACCCCGGCATTGACGATCATGAGACAGAGTCCGGAGCGATCGAGCGCCGGGCCGAAGGCGCGGGTCACGTCGGTCGGACGGTCTCCGAGCGCGAGCGCCTCGTTGCCGACGGGAACCGCGAGCTTGGGCACCACCTGAAGCCGGTAGCGCGAACTGCCCCAGAAGACCACGCCTTCGGCCATGGCACCCTCGCTGCCGCCCCGCCCTAGAGGTCGGCGTAGACGTGCGTCTCAGCCGCGCCGCCGGGATGCGTGACCGCACCCTTTTCGGCATCACCCACGGACAGCGCGTACTTGTAGAGCGCCCCGGATTGGTAGTTGGTGCGTCGCGGCTTCCAGTTTTTCCGTCGTGCCTCGAGCTCGGCGGCGGACACAGCCACCTCGAGCGTCCCCTTGTCGGCATCGATATGGATCATGTCGCCATCGCGCAGGAGCGCGATTGGTCCGCCGACGGCCGCCTCCGGCCCGACGTGGCCGATGCAGAAGCCGCGGGTCGCACCAGAGAAACGGCCATCGGTGATCAACGCCACCTGCTCGCCCATGCCCTGGCCGTAGATCGCGGCCGTTGTGGCCAACATCTCGCGCATCCCGGGCCCACCGCGCGGACCCTCGTAGCGAATGACGAACACGTCGCCCGCCTTGTACTGCTTGGCCTGGACGGCTGCGAAGCACGCTTCCTCGGTATCGAAACAGCGCGCCGGACCCGAGAACTGCAGCCGCTTCATGCCGGCCACTTTGACGATCGCCCCCTGGGGCGCGATGTTGCCGCGCAGCCCGACGACGCCCCCCGTCTTGGAGATCGGATTGGTGACAGGGCGGATCACGTCCTGATTGGTCGGAAACACGACGTCCTCGAGGTTCTCCGCGATCGTGCGCCCGGTCACGGTGATGCAGTCGCCGTGCAGGAAGCCGCCGTCCAGCAACGTCTTCATCAGGATCGGAACGCCGCCGGCTTCGTACATGTCCTTGGCGACGTAACGACCGCCCGGCTTGAGATCGGCGATGTAGGGAGTCTTCTTGAAGATCGTCGCCACGTCGTGCAGATCGAACGAGATGCCGCACTCGTGCGCGATCGCGGGCAAATGCAATGCCGCGTTGGTCGAGCCACCGGAGGCGGCGACGACCGTCGCTGCGTTCTCCAGCGCCTTGCGCGTCACGATCTGCCGCGGGCGCAGGTTGAGGCGTAGGAGGTTCATGACCGCCTCGCCCGACTTCACGGCGTATTCATCGCGCGACTCGTAGGGGGCCGGGGCCCCGGAGGACGCCGGTAGCGCCAAGCCGATCGCCTCCGAGACGCACGCCATCGTGTTGGCGGTGAACTGGCCGCCGCACGATCCAGCCGATGGGCAAGCCACGCACTCGAGTTCGTGCAGCGATTCGACGTCGAGCTTTCCCGCCTGGTACTGGCCCACCGCCTCGAAGACATCGACGACCGTCACGTCCTTGCCCCGGAAGCGGCCCGGCAGGATCGAGCCGCCATACATGAAAACCGCCGGCACGTTCAGACGGACCATCGCCATCATCAACCCAGGGAGCGACTTGTCGCAGCCGGCAAGTCCGACGAGCGCATCGTAGCAATGGCCGCGCATCGTGAGTTCGACCGAGTCGGCGATGACCTCGCGGGAGACGAGGGAGGACTTCATGCCGTCGTGGCCCATGGCGATGCCATCGGTCACGGTGATAGTGGTGAACTCGCGCGCCGTCCCGCCGGCGCTTTGCACACCCCTCTTCGCCGCCTGGGCCTGGCGGCCCAGCGCGATATTGCACGGCGCCGCTTCGTTCCAGGTCGTGGCGACCCCGACGAACGGCTTGTCGATGTCCTCTTGCTTGAGGCCCATGGCGTAGTAGTAGGAGCGGTGCGGCGCGCGCTCCGGGCCCACGGTGACGTGACGGCTCGGCAGCCTGCTCTTGTCGAATACCTTGGCATCCATCGCGATCCTCCCCCGCCCGGCAACGGCCGGCCGCCCTGGGCGCGGGCATCTGCCCACCGCCTCTGTTGTGGATAACTCTTTCCTTAGCACGACTGGGCGAAAACAACCCAGGGGCGTTTGCGTCACGCCCCGAACGTGCTAGCGGGTGTGCATGAAACCTTGGCTCAGGTTGACCCTGGGGGCGCCGCTGCTGGCCGCTGTGATCGCCGGGACATGGGCGGTGTGGCGCCAAATCGAGGCACCAGCCTCGCCGGCCGACCCCAACGATCGCGCTATGGTAGCGCTGGGCAAGGACGTCTATGGCCGCCACTGCCTGAGCTGCCACGGGCGCAACCTCGAAGGCGAACGCGATTGGCGGACGCCCAAAGCCAATGGTCGCCTGCCGGCCCCGCCGCACGACGAGACCGGCCATACCTGGCACCACTCGGATCGTCAGTTGTTCGTCCTGACCAAAGTCGGACCAAGGGCCTTTGCCGGCCCCAACTACCAAACCGACATGCCCGGATATGCCGACACTCTGTCCGACCGGGAGATCTGGGCCGTGATCGCCTACATCAAGTCGACGTGGCCCAATCGCGTCCTCGCCTACCAACAGGACGTGACCGGGCGCGATCGCTAGACGGCTCAGGACCGGCGCGCATAGCTGACGGTGAGGATCTCCCAGGTATGCCCGTCTGGTTCGCTCCAGTACACCATGCGGCCGCCGAATTGGGTGTTCACCCGCATATCAGGCGGTCCATGCGGGTGGCTGCGATAGGGGATTCCCGCCTCGCGAAAGCGTCCGAATATCTCATCGAATTCGCGATCAGACACTCGGAAGCAAAGGTGCTGTATGGGGAATCGCGAGTCGTCATTGATGAAGTCGACGGTCAGTCCCGCGTTGACATAGACCGGAGAGAACGGTCCACTCCTGTGCTCCGACCATGGAACGCCAAGAATCCCGGCAAGCTGTCGGGCCGCCGCGAGCTGGTCGCGAGCCGAAACAATGACGTGGTCAAGCTCGATAGCCACCCGAACCCTCGCGGATGCTGAGGCGGGCCCTGTTGCCCCGCATGACACGACAATCCAACAAAGCTGATGACCGCGCCCCACCTTGATTCGCGGGCCCGGCTCCCCCACCCTGCCGCCCTCGTCTGAGGGAGTTCCCCATGGAATGGATCGCGACCGCCGACGGCTGGGCCAGCCTTTTGACGCTGACCGCGCTCGAGATCGTGCTCGGCATCGACAACATCGTGTTCCTGGCGGTCGTCGCCAGCCGCTTGCCCGAGTCACAGCGCCCCCGGGCCCGCCAACTCGGCCTGATCGCCGCCCTGGTCATGCGCATCGCGTTGCTCGCTGCCATCAGCTGGATCATCGGACTGACCGCGCCGCTTTTCGTCGCCTTCGGCATGGAGTTCTCCTGGCGCGATCTGATCTTGATCGCCGGTGGTGTGTTCCTGCTCGCCAAGGGCACCTGGGAAATCCACCACGCCGTCGAGGGCGAGCACGAGAGTCACGGCAGGTCCGGCGCGAAGGGCGCGACGTTCTTCGGCGTTGTCGCCCAGATCATGGTCCTCGACCTCGTGTTCTCGATCGATTCGGTCATCACCGCGGTCGGAATGGCCGATGACATCGGCATCATGGTTACGGCCGTCGTCATCGCCATCATCGTCATGCTGGTGGCAGCCAACCCGGTCGGCAAGTTCATCGAACGCCATCCGACGACCAAGATGCTGGCGTTGTCCTTCCTGCTTCTGGTCGGAATGGCGCTCGTGGCCGACGGCTTCGAGGTCCACATCCCGCGCGGCTTCCTGTATTTCGCGATCGCCTTCTCGGCCGGCGTCGAAGTGCTGAACCTTGCGGCCAAGACGCGGCGCGAGCGCCGCCGGGCGACCGCGGGCTGATTCCTCCGGGGCTGGGGCCTGCGCCATCGCACCGCAGGCCCCGGTCACGATTTCGCCCTATCCCTCGGCGACAGCGTGGGGGTGCTTGCCATCGTGGCGGCGCCGCGCCTCAATTGACCATGCGCATGTTTCGTCGTCTCGCCCAAGCGTTCGCGCCACAACCGAGTGTCGATGAGGCCGGAGTCCGGCGCGGCTTGCGCTGGCTGACCCGCAACGGCCTCGGCATTCAGTTGATGGAGACGCTCCACGCGGGCCCCCTGCTCACGGCCTTCGCGCTCGAGATCGGCGCGACCAATCTCATGATCGGCGTGCTGGCCGCCATGCCGCACTGGGCGCAGCTCGTCCAGGTGCCCGGCGTGTACCTGGTGAACCGCTATCGCAACCGCAAGGTGCTCTACCTGATCGGCGGCCTCCTGTCGCGGCCGATGCTGCTCGCAATGGCGCTGGCCGCGTTCATCACGTCGGCGGATTGGGCGATCACGGTGCTGATCGTCGCCTTTGCGTTCCGCTATGGGTTTGGCGGCATCCTGGCGACGAGCCAAAACCCGTGGATGCGCGATCTCGTGCCCGACCACGTGATGGGACGGTTTTTCGGCCGGCGGCTGATGCTGATGACGGCGTTGGGGGCCGTCTTGAGCCTGCTGGCCGCCGGCTTCATCGATCTGTGGAGGATCGAGGACTGGGCGCCGCCTCGGTACGCCTATGTCCCGCTGTTCGTTGTCGCCTTTCTCGGCGGCCTGTTTTCGATCTACTGCATGCTCCGCGTGCCAGAACCCAAGATGCCCGTCGACCCCAATCCGGTGAACCTCTACCGGCGCCTGCGTGAACCGCTTCGCGACGCGAATTTCCGGCGGCTCCTGCATTTCCTGTCGACGTGGAACTTCGCAATCAATTTGGCAGCACCGTTCTTCACCGTCCACATGCTGAAGGCGCTCGAGCTCGAGGTCAGCCTGGTGCTCGCGTTCACCACGCTGTCGCAGCTCACCAACATCCTCGTGCTGCGCGGTTGGGGTCGCGTGGCCGACCGCTTCAGCAACAAGAGCGTGATGGCGCTCTGCGCGCCCCTTTTCATCGCCATGATCTTCGCCTGGACGTTCACGACGCTCCCGGGGCCGCACCTGTTGACGATCCCACTCCTCGTCGTGATCCATGCGTTGACCGGGGTGGCGACGGCGGGCGTCACGCTCGCTGCCGGCAACATGGCGCTCAAGCTCGCGCCAAAGGGGGATGCCAGCGCGTATCTCGCGACCAACAGCCTTTTCACGGCGGTCGCGGCGGGAACGGCCGGCATCCTCGGTGGCTTGCTCGCCGATTTCTTCGTTGGTCGCGAACTCAGCCTGTCGCTGCAGTGGAGCTCGCCCGAAGCGGCGCTGTCGCTCACCACCCTCGACGTGCGCGATTGGGACTTCTTCTTCCTGTTCGCGACGGTGATCGGCGTCTACTCGATCAGCCGTCTGGCCCACGTCCATGAGCCGGGGCAGCCGGCGAGCGACCGTCTCGTGCTCCAGGAGCTGATCCTTGGCTCGCGCCAGAGCGTGCGCAACCTGTCGAGCGTGGCCGGGCTGAGGGCTGCGACCGAATTCCCTATGCATTTGGTCGAAGGCAAGGACGGTCCCGCCTCCGGCGGCGACAAGCCGAGGCCACCGCCCCAGGGGCCGCCGCCCTAGAACGGCGTGGTGGTGCGCCGATCCCAGGGTTTGGCGAAGGTGCGCATTGCCTCGGGGAGTCGCGGCGTGTAGGGCGGGAATTCGTGATCGATCGTTCGCGGAGGCCCGTTCCAGAAGTTCTCGAGCGGGCCATTGATGGTGCGCACGAACAAGACGAAGCCGAGGTGCGTGCCGTTCGGACCGTGGTGTTCGCCATCGACCCACCAGGCGTAGCCTCCCGGTCCCATGTGGCCGACATCGCCCCACACGTAGTCCCCTTCGAGGCAGAAGATCTCCTCGATCATCGAATGCGTGAGCTGGGGTCGGGGCGGTCCACCGACGGTGAGCCGCTTGTTCGGGATGGTGAACAGGAACGAGGTCTCGCGCGTGTCAGGATCGGTGCGCAGGCGTTTCATGCGCGGAATGCCCTGGAACCGCGGATCGACGCCGTCGCTGGTCCAAGCCATGGCATTCGAATCGACGTGGGCAACCAGCCGCCGACCATCGTAACCGGTGGGCGGCGCGCCATGGATCGGTACCGCAGGCCCCGACAGCATGGTGAGCACGACCGCCCCGTCCGGCGCTAAGGCCTCCATGCGCCCGTAGCCCGAGGGGAAATGCGCGAAGTGCCCTTTGGCGTAGCGCTCGCCATTGATGAGGAGCGCCCCATCGAGCACCAGAAATTCCTCACTCACGGTGAGATACTCCGGCCCGCCTCGACGCCAGCCCCGCGGATAGCGCATCAGGAGCGTCGCGGCGCCAGTTGCCTCCTCGCGGCTCAACGTGCGCGACTCGACACCGGGCCGCAGGCCGCCTGGCACGCCCTCGATCCACGGGAGGTCCTGGGCCTGGATGAATACGCAATGGGGTCGAGACATCTCAAGCTGCACTATCTTTGCACCAAACGCATCACCGCAACTCGACGAGTTCGTAGCGCGAGCCGACAAAGTCGGCCTTGCACAGGATGGGCAGGTAGTCCCCGCGCGTCGTGTAGAACTCGACCGGCGGCCCCTGACGGCGCACGACGTCGACGCGGATGCAGTCGAACGTCCCCGCCGCGACCGTGATGCGGTGTTCGCCGCCGTACTCCATGATCGCCGTTTCCGCGATGGTGTTGGGCTCGAGCCCGATGCAGAGCCGTGGGCCGGAATCGCCCAGCGGATGCTCGGAGGTCGAGAGCCGACCGCGCACCTCTTGGCGCTTCGGACCATCGAGGTCGAAGGCCGCCGCGTGCCAGAAATCGGCGATCAGCGAGTGTGAACAGAGGATCGGGGTCCACACCGTCGTCGGCCAACGCTGCGATAGACGTCCCTCGCCCGCGGTATAACCCTCGGCCTCGGCCAGGTGCTCGCTGAAGCGAAACCACATCGCGCCCATGAAGCGGTCGTGCTTGGTCTGTCGCACGAACGCATCGAGCGGACGAAAGCGCTCATCGCAGGTGTGCGTGACGTCGCGCAACATGCCGAGCTGGTCGTATTCGATCATGGTTCGAAACGTGCGATGCCCGTTGCCGTGCACGGTGATCGTGAACCACTCGCGCCCGGATTCGCCTCCCTCACTCGTCGCATAGCGGATGTAGCCGCGAACCGTTCGATGTTTCATGGTTTGCCCTCGCGCCATTCCAACAGCTCGTAGCGTTGACCGACGAAGTCCGCGACACACAATACCGGAGGAAAGTCCCCCGGCACCGTGAAGAACTCGACCGGTGGCCCCTGGCGACGCACCGACAGCATATGGCGGCAACGGAACGTTCCGGCCGCGACCGTCACCTCGCGTTCGCCGGCGCCCTCGAACACCGCCGTCGGCCAGATCCCGAAGGGATTGGTGGCGTGGTAGAGAATGGGCGGAGAATCCCCCACCGGATGGACGGCGGTCGAAAGTCGCCGCGTCACCTCCTGGCGTCGCGGCCCGCCGAAGTCGTAGCGCGCGAACTGCCAGAAGTCCGACAGCAGCGAGTGGTTCATGAGAATCGACGTCCACCGCTCCGTCGCAAACCGCTGGCGGATTCGACCTGCCTCAGCCGTGAACCCTTCGGCCTCGGCCACGTGTTCCGTGAAACGCATCCAGAGTGCGCCCTCGAACAGGCCGCGACGCGTCTGGCGAACGTAACAGTCGAGCGGCCGCCAGCGTTCATCGACGCTGTGCGTCACGTCGCGCAGGATGCCGGTGTCGCGATACTCGACGATCGCGCGAAACGTGCGATGCCCGGTGCCGTGCACGGTGATCGTAAACCACTCCCGGGCGTTCTCCTCGCCCTTGGTCTGATACGAGATGGTGCCGCGGATGGTGCGATGGCGCATGTCCCAATGATAGCCGACGAACCATAGTGTGATAGACGCTTGCAAATCCGGCCGTGGTCACCCAACGAGTCCTCAGACTCGTTAGGTGATCACGAATGCGCCGTTGGGCCGTCCAAGATGCGAAAGCACGCTTCTCCGGGCTATTGGCGGTCACTGCCAAGGAAGGTCCCCAAATCGTGACCAAGCGCGGAATCGACACCGCCGTCCTCGTCCCGGTGAAGGAATGGGAGCGCCTGCAGAGCGTCGGCGGTCGTTCGTTCAAGGGCATGCGACTCGCCAACGCTCCACGATTTGACATCGCCCTTCCCCGGCGTGGCCAGCTTCGTCGGCGCGCTCCCAAACCGCTACGCTAGCCCGTGTATCTTCTGGACACGAACGTCATCTCCGAGCTTCGTCGCAACAACCCAAATCGGCACGTCGTTCAATGGCTGGAGTCCGCCGACAACGAAGCCCTTTTGTGTCGGCGATGACCCGTGCGGAATTCCAAGCCGGGATCGAGCGCGCCCGAGACCGAGATCAGGAGAAGGCCCGCGCCATCGAAGCCTGGCTGACCGAGATCGCAACGACTCTCAACGTTATCGCCGCCGATGGCGTCATCTTCCGCCACTGGGCACGACTGATGCACAGACAATCTGACCAACTGATGGAGGATGCGCTAATTGCTGCGACGGCGATCGCCCGCGGCCTTGTGGTCGTGACACGCAATGTCCGGGATTTTCGCCTCCTCGGCGTCGATAGCCTGAACCCGTTCGCCGTATCGGATGGATAGCGCGCGAGGCGGGGAAGGACCTCGCCTCGTATCATTTGGCTGGCCCCGCCCCGACCCGCGCCAACGCCTGGAGCAGCTTGGCCTCGGTGGCCGTGAAGTCGGCGCGCCGCGTGCGCTGTTCCTCGACCACATGCTCGGGCGCGCGCGCCACGAACTTCTCGTCCGCCAACTTCTGGTCGATCTTGGCGATCTCCGCGCGGACCTTGGTGACTTCCTTGTCGAGGCGCGCGCGCTCCGCGACGAGGTCGATGACGCCGGCGAGCGGCAACACGATCAGCGCTTCGTCGTGCACGATCTGGAGCGCGCCCGCCGGCACGTCCTCGCCAGGATCAGCCACGGCCAACCGAGCCAACCGCCGGATCGCATCGTTGTGGTTGACCAGCCGGCGCGTCGCCTCCTGGTTCGCCCCCTTGAGCGTCATCGTGATCTTGGCCGCCACCGGTACGTTCATTTCCGCTCGGACGGCGCGCACGGCGCTGATCAGGCGGATTACCCAGTCGATCTCGGCGGTGGCCGCGCCATCGATCGGGATGGCGGCGGCATTGAACCAGGGCCGGACGGCGAGATCTTCGGTCTCGGGGATCGGGCTCGCGGACTTGAGCGTCTGCCAGAGTTCCTCCGTGACGAAGGGCATGAACGGATGCAGTAGGTGCAACACCTGGGAAAGTACCCAGGCCGCGGTCGCCCGCGTCTCTTCTTTTTCGAGACCATCACCGCCGGCCAGCAGCGGCTTGATGAACTCGAGGTACCAATCGCAGTAGGCGTCCCACGCGAAGTGGTAGATCGCCTCGGCCGCCTCGTTGAATTTGTAGGCCTGAATGGCCTCGGTCACGGCCTGCCCGGTACGCGCCAGTTCGCCCACGACCCAGCGGTTCAGCACGTGGCGGCAGTTCCGGGGATCGTAGGCCGACTGCAGCAGGCAGACGTTCATCTCGAGGAAGCGGGCGGCGTTCCACAGTTTGGTGGCGAAGTTGCGATAACCCTCGACCCTGGACTTGGCGAGCTTGATGTCGCGCCCTTGCGCCGCCATCGCGGCCAGCGTGAAGCGCAGGGCGTCGGCACCGTATTCGTCGGAGAGTTCCAGAGGGTCGATGATGTTGCCCTTGGACTTCGACATCTTCTGGCCCTTCTCGTCGCGTACAAGCGCGTGCACGTAGACGGTGCGGAAGGGAACTTCGCCCATGAAATGGATGCCCATCATGATCATGCGGGCGATCCAGAAGAAGATGATGTCGAAGCCCGTCACCAACGTGTCGGTCGGATAGTAGCGGGCGAGTGCCGGCGTCTTGTCGGGCCAGCCGAGAGTCGAGAACGGCCACAGGGCCGAGGAAAACCACGTGTCGAGCACATCGGTGTCGCGGGTGAGCGATGTTTCGCGGCCGTAGTGCAACTTCGCGGCGGTGAGCGCGGCGTCCTCCGTCATCTCCACGAACACTTTGCCGTCCGGCCCATACCATGCCGGGATCTGGTGGCCCCACCACAACTGGCGCGAGATGCACCACGGCTGGATGTTGCGCATCCATTCGAAGTACGTGTTCTCCCACTGGCGGGGCACGAACACGACCTCGCCCTGCTCGACGGCGCGAATGGCGGGCTGCGCCAGGGTCTTGGCGTCGACGTACCATTGATCGGTGAGCCAGGGCTCGATCACGACGCCCGAGCGATCGCCGTAGGGCACCGCATGTTCGATGTTCTCGGTCTGGGCGAGCAGTTCCAGCGCCGCCAGGTCGGCCAGAATCCGTTCGCGGGCCTTGAAGCGATCGAGGCCGCGGTAAGCCCCGGGCACCTGCTCGTTGAGCCGGGCGTGCTGGTCGAAGATGTTGATGATCGGAAGCTTGTGGCGCCGCCCCACCTCGAAGTCGTTGAAGTCGTGGCCCGGCGTGACCTTGACCGCCCCAGAACCATGTTCGGGATCCGCGTATTCGTCGGCGACGACCGGGATTCGTCGGCCGACGAGCGGCAGGACGACCTGCTTGCCGATCAGCCCGCGATAGCGCTCATCCTCCGGATGTACGGCCACCGCCGTGTCGCCCAACATCGTTTCCGGCCGCGTGGTCGCCACGACGATGAACTGACCGGGCGATCCTTCGATCGGATAGCGGATATGCCAGAGGTGGCCTTTGACTTGGCGCTGCTCGACTTCCAGATCGGAAATGGCGGTCAGGAACTTGGGGTCCCAATTGACCAGCCGGCTGTCTTTGTAGATCAGCCCCTGCTTGTAGAGCTCCACGAACACGGTCGTCACCGCGCGCGAAAGCCCTTGGTCCATGGTGAAACGTTCGCGCTCCCAGTCGCAGGACGCGCCCAGCCGCTTCAACTGGTGGAGAATGGTCCCGCCGGACTGCTCCTTCCACTGCCAGACCCGCGCCACGAACGCCTCGCGCGTCATGTCCGTGCGCCGCTTGCCCTCGGCATCGAGCTGCCGCTCCACCACCATCTGTGTGGCGATGCCTGCGTGATCGGTCCCCGGCTGCCACAGCGTGTCGCGCCCCCGCATGCGCTCGAAACGGATCAACACGTCCTGGAGCGTGTTGTTGAGTGCGTGCCCCATATGGAGCGACCCGGTGACGTTGGGCGGCGGGATGACGATCGTGTAGGGCCGCCCTTCGTTGCGCCGCCCGGCGGCGAAATAGCGGTTGTCCTCCCAGGCTGCGTAGTGTTTGGCTTCGAAATCCTTGGGGGAATAGGTCTTGGCGAGGGTCATGGCGGGTCCGTTCGGCGCGCCCTTATAGCATTCCCGAAAACGGCTGCTAACGATGCCCTTGCCAGGAGGCGCCGAAACACCCAAGTTTAAGCGAACCATGAGGAACGCCATGCGCAAGTCCAGAGCTGTTCGACTAGTGTTGCTTGGTTCGGCCGGGCTGATGCTCAGCGCCTGCGACGAGGCCCCGTCCTCGGATGCGGCGCTTTACTCGAGCGTCTCGGAGTGTTCGCTCCAGCGCAATCCGAGCGAATGTTCGATGGCCGCGAGCCAAGCCGACGCCATCCGCGTCAACGAGGGGCCGAAGTTCGGTCGCAAGGAGGAGTGCGAAGCCGAGTACGGGGTCGGGCGCTGCGAGACCCGGACCGACTCCTCCGGTATGTCGATGTTCCTGCCTCTGCTGGCCGGCTACATGTTGGGCAATCGGCTCGGTGCCGCCCCATACCCGGTCTATCGCGATCGCGACAACAATGCGGTCGCCCAACGCTCGGGTTCCTACGGTGGGTCGAGCTTCTACAACGTCGGCCGCTTCAACGGTGGTACCGCGGCCCAGCCAGCCACGGTGCAGCGAACGGCGACCACCGCCGTCACCCGTCCGGCGATCGCCGGCACGACCCGCGGCGGGTTAGGCCAATCGGCCCGCGCATACAACGGTTCCTCGTCGAGCTAACCGTGGAACGCCGGCGGGCGGCGCCGCGCGCCGATTGGCGCGCCCATGTCGAACGCGACCTCGGTTTCACCTTCCACACCGCCAACGGCGTGCCCTACTGGGACGAGAGCGTCTATTACGCCTTCACGACAGAGGAAGTCGACGCACTCGAAGCGGCGACCAACGAGGTCGAGCAGATGTGCCTCGATATCGTTGACCAAGTGGTCCAGCGTGGCGACTTCGCACGCCTGGCGATTCCCGAGGTGGCGTGGGCCGCGATCGAGCGTAGCTGGAAGGCGGGCGAACGCAACCTCTACGGCCGCTTCGATCTGCGCTACGATGGCCAGTCTCCGCCGAAGCTGCTCGAATACAACGCCGACACGCCGACCGCCCTGTTCGAGGCGGCGGTCGTGCAATGGGACTGGCTCGAGGCAGCGTTCCCGAAGTCCGATCAATTCAATTCGATCCACGATCGCCTGATCGCCGCTTGGCGCGCTTACGGTCTCGGTCGCGACACGGTGTATTTCTCGGCCATTGCCGGCCACGCCGAAGACGAAACCACGGTCGAATACCTGCGGGACACGGCGATCCAGGCCGGTCTCGCGACTGCGCGGGTCGCCATTGACCAGATCGGCTGGAACGGCCAGCAGTTCGTCGATCTCGACGACCGCCCGATCTCGACCCTGTTCAAGCTTTACCCGTGGGAATGGGCAATCCAAGAAGAGTTCGGCCACCACCTGCTGTCGGGGGCCGCCAAGGTGATCGAGCCGCCGTGGAAGATGATCCTGTCGAACAAGGCCCTGCTCGTGCTGCTGTGGGAGGCCTTCCCAAACCACCCGAACCTGCTTGCGGCGGGATTCGAGCGGGCCACGGTCCCGGGAGCCTGCGTTCGCAAGCCACTGTTCGGCCGCGAGGGCGCAAACGTCGAATTGCTCGAAGGCAAGTGGGTCACGAGCAAAACCTCCGGACCCTACGGCGCCGAGGGATACGTCTTCCAGGCCGACTGTCCATTGCCTGCCTTCGAGGGCCGCTACCCTGTGTTAGGGTCTTGGGTCGTCGCCTCGCAGGCGGCCGGTCTCGGTATCCGCGAGGACAAGGATCGTATCACCGGCAATCTCAGCCGTTTCGTCCCCCACCTGTTCGAGTGACCCCATGGACTTCCTCCCCACCGGCATCGTCAACTTTCTCGTCTACTTCGCGTCGGCCCTGGTGGCCGAAGGCGTGTTCCTCCTGATCTACCTTCGGATTACGCCGCACAACGAGTTCAAGCTGATCCGCGCCGGCAACGTCGCGGCGGCGATCAGCCTGGGCGGCGCCGTTCTCGGATTCACGCTGCCGCTCGCCAGCACCATCGCCCACAGCGTGTCACTCCACGACATGATCGCATGGTCGGTCGTGGCCCTCGTGGCGCAACTCGTCGTGTTCGTGGTGCTGTCGCTCGCGTTTCGCGACCTTTCTCGGCGTATCACCGACGACGATCGAGCCGCCGGTACGACGCTCGCGGTCACGTCGCTGACCATCGGCGTGCTCAACGCCGCGTGCCTGACCTACTGAGGTCGGCCGTTACTTTTCTTCGGAACGATTGACGAGCTTGGTGATTTCGCGCTCGACCAGGCGCTGAACGACATGTGGCAGGTTCTTATCGAGCCAAGCCTTCAGCATCGGGCGCAGCAGCTCTTTGACCAACTCCTCGAGGGTTCGCGACGGCGATCCCAGGGGTTGGCCACGCAATGCCAAATTCGTCGCTTGAAGTTGCGCGAAGGCCTCTGAGGCTGCCGACGCAGCGACGCGGTCGACGACATCATCCCGCCGCCGCCCCGGAAGGTCATCGAGCGAAGATTGGACGGGCTCCGGCTCGGGTTCCGGTTCGGGTTCGGGTTCGGGTTCGGGTTCCGGCTCAGGTTCAGGTTCTGGTTCTGCCTCCGGGGCCTCCGACTCGACGGGGGTGCCGTCAGCATTGAGCGCGACGACCTTGCCATCGTCGGTCACCATCGCGGTCAAATCGAGGGGCGCCTCGTCGTCCGGCCCCGGCTCGTCTTCAGCGGCCGCTGTCGCAGGTTCCGGTTCGGGTTCGGGTTCCGGGACCGGTTCGGGCTCAGGTTCCGGTTCCTTCGGAACCGCCTTGAGCTTTGGCCGTTCCTCGGCTTTGGCCGCCGGTTTAGCCGGCGCCTCGGCCTTGGCCGCCGGTTTCCCGGCCGCCGGCTTGTCGGTCTTCTCCTCGTCTTCCGAGATAATCCGCCGAATCGAGGAGAGGATCTCCTCCATCGAGGGTTCTTGGTCGGTGCGCGCGTCGGTCATTCACCCACCCGGAGACGTCCGGCGTTAACCTGGCACCCTAAGCCACATATCCACAGAAATCTAGCCATCTATACAAAATATGGGGTCAAAGCTCCAGAGGGTCCCTATTCACGGGATGTCGGCGGCCGGAAAGGCCGCCGGAACACCTGTATCTCGTGGGCGGTCAGCAACAGAAGCGCGGCCGCCAACGGCAGGATGAAATAAATCAGTCGATACATGATTAACGCCCCGACCAGGGCTTCACTCGTCCCGCCTGGCATCGCCAGGAGGATTACCGATTCGAAGACTCCGAGCCCGCCAGGCACGTGGGTGAGAATCCCGATAACCACGGCGATCACGTAGAGCCCCATGAAGGCGTAATACGAGAGCCCGGTCCCCTCTGGCAACAGGACGAACAGAACAGCCGAAGCGAGCGCCATGTCGACGGCTGAAACGACGATCAGGCCCACCGTGACATCGAAGCGCGGCAGCGAGAGCAGCACCGAACCGACCTTGAACGGACGATGCATGAGGGCGGCATAGCCGAGATAGGCGGCGGTCAGGACAATCATCGTGGCCCCCAGGCCGCGGGCCATCCATTCGGGGACCTTGGCCGCCGCAACCACGGCATCGGGGAGCAACAGGAGTGCCGCGGCGGCCACGGCAATGAACCCAAAGGTCGAGATGACGACACAGAGCACCACGATCTGACCGATCTCGAGCGCGTTGAGGCCATACGCCGAGTAGATGCGAAACCGCATCGTGCTGCCGGTGACGAGGGCAAATCCGAGGTTGTGGCTGAACGCAAAACTCATGAACGACGCCGATGCGACCTTGGCGTAGGGCGCCCGTTTCGCGACATGTCGTAGCCCGAGGAGGTCATAGGCCGTCAGCGACCAGTAACTGCCGATCGCGAAGGCAACCGCCAAAACGACCGTCCGCGTCGGCAGGGCCGCAAGCTCGCGGTAGACATCGGCCAGTTTCAGAGATCCGAACTCGCGCGACAAAATCCACAGCGCCAAGCCGAACATGGCCAAGCTGATCAGCGGCGCAAACCGGTGGAAGTACTTCACCGCTCACCACGCCCGCCGCGCTGCGGCGACACTTCGACTCTCGCCCGTCGGTGGCCCGCGGGTCGTGCCTTCGTTTGGGGATCGACCGACCCCACCTGCCCCAACCGTCCCACCATCCCGCCGGGTTGTCGTTGTTTCGTCCCGGTGTCTCCCTGGAACCGACAGCCTAGCCCCGGGACGGGTGGCGCGCCAGGGTCGGTCTACCGATCGAGCGACGCCGCCTACGTCGCCAGCGCCTCTTTCAGCGGACCGAGCCAGCGCTCGTAGCGGCGCCAGCCCCCGACCGCGGTGCGATAGAGCGGTTGGCGAACCTGCCACCAACTGGCGGTTGCCACCGAATGGCCCGATTGATGGAACTGGCGCACCCGCTCGTCCCACGCCACGCCACAACCTTCGATCAAGCGCCGAGCCTCGCGTTCGAACTCCAAAACCAGGGCCTCGTAGTCGATCTCCATCATCGGTCGAGGCAGCACACTCGCCCAATGGGTCATGAGGCGCTGATAGTCGCGGTAGTAGCGGCCCAGGTGGTCGAGATCGAAGGCGTAGGGGTGCCGCAACTCGAAGTTCTGCCGGTAAATCGACAGACAGTTGTCCAACGCATTCCGCCGCGTATGGATGATCCGAGCGTTGGGGAACATAACCGCGATCAACCCGACGTGGCGAAAGTTGATCGGCATCTTGTCGACCACACGCCGGGCGACCGGGGGGGCGGTTGCGATCTTGGCCAGGTAGCGGGCGGCCATGCCGCGCATTTCTTGCTCCGAAACTCTAGCCAGCGCGTCCGGGAACTCGCCGCCGTGCAGGGCGGTCAAATCGGCGACGAGGTCGGGGAAATCGGTCAGCTCCCCGAGCCCCGCCATCGCGGGGTGGCTCGCAATGATCTGTTCGACGAGCGATGTTCCCGATCGCGGCATTCCGACGACGAACACCGGGCGATCGCTGGCATCGCCCCAACCGGCGCGTTCCTCGAAGAAACGCCGATCGAACGTCGCGATCAATCGCTCCGTGACGCGCCGCTCGTGGTCGGGATCGTAGGACGCCCGCGGTGCCATCAGCGCCTTGGCGCGTCCCAACAGGACAAAAGACTGCTCGTGCTGCCCTTGCCGCCCGAGAAGCGCCGCTGCGCAGTAGGCCAAGCGGCCCCGCTCCTCGGCGGAGAACTCGTCCGCCCGATCGACCCACGCGACCAGACGTTGCACACGATCGAGATCGATCGCACTGTCTCCGTCTTCCGCCCACAGTTCATGGGCAACGACCGACTTCGGGGCGACTGCGAACAACCGCTGCAGTGTCTCACGGCCTGCTTGGAGGTCGCCGACGCGACGGAACTGGAACTGGGCCAGGCGCTCGAGAACCCGGCGATCGTCGCGGCGATCGCGCTCCAGCGCCGAAAACTCGGCGCCGGCGAGCGCGAGATCGCCCTTGCGCACGTGAAATTGCGCCAGATTGAGCCGGGGCTCGATATCATTGGGAAGCAGCGCGATCGCCTGACGCGCGTGGTGCTCCGCGTCATCAAGGCGCCCCAGGCGCTCGAGAAGCGTCGCGAGGTTGAGATGAGCCCCCGCGAAGCGCGGATCGATCGCGAGGGACGCCCGATAGGCCTCGACGGCCTCGGGCTTGCGTCCCAGGCGTTCAAGCGATCGGGCAAGTCCGAACGGTGCCCGTGGATCGCGCGGTGACTCCCTGCTGATCCGCCGATACTCTTCCGCCGCTTCCCCTGGTTGCCCCGCTTCGAGAAGCGCATTGGCCAGGTTGATCCGTGCCAACGGGTGCCCGGGAACAAGCGCCACGGCTCGTCGCAGGGAATCGACTCCCTCTCCCGGCCGCCCGGCCATCGCCAGAGCGATTCCCAGATGGATCAAGGCTTCGATGGTCTTGGGTTCGAGACGGATCGTCTCGCGAAACAACGCGATGGCCTCTTCCACCGCACGTCGCTGTAGCCGACAGAGCCCCAGATTGAAGTGCGCTCGGGCGAGCTTCGGATCGAGCGCGATGGCCTCGCGAAGATCCGCTTCGCCGTCGTCGCCCCGCCCAGCCATGAGGCGCGCGATCCCTCGATCGAGACGAAACTCGGCGTTCGCGGGTATGGCGGCGACCGCGTGGTCGAAGGCGGTCAACGCGGTTGCAAGGTGCCGCCCCCGAAGTTGCGCGAGGCCCATCATGTGATGGGCCGGACCGTTCCCGGGATCGAGGCGGATCACGCCATCGAGTTGGGCGATGGCATCGGCGGTGCGGCCCGCGGCCAATGACGCCGCGGCCTGTCGCAACGCTTTGGCCGCGTCGCGACCCTCGGGCGAGCGACCCACGAGGCCTACTCGCCGCGAATGCCCGTGCCGATGAGCCGGTTGCGGGTCGCCGCGTAGTTGCCCACCGGGTCATAGCGGTCGACCGGTAGATTCAAGTCGGCGGCCGAAAGTCGGCCGATCGCGGCTCGCAGTTCGAACCCGGCGACATATTCGTCACGCTCGGCCCGCACCAGCGCCACGCGGGCATCGAGCAATTCTTGTTCGGAGTCGAGCACATCGAGGGTGGTTCGCGAGCCGACCTCGGCTTCCTGGCGAACACCATCGAGCGCGATCTCTGCCGCCCGCACCTGATCGACACCGGAGCGAATGCGATCGCTGGCGCTGCTCAGCGCCGCCCACGACCGAGTCACGCTTTCGCGAACCGAGCGGCGCTGCAGTTCGATTTCGATGCGTCGCTGGTTGGCGGTCTGTTTCTGCTGACGCACGGTCGCGTACTCCGACCCGCTTTGGTAGAGGGGAATGGTGACCGAAGCGGTCACCGACTGGGAATCGGTCTCCGTTCCCCTCGTATTGGCTTCCTCGGAATGGCTGACACTGCCCGACAGATTGACCGTGGGGAACAACGACCCTCGTGCCGCCCGAACGGCACGATCGGCCGCTCGCTCGACGAATGTGGCCTGCTCGATCAACGGATTCTCCGCCAGCCCGACGCCGATCGCCTCGTCCTCGGTGTCGGGAACGCCCTCGAGGGCCGGTACGCGCGCCAACTCGTCGGCCGGTGCACCCACCGTGCTGAGAAAGGTCCCGCGACTGGCCAGCAGGGTTCCCTGGGCCGCGATGCGGTCCGAGGTGGCCCGGGAGAGGCGGGCCTGGGCCTGTGCGACGTCCGTTCGCGTCACTTCGCCCACTTCGAAGCGATCGAGGGTCGCCTGAAGTTGCCTGCGCAGCCGCTCTTCGTTGTTCTGGTTGAGATCGACGATCGCCTGGTCGCGCAACACATCCATGTAAGCCCTGACCGCCGCCAACAAGACCGTTTGTTCGGTGTTGCGCAGCGTTGCACGACCGGCCCGGATGTTGGCTTCGGCTTGATCGACGCCCGCCTCCGTTCGTCCGCCGCGATAGAGCGGTTGGGTGAACGTGAGCGAACTCGATCGCGGACTGGTCCGACCGTTGGCCAAGGTGGTGCGGTTGGAGTTGGACTCGGCCTCCGACCCCGACGCCGCGATCTGAACGGTCGGCCTGTAGCCCCCGAGCGCCGTGGAGACGGTCTCGTCGGTCGCTCGCAATGCGGCGCGTTGCGCCTGCAACGTGGGATTGCTGCCATACGCGAGAGCCATCGCCTCGGTCAACGAGATCGCCTGCGCGTCCATCGCGGCCAACGCAGCGGCCACGACGACGGACGCGACGATCATCACGCGATTCGGCATACGTCTACTCCCCTATCTAGATCACGCACGGGGCCGCCCCACCCAATCCGTCGCTAATACACGGCCATTGTCGGCTCGACCTCTCGTGCCCAGGCGTCGATACCTCCCGCCAGGTTCGCGACGGTCTCCCAACCGCGACTGCGCAAGAACATCGTCGCCTGCATGCTTCTCATTCCGTGGTGGCACAACACCACGACAGGCCTGTCTTCGGGGATTTCGCCGCTACGGGCGCTAAGTTCGCCGAGGGGAATGTTCAAACTCCCTCGAAGCGAACAAACGTCCCTCTCCCAGGGTTCGCGCACGTCGAGCACTACGACCGTCGGATCCGATCGCAGCCGTTCGGCCAAGGCTTGGGGGCGAACCTCGATGGGAAATTGATCGTCCAAATCGCACCTAGAACACGAATCCGACCGGCTGCAGGAACTCGGGCAAGGTCGGGACGCTGGCATCGAACAGCCGGCGGGGCGTTATCGACCCACCGCTCTTGCGAAAACACATCGCGGCGCTACTCCGCTCTTCACCGACGACGGTGACCAACCGACCGCCTTCGGCCAACTGATCGAACAAGGCGCTCGGCACCTTCGGCACGCGCCCATTGATCAAGATTACATTGTAGGGGCCCTGGTCGGGGCGCCCCCGGACGACGTCGCCACTGACCACGGCGGCATTGTCGACACCCAAGCGGGCAAGGAGTTCGGACGCGCGCCGGACCAGCCCCGCATCGCGCTCGACCGCGACGACGGTGCCAACCAACCGCCCCAATACGGCGGTCGTGTAGCCTGTGGCGCAGGCGAGATCGAGCGCCAGATCGGAGCTCATCGGCCGAGCCTCCTGGAGAAGCCGAGCCAGCACGACCGGCTCCATCAAATAACGGCCCTCGGCGACCTTGATGTCTTCGTCGACATAGGCGATCGCTGCCAGCGCACCCGGGACGAACACCTCGCGCGGCACCGATCCCATCGCCGCTAGCACGCGATGGTCGGATACCTCGCTGGGTGCCAACTGGCTCAGCACCATGTTTCGCCGCGCATGAGAAAAATCGGACATCGCCTGCTCGTAGACCCAGGTTGACGGGGCACTGATCGCGCCGTCTATATAAGGTCTGGATGGCTCGGAATACAACGGCGCCACCCGACAGAAACCGGGCACCGGTCCGGTTCTGTGGTCCCTTGATAGCCTGGGTTCACGATGCTCAAGGATGGGCGGTTCCGCACGAGTCTTGGCGCTTTGATCTTGTATCAGAGCTTGAGTCTCTCTGGACCCGCAATGGCCCAAAGCGCGTACGCCGAGATTGCCTCGGCCGAAGGTACCAGCCATGGGCGAATCGACTTGATCGAAACCAGCCGCGGCGTGCTTCTACGTGCCCAGCTCTACGGACTTCCCGCCGGCCCACGTGGTTTCCATATCCATGAGGTCGGCCGGTGCGAGCCACCGTTCCAGAGCGCCGGGGGGCATTTCAACCCCAGCGGTGCAAGGCACGGGTTTCTTTCGTCCGCGGGCGGGCACGCCGGCGACTTGCCGAACCTGAGCGTCCCCGAGGGCGGCGCGGTGACGGTCGAGCTCATCCTCCCCGGCGTGACGCTCAAAGAGGGCGAGCCTGAGAGCCTGCTCGATGCAGAGGGCACCGCCTTTATCATTCATTCCGGCGCCGACGACTACCGTAGCGACCCGGCGGGCAACGCCGGAGGACGGATCGCCTGTGGCGTCATCCGCCAATAGGCACGGCACGCGCGCTTGACCGATCCGGGCGTGCTACCTATACACGCCAACGGTGAGGCCGGGTGGCGGAGTGGCTACGCAGAGGACTGCAAATCCTTGTACACCGGTTCGATTCCGGTCCCGGCCTCCAACTGCCGCTGATCGGCGCTCGAACTCACGCGTCGGATCACGTTGATGCGTCAGCAGCAGGACTCCCTCGAGGTTCGGACGACCGGACCGGGCCTTTATGAGGTCACGTCCCGACTTCATCGCTGGGTGTCGTCGACCGGACTCCGGGTCGGCCTGCTGACCCTGTTCTGTCGCCACACGTCGGCGTCATTGCTCATCCAGGAAAACGCCGATCCCGATGTCGCACGCGACCTGTCGCATTACTTCGCCGAGATCGCGCCCGAGGACCCGATGCGCTATCGCCACACGACCGAAGGGCCGGACGACATGCCCGCTCACCTGCGCGCTGCACTTACACAGACCCACCTCGCCATCCCAATCGTTGCCGGAGAACTCGCTCTCGGGACGTGGCAGGGCGTCTACCTGTTTGAGCACCGTCGCCTGCCCCACCGACGCGAAATCCTGCTCCATGCGAACGGCGAATGAACGTGCCCCGGATCAGGCTAGTGCCGGCCCCGCGACCTCACGGTTTACCGACGGCCACGATTCGTCGTAGGTGAGCAGCCATGACCGAGTCCCGCTCTTCGCGCCCCATCGATTTTTCCGACCCACAAGTCGTCGGTCAGTTGCAAATCTGGGGCTCGACCACCCTGATCGCGACGTCGTTTCCGGTTGGCGAAGCGATCGCCTCGGGCCTCGATCCCGCGGTGCTGACATTCTGGCGTTTCGTCTTTGCCGCGCTCGGCTTCGCCCTCATCATCCATCTGACCTACGGGCTAGCGCTGCCGCCACGCCGAACGCTCCTCAAGTACGGCGTGATCAGCCTCACCATGGGGTTCTTCTTCTGGGCGATGTTCGAGGCGCTGCGCTATACGACGGCGCTCAACGCCGGCACGATCTTCGTGCTCATGCCGGGGCTATCGGCGGTCTATAGCTATTTCATCGTCGGCGAGCGGCTCAATCGAGCGAAGCTCGCGGCCCTCGCGATCGGGGCTGTCGGGGCCGTCTGGGTCGTGTTCCGCGGCGACCTCGATCGCATGCTCGCACTCGACCTCAACCGCGGCGACGTAATCTTCTTCATCGCCTGCCTCGTGATGGCGTTGTACACGCCGATCCTGAAACGCTTCCACACCGGGGAACCCGCCGCGCAGGTGACGTTCTGGACGTTCGTTCTGGCAAGCGGCTGGTTGTTCCTACTGACCAACCAGCGGCTCTGGACGGTCGACTACGCCGCCGTCGAGTCTTCGGTCTATTGGGGGCTGCTCTATCTCGTCGTCGTCACCACGATCATCAGCGGCTATCTGTTCCAGGCCGCCGTGTTGAAGATCGGAGCCAACAAGGCCGCAGCGTACTACTACGTGAATCCGGTCCTGGTGGTTGCCATCGACTGGGCCGTCGGCAAAGGTCTGCCGCCACTGAAAGTGCTCCCCGGCGTGGCCATCACGCTGCTTGCTACCCTTATCCTTCAACGCGGCAGCAACACGATCTTGCGCAAACCCTGACGGCTCAGGTCCTCGATGCCCAGTGCTTTTTGCGGGTTTCCTCGACGTCCGAATAGATGATCGTCGCGAGGCTCGGGTCCCGGAGATCGGGCTCTGGGGCGACCACATCGAGGACGGCGGGCCGACCCGCCTGGAGCGCCCGCCGAAAGGCCGAGGCCAGGTCGGCCGGCCGCTCGACGCGTTCACCGTGGCACCCATACCCTTGCGCCACAATGTCGTAGCGCACGTCCTTGCCGAAGTGCGCGTTGAGGTGCCGACCGACCATGCGCGGCTGGGTGTGGAACTCGTTTCCCCACACCCCATTGTTGGCGATGAGCACGACGAACGGCTGGAAGCCTGACTGGACCGCACCGTCGAGTTCGCTCGGGTAGAAGCCGAATGACCCGTCCCCCGTGACCATGACGATCGGGCGCGGAGTCCCCCCTTGCTCGGCGGCCACATCGCGGGTTCCGGCCGCGGCGCCGACCGCGAGCGGTGTCCCCATGCCCATCGAACCGACCGGAAAATGATCCATGTAGCCGCCTTCGCGCTGCATCCTGAGAACGGCGAACATCCAGACCAGAATCGAAGCACCATCGTTCACGAAAATCGCGTCGGACGGCATGTTCGCCATGACCTCGCGCCCGATACGGAACGGATGGATCGGGCCGTCATCACCGCGACCGAGCGAATCGATTCGATGCAAGCGTTCAGATAGCGCTTCGCGCAGCCAGATCGGGTCCTTCGGTTCCGCCTGACGC
>VGES01000022.1 GCA_016869765.1 Alphaproteobacteria bacterium
AGCGAAAGACCATCGAGCACCGCCGCTTGCTGCACCAGCAAGCCACCGCCTAGACTGACAAACCAGATGGGCCGAAGCCTCCATTAATAAAGCCTTCGATCAGTCTCAAATGATCTGACGACGGACATCCGGCGAACATCGGCGCGCGAAAGGAGCAAATCCTGGGCGTCGAGAAACGACCACGTGTCGTCGCGTGGACAACGTGCGTATCCGCGGCGAGTCCCGACATCGCCCCTCGCTATCGGCGCTGGCGCATCGCCTCCCACTCGGCGTCGCTCAGCATCTCCATCAGGTTGAACTGCCCCGCTCCCTTGAGCCACTCCCCACCGTCGATCGTCACGACCTCGCCGTTGATGTAGCCCGAACCATCCGCCAACAGGTAGGCCGCGAGGTTCGCAAGTTCGAGATGCTCGCCGTAGCGTCGCAACGGCACCTTGTGCAGCCAAACTGCATCGAGGTTCGAGTCCGGGACGAGGCGCTTCCACGCCCCCTCGGTCGGGAACGGCCCCGGCGCGATGGCATTGAGTCGAATCTTGCGACTGCCCCATTCGACAGCGAGCGAACGGGTCAGCGCCAGCACGCCGGCCTTGGCCATCGCCGAAGGCACGACGTAGGCCGATCCGGTCCAGGCATAGGTCGTGATGATCGACAACACGTTGCCCGGTCGCTCCTCCGCCAGCCAGCGTTTGCCCACCGCCAACGTCATGTAGGCCGTGCCGTGCAGCACGATCGCCAGCACCGCATCGACGGCCCGCGGCGACAGGGTTTCCGTCTTGGCAATGAAGTTGCCGGCCGCATTGTTGACCAGCGCATCGAGCGGTCCCACGGCCCACGCCTGATCGAGCATCGTCTCGATGGCCGCAGGGTCGCGCACATCGCAGGTCAGCGGCATTGTCCGGCCGGGAAAGGCGGCATTGAACTCGGCTGCGGTCGCTTCGAGCACCTCGCGACGCCGACCGCAGATTACGAGTGAGGCGCCGAGCTCGACCAAGCGCCGGCCCATCGACTTGCCGAGGCCGGTGCCACCGCCGGTGATCAAGATGCGTTTGCCGGCGAGGAGGTCGTTTTTGAACATGTCGGCTCCCTTTTGCCGGATGATATCAGACCGCCTCGCCGTCAGCGTCGCGATCGCAGTCGATCGACTTCGCCACCGGCGCGCAAGCCGAAACACGTGTCGAGAAGGCGGGGATGGATCGGTTCGATCGACGCTTCCGGTCCACGGCGCTGTTGGCGCAAGCCGTAGAACCCTTGCATCGCGGTCGTGCCCATTTGGTGCAGCATTTCCGTCAGGTGCGTGCAGCCCGCTGCGACACCCACCCGATGACGTGCCTCGCGCACCCAGCCCACCCCCACCTGCAATCCCACGAGCTTCTCGTAGGCTGGCACCGCGCCGGTGCAGGAATCGTGGGCCCCGGTCGGCATCGCCGCCTCGACTCCCAAGATCGTCAGGGAGTCATCCAACCTCAGGCGCAACCACATGTCATGAATGGGGGCACCGGGGGGCCGCTCGCGCTCGCCCCCCATTTTGAGGGCGAACGGCTTGGTGTCGCGCAGGTGGGCCTCGACCTCGAGCAAGCCGTCCTCGCGGAGGTAACAATCCATGGCGAGGGTCCGCGTGTGGAGAGGCCGCCGCGCGACCGGTGAGCTCAGGGCAACGGACATCGGGATTCCTATCCCGTCAGGCGACGGCGGCCGCCTGACGCACGCTGGTGATCATCGAGGTGGAGAGGAGGAACGGCTTGGCCTTGACCGGATCACGCGCGATCTCCTGGAGGCTTTTGAGGCGCACGTTCCGGCTGGCGGGGTCACGTTCGCGCACCACCGCGCGGAGTTTCTCGGCCTCGGCCTGGACGAACTCGGCTGCGATCGTACGCCGTTGGCGCTCGTAGCGGTCGAGTAGCGAGTCGCTTTCGCCGTGCCAAACGCGCCGCAGTTTTCCGGCGAGGTTGATGGCGTCGTGGATCCCGCTGTTCATACCCATGCCGCCCTGCGGGTCGTTGAGATGCGCGGCATCGCCGATCAACACCGTGCGGCCGCGCCGGAAACGCTCGGCGATGCGCCGATGCACGCGGTAGTGCCCGCGCGCCTCGATCTCGAACGGACCGGACTTCGGACAGATTTCGTGCAGGCGCTCCTGGACGATTTTCTCGCTCAGGATGTGCTCGAGGGACTCGCCCTCCTTCAGCCGTGATCCGACACGCCAGCGTCCGGGGACTCGCAATAGACTGTAGTTGCCGCCGTCCCGCCACGTGTAGTTGACGTTGCACAGCCCGGCGATGTGCTGGCGGAAGTCGAACGGCGTCACGACCAGGGTGAGAGTCTCGGGATACATATAGCCCTTGAAGTCGATCCCGACGCCAGGACGTACGATGCTGTGCGCGCCGTCGGCGCCGATCAGATACCGCCCAGCGAGTTCGACTCGCTCGCCACCACGGACGACCGTCACTCGCACCCCGTCGTCGTGTTGGCTGACGCCGACGACGTCGGCGTCAAACCAAACCTGCGCCTGGTCGAGCTTGAGCAGTTCCGCATGCAGAACGCGGTTGAGCTTGGCCTGCTCGCACTGCAGTCGATAGGGATGCTCGGTATCCCCGGCCAAGATCCCGAGATCGAAGCGCACGAATTCGCCGGTTTCGTGGACTCGGATTTGCCATTCGGGCGCCTTTTCCCCGAGAGCAAGCAACTGCTCGGTGATGCCGAACTCGTTCAGCATGTCGAGGGTCGGCGGATGGAACGTCGATGCGCGAAGGTCGGCGGGAATCGTCGGAGACTTGTCGATGATCACGACCGGCACTCCATAACGAGCCAACCAGAGCGCGCAGGTCAACCCGGTCGGGCCGGCCCCGACAACGATAATGCGTTCACGATCACTCATCCGCTTCCCTATTCCCGCAACCAGCAAGCCACCGAATGACTCGGCCGTTTTTCGACCAAGGGCGGCTGGGTCTCGCGACAAACGTCACGCACCAAAGGACAGCGTGAAGCAAACCGGCAACCCGGCTTGGGGTCAACGGGGCTTGGTGGCTCACCACTGAGAGGCGCCCGCTGCCGGTGGCGCTCCACCGCGGGGTCGGGCACCGGCACGGCGGCGAGCAGCGCTTCGGTGTAGGGATGCATCGGCCGTTCATAGACCGACCGACGGTCGCCGATCTCGACGATCTTGCCGGCATACATGATGGCGACCCGGTGCGAGAGATGTTTGACCACCGACAGGTCGTGGGCGATGAAGAGGTAGGACAGCCCGAGGCGAGCCTGCAGATCCTGCATCAGGTTTACAACCTGGGCCCGAATGGAGACATCGAGCGCCGACACCGGTTCATCGGCGATGATCAGTTCCGGCTCGAGGGCCAACGCGCGTGCCAGACCTATGCGCTGTCGCTGACCGCCGCTGAAAGCATGCGGGAATCGCTCGCCCGCATCCGCCGGCAGTCCGACCAATGTCAGGAGCCGGCTCACGCGCTCGCGGATCGCGTCCCGGTCGGCGATGCCATGAACCTCCAGAGGTTCACCGACGATGTCCCGCACGCGTAGTCGCGGATTGAGGCTGGCGTAAGGATCCTGGAAGACCAATTGCATATTCCGGCGCAGGCGGCGCAACGGTTCACCCGACAACGTCGTGATGTCCTCACCCCGAAAACGCACCGTGCCGGCCGTGATCGGCGCCCGACGCAGGATCGCGCGGCCAAGCGTCGTCTTGCCCGAGCCCGACTCACCCACCAAGCCCAATGTTTCTCCCGGCGCCAAGGTGAGCGAGACACCGTCGACCGCATGCGCCACATGACGGGCCCCACCCCAGAGCGCGAGCGATCGCAGGGGGAAGTGGACGGAGAGATTCGTGACGTCGAGCAGGACGCTCATGGCCACGCCGGCGTGAATGGTCGGAAACATGCGGCAGTCCGGCCGGTCGCGACGTCGTTGAGTCGGGGATCCTCGGCCCGGCAGCGCGCATCGGCCAAAGGACAACGCAACGCAAAGGCGCAACCCACGGGAAGATCGAGAAGTTCCGGGGGCGATCCGTCGACCGAGGTGAGTCGCTCGCGATCGGTGTCGAGACGTGGTGTCGATCTTAAGAGCCCCATGGTGTAGGGGTGAGCCGGGCGAGCAAAAACTTCCGACGCCGGACCCGACTCGACGATGCGGCCGGCGTAGATGACCGCGAGTCGGTCGCACATGGCCGCGATAACCCCGAGATCATGGGTGATGAACAGCATCGCCAACCCGAGCCGGGCCTGGAGGTCGCGCAGCAGGTAGATGATCTGGGCCTGGATCGTGACATCGAGCGCCGTCGTCGGCTCATCGGCGATCAACAATTGCGGCTCGGCAGCAAGGGCCATGGCAATCATCGCCCGTTGGCGCATGCCGCCCGAGAACTCGTGCGGATACCCCCTCAACCGCAGGGCCGGATCGGGAATGCCCACCAACGTCAACAGCTCGGTGGCGCGCTCACGCGCAGCGCTGCGTGACAGGTTGCGGTGCTGCTCTAGCACTTCTTCGATTTGCCGACCGACGGTGAGCAGCGGATTCAGCGCTGCCAGCGCGTCCTGAAAGACGATGCTCATCTGCCGGCCACGCACGCCGTCGTTGCCGGCATGTCCCTCGATCGACAGCGCCTCGCCTTTCCATCGTACCTGGCCCCGGCGCACGCGACCGGGCAGCCGCAACAGCCCCATCACAGTGTGAGCCAAGACGCTCTTGCCAGATCCCGATTCTCCCACCAACCCGAGGCTTTCGCCAGGAGTCACATGGAGCGACACGCCGCGCACCGCCGGAACGTTGCCCCGTCGCGTGACGAACTCGATCGCGAGATCCTCGATGGTGAGCAACGCCGACACGCTCAGGACTCCCGGTTGGCGACGGATCGGGCGAATCGCTTCTCGCCCTCGTGCGGATCGAAGACCACCCGCAACCAACTGGCCAAGAAGTTGACGCCGAGCACAGTGAACGTGATGGCCAGCCCGGGGAAGGTCACCAACCACCAGGCGTTGAACAGGTAGTTGCGGCCCCCGGCCACATCGAGGCCCCACGACGTCGCCGGCGGTTGGATGCCGACCCCGAGAAACGACAACGCTGCCTCGGCCAGTACGACCCGAGCGAACTCGAGGACCGCCAGCGTCATGACCGGCGCCGCGAGGTTGGGAAGAATGTGGCGGAAGATCACGCGCGGCGGTCGGCAGCCGATCACCTCGGCCGCCTCCACGTAGGGCAGCGCCCGCGTCGACAGGACGATGTTGCGAACCAGGCGCGCGAACACCATCCAGCCGTTGATCGAGAGTGCAATGATGACCGTGAGTAGGCTCGGGTCGAGCACCGCGATGATGAGGAGCGCCAGCAGCAACCCGGGAAACGCGACGTGCACCTCGACCCAACGCATGACGAGGGCATCGAATCGGCCCCCGACGAACCCCGCGACGAGACCCACAACGGTACCGAACACGCCCGCGATCGCCACCACACTGACCCCCGCGATGAGCGAGACCCGGGTTCCGAAAATCACGCGGGACAACACGTCGCGTCCGAGGTGATCGGTCCCGAACGGGTGCCGCCAGCTCCCACCGTCGAGCCAAACCGGCGGGCGCAGGCGTTCTCGGATCGAGATTGCCGTCGGATCGAACGGCGCCAGTTCCGGCGCAAGGATCGCGGTTGCGACCAACAACGCAAGCAGCCCGAGCCCGATGACAGCGGCCTGATCGCGCCACCGCCAGCGGTGCCGGCGCGGGGCGACCCCGGTTACGGCGACGCTCAAAGTTTCACCCGCGGGTCGATCAGCCGGTGGGCGACATCGAGCAACAGGTTGACGGCTACGACCAGGATCGCCACCACGAAGACGATGGCCTGCACGAGGACCAGATCGTCGCGTTGAATGGCCTGCACGGCCACGAGCCCGAGCCCGGGCCAGGCGAACACGGTTTCGACGACGATCGTGTAGCCGGCGAGCGCCCGCGTTACCTCCCAGCCGATCATCGTGAGGACCGGTACGGCAGCATTGATGAACGTGTGGACCGTGATGACGCGTCGGGCCGGTAGACCCTTGGCGATGGCCGTGCGGACGTAGGGTGCGTTCAGTTCATCGATAAGGGTGCTGCGCAGCAACATGGCGATGCGCCCGGCCGCCGGGAGCGCCAGGGTAACGCTCGGCAGCACCAGGTGAGCCAGTCCACCCGGGCCGGAGCTTGGCAGCCATTGGAGCTTGGCCGCGAACAAGAAGATCAACATCAGGCCGAGCCAGAACAGCGGGATCGAAAGCCCGGCGAGGCTCAAGAACGAGGTGAGGCGGTCGGGCAAACGGCCTGGGTACAGGGCGGCGATCGTGCCGAGCGGCAGCGCCAGGACGACAGCCAGGGTCATCGAGGCGCCGACCAGAAGCAGCGTCCACGGCAGCCGTTCGACGATGATCTCGACATTGGGACGGCGCTGCCAGAACGAGTCGCCGAACTCGAGCACGGTGAGCTGCCGCAGAAACTCTAGGAACTGGAGCCCGAGCGAACGATCGAGGCCGAGGTAAGCCCGAAGCTGGGCTCGCTCGGCCTCGGTCGCCTCGAGCGGGAGCATGATGGCGACGGGGTCGCCGATCAGGCGCGTAAAAACGAAAACCAGGGCCGTGACGCCGAGGACGACCACGGCCCCCTGCAACACGCGCCGAACGAAGAACCAACCGAACTCGTTCACCCCTCGCCTGCGATCCTGGTCGCGTCGGTCAGTTGACGCTCATTTCCTTCAGGAACACCTTGTTGTCGAGCCGCGGCTCCCAACTCATGCGGCGGCTGAGGCCATAGACGTCTTCGGTGTTGAGGAGGAACAAGAAGTAGGCCTCGTCGTAGCCGCGCTGCATGATTCGATGGTACAGCGCTTCACGTTTGGCGTTGTCCGGTTCGTTGCCCGCGGCAGCGATCCACTCGTCGATCGTGGCATCCTCGACCGAACTCGACACCGCCCCCTTGGAACGGCTCTGGTAGAAGTTGGCGACCGTGCGCTCGGCCTCCATCAACGCATTGTTGTGGCTGGCGTAGATCACGTCGGGCCGGACCTTCGGGTCACGGAGCCGCGCCAGGTATTGATTGAACACCACCACCTTTAGGTCGGGCTTGAGCCCAATCTCCTGCCAGAAGCCGGCGATCGCCTCACCCATCTCCTTGGCCTTGGGCCAGCGACCCGCAGGAACGACGAACTCGATGGCCTTGCCCTCGGCGCCGGCCGCTTTGATCAACGCCTTGGCCTTGGCCGGATCGTACGGCCACGGCTTGAGGTTCGGGTTGTAGCCAAAGCTGCGGTTGCCGATCATCTGGCCGTTGGCCGGCGCGGCCTGACCAAGGAAAAGGCCCTCCGCCAATGCCTGTTTGTCGATGGCGAAGTTGAGGGCCTCGCGCACGCGCTTGTCTTGCGTCGGGCCGCTGACGGCGCTCAGGATCGAGAACGAGTGTTCGAGGCCGAGTCGCCGCGCGGCCTTGGGCGCCTGCTTGACGAATTCGGCTTGCAGATTGTCGACGAAATCGAACTCCCCGGCGAGGAGGCCCGATAGCGCCGTCCCGCCTTCGCTGATGAAGCGGTAGGTCGCGCGTTGAATGGTGGGTTTGTCGCGCCAATAGTTGTCATGACGCTGCAGAACGATCCTGCTGCCCTTGACCCACTCGACGATGCGATAGGGGCCGGTCCCCACCGGCGCCTCGGCGAAGTTGGGCGCGGCGGAGGCCGTTGGCGGTACGATCTTGAGCCAGTACATGCGGGACGGGAGTAGCGGATCGAGGCGCTCCGTCCGAACGTTGACGGTGTAGTCATCGACCTTCTCCGCTCCGCCGATGCCCCGCAGATCTCCGAGCTGGGTCGATTGATACGCCGGATCGAATATCCGCTTGATCGAATGCACCACGGCGTCGGCGTTGAACGCCTCGCCATTGTGGAACGCAATGCCGCGGCGCAGCTTGAACTGCCACGTCGTGTCACTGACGCGGGTTGGCATCTCGGCGGCCAGACCAGGGACAAGGCGACTGTCCTTGTCGCGCTCGATCAGCGTCTCGTAGATGTTGTCGGTGATCCGTCGCTCACCGCCGTCGAACGTTTTCTGCGGATCGAGCGTCGAAGGCTCCGAGGAAATCGCCAAAGTCACCTGGACCTGTGCGACGACCGGCAAAGCCGCAAAACAGGCTGCGGTCATCGCCGCAACCGTCAAACCGAAACGTTTCACCTCAGCCTCCCCTGATCGGCGGTCCCGCGCCACGTCGAGCGATTGAACACCCGGGGCCAACCCAAGGGAAGGGCGAGACCGCACTTTTTCGTTCGATCACGTCCTAGGAGCGTCGTCGATCACCGACCTGCCACAGCCGGCGACCGGCCTCGATCTCGCCGCACCCGCTTCCCATCGTCGAGCACCAGAAAATGCAGCGAACACGTGAAGCTCTTGTTCCATGGGCGCGACTTCATCGACAAAGTGATCGTCGTCGCCGCCGAAGTCTGGCGTCCTCGATCAGCTCGATTTCATTGTTCAGCAGCCGTTCGACGAGGATGCGATCATCTGGCGGTACAATCCGCTCGGCCGCGATCCGGCGCTGGTCCTCAACGAGGGCACCGTGCTCTACCACGGCATGTTTTGCTGTGAGTATCTCGATTCGCCAAGCCGTGGCCGGCGCCTATTTCCCCAAGACGAACGCGCTGGAGGGCCCTGCTCCAAGCCGTCCTCGGCGACGGCCTGTTCGACGCCACCTCCGCGCTCCGAGCGCGAGCGCGATCGAAGAATTCGCGGGTTGTGCAGGCGCCATCAATCCCAGCGCTGCGGTCAGTCCTCGTGGATACGGTCGAAGACCATCCGCTTGGGTTTGGCAAAAACCCGCTCGAGGGCCGGCATGAAGGCCTCGAGCGGCATCGTGTCGTAATCGGGGTCGAAGGACGCCTGGTCCCAGGCATCACAGAAATGCTGGCACGTTTTTGCGAACTTGTGCCCGCGCAGGACATCGCAGGCGTTGCGGTCAAGACCGAGGAAGTGGAACAGGTGATATCCGATGAACATCTCGTGATGCTTCACGGTCCAGTAAACCTCCGGTCGGACATACGCCTTGATGATCGCCGCTACGAATTCGCCGTGGTTATGGGGCGAGAAAAAGTCGCCGATATCATGCAAGAGGGCTGCGACGATCATCTCGTCGTCCTTTTCGTAACCGTCTCGCCACGCCCGGGTTGCCGTCTGCAGACTGTGGACGAACCGGTCTACGGGAAAGCCATGTGCCGGTTCCTTCAGCATTTCCAGGTGCTCGAGGCACAAGCGAAGAACGTGATTCTTCTTGTGCTGATTGCGGGCGATGACGGTCACCCAATCGTCCATCGTCGCCTCTGCGAGCGAACGGAATTTGGCCTGAGGCGCAAAAGGAACTCCCTCAGCCACCAGATCGTAGGCCGACTTCGCCTTAACCGACGTTTTCTTCGGAACGACGTTCATCTGCGATTACCGTTGCTTCCGACTATCCACCGATCGTCATGCTTTCGTAGTGGATCGCCTTGTTCCAGTTCTTGTACCCGCCGACCCGTTTGGCGATGCCCGTGATGTCGAATCCTTCGAACAGGTACAACGCCAGGGCTTCCTCATTGGCTCGTTTCATCAACTCCTGCAGTTGAGCTAGCCGCTTGCCGCGATCCATCTCCTTGGCTTGGGCTTGGATCAACGGCGTCAGCTCGGGAATGCAGGTGAACGTATTCGGCAGGTCGCAGCCGAACACCGAGAACGGAATCGACGCATCCTGCGGTGGCGAGAAGAAGCTGGTGAAGGACGTCAAGTCACCAGCCCAACTGTTGCCGAAGAATTTCCTCGATCGCTCGGCAAACGGCAGGACCTGGACCGTCACGTTGAAACCTACCTTGCCGAGGTCCGAGGCAATCACTTGAAACACGTCGCCGGCCGCGCCAAAGACAGCCGAGGTTTCCATCAACAGATTTACGCCACTGCCGTAACCGGCTTCGGCCAGAAGTCTCTTCGCCCGCTCGGGATCAAACGGGTACGGCTTGACGTCCGGATTGTAGCCAAACGTCGATGGCACGGCGGGCTGACCCGCGGCCTTGCCCAGCCCACCCAGCAACTGACCGACGAGAGCGTCCTTGTTGAGCGCTAGATTGGCCGCTTGACGGACACGCTTGTCGGCAAACGGTGTCTTTCCGTTGGGCCATTTCTTCGCGAAGTCGACCGTGAACAGGCCGATCGAAGCAACGAACGGCGCACTTTCGATGGCGGCCGTGTGACCGGCGGCCCGGATACGGGGAACGTCATCGGGTCCCATGTTGTAGGCGACGTCGATCTCCCCGGCCTGGAGCGAGGCCAAGCGCGTCGCCGCCTCCGGGACGTGCAGAATGCGCATGTTCTTGATCTTCGCAGGACGCCAACTCTTGTCGAAGGCGACGGATGTCTGTTCCTGATTGTCCCACTTGGTAACCCGGAAAGGCCCGGAGGCAACCGGCTTGACCGAGAAGTCCGTCACTCCCATCTCGTTGAAGGCCGCCATATCGATGACGTAGAACGCCGCCAGCTTCGGAATGAAGATCGGGTCAGGCTCCGGGGTGACGAGTTCGAGAGTCTGCGGACCAACGACCTTGTACGCCGAGAACTTGGCGGCGCGCAGGACGCCCGCGGCCTTGCCCGTTTCGGTCATCAAATACTCGAAGATCTTGCCGATGTTGGCAGCGTCGTTCGTACGACCGTTCCAGAAGGTGACGTTGTTGCGGAACGTGACGCGCCATGTCGTCGGATTGACGTTCTCCCAGCGCTCAATGGCAAATGGCTGAACTTGCCCCTTGTCATCGACACGGACGAACGCGTCGTAGGAACCCTCCCACCAGTACATATGAGGCCAGATGTAGTTTGGGCCGTACACATGTCCCAACGTATTGGTTTGGGTGTACATGGCGACGCGCAAGGTCTCGCGCGCGTCCTGGCTCTGTGCCGGGGCCATGATCCCCAGCGCCGCTACGACACCAAGCAGACAAGACAACACTCGTCGATCGGACATCCGCCTCTCCCTGTGACACTAACAAGGTGCATTGTGGAGGAACTAGCCGCGACAATAAAGCCGCGTGTTCGTGCCAAGTGAGTGCTATCTTCGCCGTTCCACGCGTCGCTCCTCCCTATGGACCGGTCCCCCGAAAGTCTCGTTGTCGCCCGCTGGTTGTCCGACTTCTCGGCAGCACTAGCCCGCAACGACATGAGTGCGGTTCTCGATCTGTTCGGCGAGGACTGCTACTGGCGCGACCTCGTCGCGTTCAGCTGGAACATCGCAACGCTCGAAGGCAAACCAGCCATCGCGGATCTGTTGCGACGGGCCTTGCTACACCTTGCGCCCGTGAAAGTGGAACCCCACGGCGAACCGAGCACGACCGACGGAGTCACGTTGGGCTGGTTCACGTTCGAAACCCGTCAGGCGCGCGGCCGGGGGTGCGTCCGCCTCAAGAACGGTCGCGGCTGGACACTGTTCACAGCGGGACTGGAACTCAAGGGACATGAGGAAAAGAGCGGATTTCGGCGCGACGAGGGGATTCGATTGGGCCCACATCGCGACCGCCTCCCCTGGGGCGATGCGCGCGCACGCGCCGCCCATGAATTGGGCCAAACCATTCAGCCGTACTGCGTCGTTGTTGGGGCCGGCCAGGGCGGTCTCGCGCTCGGCGCTCGGCTCAAGCGTCTTGGCGTTCCGACGCTGATTGTCGATTCGTTTCCCAAGCCGGGGGACTCCTGGCGCTACCGCTACAAGTCGTTGTGTCTGCACGATCCGGTGTGGTTCGACCACATGCCGTACCTGCCGTTCCCCGATCATTGGCCGGTGTATTCGCCCAAAGACAAGATGGCGGATTGGCTCGAGATGTACGCCAAGGTCATGGAGCTGGACGTTTGGAACGAGACGCGGTGCATCGGTGCCCGATTCGATTCGCACAGGGGCGAGTGGTCGGTGGAGGTTGTGCGTTCCGGTGAGTCTGTCACGCTACGCCCCAAACACTTCGTGCTGGCGACCGGCCTCTCGGGAAAGCCCAAACTTCCTTGGCTGCCCGGGACCGAGCAGTTTGTCGGGCTACGCATGCATTCCAGCGACTACCGCGGCGCCGAAGAACTCACCGGCAAACGCTGCGTCGTCGTCGGTTCGAACAATTCCGCGCACGACATCTGTCTCGACCTGTGGGAGCACGGCATCGACGTCACCATGGTGCAGCGCTCGCCGACGCTCGTCGTCCGGCTCGAGTCTCTGCGCAAAGTGTTGGATACGGGACCTTATTCCGAGGCCGCGGTCCAGAAGGGCATGACAACCGAACAGGCCGACCTGATGGCAGCCTCGCTGCCCTACCGCCTGCAGCGCGACATCTCGGTCAAGAACTACGAGCGCTACAAGGCCATGGACGCCGAGTTCTACGATCGCCTGCGCGCTGCCGGGTTCCGGGTTCATTTCGGCGAAGACGAGTCCGGCATCGCGACGATGTATTTGCGTCGAGCCGCCGGGTACTACATCGATGTCGGCGCTTCCGAGCTGATCGCAGACGGCCGTATCAAATTGGTGAGCGGCACCGACGTGGCGCGCCTCGAACGTGACCGCCTGGTGATGAACGATGGGCGTTCGCTACCTGCCGATGCGGTGATCTTCGCCACCGGCTATGAGCCCATGAACAGCTGGGCGGCGACGCTGATCTCCCCCGCCGTCGCCGAAGCCGTCGGCCGGTGCTGGGGCCTGGGCTCAGGGACACGCGACGATCCCGGCCCATGGGAGGGCGAACTCCGCAACATGTGGAAACCGACCCGTCAGGACGGCCTGTGGTTTCATGGCGGCAATCTGGCGCAATCCCGTTTCTATTCGCTGTTTCTGGCCCTGCAGATCAAAGCCCGCTACGAGCGCCTCGAGACACCCGTCTATCGATCGTCCGTCAGCGCCTGACCATCAAACCATCGGCGGCCACGGCGCGATCGCCCACGATCAGCGGATTGACGTCGATCTCGCCCACGACGTCGGCAAGATCGGACACGAGCCAGGAGAAACGCACCAGAGTCTCGATCAACGCCTCGACGGCGACAGGCGAACGGCCGCGTACACCATCGAGAACCCGACGATAGGGCAACGCATCGATCATCGAACGCGCCTCGGCGTGGTCGAGGGGCGGCAGACGGAGAACGGGAGGGACGCCGTACTCCGCCAGCACGCCACCGATACCGAGGGCGAGGACCGGTCCGTACGTCGTGTCCCGGGAACTCCCGAGGATCAACTCGACCCCCGGGGCGACCATTTCTTGTACGAGGACTCCGCTGATCGCAATGTCCGGACGCGCCGCGCGAACAGCAGCCGTAATCGCCGCAAAGGCCGTGGCCACTTGGGTGTCGTCGTGGAGATCGAGGCGCACGCCACCGACATCGCTCTTGTGCGAAATGCCCGTGGCCGCGATCTTGAGAGCAACAGGACCGCGGAACGACCGGAAATGCTCGACCGCTTCGGCCGCAGATCGTGCCAGCACCTCGCGCGTCGTCGCGATGCCGTGGGCCGCAAGAACACGCTTGCTTTCGCGTTCGCCGAGAATTCGATCCGGCGCTTCGCGCACGACCGAACGTGCCAAAGCCGCGTCCATTCCCGCCGGACGTTGAAGCGCTGGTCGGGACCGCTGACGATCAACGTTGGCGTGATGGCGAACGAGCAGGGAAACCGCCCGCAACGCCGAATCGATGTTGCGATAGACCGGAACCCCGTCGACCAAACCGTCGCTTTCGGGAAAGGGCCCATCGGTGCAGCCCCCGGTCCAAAGGATCGCGGCGGGCTTGGCCGCCCGTCGCGCGAAGTCGAAAAACAGATCACGGTCCCTCATCGGCACCGTCGTCAGCATCGGTAGCGCGATCGCGACCGCCGGATCCGCGACCGTCGCCTCGATCACGCGGTTGAGGCGTTCGGGCTGTCCCATCAGGTCGACCGACAGGTCGGTCGGATTCCCGAGATTGATGAACGCCGGAATCACTTCGCTCAGGGCCGAGAGCGTCTCCTGGGAATACGCCGGGAAATGCAGCCCGAAGTGCTCGGCCCGGTCCGCCAAGTGGGCCAACCCTCCGCCCGACGTCGACATCGACGTGAGACCGGCGCCGTTGGCGCGGCGACCCTGCTGCAGGAGGAGCGCCGCCTCGTAGAGGTGCTGGGCATCGTCCACGCGCAAGAGACCGAGTTGGTCGAGCGCCGCGTCGTGAACCGCGTCCTCGCCGGTCATCGCGCCGGTGTGCGACTCCGCGGCTCGCCGACCCGCGGCGCTGCGCCCGATCTTGAGCATGACGATCGGCTTGCCCACGTCCAGCGCCCGAGCGGCGATCGACTTTAGTCGGTCACCGTCGCGTATCGCTTCGAGCGCCATCAGGATCACCCGCGTCTCGGGATCGGCGATGAGAAACTCGGCGACATCCAGCACGTCCACGTCGGCCTCATTGCCGCAACTCGCTTGGTAACTGATCCCGAGGCCGGCACGGATCGCGCGCCACATGACGTTGACCTGACCCAGGCCACCGGATTGCGACACGACTCCGACCGGGCCCGGCCGGGCATTCGCTTCGAGCACGGTCGCGGTCGCACCCATGGTGAAGTGGCGCTTCCAGTTTATCACCCCGTTGCAGTTGGGACCCAGCACGCGGATTCCATGCGCCCGGGCGAACGCCGTGATCCGTTCCTGCAGCGCGCGGCCGGACGCCGTTCCCTGCTCGGCAAAGCCGGCACTGAACACCGTGGCGGCCCGCGCACCGACCGCAACACACTCCTCCAGCACGCCGAGCACGTGATCGGCGGCGACCACGATGCCGACATGATCGGGACGCCCTGGCAGCGCGGCCAGGCTCGGAAAGCAGGGCAGATCGGCCATCGCGTCATACTTGGGATTGACCGGCCAGATCGTGCCCGCGAAACCAAACGCTTTGAGAAAGTGCATCACCCGACCGCCGAAGCGGCTGAAGTCGGGGCTCGCGCCGACCACGGCGACGCGCTGGGGTTCGAATAGCGGCGAGAGCGACTCCGGGCCAGGGCGGGACATCGGCGATCAGCGACCGACCGCGTATCCCTGCATCCCGCGCGGATTCGCCGCTGCTCGCAACAGCGCGCCATCCTGCGCCGCGGCGGTCAATCGGCCCTCGGACCAATCGCCGCCCACCTCCACGTCATGACCGCGACGCTTGAGTTCGGCGATGGTCGCCGCCGGCATCCGCCCCTCGACCGTGAGGCGGTTGAGCTTGACCAGTCGCGGATAGAACGAACTCGGGAAGTGGTCGGTGTGAAACGATGGGCAGTCGATCGCCTGCTGCAGGTTCATGCCGTGATGGACGTGCCGCAGGAACAGGAGCAGGGACCATTGGTCCTGCTGATCTCCGCCCGGCGTGCCGAAAGCGAGGTAGGGTTTCCCGTCGCGCAGCGCCATCGAGGGGGTCAGCGTCGTGCGCGGGCGCTTGCCCGGCGCCAAGGCGCCCGGCGAGTCGGGATCGAGCCAGAACATCTGCGCCCGCGTGCCGAGCGGAAAGCCGAGCTCCGGAATCACGGGCGAACTCTGGAACCAAGCCCCAGAAGGTGTCGCCGAGACCATGTTGCCGTGGCGATCGATTACGTCGAAGTGGCAGGTATCGCTGTTGCTCACGGCGGGTCGCATCGTGGTCGGTTCGCCAACGCCGCTCCGCACCGCCGTGGGTTCTCCGATTCCCGCAGCCGCCTGTTGTGGAACCCGTCCCAACAAAATCCGATTGTTTCGCCCAGCAATCGCCCCAGGTCGCAACTCGGTCGAGGCCGCTCGGCCGATCAACGCTCGCCGTCCATCGTTGTAGCGCTTCGACAGCAACTCCGCGATCGGCACGTCGATCGTAGCAGGGTCGGCGTAGAAGGCCTCCCGGTCGGCAAACGATAGCTTCATCGCCTCCGTCACGACATGGACGAAGTCCGGCTCGGTGGCGGGCAGCGCGTCGAGCGGCTGCCCTTCGAGCAGGGCCAACGTCTGCAGGAACACCGGGCCCTGACTCCACGGGCCGGGCTTGCACACGGTGTAGCGACCATAGTCATACGTGAGCGGGGCTTCGACCGACGCCGACCAGGTCGCCATGTCCTGCCCGGTCAAAACGCCCCGGTGGCGGCGCCCGGAACTGTCCATGGCCTCGGTCCGGCGGCAGAAGCTATCGATCGCGTCCGCCACGAACCCGCGATACCAGGCGCGGCGCGCCGCTTCGATGCGGGCTTCGCGAGGCCCCGCTCCAGCGCATTCGCGCAGCACACGGGAATACGTTTCGGCCAGCGCAGGATTGCGAAACAGCGTGTCAGCACTCGGCGCCTTACCACCCGGCAGGTAGACCGCCGCCGAGGTCGGCCACTCCGCCGTGAACAACGGCTGTAAACCGGCAATGATGTTGGCAACGCGGGCCGAGATCGGAAAGCCCTCCCGCGCCAACGCAATGGCCGGGCTGAGGACATCCTCAAGCGACATTGTTCCGTAGTCGCGCAGCAGCAGCATCCAGGCGTCGAACGCACCCGGCACCGTCGCGGCGAGCAGGCCGGTCCCGGGGACCAAATCGAGCCCCTGGCTCCGGTAGTGGGCAATTGTCGCGCCACCGGGCGCCACGCCCTGGCCACAGATGACCCGCACTTGCCTGGATCGCGCGTCGTAGATCAGCAAGGGAACTTCTCCGCCGGGGCCGTTCATTTCAGGCTCGACGACCTGCAGCGTGAAGCCGGTCGCGACGGCGGCATCGAAGGCATTGCCACCTTTTTCGAGTATGGCCATGCCGACCGAGGAGGCAATCCAGTGGGTCGAAGTGACGACGCCAAACGTGCCGAGGATTTCAGGTCGGGTCGTGAACATGCGGTTCCCTGGGGTTGACCCGACGCTTGTGCCAGGAGTGCCGGGGGAAGGCAAAGGCGTTTTTCCGGTTTTCGGGCACGTCGCGGCCGAGAACCATGACCGCCGTTACTATTGGCATTCGCCCGTTCCCCGCTAGATTCCGGGAGCCTTCGTTTGGGCAATTCTTGGGAAGTCCGATGAAGTTGTTTCGTATCGTCACGACTCTGGCCGCGATCACGCTGTTCGCATCGTCCGCGACAGCCCAGCGCAACCTGGATGAGGCGATCAAGGTGATCGAAGACGCGGCCGCGGGAACCCAGGCGGCCGGAACGCCTGTGTCCTTCGTCGCCCCGCCACGCACCATCGCCGACATCACCGAGATTCTCGACCGCCAGAAGCCCGATCCAACCAAGCGAGCGCAATTGATCGCGCGGGCGGACGCTGAACCGCCGCAGCGGATGTCGATCAGCGAGCGGGCCGATTTCTTCTTGGATCGCGGGTTGGCGGCCGCCGAACTGGGACGCGCGCAACAACGCCTCGACGATATCCACCGCGGGTATCGCATCGCGCAGGAAGCAAAATTCCCACCATCCCGGATGATGAACATCTTGAATCTCGTGGCCCTCGCGCGCCAGGGCGTCGGCAATTTCCAGGGTTATTTGGGCGCTCAGAACGAGCGGCTCGCACTCGCTGACCGCATGGACGCGGACTCGGCTGCCAACTGGATCATCGGCATCAACTTCGGCAAAGTCAGCGCTGCCGCAAATCTCGGGCGCCTCGACCTCGGACGTTCGTCCCTTGCCACCGCCGAGAAAGCGCTCGCCAACCTGCCGGTCCGTTACGGCCAGAACCAGCGCGACAATCTGAACGCGTTGGTCTGGCGTGCCCGGGCGATTAATCATCTGGTGGCGGGCAACTACGACGATGCTGACAAGGCGGCGCGCCAATCCATTGCGTTGTTCTCGAGGTTGGTCGGCTTGGAGAAGGAGATGAGCAACACGACGCCCGGAACGTTTGCCAACCAGCGCGACTCGGCGCGAACCGACCTCGCCAAGGCGTTGATGAACCAAGGGCGCCTCGTCGAAGCCGAGAGCGAGATCCGAATCGCCCTTCTGAGCCGCCTCGAGCGTCACGGCCGCTATGCATCCGAAACCGCGGTGACGCTCAATTTCTTGACCCGCCTGCTGATCGAGCAGCGACGGCATACCGAAGCCGCTCATCTCGCTGATGCCGTGATCGACATCTACGAGAACATCGGCCACAAGGCGGGGTCCTTCACGTTGGCGCAGGCGCGGTCACTGAGGGCGCTGGCAGAGCTCGGCGGCGAGAACGCTCGGGCTGCGCGCGCGACCTACCGCCAGATCGAAAGCGACGCCGCCGAAGCGCCCCGCATCAAGGAGAACTTCCTCGACAGCAACGGAATCTATGGGACGGTCCTCTATGCCGCGGGCGAGTACCCAGCGGCCGCAAACGTACTGACAGCAACGGTCGAGAAAGCACGGAAAGCCGTCGGTGACCGCGGTTATGAACTCGCGAAGTGGCGAGGCTGGTTGGCCATGGCGCTGGCCAAATCGGGGGACGCGGAGAAGGCGGAGGCGGAGTTCAACGCGTCGATCCCGATCCTGCTGACGCCGTCGCGTGCGGCGGAGGATCGCGACGATGACGGCGGATCGGCCGACCAGCGCGATCGGCGCACGCAGAAGGTCGTCGAAGGGTACCTGTCGCTGCTGTTCGACACGAAGGGTCCGGCGGCGGCGGAAGAAGCGTTTCGTCTGGCGGACGCGGTGCGGGGCAAGTCGGTGCAGCGGGCCTTGGCCGCCTCGGCGGCGCGGACGGCGCTGCGCGAGCCGGGGCTCGCCAAATTGGCACGCCTGGAACAGGACGCGCAGAAGCAGGTGGCAGCGCTCCAGGGTGCGCTCACCAACATGCTGACCCGTCCGACCGAGGAACAGGACGCCAACGAGATCCGCAGCTTGCGTGAACGGATCGACCAGCTGCGCAACGCGCGCGCGCTGGTGCGCCAGGAGATCGAAGCCAAGTCGCCCGAGTACGTCGGCCTGATCGATCCGCGGCCGGCGACGATCGAGCAGGTACAGAAGACCTTGCGCCCCGGCGAAGCGATGATCGTCACCTACACGGGCGATGAACGGCTGTTCGTGTGGGCGATCCCGCAACAGGGACAGGCCGCCTTCGCCTCGAGCAAAGTCGCCAATCGCGAGATCGACGCCATGGTGGGCGAGTTGCGCAAGGCGCTCGACCCGGCGGCCTCTTCGATCGAGGAGGTTCCGGCCTTCGATGTGGCATTGGCCAGCAAGCTCTATGACATGCTCTTGAAGCCGATCCAGGCCGGCTGGTCCCAGGCCCAGAGCCTGTTCATCGTGCCACATGGCTCGCTCGGACAGCTGCCGATGGCGCTGCTCGTGACCGAGCCCGCGACCCTTACCACGGGCGCCCTGCCGTTCGCCGAGTACAAGGCTGTGTCGTTCCTCGCCCGCAAGGCCGCCGTAACCCAACTGCCCTCGGTGGCGGCGCTGGCGGCGCTGCGCTCGGTTCCGGCGCCGACCGGGGAGCGCCAGCACCTGGCCGCCTTCGGCGATCCGTGGTTCTCGGACGATCAGGCCAAGGATGGGCGGGCCCAACGCGTGGCCCAGGCCGGTGGCCTGCAAACCCGCGGCATCCCGCTCCTGCGTCGCAACGTGCCCAAGACCGAGGGCGTCAACTCGGCGGAGCTGGCGCTGTTGCCACGGCTCCCCGATACGGCGGACGAGGTACGCAGCGTGGCGCTAGCGCTCAAGGCCGACGTCACCAAGGACGTCCTCTTGGGCGATGCCGCCAACGAGAAGGCCGTGAAGGCGATGGACCTGTCCAACCGCCGGGTCGTCATGTTCGCGACCCATGGTCTGGTTCCCGGGGACCTCAATGGTTTGACCCAACCGGCGTTGGCCCTGTCGGCCCCATCGGTCGCCAACGTCGATGGTGATGGCCTCCTCACCATGGAGGAGATGCGATCGTCGCGCTGTTCGGCGCGCCACTGGTCGATCCCGACCATGCCCGGCACGCCGCCCTGGCCGCGCTCGCCTGCCGCCAACGGTTGCAGCGCCTCAACGCCGAGTTCCCGGGGCTTGCCAAACCGCTCTCGCAACGGATCGGGCTCAACACGGGCCGCGCGTTGATCGGCAATATCGGGTCGGCGCGACGCTTCAACTACACGGCCATGGGCGACACCGTGAACCTCGCCTCTCGCCTGGAAGGGGCCAACAAGGCGTTCGGCACCGATGTGCTCGCCGCGCAGGCGACGCGGGATGCCGCTTCGGATCTGTCGTGGCTCGAACTCGACGCGATCAAGGTCGTGGGCCGCGGCCGGCCTGTCGGGGTGTTCACGCTGATCGAGCCAGCCGATGCCCCGTTTGCCGCGACCTACACCCAGGCGCTCGAGGCCTTCCGAACCCGCCAGTTCGAGCGGGCGGCCAATCTTCTAACGCCCTTCGCTGAGCGCAAGGCCGCAAGTTCTCTGCTGTGGCGAGCGACCGCCTACCTTGCCGATCCACCGCCCGCCGATTGGGTGGCCGTCAATTCGCTCAGCGAGAAGTAGTAGCAGCAAACGGCCTGCGATCCCCGCGGGCGGGCACGTCGAAGGCCGTCAGCACGCTGCACAACAGACCGTAGTAACCGACAAGGGCTGCGAGTTCGACGACACCGCGTTCGCGGAAGCGAGCGAGCACCTCGCGATGCAACCCGTCGTCGATGCTCCGCCGATCGAGGAGGCTCCGGGCGTACCGAAGGGCCAAAGCTTGACCCTCCGGCAGCACCGGAGACCGTCCATCACGCAGGGTCGCAATGACGGCCTCGGAGATCCCGGCGCGAAGCGCGTAGCCCGCGTGATTGTCCCACGCGTAGGCGCAACGCCAATGGGCGGCAACCGAAAGGATCACCAACTCCATGAGAGCGACCGGAAGCGACGAACCGTTTCTCAGGTGCAGCCCGAGATCGGTCACCCGAGGCGCCAGACCCGGCGAAAACAACAGCGCCGATGCCGGACCTTCGATGGTCGCCGACCGCTCTTCGCCGAGCGCGCGATAGACGTCGCTTCGCGCGGTCGCAGAATGGCGTCGCAGGCGTGCCAGGGCGGCATGATCTTCTTGCAGCTCGGGCGCCAGCAATTCGGGGGACAACGATGGCAATCGGGACATGACGGCTCCTGGGCGACCGTGGCCACCCGCGAGCGGCCGTTTCGGCTAGTATCGCGCCCGATCAGGGTGGGAGGAAACGGTGGAACTGCGCAATCTCGGCACCTCGGGGCTCAAGGTCTCGCTCGTCGGTCTCGGCTGCAACAACTTCGGGGGGCGCATCGACCTCGAAGGGACGCGCAAGGTCATCCATCGGGCGCTCGATCTCGGCATCACGCTGTTCGACACTGCCGATGTCTACGGTGATCGCGGTGGGTCCGAAACGTGCATGGGTCAAGTGCTGGGCGACCGGCGCAAGGACATCGTGCTCGCCACGAAGTTCGCCATGCCGATGGGCCCGGGCGACATGATGAAGGGGGCGTCCCGGCGCTACATCTTTTCGGCCGTCGAGGCGAGCCTCAAGCGGCTGAAGACCGACTGGATCGATCTCTATCAGATTCACCAGTACGACACCGCTACGCCGATCGAAGAGACGATGCGGACCCTCGACGATCTCGTGCGATTGGGCAAGGTGCGATACGTCGGATGCTCAAACTTCCCGGCGTGGCGCGTGGTAGAAGCGCAGTGGACGGCCAAGAGCCTCGGGCTCAACGCCTTCATCGCCTGTCAGGATCATTACAGCTTGCTGTTCCGGGACATCGAAGCGGAGCTCGTTCCCGCGATGCGGGCGTATGGTCTAGGTCTGCTGCCGTTCTTTCCGTTGGCGAGCGGACTGCTCACCGGGAAGTACAGGAAGGGCAAACCGATGCCGACCGGGGCTCGCCTCACCAAAAGCCCGATGATGGCCGAACGCTTCATGGGCGGCGACAATCTTGCGATCGTCGAGCGGCTCGATGCGTTCTGCCGCGCCCGCGGGCGCACGCTGCTCGAGCTTGCGTTTTCCTGGCTCGCCGCACGCCCTATGGTGGCGAGTGTCATCGCCGGCGCGACTCGCCCCGATCAACTCGACCAGAACGTCGCCGCGGTCCAGTGGTCCCTGTCCAACGACGATATGGACGAGATCGCCCGATTGCTGCGCCCTGGGGCGCCAGAGAACCGCATCAAAGCCACGACGATCACGCGCTCGCGCAAGCGTCGCAAATAGCGATATCCTCCGGCATCGATTGAACGCGGGCGTCCGCCCACCTCGTTCCCCAAGCCATGAGGAAGCCCCGGCATGACTGCGTCGAGTCCCTCCGCTGCCGTCCGCGAGAAACTGAACCATCCGATCATCGATGCCGATGCGCACCTCATGGAAGTCGAGCCGGTACTGCTCGACTACCTCAAGGAGGTGGCGGGACCGCGGGTCTCCCAGCGATATGCCGATATGTGGAAGGACGGCCGATTCTGGGGCTGGTATCAGGCATCGGCCGAGGAGCGGGTACGTCGCCGCATCAAGCGGGCACCGTTTTGGGCGTTCCCGGCCGCCAACACCGAGGATCGGGCGACGGCCATGTTGCCCTCCCTGCTCCGCGCCCGTTTGGAGGAATTCGGCATCGATTTCTGCATGGTTTACCCGACCGTGCCGATCCTCTACGTCGGGCTCGACGACGAAGAGCTGCGCCGGGCGGTGTCGCGAGCCGCCAACCTCATGAACCGGGACCTGTTCGCGGACCATCGTGACCGGCTCGCCCCGGCCGCGGTCATCCCGATGCACACGCCCGCCGAAGCGATCGCGGAACTCGATTTCGCGGTGGGGCAACTCGGGTTCAAGGCTGTGATGGTCGAGGGCGTCGTGCGCCGGCGCATCGAGGACGACAAGAGCAGCGCCCGTGACAGCGCCTCCCCGGTCAGCTCGTACTGGATCGATCCGTTGGGCCTCGACAGCATCCACGATTACGACGCGGTGTGGCAGCGCTGCCTCGACCTCAAGGTCGCGCCGAGCATGCACACCTCGACCATGGGATGGGCCGATCGCACGTCGATCTCGAACTTCACGTACAATCACATCGGCCATTTCGCGGCCGGCAGTCACGCGTTCTGCAAGGGACTCGTGTTGGGCGGTGTTACCCGTCGTTTTCCGACATTGAAGTTCGCGTTCCTCGAATGTGGCGTTGGCTGGGCGGCGTCCCTCTACAACGACCTGATCGAACATTGGGAAAAACGCAACGTCCCCGCGATGCGCCAGACCCTCGATCCGGCCACCATCGATCGACAGGCGCTTGCGACGTTGGTGGCAAAATTCGGGCACCCGCGAATCCAAGCCCACCTCGATCGCATTCGGGCAGGCACTGAAGGCTATTTCTACGGCTACGTTGACGAACGCGAGGACCAGATCGACGACTTCACACACGCCCAGATCACCAAGAAGCGCGATATCTATCGGCGGTTCATTCCCAATTTCTATTTCGGTTGCGAGGCGGACGACCGGATCGTCGCCTTCGCGTTCGACAAACGCCTCCACCAGTTCGGGGCCCGCTTCAAAGCCATGCTCGGTTCAGACATCGGGCATTTCGACGTGACGGACGCTCGCACCGTCATCGCCGAAGCCCATGAACTGGTCGAAGCAGAGATCATCACGCCGGAGGATTTCCGCGATTTCGTGTTCGGGAATGTCGCGGAACTCCACGCCGGTATGAACCCCGATCTCTACAAGGGAACCGTCGTCGAGGACGCCGTCGCCCAGCGCTTGGCCACGGCGCAGGCCGCGGAGTAGCGGCTCAGGTCTTGGGTGGTCGTGCGAAAATCCGCGCGACCATGGGTCGGAACTCTTGGAGCGGCAACGACTGGTAATCGGGATCGAAGGCGCGCTGATCCCATTCGCCGGTGAAGCGCACCGCCGCGTCGTACCAGGGTTCGTGCTCGAACTTGTCGCGGGCGTGACGATCGAGGCCCATGTGGTGGAAGTACCAGTAGCCCTGGAACGGCGTGTGATGCTTCAGAATCCAGAAATTGGTTTCCGAGATGTAGGGCTTGAGCAACTCGGCGGCGAACGCTCCGTGATTGAGCGGCGCCACGAAATGGCCGACGTCGTGGAGCAGCGCACAGACGATCGTTTCCTCGTCGGCGCCAGCACGTAAGGCCCGCGTCGCCGTCTGCAACCCGTGCTCGTACATGTCGACCGGCAATGGCCCGCACGAACCCTTGAGGCCCTCGAGCATCGCCAGAACGTGGTCGGCGATGCGTTTGTTCTCTTCCGCCAGATAGGGCTGGAGGATGTCATGGTCGGCCTTGGTCGACCGATCCAATCGCGTAAACTTGACCTTGGCGGTCGTCAGCATGAGAACCCTCCTGTCCCAAAGGGCATGAGACTAGGGCGCCGGATCGATCGTCGCCAGGGCCCGGGACGGCGACCCCATCCTTGACAGGAACGGCCTGCTCCTTAACCTGCGTGAGCCAGGGGAGAGTGGTGGCCATCGCGGCCGCCAACAGGGACTCCACCAGAAAGGGACAACGATGAAAAAAGGGCTCGCGTTGAGCGCAGCCGCGTTGGTCGGTGCGTTCGGGGTCGTCGGCTGGGAAATGCCGGCGTCCGCTCAAGACAACAATATGTTGCGTGTCGGCGTCTATTCGAAGGCACCGACCCGAGGCAACCCCTACGGCGGCGGCGGCGTTCCGAGCATCTATTGGTGGGATCCGTTGTTCGACGGCCTCACCCGGGTGAACGGCGAAGGCAAAACCGTGCCATGGCTGGCGCAGAGCTGGTCACTGGTCGACAACACGACTTGGCGCTTCGTGCTGCGGCGCGATGCCGAGTTCAGCAACGGCGCGAAGGTAAACGCCGACGCGGTCGTCGGTCACTTCCAGTGGGCGCTTTCCGAAGAGGGCCGCGCGACGTCCGGTGGTCGCGAACTGCGACCGATCGCGTCCGTAACCAAGGTCGACGAATGGACGGTCGAGTTGAAGACGCTTGCGCCGTTCCCATTGCTGCCCGGTACCATGCAGCGCGCCTACATCCTGGAGCCCAAGGCGCTCGCCGATCTGAAGATCGCGGGCTACACCCAGAACCCCGTGACCTCGGGGGCCTACCGGGTCGGCCGGTGGACGGACACCGAGGCCGAGTTCGTCGCCTTCGAGAAGTCGTGGCGCCCAGCGAAGATTCGGACGCTACGCTATGTCGAGCTCCCGGAGGCCGCCTCGCGTCTGCAGGCGATCGTCTCAAAGCAGATCGACTTGGCGGTGTTGGTGTCGCCCGATGACATCGACCCGGTGAAGCGCGCGGGCCAGACGGTCCACGTCTTCCCCTCGCCTAACATCATGAACATCGCCTTCTTCACCAAAGACTTTTCGGACGCCTATAGCGGTAAGGGCACGCCCTTCGCCGACAAACGCGTGCGTATGGCAGCCAATCTGGCGTTCGACCGCAAGGCCATCGTGGACGGGTTGATGGGGGGCGTCACACAACCCGCCAACCAGCCGTCGAACCCTCGGGCCTTCGGATTCAACAAGGGCGTCCAGAATTACGCCTACGACCCGAACCGCGCCAAGGCGTTGCTCGCCGAGGCGGGTTTCCCGAACGGCTTCAAAGCGATCATCGAGTTCATCCCGGGCGCCATCCCACGGGATACGGAGATCTACGCCCATATCGGGGAGCAATTGAACAAGGTGGGCATCCAGGCCGACGTTCGACAGACTCCGTTCGCCACCTGGTTGCCGCAATACCTCAACGGCACCTGGAAGAGCCAGGCGAGCGGGTTCTCAGCCTTCGTCGATCCGCACATGGACTCCTCCCGACCGTTCCTCAACTTCTCCTGCCTGACGCCAAACGCCATGGTCTGCATCGACAGCGTGATGCCGTTGGTACGGGCCCAGGAGCAAGAGATGGACCCGATGAAACGCGAGAAGATCCTCCAGGACATCATGAAGATCTGGCACGACGAAGCGATCACGACCCCGATCCTGTACGGGGTCGACGTCTATGCCGCGACGCCACGGCTCAAGAACTTCGAGTACTGGAACCGCGTCCTGCTGTGGGAGAAGATGACCCTCGAAGGGTCCTAGACCACCAACGATCGAGACGCGAAGGCCGCCCACGGGGCGGCCTTCGTTTTTTCGTGGGCCACCGAGGTATCATCCCCGTCGGCATGGAGCGGAGCGGGCGATGAAACACCGAACCTATCGCGGCAAGATTCTCTACAACACCGACGGCAAGGGGGAAGAGGGTCGCGAGTACTTCACCGTGACCATTCAGCCCGATGGATCGCGAACCCTGCGGGCCCATTGCGAGATGGACAATGACGAGCTGTTGCGCGACGTCGTCTACACGCTCGATGGTCAGTGGCGACCGCAGGACGCCTTCGTCCGGCTGTCCATTCAGAACAAATTCCAGGGCAGTGCCTGGTTTCGCTTCACCGATCGTTCCTTGGAATGCGAGACCTACACGGCCGATGCCGGACGCCTGTCCCAGCGTTTTGCCATCGCTGGCTACCCGCCGTCGTTCGGTGGGCATCCGATCTGTTGCGACACCTGGCACGCGAAGGCCGCCGACCTCCGCCGCGGCACCAACACGATGCAGGCAATCGAGGGCATCGCCATGAGTTCGCCGCTACCCAACGGCGGCTCGGGCCCGATGCTGTCGCTCTCCGCCGTCGACGTCGAATTCGTCGGAACGGAATCCGTCACGACTCCGGCGGGCACGTTCGAGACCAAACATTTCAAGAACTTCAGCCGTCGTCGCGGCTTCGTTCATCCGGTCGAAATCTGGGCCCACTCCGAGGACTTCGTGCCCGTGAAATGCCGCTGGGACCTCCTGGGCCAGACCTACGAGTTGGTCGAGTTCCAGCGCGATTGATGGCATCCGTGGCAGAACATTGGCAGCCAACGCTCACCGTCGAGGAACGGCTCAAGCTGTTGGTGCCGCCGCGCCTCTATGTTCGCTACAAGCTCGCCAAGGAGTGGGTCCGCGGGGAAGCCGAGATTCGAATCCTGCGGCTCCTGGTCGATCGTCGTCGCAACGCGGTCGATGCCGGTGCCAACAAGGGCACCTACACCCACGCCATCGCACGCTACGCGCGGCACGTCTATGCCTTCGAACCCAACCCGAAGATGTTTGCGATCCTGAAGCGTACGGCCGGACGCAACGTCACGCCCTCGCCAATTGCGCTTTCCGACCGCAGCGGTGAAGCCGAATTGCGTATCCCTCGCTACGGCAAGGGCAGCTTCTCCAATCAGGGGGCTTCACTGAGCACGGTGAAGGTGAACGAGGACTACGCGTCGACCACCGTGCGGACAAGCCGCCTCGACGACCTCGGACTGAGCGATATCGGGTTCCTCAAGATCGACGTCGAAGGCTTCGAGAGAGAAGTGTTGGACGGCGCCCGGCAAACTATCGCGCGCGACCATCCGACCCTGTTGATCGAACTCGAGGAGAAGCACACCCGGGTGCCGATCGAGCAATCGCTCGCCGCCGTCGCCGCCCTCGGATACCGGGGGCTCTACCTGGACCCGGGATCGGGAACGCTTCAGAGCCTCGATCGCTTCGACCCCGAACTGCACCATCGGACGGCGAAGGCGGGGTATGTCTTCAACTTCGTGTTCCTGCCGCGCGTCGTGTGAACGACGCTCGCGCGGGCCACGGAGACTCTGCTAAACGACCCTCGTGCTTCGTATCGACGCATTGTCCTTCGGTTATGGGCCGCGCCAACTGCTCGACCACGCCAGCGTTTCGCTGGCCGCGGGCCATCGGGTCGGCGTCGTCGGCCACAATGGGGCGGGCAAGAGCACGCTTTTCCGGCTGATCGCGGGCGAACTCGAACCGCACCACGGCGTCATCGAGCGGCCCGGTCGCTGGCGAATCGGAATAACCCGGCAGGAGGCTCCCAACGGCGAAGAGAACCTCCTGTCCACGGTGCTGGCGACCGATGCGGATTTGGCGCTGCTGCGGGCGGAAGCCGAAACCACCGACGATGGCGCCCGTATCGCCGAGATCCACGAACGCCTCGCCGTGCTGGGGGGCCACGCCGCCGAGGCACGCGCTGCCCGGATCCTCTTCGGACTTGGGTTCGATGCGGCCGCCCAGGCCCGACCCTGCCGGTCGTTCTCAGGGGGTTGGCGCATGCGTGTCGCACTGGCCGCCCTGTTGTTCACCGAGCCCGACCTGTTGTTGCTGGACGAACCGACCAACCACCTCGATTTCGAGGCGACGGTGTGGCTCGAAGGCTATCTCGCCCGCTACCCCGGCACGGTGCTGATCATCAGCCATGATCGGACGCTGTTGAACCGCGCCGTCGATCAAATCCTGCACCTCGATCGCGGCAAGCTGACCCTCTACGAGGGCGGCTACGATCGATTCGAGGCGACGCGCCGCCAACAGCTCGAACTTACCGAGAAACTCCGACGCAAGCAGGAGATTCAGCGCGCCCACATCGAAGCGTTCGTGGCGCGATTTCGCTACAAGGCCTCGAAGTCGCGCCAAGCCCAATCGCGCCTCAAAGTATTGGCCAAGATGGCGCCGATCGCAGAGGCCGATGCCGAGCACAGCGTGACGATCGATTGGCCCGCACCAGACCCCCTGTCGCCGCCGATTCTTGCGCTCGACGGAGTCGATGCGGGCTACGGCGAGACCAGAGTACTGAATCGCCTGAACTTGCGCGTCGATGACGATGACCGAATCGCGTTGCTCGGAGCGAACGGCAACGGCAAATCGACGCTGGTCAAGCTGCTCGCGGGTCGTCTCGCGCCCATGGCGGGAGAACTCAAGCGATCGGCCAAGCTCCGAATCGGGTACTTCGCCCAACATCAAGCCGAGGAACTCGACCCGGCGGCGAACGCCATCGGCGAGCTGTCGCGCCGACGGCCGAAGGACACGGAACTCGCCGTGCGCACGTTCCTTGGAGGGTTTGGCTTCTCCAAGGACCGCGCCGAGACACCGACTCGCGATCTCTCGGGCGGGGAGAAAGCTCGTCTCTTGTTGGCCCTGATGGCGAGCGATCGGCCCCATCTGCTCCTGCTCGACGAGCCAACGAACCATCTCGATATCGAGACCCGTCAGGCCCTCATCCAGGCGATCAACGGATTCCCCGGAGCGATAATCCTGGTGACGCACGATCCCCACATGATCGAGGCGACAGCCGACCGGCTCTGGTTGGTCTCGGACGGGCGCGTAACTCCATTTGACGGCGACCTTGACGCTTATCGCACCCAAACTCTCGGCCGAAGCGAGGCGCCCCGCGCGGACGAACGCCTGGGACCTGGTTCGGACCGTCGGGAACAACGGCGCCTGGCCGCGCAACGCCGCGAGACCCAGGCACCCCTGCGGCGTGACCTGGCCAAGGCCGAGTCCGAACTCGAACGCCTCGATCGTGAACGCCAAGAGATGGAACGGATGCTCTTGGATCCAGCGGTCTACGGAGATCCCACCCGGCTGGTCGCCCTGCAGCGCGATTTGAGCCGCATCAAGAAGGACCTGGAACGAGCCGAGGCCTCTTGGCTCGCGCTCCAAGAAACATGGGACCAGGAGAATGCGGCTCAGCAGTCGGGTGGCAACCAGACGTAACGAGGCTCGTTGCGGCCCTCGTAGGCCGACCACCCACCGACGCGAACGGCGGAGTAGATCGCGTTGCGTTTGAGCCAGCCGACGCCCGCCTCGATCATCGCGATCAGGAACAACTCGTCGGCGAAGCGCCGGTCCTCCGAGCGTGCTTCACGACCCGTTAGGCTCTGCCAGGCGACGTAGAGAAAGTCGTGGAGAATCGAAGCCTCGAGATGCGGGCCGACCCGGTCGATGATCGGGCGTGTCGGGCGGGGCACCGACGACAGATCCGTGATCATGCCCCGCGGCACGACGATCTCACGCGCCTCGCCGTCGAGATCGAAGGTCACGCGATACTCGCGCCCGACGAGGTAGTCGGCATCCTCGCCGTCGCGATTCTGCACCGCCTCGATCCCGCGCATCAGGTAAAGCGGCGTCCGGTACTTGAAGCCGCTGATCGTGGTCCACGCGCGGTCGGGGTAGGGATTCGGGATCAGCGGTTCATAGAACTCCATGGTTCACCCCACATCGCCCGTGACGATCCTGACCCGCGAGGCATCCACCCCCAAGACCACCTGCAGCGTCCTCGGGTTGGGCGCGAGCTCGAAGCAAACGACGTCATGGCCGCGGTCGAGCAACGACTTGACCACCCACGAACCGACGAACCCCGTTCCTCCGGTCACCATGTAGGCCATGCGCATCTCCTGCTTGAGCGGACCCCGCCGGATCATCCGCTCGATGACACCTCAATCGTAGGCGCCCATCACGTTCTGGTCATGGTCGATCAACGAGCCCGTGACCATTTCAGCCGCGTCACTCAGCAGATAGACGGTCATGATCGCCGCGTCGCGCGCCTTGATAAGCCGGCCGAAGGGCTGGGCCGCCTCGGCGGTGCTCAACCAGTCGGCCGGGCGCCCATCGCGCTTCTGGATTTCGTGTTCGCCCGGGGTCTCGGTCCAACCAATGTTAATGCCGTTGACCCGGATGCGATCGCGACGGAGCGCGTGTGCGGTGTTCTTGGTTAGTGTCGCCAGCGCTCCCTTCGACGACGAGTACGCCGTCAAGAACGGCTGGCCGCCGTGGCTCGACATGGTGATGATGTTGACGATCGCGCCGGGACGCTTGGCCGCCTTGAGATGGCGCACGACCTCCTGGGTCAGGACGAACGGCGCCCGCACGTTGACCGCAAACAAGCGGTCCCATAACTCGACCGACGTGTTGTCGATGGTGCCCCGGTCGGTGAGCCCGGCGGCGTTCACCAGTCCATCGATGCGACCGAAACGCGTGAGCGTTGAAGCGACGATCCGTCGGCATGCATCGGCCTCGCCCAGGTCGCCGGCCACGAAATGAAGCGGACAAGCGGACGAGCCGAGCTCCGCGACGACCGCGGCGCCGCGTGCTTGATTGCGCCCCGTGATGCCGACGCCGGCTGCGCCGGCCTTGACGGCCGCCTTGGCGACAGCTTCGCCGATCCCCTGGGTGCCGCCCGTGACCAAAATGACCTTGCTGCGCAGGTTGAGTTCGATCATCGCGCACCTTTGGCCGTTGCGGCCACCCGAACGGTCTTCCCCTCGCGCAGCGAGCGCACCGCCGCCTCGGCCAGAACCAGGGCCTGTCGGCCATCCTCCGGTCCCACCGGCATCGGTCGTTTCCGCCGCACCGCCTCGATGAACGCCGCCAGCTCGCGCCGGTAGGCTTCGGCGTAGCGCTCGAGGAAAAAATAGAGCGGCTTGTCGCCACTCACTGCGCGTCCATCCGCCAATTCGACGGTCGTCGGCGTGTGATTGCCCGCGATCAGCCGTCCCTTGACGCCATGGACCTCGATTCGCTGGTCATAGCCGTAAGCGGCGCGGCGGCTGTTGTTGATGTGCGCCAGCCGACCGGAGGCGGTCTTCAACAGCACCATGACCGAGTCGGTGTCGCCGACCTTGGCGACCGCTGGATCGACCAGACAGCTTCCCATGGCCGCCACTTCGACGGGCTCTTCGCCCAAAAGCCAGCGCGCCATGTCGAAATCGTGAATCGTCATGTCGCGGAACTGACCGCCCGAAACCTCGAGATAAGCGAGCGGCGGGAGTCCGGGATCGCGGCTCGAAATGATCACCTGCTCGACCTTGCCGATATCGCCGCGCGCAATTCGCTCGTGCAGCGTGCGAAAACTCGGATCGAAACGCCGATTGAAGCCGACGAACATGGGAACGCGAGCCTTGCGCACGGCCGCGAGACAGGCATCGACGCGTCGGAGCGACAAGTCGATCGGCTTCTCGCAGAAGATCGCCTTTCCCGCCCTCGCCGCAGCGATCGCGAGATCGGCGTGGGTGTCGGTCGAGGATGCGATGATCACGGCATCGACCGCCGGATCGGCGAGCGCCGTGGCACGATCGGCGACGGACGCGCCATGACGGGCGGCCAGCGTTTCTGCCGCCTCGGCGCTGACGTCGATGACATAACGCAGGCGGGCGTGATCGCTCGCGGACAGATTGGCAGCATGAATGGCGCCGATTCGGCCGGCACCGAACTGAGCGAATTGCAGCACGGGAGTTCTCGCAGCTAAGGACTTCGCCTTGTTGGCGTTGCCATAAATCCGTAATGTGACGCGATCGTCAACGACTAACGCTCAACAATTCTTCCGGAGGATCGGCCATGGCGACGGTGCGGCTGACCGCGGCGGAGGCCGTTGTCCGGTACCTGGCCGCCCAGCTCACCGAGGTCGACGACGAGGTTGTACCGCTGTTCGGCGGCGTGTTCGCAATCTTCGGCCACGGCAACGTGGCCGGCCTCGGTCCGGCGTTGCAACGCCACGCCGACCAGTTACCGACGTTTCGGGCCCACAATGAACAGGCCATGGCGCACGCGGCGATCGCGTATGCCAAGACCTATGCCCGCCGCCGCATGATGGCCTGCACGACCTCGATCGGGCCGGGCGCGACGAACTTGGTGACCGCCGCCGCCGTTGCCCACGTCAACCGGTTGCCCGTGCTGCTGCTTCCGGGCGATGTCTTCGCCAGCCGGCGCCCCGATCCGGTGCTGCAGCAGGTCGAAGATTTCAGCGACGGAACGATCTCGGCCAACGACAGTCTTCGACCGGTTTCGCGTTATTGGGACCGCATCACACGCCCCGAACAGATTTTGCAGGCGCTGCCCGCGGCCCTGCGCGTGCTCTGCGACCCGGTCGAATGCGGGCCGGTGACCCTCGCCCTACCTCAGGATGTCCAAGCCGAGGCGTTCGACTATCCATCGATGTTTTTCCGGCGCCGCGTTTGGCACCTGCGACGGCCGCCGCCAGATCAACGCGCGCTCGAAGAAGCCGCGGCGATCGTGCGCCGAACCGGCCGCGCCATGATCATCGCCGGTGGCGGCATCAAGTACGCCGGCGCGGAGAAGGCCCTCGCCCGCTTCACCGCGCGTCATCGGATTCCCGTCGCCGAGACTCAGGCCGGCAAGGGTTCGCTGCCCGCCGATCATCCGTTCAACCTCGGGGGCATCGGCGTCACGGGGTCAGCCGCTGCCAACCGATTGGCCCGGCAAAGCGACGTCATCATTGCCGTCGGCACGCGATTGAGCGACTTCACGACCAGCTCACGCGCTCTCTTCAACCATGCGCGTCTGATCGCTCTCAACGTGGCCGGGTTCGACGCGGCCAAGCATGACGCCCATGCGTTGGTCGCCGATGCTCGCCTCGGCCTCGAAACGTTGTCGAAGACCCTCGGACGCTGGCGGACGGCGCCGACCTGGGCGAGGAAGGCCGAGCGTGAAACGACCGCCTGGCAAGCGGTCGTCGACCGCGCCACGGCACCGCCACGACGCGGGCACCCTGTGACCGACGCGCAGGTGCTGGGTGCCGTCAACCGCGCGGCCAGCACGCGCAGCATCGTGGTCGGTGCCGCGGGGGGACTGCCCGGCGAATTGCACCGGCTTTGGCGAGCCGAGGACTCGATGTCCTATCACCTCGAGTACGGGTACTCGTGCATGGGGTACGAAATTGCCGGTGGCTTGGGCGCCAAGCTGGCTGCCCCGGATCGCCAGGTGTTCGTCTTGGTCGGCGACGGCAGCTACCTGATGATGAATTCGGAGATCGCGACCTCGATTGCGCTCGGCGCCAAGCTGACTATCATCGTGCTCGACAACCGAGGCTTCGGCTGCATCAATCGACTGCAGCAGGCCACGGGCGGCGAGCCATTCAACAACCTGCTGTCGGGGCCACCCGCAATCGACTTTGCCGCGCACGCGCGCAGTCTCGGCGCCGAGGCCCATCACGTCGCCGACATCCCCGAACTCGAAGCGGCATTGCGCCGGGCGAAGCTCGTCCGGCACACCGTGACCTTGGTGATCGAGACCGACCCCGCCCAGTCGACAACAGCGGGCGGCGCCTGGTGGGACGTGCCGGTCACGGCGGCACCGCGCACCTCTCGGGAGCGTACAGCGGCCGGCGAATACGCCCGGGCGCTTCAGCCCAGATCCGCCAGGTGACGACAATGGTGCGCCTCGGAATCAACCCGCTGACCTGGACCAACGACGACATGCCCGAACTCGGCGCCGACACGCCGCTCGAAACCTGTCTCGGCGAGGCACGACAGGCGGGCTTCACGGGCATCGAACTCGGCAACAAATTTCCCCGCCGGCCCGAACAGCTACGGCTAATCCTGGAACGTCACGGCCTCGCGCTGGTGTCGGGTTGGTACAGCGCTCGGCTCTCGGAGCGTTCGGTCGCCGACGAGATCGACGCCCTCACCGATCACCTCACGCTGCTCAAGGCGCTCGGCTGCCGCGTCATGGTTTTCGCCGAGGTGACGGGCTGCGTGCACGGCGAGCGCAGCACGCCCGTGTCGCGGCGTCCTACGTTGTCGGACGGACAATGGCGCCGTCTGGCGACGGGCATGAATGACGTCGGCCGCTACCTCCGTACGCACGGGGTTCATCTCGCCTATCACCACCACATGGGCACGGTGATCGAAACCGAGACCGAGATCGATCGCCTCATGGCGATGACCGGGCCCGACGTCGGGCTATTGCTCGATACCGGGCATCTGACGTACGCGGGAGGAAACCCTGTGGCGCTCGCCCGGCGCCACGCCGGGCGCATCGTCCACGTGCATTGCAAGGACGTGCGCGGCGAAGTGTTGAAGGACGTTCGGTCTCGCGACTCGAGTTTTCTCGATTCGGTCCTCGCTGGCGTGTTCACGGTGCCCGGCGATGGCATCGTCGACTACCGCGCGGTGCTCGCACCGATCGCCGCAACGGGTTACGACGGCTGGCTCGTCGTCGAGGCCGAGCAGGACCCGGCCAAGGCCGATCCCCTCACATACGCCACCCTCGGCTGCCGCAATCTCCAGAGTTTTGCCACGGCCGCCGGCCTAACGATTGCAGGAGAATGACGATGTCGCCCCACCTCACCGACCACCGCAGCGGGTTCCGCCACGGGCTGACGACGATCACCCGGTACGATGATCCGGCCGAACCCACCGGGATCGGATTTTCCGTTCTCGTCCTAGGAGCGGGCGATCAGCATCGCGAGACCACCAGCGGAGAGACGGCATTCCTGCTCATGGCGGGCCACGTCGACGTCACGCTCGGCAATCGCACCGTCCAGTTCCAGCGCTCTTCGCTGTTCGATGAATCGCCGAGTTGCGTGCATGTACCGGCCGGCAGCGAGGTGCGCGTCCAGGCGACCAGCGCCAGCGAACTCACCATCTACCGCTCGCCGAACACGAAACCCTTCGCTCCCCGCAGCTTCCAACCCGCCGACACGGTCGACGAGCAGCGCGGCAAAGGTCAGGTCGGGGGCGCGTGCCTGCGGCTGGTGCGCACCATCTTCGATCACGCGAATTCGGATGCCAACGCCGAGCTGGTCTTGGGCGAAGTCGTGACCCTGCCCGGGCGGTGGTCGAGCTACCCACCGCACCACCACCCGCAGCCTGAGATCTACCACTATCGTTTCGATCACCCGCAGGGCTACGGCCACGCCGAATTGGGCGACAACGTGCTGAAGATTCGCGCCAACGACACGGTCAAGATCTTGGCCGGCAACGATCATGCGCAATGCGCCGCCCCGGGCTACGCGATGTATTACGCCTGGGTCATTCGTCACCTGCCGGGCAACCCGTACACCGTCCCCGAGTTCACGGCCGAGCACCGCTGGACGATGGAGAAGTCGGCGCAGGTCTGGCATCCCAAAGGCGTCGCCGATGCCTGAGTCGAACCGGCCGCTCGATTTCATCGCCATCGGGCGGGCGGCAGTCGACCTCTACGGTGAGCAGGTCGGTGGGCGGCTGGAGGATATGTCCTCGTTCGCCAAGTACGTGGGCGGTTGCCCGGCCAACATCTCGATCGGCGCCGCTCGTCTGGGCCTGCGCCCGGCCATGATCACACGGGTGGGCGACGAACACATGGGACGATTCGTCCGCGAGACGCTCGCCGCCGAAGGCGTCGATGTGAGCCACGTTGCAACCGATCCGCGACGCTTGACTGGTCTGGTGATCCTCGGGATTCGCGACCGCGAGACCTTTCCATTGATTTTCTTCCGTGAGAACTGCGCCGACATGGCGATCGAGTCCGGCGACATGGACGGCGCCTTCATCGCCCAAGCCGCGGCGCTCGTCGTCACCGGGACTCATTTCTCGACCGTGACCACCAATACCGCCTCGCACACGGCCATTCGCTTGGCCAAATCGAACGGCACGAAGGTCGTGCTCGACATCGACTACCGCCCGAACCTTTGGGGGCTGGCCGGCCACGGACTGGGCGAGAGCCGATTCATTGCCTCGGACAGCGTTTCCACGCATCTGCAGGCAATCGTGCCCCACTGCGACCTCATCGTCGGAACCGAGGAAGAGATTCACATCGCCGGCGGATTGACCGACACATCTCGGGCGCTGCGCCGCCTACGCGCACTATCGAAGGCTGCCATCGTCATGAAACAGGGACCAATGGGCTGCACCGTCTTCGACGGTGCGATTCCGGACAGGCTCGAAGATGGCGTCCGGGCGCCCGGCTTTCCGGTCGAGGTGTTCAACGTCTTGGGCGCCGGCGACGCGTTCATGGCCGGGCTCTTGCGCGGCTGGTTGCGCGGGGCGGACTGGACGGAGGCCTGCCGCCTGGCCAACGCCTGTGGCGCCCTCGTCGTCTCGCGACACGGCTGCGCCCCCGCCATGCCGAGTTGGACCGAGCTCACCGATTTCCTGGTGCGCGCCGACCGCCACGCCCTGCCACGCCAGCTCAACCGTGACCAACGCTTGGCGCGACTTCACCGGGTCTCCACCGGTCGGCGCGTCCAGCCGCGGCTCCTGGCCGTCGGGATCGATCATCGGGCGCCGTTCCTCGATCTTGCCAAGAAGTTTCGCCGCGACGAGGCCACCATTGGCCAGTTCAAGATGCTGCTCGGTCGCGCAGTCGCCCAAGTCGCGATGCAAGAGCCCCATCTCGGTCTGATCGTCGATGACGTCCACGGTCGTGATGCCTTGTTTGCGGCGGCCACCCAGGGCGTTTGGCTGGCCCGCCCCGTGCCCGAACGTGGCGCGGAGCCTCTCACCCTCGCCCTCGGCCAGTGGCCCGCAACGCACCACGCGAAGTACGTGGCCCACGGCCCTATCGGCGAAGGTCAGGTCGACGCGATAACCACGGCGTACGATGCGAGCGTCGCAACAAGTCGCGAGTTCCTTCTCGTCGTCCCCGATCCCGTAGAACCCGGGCCCGCAGAAGGCGAAACGCTCGATCTGATCGGCCGGCTGCAGCGCCGAGACGTGTTCCCCGATTGGTGGGCGTTTCCCGGAACGCTTCCTCCGAAAACTTGGCAGGCGTTGGCCGACCAGATTCGGGCGCACGATCCGTACTGTCGCGGTCTCCTCTGCCTCCTCAACGATGCGAGTGGCCCGGCGACGCCCGAGGCGTTCGCGAGCGATGAACCGTTGCTGCGTGGCTTTGCGGTCGGCCGGGGCCTTTTCTGGACCGTGGCTGAGCGCTGGTTCGAAGGCGCGATCAGCCAAGACGCTGCAATCGACGAGGTGGCGCAGCGCCTTCGGTGGCTGGTCACCCGTTGGAAGGAGCGATGATCGTGCGCCGTGTCTCGGATCAGTTGTCACAGGCGTGCGCCATTGCCGAGGAAGCAGGCGTGCTCATGAAACGGCTCTTCCACGAAAGGCCTGCCGGGCGTTTCGAACTCAAGGGTGAGCAGGACTACCTCACGGAAGCCGACGCCCAAGTAGAGGAGCTCGTCGCGGCACGTCTCGGGCGAGCGTTTCCTGGCGATTCGTTCCTTGGTGAAGAGGGTGGCGGCTCGATCGGCCAAAGGACGTGGGTGGTCGATCCGATCGACGGAACCGCCAACTTCGCACGTGGCATCCCGCATTTTTGCGTTTCGATCGCGCTCGTCGAGGGCGGTGAAATCGCTTTGGGAGCGATCGTCCAACCCTTGACCGGTGAAACGTATGCTGCCGAGCGGGGACGCGGCGCGACGCTCAACCATCGTGCGATCAATGTGAGCCCGATCGCGGACCTGCGGCAGTCGACGATCGAGTTGGGGTGGTCGACGCGCCGACCGTTGAGCGATTACGTCGCGATGCTCGGGCGCGTGGTCGCGACCGGTGCCGGCACGATGCGTATGGGTTCGGGAGCCCTCGGACTGGCCTATGTTGCCGCCGGACGGACGGACGGCTACGCCGAGTTGCACATCAATTCTTGGGACTCCCTCGCCGGCATTTTGTTGGTTCGCGAGGCCGGTGGCTGGACCAACGACTTCCTCGCCGACGACGGCTTGTCGGAGGGAAATCCAATTCTTGCCTGCACGCCAGCCTTGCAGGACGCCCTGCAAGCCGCAACGCGCCTGAAGTTCTGAGTTTGGTCGCCCCTCTCGGTCGATGCTAGAGTTGACGCAGGAACCGCACGCGGGTTCCGTGGGGGAGGCAAGCATGAACCGTCTAGTGGCATTGACGCTGGCCGTCATCGGGTCGGCGATTGTTTCGTGGGTGTCCGTCGTACCGGCCCGAGCTCAGGGCGAGCTGGTTCTGTACTGTGCCGTTCAGGAAGAATGGTGCCGCGAGATGGTCACCGCCTTCGAACGCCAGACCGGCGTCAAGGTGGCAATGACGCGCAAGAGCTCGGGAGAATTCTACGCCCAGCTCAAGGCCGAAGCCGCGAACCCGCGGGGCGACATCTGGTGGGGCGGCACCGGCGATCCCCATCTCCAAGCGGCGGAGGAAGGACTGACGATCGAATATCGTTCGCCCGTCATGGCCCAGCTTCAGGACTGGGCGACGCGCCAATGGGAACAATCCAAACAGCGCTCCGTCGGGGTCTACGCCGGCGCGCTCGGCTACGGATTCAATACCGACCTGATGAAGAAGAAGGGCGGGGCCGAACCGAAGTGCTGGGCTGATCTGCTCGACGCGCGCTTCAAGGACGAGGTTCAGGTCGCCGACCCCAATTCGTCGGGCACGTCCTACACCATGCTGGCGACGATCGTGCAGTTGATGGGGGAGAACCCCGGCTTCGACTACCTCAAGAAGCTGCATCGCAATGTGAATCAATACACGCGCTCGGGCGCCGCCCCGGCGCGGGCCGCGAGCCTCGGCGAAACGTTGATCGGGATCACGTTCCAACATGATCTGGTCACCTTTGTCGTCGACAAGGCGCCCATCAAGGTCATCGCGCCATGCGAGGGCACCGGCTATGAAGTCGGCTCGATGAGCATCATCAAAGGGGCCCGCAACCTGGACAACGCGAAGAAGTGGTACGACTGGGCCCTGACGCCGGCGGCCCAAGAGCTGGGAGCCAAAGCGAAGTCCTTCCAGGTGCCGTCCAACAAGGGCGCGAAGACTCCGCCCGAGGCCCCGGACTTCTCGCAGATCAAGTTCATAAACTACGACTTCGCGAAGTACGGCTCCTCCGACGAGCGCAGGCGGCTGCTCTCGAAGTGGGACGGCGAGGTCAAGAACCTGCCGAAGTAGCCGGACGAACACCCGGCGCTCGTCGCGGTGACTCGATCGGCCGCCTTGTGGTTGGTGTTGGGCGGGATCGGCTATGCGATCCTGCCCTGGTACCTCGTAGAGGGCCTTAGCCCGCTCTCGGCCAAGTGGTGGGCAAGTTACCCGTTTGGCAATGCCGGATCCGGCCTGTTTCTCGGCTGGTCCGGTGATCGTTGGTGGCTGGGACCGACCTTCCTCCCTTTGTTGGTTGGCGCCGCGCTTCTCGTGCGCGGCGGCCGACGCCCCGAGGACGGGCGATGGCTGACATGGATTGGCGCCGCTGGTCTCGTGTGGATGGTCATCGCGGGATTCGCGATCGATCACCGCAATTGGACGATCGATCTGTTCGCCGAGTGGTTCGGCCCCGAGAAGCAAGCGGGCATGGGATACGGGGCGTTTGCGACCGCGCTCGCGTTTCTCATGGTGCTCGCGCACGGCTTGGCTGCACGGGGCTTTTGTCGCAGCGACGCGTTCGTCGTCTCTGCGATTGCGCTGGTCTTGGGCCTGGTCCTGTTGTTCGTGTTCTTCCCGATCGCGCAGATTCTCGTGAGTGCGGTCGAAGACAACAACGGGCACTTCGCTCCCGGCATCTTTTTCGTCAAGTTCTTCGATCGCTCCGTCTGGGGATTGGACTGCGTCTATTCGAACCTGCGTTGCGGTGTCGCTTGGAACACGCTGTTCCTGGCAGTCGTCGTCGGCGTTGGCACGACCGTTCTGGGACTCGCGTTCGCTCTGATCGCGTTGCGCACGCGGTTCCAAGCCAAGGGCGTTCTGCGGGCGTTGACGATTCTACCGATCATCACGCCGCCCTTCGTCATTGGGCTCGCGCTCATCCTGTTGTTCGGCCGCTCAGGCGCCGTAACGGGACTCCTGTTCGAGTGGTTCGATGTCCCGCGGACGCGGTGGATCTACGGCTTTACCGGCGTCTTCATCGCGCAGATGCTGGCCTTCACCCCGATCGCCTTCCTCGTGCTCATCGGGGTCGTCCAAGGGATCAGCCCCTCCCTCGAGGAAGCCTCGCAGACCCTTCGCGCGAGTCGGTGGACGACGTTTCGCACCGTGTCGCTGCCCTTGATGCGGCCGGGTCTGGCCAACGCCTTCCTGCTTGGCTTCGTCGAGAGCATGGCGGATTTCGGCAATCCGCTCGTACTCGGAGGCAACTACGAAGTGCTTTCGACCAAAATCTTTTTCGCCGTCGTCGGGGCCGCCCACGATCAGAGTCGGGCGGCCGTCCTATCGATTGTCCTCCTCACATTCACGTTGGGCGCGTTTTACGCGCAGTACCGATGGCTCGGGAACCGTTCCTACACCACGGTGACTGGCAAAGGGGACTCCGGATTGCCGGTGCCGATGCCCAAGCGCATGGCCTGGCTGTGTTATGGGACGGCAATCCCGTGGGCGATGTTTACGGCCGTGATCTACGTCGTGATCCTGGTCGGTGGTTTCGTCAAGACGATGGGCCGCGACTACACGCCCACGCTTCAGCACTACATCACAGGCTTTGGCATCGAGCAGACGTCCCGGGGCCTCTACTTCGCCGGTTCGGCCTGGGACTCGTTGTGGACGACGATCAAAGTCGCGGCCGTGGCCGCGCCTCTCACCGCTATTGTCGGCTTGCTCACCGCCTACCTGTTGGCGCGGCAACGTTTCGTCGGCAAACGCTCGTTCGAGTTCATCACGATGCTGAGCTTCGCGATCCCGGGCACGGTCGTCGGCGTCTCCTATATCCTCGCCTTCAACGTCCCGCCGATCGAGATCACCGGGACCGGGTTGATCCTCGTGATCTGTTTCATTTTCCGCAATATGCCGGTGGGGGTGCGTGCCGGCATCGCGACCATGAGCCAGATCGATCGCAGCCTCGATGAGGCATCGCTGACCCTGGGCGCGCGATCGTTCACGACGGTGCGACGCGTCATCCTGCCGTTGCTGCGGCCGGCAGTCGTGGCATCCTTGGTCTATGCCTTCGTGCGCGCGATGACGGCGGTGAGCGCGATCATTTTCCTCGTCTCCGCGCAATACAACATGGCGACGGCCTACATCGTCGGCCGGGTCGAGGCCGGCGAGTTCGGTCTCGCCATCGCCTATTCTTCGGTATTGATCGTCGTCATGCTGCTAGCCATTCTCGTCATCCAATTGTTGGTCGGCGAACGGCGGCTTGGACGACGAACGGCGGCAGCCCCCGTGCTACAGGCTGCCGGAGGCTAAGAACCAAGGGGAAACCATGCTCAAGCACGTGCTCTGTATCGCGACACTCGCCCTCATCGGTCTGCCGACGCCGAGTGCCAAAGCACAAGGCGAAGTGACGGTGTACTGCTCGGTCCTGGCGGAATGGTGCGAAGTGATGCGCACGGAGTTCGAGCGCGCGACCAACATCAAAGTTCAAATGACGGTCAAAAGCGCGGGCGAAACCCTGGCGCAGATCCGCGCCGAGGCAACCAACCCGCGCGGCGACATCTGGTGGGGCGGCGGCGGCGATCAGCACTTGCAGGCGGCGGAACTGGGGCTGACCGAAGAGTATCGCTCGGCCCTGTTGCCCAAGCTGCACCCCTGGGCGCGCCAACAGGCCGAACAGGCCAAGTTCCGGACGGTCGGCATTTACGCCGGGACGCTCGGCATCGTCTGGAACACGGAGCAACTCGCCAAACGCAACCTGCCGGCGCCGGCGTGCTGGTCCGATCTCGTAAAACCGGCCTATCGTGACGAGATCCAGATGTCGAACGCCGCGACCTCGGGAACGTCCTATACCTTCCTGGCGACCCTCGTACAGATCATGGGAGAAGAACCGGCCTTCGCCTACCTCAGGGAACTCCACCGCAACATCAACCAATACCCGCGATCGGGCGCTGCACCGATGCGCAGTGTGGCCCAGGGCGAGTCGACGATGGCGGTCACCTGGATGTTCGCCGCGGTGGCCGAAGCCGAAGCCGGGTTTCCGGTACTCAACATCGCCCCTTGCGAGGGCACCGGCTACGAGATCGGTTCGCAGAGCATCGTCAAGGGTGCCAGGAACCTCGAAAACGCGAAGAAATGGTACGACTTTGCGCTCTCGGCCCCGGCGCAAGCGACCGGGGTTCGCGCCAAGTCCTATCAGATTCCTTCCAACGTCGAGGCGCCGCTGCCGCCCAAGACGCCTAGACTCAACGAAGTCAAACTCATCGACTACGACTTCGCCAAGTTCGGTTCCAACGATGTCCGCACCCGCATCATCGCGCGGTGGGAAAAAGAGATCGCAAACCTCCCGCGGTGACCACGGCCACGGGGAACGAAGTCATGACAAAACCCGCCGCCGCCGTCGAGTTTCGCTCCGTGACCAAGCGCTACGGCCCGGTAACGGCCGTCAATGCGGTGTCGTTCGTCATTGATCCCGGGACGTTGGTCACCTTGCTCGGTCCTTCGGGTTGCGGAAAGACGACGACGTTGCGTCTGATCGCCGGCCTCGAACTGGCGAGTGAGGGCCAGATTCTCATCGGACAGCGCGACGTGACGAAACTGTCTGCCGCCGATCGCGACGTCAGTATGGTGTTCCAGTCCTACGCCCTGTTTCCCCATATGACGGTCGCCGAGAACGTCGCCTACGGGCCGAGCGTGAGCGGCACACCGAAAGCCGAGGCCCAAGCCATGGCGGCGGAGAAGCTCGCCCTCGTCGGATTGAGCGGCCTGGAAAAGCGATTGCCGTCGGAACTTTCGGGCGGTCAACAGCAGCGCGTCGCTGTCGCGCGTGCGCTCGTCCTCGAGCCGCAGGTGCTGCTGTTCGACGAGCCGCTTTCCAACCTGGACGCCAAGCTGCGCCGGCGCGTTCGCGACGACATCCGTGAGTTGCAACAGAAGCTCAATCTGACGGTTGCCTACGTCACCCATGACCAGGAAGAAGCTTTGGCCGTATCGGACCGCATCATCGTCATGTCGAACGCGGCGATTGCGCAGACGGGGCGTCCCCGTGACCTCTACGAGGCGCCCAACTCGGTGTTCGTGGCCGACTTCATCGGCGATGCCAATCTTCTCGCCGCTGAGCTTCTGACACGGCAGGGCGACCTCGGCCGCATTCGACTGGGCGGTCTGGAAATCACCTTGCCGCATCGCAATGTGTCCACCGGCGCGATCCGTCTCGCCGTGCGGCCTGAGTCGGTACTGCTCGATCAGCGGTCCCCTCCGGGCGCGATCGAGGGACGCATCACCAAGGCGGCCTACCTCGGCACCCACATGGAGTACACGGTGGCAAGCCCCGTCGGTGATCTGTTCTCGATCGACCACCGGACCGGTGCGCCTTACGCGGTGGGAACGACCGTCTGGATCACCCTCGCCGCGCACGGGGCCGTCGTCGTCCCGAACGCCTGAGCAGACAAGCCGTTCGCCGGCGGGCGGACAGTATATATTGTCGCCCACAAGGAGATCGCCATGTCCAATATCAAGAACATCGAGACCGTCTTCGACCCGACCCACGACGAGGCCGCCCGCCAGCGCTACGTCTCGGTGCTGCGCAAGCGCATTCTTCTGGACTACGCCAGGGACATGAAGACGGTCTATGACCATGCTATCGAACCGCGCTTCGTCCGGAAAAATGGCCGCAAGCCCAAGACCGGAAACGAAGTGCGCAAGGAGATGTTGGTTCAGCCGATCTTCCAAGAGTGGAGTGCCTTGCGCCACAACGCCCAGCTCATGACGTGGTGGTCCGTCCAGCCGGAGATCGAGCGCAAGCTGCCGGAGATGATTCAGGTGGCGAAGGACGCATCCGACGCAAACCCGGCGGGCGGTTCGCTGCGCCTCGATGCCAACGTCGACATACCGCAGACCGTGACCGAGCTCGACGTTCATCTCATGCCGGGTTGCTTTCACAGCGAACACGTCGCCGATGACGTCGCGCAGGGTGCCGTTTATCACCATGGGACGCGCGTGTTCTCAGGCGGTCTCGCGCACCGCCACAGGGGTGGCTGGGGTGCAACGGCGGCCAATGCGCTCAGGATCAAGTATCCGACCTTCCGGCCGAAGACCTATCTCGACCTCGGCTGCACAGTCGGTCGCGAGATGTTCTCGGTGATGGACGTGTACCCCGGGATGGAAAGCCACGGCATCGACGTCGGCGCGCCGTGCCTACGCTACGCCCACGCACTTGCGGAAGCGACCGGTCGCAAGGTGCACTTCAGCCAGCAGAATGCCGAGGCGCTCGATTTTCCGGACAACACGTTCGATTTGGTGACCTCGAGCTTCTTTTTCCACGAGATCAGCGTCAAATCGAGCGCGAAGATCCTGGCCGAAGCCTATCGTGTGCTCAAACCAGGCGGGTTGATGATCAACCAGGAGCTGCCGCCGGTGTCGCTGGTGAGCGGCCCCTACGAGGACTTCGTCCTCGACTGGGACGCCTACTACAACAACGAGCCGTTCTACTATCAGTTCCGCCACCAAGACCTGCAGAAGAAGTTCGTCGACGCCGGGTTCAAGGCCAAGAACTACGTCCAGTTCCGCGTACCGAACTACGGCACGTGGTCGGACGACCTGTTCGCCGCCTGCGTGCGCGGCGACGCAGTGCCACCGGAGGTCTCGAACGGCCAAGCGTGGTTCTCGTTCGGCGCCTGGAAGTAGTTCGCAGTCGGGTTAGGAAACGAAGCTATGGCGCAGGACGTACGATTGCCGCGGCGGTCCAAGGGACCGAAACCCCAGTTCTTTCGTGACCCAGCGATGGACCACATGATGGCGATGATCATCGCGTTGACCGGGGAGTTGTCGGTCGCGATCGAACGACAGGACACGCTCGAACGGCTCCTCGAGGCTCGCCGCGTCGTGCCGCGTCAGGACATCGAGGCGTACCGCCCCGACCAAACGGTCGAGGACCAGCGCTTCAACCGTCGTGACGACTTGATCGCGCGAGTGTTTCATGTCTTGCACGAACAAGCGGAATTGGCCGAGGCGATGGGCACCAAAGGCGGGTTGTCCTACGTTGCCGACGACCGCGGTGCGATCCTTGGGCCGTCACCCGAGCGCGCGTCGCGACGGAAGAAGGCCGCCAAGGCCTCGTCGCGGTCGAAGGCGCGCCGCTAGGGCGGGGCCATGGCCGCCGAGACCATGCGTGCGGTAGTCGCGGACGCCCCTGGCGGCCCCGACGTGCTGCACGTAACCCGTCTACCCATTCCTTCGCCTGGCCCCGGTGAGGTGCGGCTACGCGTTGCCTACTGCAGCCTGAATCCGGTGGACGTGTTCGCACGCCAAGGACGTTGGCCGGGGAAATATCCGCTGACCCCGGGGACCACGCACTCGGGCATTGTCGACAAGGTGGGCGACGGCGTCGATCGCCAGTGGCTCGGGCGTCGCGTGCTCTCGAGTGGTGCCGGCGGCGGATGTGCCGATTTCTCGATCGGGGCGCTTACCATGGTCGCCCCTTTCCCGGAAGGACTCGACTGGAAGGTCGGCACGGTCTACCGCGGCATCACGGCCACGGCCTGGCATTCGGTCGTAACCGCCGCGCGGGTCCAACGAGGCGACAATGTGGCGATCCACTCGGGTGCGGGGCCGATCGGGATCGTCATGACCCAGATCGCCAAGGAACTGGGCGCGACCGTCATCGCGCTCTGCGGCGGGCCAGACAAGATCGCGTACGCCCGACCCTACGGCGCCGATCACTTCATCGATTATCGCCGTGACGATTGGCCGGCCGATGTCATACGCCTGACCGGTGGACGGGGCGCGGACGTGATCATCGATGGCAACGGCGGCGCAGGTTGGGCGAAGAACTACGAGGCGATCGCCGCCAACGGCCTCATTCTGTTGATGGGCGCGACGGCCGGCCGCGGCCCTGACATCCCGCAAGAACTCCTGATGCGCAAGTCGATCAAGGTCGGGGCCATGAGTTTTCCCGTCCTGGGTCCGATCCTCAAAGGACGGGACGACGCGATGCTGCTGGACGCTGTCCGCACGGGACGATGGCGGATTCCGATTTCGGAGGAGGTGGCGCTCGAGGACGTGCCGGCTTTGCATGCCCGGTTCGAACGCCGCGAGACCAAGGGGCGCGTCGTCATTCGCGTCGGCGGCGATCTCTAGGCCGGAGCCGGGCGCTATGGCCGATGGAAGTCTGCTTGCCGCGTCATTGGGCGAGTTGCGTAGCGAGGCCGACCTCCTGGCGCGTGACGGCCTACCGCCGTTGAACGATCTCCGGCCGACGATCGCGCTCACCCGTGGCCTGATCGACCTCTTCACAGACGGACGAGACCGGCGGGCGATACGAGCGGTGGCGTTTGCCCAGCAGGTTCTCGACCGATCGCTCGAACGTCATCCGGGCAAACGTGTCGCGTGCACCAAGGGCTGTTCGCACTGCTGCGCAAACTTCATCGCCGCCTCCATCCCCGAGGTTCTCGCGGTCGCTGCGCAGGTCCGCGCGCAATCGGCGGGCGGCCACATCGCCCTCGACGAACGGCTGAGCCAGGCCGTTTCCGACGGTCGGGATTGGGCAGGAGCGCGCCGTGCCACGATCACCATGCCCTGCCCGCTCCTCGTCGATCACGCGTGCAGCGTCTACCCGGGGCGTCCGCTTGCCTGCCGGGGGTACGCCTCGACCGAAGTTGCCGTGTGTATTCGCGCGCTGACCGATCCGGCCGTGACGATCCCGACGCCCAACAGCTATGTGTTCTTCCGCACGCGCATCACGACGGCGCTCTGGGCCGCGCTCAAAGCCGTGGGCCTACCGTACGTGAGCTACGACTTGAATCGCGCCTTGGTCGTTGCCCTTGCAGAACCCGACGTCGAGAGGCGGTGGCTAGCCGGCGAGGACGTTTTTGCCGAGGTAACAGTCGATCGCACCCGCCCGCCCGACGTCGAGCCATTTCTCGATCAGTTGATCGCAGAGGCCCGCGGCCGCTCCTGAACGCTCAACGCCGTGCGCTGAAACGAATGACCAGCTCTTTGCGGACCTGCGAACGCACTTCTGCGTTGGGATCGACGTAGCGCACGAATAGGTCGAGCTGGGGCAGGACTACGAACGTGCGACCACCGACGGTTGCGCACGGAGTACGATCGAAAACCACCAAGTCTTTGAAGAACAGGGGTTCACGAAGTTGTGCAATGTCGGGCCCGAGGCCGGCTCGAAGATCGTCTCGCGTCATGCCCCATCGGGTGGTTCGCCAACCCGCTACATCGGCTGGGCGAGCCCGGACCGAAGGCCCATTGCACACTGCGAGCGCCACGAGACTCCTCAGCACACAACGTCGTGACCAAGCGTGCGTCACACGGCCTCGTGAGATCGCGCCGCACCGAGTGGCCCTACATTGCGCGTCGTCTAGGGAGGGATCCATGACGTTGTCCAGACATCTGCTTGCCATCCCGGTCTTGGTGGGTTTGGCCAATCCAGTTTGCGCCGCGACAGTCGCCGATATTGCCGCCGCTATGGGAAGCGTTAACGTGAGCACGCTTCGGATCAGTGGTACGGGCACCTTTGCCATCGTCGGGCAATCGCTCCGCGCCGGCGGCGAATGGCCCAAGTTCCGCATCAAACAGGCGGAACGGGTGTTCGATTATGCCAACAGCGCCTTGGCCGAGGACATTGTGTTCTTGCCGCCGGAGGGCGCACCGCGGGGCGGCGGCGGTCAGCCGTTCTACACTGAACAACGGCGTCTAAACACAATGCGCGGTGATGCCGCCTGGACCGGCGCGGGCGAAAACGCCACGGCCGCCCCGGCCCAAATTGCGGCGCTCCAGCACGAGTTGTGGATTTCGCCACATGGCGTCATCAAGGCCGCACTGAACGCCGGGACCACGGCTTCGACGGGCGCCGACGGGCGAACGACGTTTGTCGTTGAGCGGGCGGGACGCTTCAAAGCACAGGCAACCGCCAACGCCGCCAATCTGATCGAACGCGTCGTGTCGTCCATCGCCAATCCCGTGCTCGGCGATATGACGGTGGAAACGACCTATGCCGACTATCGCACGGTTGAGGGCGTTCAGGTGCCGACGAAGATCGTGCAACGGGTGCTTGGCCACCCGACCTTCGAGATGGCCGTTGTCGACATCAATCTGAACGCGCCCCCGGTGACCGCGCCTGCGCAGATTCGCCCGGCCGCCCCGGTTCCAGCGGCCACCATCGAGAAAGTGGCGGAGGGTGTCTGGTTTGTCGCCGGCGCCTCACACCACAGCGCGGCGATCGAAATGGCCGACCACATCGTCCTCGTGGAAGCGCCATTGGGCGATGCGCGGACCAATGAGGTGATCGACTTGGTGAAGAAAACGATTCCGAACAAGCCGCTCAGGATCGTGGTCAACACCCATCACCATTTCGATCATTCTGGTGGCCTGCGTGCCGCAGCGGCCGAGGGCATGACGATTCTGACCCATGAGTTCAACCGTCCGTTCTTCGAGGCAGCCTATGCCGCTCCGCGCACGCTGGCACCAGATCGGCTGGCGCGGGCCAACGGAAACGCTCGCTTCCAGACGATGGGGGACAAGATGGTCCTGAGCGATTCGACCCGGACGCTCGAGTTGCTTGCGCTCAAGGACAACACGCATGCCGATGGTCTCATCGTCGGCTACTTGCCCAAGGAGAAAATCCTGATCGTGGCCGACGCGTTCAGCCCACGAACCGAGGTCGTTCGCACACCGGAGCGACTGAATCCGTTCACGACCAACCTGTGGGACAACATCCAGCGGCTCAAGCTCGACGTCGCGACGGTCCTGCCGATTCATGGCCGGTATGTGCCGGTGCGCGAGCTTCGTATCGAGGTCGGCCAGAACAACTAGCGACAAGAGCCGACGACACCCTTGGCAGGACGGCGATACCGGTGATAATCCGGCCGGTATCGTCGTTCTTGTTTCAGGGGTTGTCATGTCGGTTCGGACTGTCGCGTTCGTCGGCCTCGGGGTCATGGGGTTTCCCATGGCCGGGCACTTGGCGGCCAAAGGCCATGCGGTCACCGTCTTCAACCGCACGGCAACGAAGACCGCTGCCTGGGTGAACAAATATGGCGGGCGGGGCGCCGCGACGCCGGCGACGGCCGCTCGTGATGCGGAGACCGTCTTTCTCTGCGTCGGCAATGATGACGACGTTCGCGCGGTCACGCTCGGCCCCGATGGGGTACTGAACGGAATGACGGCAGGAAGTGTATTGGTCGACCACACGACGACGTCTGCAGCCCAGGCCCGTGAACTCGCCCAGGCGTGCGCAGCCAAAGGCGTAGCTTTTCTCGATGCGCCGGTGTCCGGAGGTCAGGCCGGGGCCGAGAACGGCGTGCTCACGGTGATGGCCGGCGGCGATCCGGCAATCTTCGAACGCGTCCAACCCAGCCTCGCCGCCTACGCGCGGCAAGCCGTTCTGATCGGGCCGGTCGGCACGGGCCAGCTCGCCAAGATGGTCAATCAGATATGCATCGCTGGCCTGGTTCAGGGATTGGCCGAAGCGGTCAACTTCGGGGTACGCACCGGCCTCGATATGGAGCGGGTTATCGCAGCGATCTCGAAGGGCGCGGCGCAATCCTGGCAAATGGAGAACCGCTGGCGCTCCATGGTCGAGGATCGCTTCGACTTCGGCTTTGCCGTGGATTGGATGCGCAAGGACCTCGGCTACGTGCTCGCCGAAGGGAAGCGTACCGGGGCTCGTCTTCCGGTGACGGCGCTGATCGACCAGTTCTATGCCCAGGTCCAGGCGCGCGGCGGCGGGCGCTTCGATACGTCGAGCCTCATGCACTTGCTGCGCCACGACTGACGCTGTTCGTCCCAGCGGCGCTGCGCAGGACCGCCAGGCCGACCACCGCCGACACCAGGGACCCGGTGAGCACCCCCAGGCGTACGGCGGCATCGAAGGTCCCATCGGTAAAGGCCAATCCACCGATGAACAGGCTCATGGTGAATCCGACTCCGCACAGCAAAGCCATCCCGTAGAGCTGCAACCAAGTGGCGCCTTCGGGCATGGGCACGAGCTTCAGTCTTACCCCGACCCACAGGGGCACGAAGATCCCGATCTGCTTGCCGATGAACAGGCCCGCCGCGATGCCCAGAGTCACGGGGGCGAGGAAACTCGCCCAGGTCAGTCCGGCGAACGAGACGCCGGCGTTGCAAAAGCCGAACACAGGGACGATGAAGAAGCCGACCAACGGCTTGAGGTCCTCCTCGAGGCGAATCAGCATCGGGGTCTCGTCGCGATCCTTGGCGACGATCGGAACGAAGAAGGCGTTGACGACGCCGGCCAGCGTGGCATGGACCCCGGACTTGACCAGCGCCGCCCAGGTGATCGCCGCCACCACGAGGTAGGGTGCCATGTGCGTCACACGCAGCCGATTGAGCACGGCGAGCGCCGCCACGCCCACCCCCCATACCAGGAGCGCCGTTGTCGACAGGTCGGCCGTGTAGTAGACGGCGATGATCACGATCGCGCCCAAGTCATCGATGATGGCAATGGCGGTGAGCAGCACCTTGACGGATATCGGGACCGATCGCCCGACCAGCGCCAGAATGCCGAGCGCGAAGGCGATATCGGTGGCGGCCGGGATCGCCCAACCACGCAGAGTGGTAGGATCCGCGTCGTTGAAATACACATAGATCAGGGCTGGGATCGCCATGCCGCCGAGCGCGCATGCGACTGGCAGAGCCGCACGCCGCGGGGTCGACAATTGATCGATCAGAAGTTCGCGCTTGATCTCGAGGCCGACGACGAAGAAGAACACGGCCATCAGGCCGTCGTTGATCCAAAGCAGCAGCGGCTTGTCGATGGAAAAATCGCCGATGCGGACCGCCACTGGCATCCCGCGCAACAAATCGTAGAACGGGGCCAACCCGGTATTCGCGAATACGATGCCGAGCGCTGCGGCACCGATCAGCAGCAATCCCGCCGTCAGCTCCCCCTGCGATCCGTTCCGGGTTGCCATGTTCCTTCGCCTAACCGCTACCAGCTGCTCAAACCAACTATTATATGAATGCTCATGATGTTTTCGACCCTTGGTTGATCCGGTTGCGCCCTGGGGGAGGTGCGAAGACATGCGACGCATTCTGGTCGCCACGGATTTCTCGACGCGATCCGATCGCGCCCTCCGGCGCGCAAGACTTCTGGCGATGGCCTTCGACGCCGCCCTCTCTCTTGTCCATGTGGTGGACGACGACCAGCCGGCGGCAAAGCTCCGCGCCGAAAGGGAGGCCGCTGGAGAACTCCTGAAGGAACTTTCGTGGACCCTACGCACGGTCGATGGCGTCTCCTGCGACATGACGGTTGCGCTGGGCGAGCCTTTTGCCGGCATCGTCGCCACGACCGAGTCCTCGAAGCCCGACCTTCTCGTCATTGGTTCGCACCGCCGGCAGGTCCTACGCGAGGTGTTCGTCGGAACAACGGCGGAGCGCACTATTCGGCAAGTTCCGTGTCCCGTTCTGATGGCCAACGCCGTGCCAGCCGGCGCCTATCATCATCTGCTGCTCGCCCTCGACCTCAGCGAAACATCGCGGGAGGTCGTTCGCGCAGCCTATCGCTTGGCCCTCGACCGGCGCGCCTCGGTGTCGGCGGCTTATGTGATCGACGCTCCCGAGATCGGAAAGCCGCCGCGCGCGCGGGGCCCACGCGCGGATGTCGATGGCCACGCCCGACGAACCGAACAGGATGCTGCGGCCTCACTTGCCGGCTTTCTCGCCGATCTTCCTGGCAATCCGGTTCGTCGGATCGTCCGCATCAACCGCACGTCGGTCGCCGAAACACTGCGCGGCGTCGCCAAGGAGGTATCCGCCGACCTCGTCGTGATCGGAACCCGGGGGCGGTCCGGTCTATCCAAGCTTCTCCTGGGAAGCACCGCCCAGGAATTGCTGGGATTCGCCGAGTTCGACGTCCTGACCGTTCCGTCGTTCCCGGACGTCAGGTAGCGAATAGCCAGCGCGACAGCGGATAGCCGATTCCAACGATCACCGCGCTTGCCAGCAGGTTCACCCAGAACCCAGCGCGTGCCATCTGCGCCATGGTGATCCGGCCCGTCGAGAACGCCACCGCGTTAGGTGGTGTTCCGACCGGCAACATGAACCCACACGAGGCCGCCAGTGCCAAGGGGACTGTGAGCGTCATCGGGTCTAGCCCGAGACCGATGGCGAAGGTCCCACCAATCGGCAGGAAGAGGGCAGCACTCGCCGTATTGCTCGTGAGTTCGGTGAGGAAGATCATCATGAGGGTTGCGCCGACTACGAGAGCCAACACAGGCCAATGGGCGACGGCCCCCGTACCCTGGGCGATCCACGTGGACAAGCCGGAGCTGTTGATTGCGTCGGCAAGCGCCAAGCCCCCGCCGAAGAGGATCAGCACGCCCCACGGCATATCCTTCAGGTCGGCCCAAACGATCAGCCGGCGCGAAGACCCATCGCCGGCCGGCAAGATGAACAGCAGCATCGCCCCCATGACCGCGATCACGGCATCATGGACGCCCGGTAGCAGGGCCCCATACAGGGGCCGCAGCATCCACGCGAGGACCGTCACCGTGAAGACGATCGCGACGCGGATTTCCGGGGTCCGCGGCGCTCCCAGTTGTGTCAATTCGTCCGCAATCCGCCCACCGAGTTTGGTCGAGCGGCTTCTGTCGATGGCGTGACAGCGGAGCAGGATAATCCAAGTCCCGACCAGCATGATTGCGACAAGCGGCAGACCGAGCAACATCCAGCGCGCGAAGCCGACATCGATTCCGTGTTCGCGCCCGAGATATCCGACCAACAGCGCATTGGGTGGCGTTCCGATGATCGTCGCCAATCCGCCGATACTGGCCCCGTAGGCCACCGCCAGCATCAGTGCGGTCGCAAAACCCTCGGCCCGGTGCTCTCCCGCCTCGCCGCGCCGTTCGAACAGGTCGAGAATCGACACGGCCACCGGCAACATGGCAATCGCGGCTGCGGAATTGCTGATCCACATACTCAAGACCGCGGTTGCCAGCAGTAGGCCGCCGATCACGCGGCGCGGCGTCGCCCCAAACAACGCCACGACACGAAGGCCGAGGCGACGGTGAAGTCCCCATCGTCGGATGGCGATGCCGACGATGAAGCCACCGAGAAAAAGGAACACGATCGGGTCGCCATAGGGTGCCGTCGCCGTCCCGAGCGGTGCGATTCCGAGAACCGGAAACATGATAATCGGCATGAGAGCGGTGACCGGAAACGGCAATGCCTCGGTCAACCACCAGGTCGCCATGAGCACGGCAACACCGGCCACGCGCCAACCGGCAGGATCGAGTCCATCCGGTGGGGGCACGATGAGGACTCCGGCCAAGCTCAGCACACCGAGTGCAATGCCCCAGGCTCGTCGCCGCGGACTCGAACCCCCCTCGCCCATGCCCTGAGCCTGGTGGGCCACGCTATTGGTAGAAACGGGCGAACATCGTTGCGGCGACCAACGCCGGTGCGACACGCAGAGCCCAACGCAGGTAGCGCACCAATCGTGGGCTCGAAGTCTCGAGAAGGCCCACAGCGACACGTCGTTCAAGACCCCAGCCGAAAAACGCGGCTACGGAGATTCCGGCGAGCGGCAACAGGAGATTCGACGTGAGCCGATCGACGGCGTCGAGCCAAGGCCGACCGAGGAGCGAAACGTCGGCAAGAAGCCCATAGCCGAGGGCAGCGGGAATACCGACCGCGAAGATCATCAGAGCAAGAGCCGGAACGGCCCGACTTCGCCTCACGCCGCCCCGATGAATCGCGACGGCGACCGGGACCTCCAGCAGAGAAATCATCGACGTCAGCGCCGCTGCGGACAGCAGGAAGAAGAACACCGCGGCCGCGAGCTTACCCATGGGCATCAACAGGAAGACTTGCGGCAAGGTGATGAACGCCAACTCCGGACCGGCGCCCGGACTGCCGCCGAACGCGAACACCGCCGGGAAAATCGCGAGTCCGGCCACGATGGCGAAGGCGGTGTCGCCGATGGCCACGACCGCGGCCGAACCGACCACTTTGAACCCGCGCTGCATGTACCCGCCGAAGGTGACGAAGACCGCCATGCCGACGCCAATCGAAAACAACGCCTGTCCCAGCGCCGCCAACCAGACACCCGGCTCAAGCACCGCAGTCCAATCGGCCGAGAACAGGAATTTGACGCCGGCGAAGCTGCCGGGAAGGAACAAGGCGTAAACGGCCATGCCGAGGACGATCACCGCCAGCAACGGCATCAGCAGCAAGTTGGCCCGCTCGATGCCGCGTTCGACACCGCCAATCACGACGGCGGCGGTCAGCGCCATCATCGCCAAGAACCACCACACAGGCTCATGGTCGTTTGCGACAAACGAATGAAAATCCTCGCCGAAATCGAGGGGACTCACCCACAGTTCGCCGCTGACAGTTGCCGCGAAGTATCGCAAAGCCCAGCCGGCGATGACGCCGTAGTAACTCAGGATCAAGACCGATCCAACCACGCCGATCCAACCGACCCGGCGCCAAACCGGCTGCGACGACGGGGCGGCAAAGGCCGTGACGCCATCCTTCGCGCCGTTCTTGCCGAGCGCGAGTTCGGCAACGAGCAGCGGGAACGCAACGATTGCAACCATGGCGAGGTAGACCACGAGAAACGCCCCGCCTCCGTTCTCGCCTGCGACGTAGGCAAAGCGCCAAATGTTGCCGAGGCCCACGGCCGCGCCGATCGAAGCGATCAAAAAGCCGACTCGGCTGTTCCAGGTTTCCGTCATCGAACAAGGTCTCCGACCCTGAGGCCACGGCGCGCGAACGATAGTCGTTCGCCGCCGGGATACCCTTGTCCTGGGTCAATCGTCCTCACACGCTGCGAGCACGAACGATTGTCCCTCTCGGCCGTTGGGCCTAAGATTTGGCTTGCGTTCACCTGTTCGCCGGTTCGACGTGCCGGTTGTTTCCCGAGGACTCTAGCCTCTAGAGAGGAGGGACCTATGTTCTGCGCTCGCAGATCCGTACTTCGCTTTGTCGCCCTTTCGGCGATCATCTTCGGTGCTCTTGCTACCACGACGGCGGACGCCCAGGTGGCGCTGCGCATCGGTTGCACCAACCCCGCCGGCAGTGTCGTCACCGACCCGATCGACCGTTTCGTCGATCTGCTGGCCCAGAAGACCAACAACCAGGTCACGGCAAAGAACTTCTACCAAGCCTTCGGCGTCGAGCAAAGGCTGGCCCAGACCGTGATGGATGGCACGGTCGACATCGGCACGATGACGACGGCGAGCGCGACGACCTTCACCAGTGCGTTCTTCCCCTACGAACTTCCGTTCCTGTTCCGCGCATACGATGACATGCTGAACTCGCTGGAATCTCCCGTCGCCAAACGGCTGATCGCCCAGTTCGAGAAAGACACCGGCTTGAAGGTCCTGGCGATCTTCGGGTTCGGGGCTGGCCGCGACATCCAGACACGGACCAAGCAACTCAAGACCCCGGCCGACATCGCCGGCGTGAAGATCCGGACCACGCCCTCGCCGATCGAAGTCTCGGCTTACAAGGCGTGGGGCGCCAACCCGACTCCGGTCGACTTCGCCCAGACGCTGACGGCACTGCAGCAGGGAACTGTCGAAGGAATCAACCTCGATACGCCCGCGGTGCTGTCCACGAAAATGTACGAGGCCGTCAAGTTCAATACGCGCCTCAGCTACCAGATGAACATGTTCCTGTTCTTCATGAACGCGGACAAGTTCAACAAGCTGAGCCCGGCCCACCAGGCCGCGGTGCTGGAGGCGGCCAAGGAAGTCGAGAAGTGGAACCGCCAGGATGCGCCGACCCGCGTCGCCGCCAACGTCCAGGAACTGACGCGCCTGGGAGTAACCACCTACCAGCCGAACGACGCCGAGTGGGCGCAATGGGCGAAGGCCAAGGACGAGATATGGAAGGCCGCCGCCGAGCAACAACGGGGCAAACTCGACCTCGCCGTCGCCAACGAATTGGCGGCGACCAAACGCTAGTATCGTCGTTGCGCCCGCAACGACACCGTCGGAGGCTCTCGCCCTGACGAGCGAGTCCATTGCGTCGATCGGGCCGCAGCCAGTCAATCGCTGGTTGCGGCCCTTGGTTTCGGTCAGCGACGTCCTCGATCGCCTGACCGAGGCCGGCTACGTCCTGGTGACGACGGCGTTCGCCGTCATCATGGCCCTCGGCGTCTTCTTTCGGTACGTGCTCAACAACTCGCTTACCTGGTCGGACGAGCTGGCGCTGGTGCTGTTCGGTTGGGCCACGTTCCTGGCGATCGCCACCGGCTACCGCCACGACAAACACGTCCACATCGATCTCGTAATCCGAAAATTGTCGCGCCCTTGGCAGGTGCGGGCCGGCGTGCTCGCCGAAGGATTGTCGGGCGGGTATCTGCTGGCGCTCCTGGTTTCCAGCATTCTCGCTTTCAAGGTCGCCGGCCGGGCGCACACCAGCGCTCTCGAATTGCCGCTGACGATCCCATACGCCGCCATCCCGGTCGCCTGCGTCATCATGCTCGTCCACTGGCTGCGGCGAACCGCTCTGAGTTCGAGTCTTCTCGAAGCCAGCTTGAAGGTTGCAATTCTGCTCGCATTTTTCTGGGCCGTGTACTTGCCGTTCGGTCAATTCGTCACGGTCGCTGGCCCCGGCAAGATCCTGATCCTCGGCGTCGCACTGATGATCCCCATGCTGGTCGGTGTGCCGGTGGCGTTCTGCCTCGGCCTGATGTCGACGACGTACCTGGCGATCTTCGGGACCGTTCGTTTCCACACCGGTGCACTGCAGATATTCTACGGTATCGAGATCCTGGCGCTCCTCGCGGTACCGCTCCTGATCCTCTCCGGAAACCTCATGCACGTCTCGGGCGTCGCTCGGCATTTGGTCGACTTCGCCCAAGCCCTGGTCGGACGCATTCGCGGTGGACTGGCAGCGTCCAACGTGGTCGCCAGTGGTATTTTTGCCGACATCTCCGGATCGGCGATCTCGGACACCGCGGCGATCGGTGGAATCATGATTCCTGAGATGAAGAAACGCGGCTACAACGCCGCTTTCTGCGCTGCCTTGCAAGGCGCCTCCGGCACCCTCGGGTTGATGTTGCCGCCGGCCATCACGCTGCTGCTCTATGCCGTCGCCATCAACGTCTCGGTGAGCAAGCTGTTTGCTGCCACCTTCATCCCGGCCATCATGGTCGGGCTGAGTTTCATGTTGGTCTCCTACATCCATGCACGACGCCACAACTATCCGAGGGAACACGTGCCGGTTCGCGAGCTGGGGCCTCGCACGGCACGCGCCCTTCCCGGCATCATGGCCGCCGTCATCGTGGTTGCGGGCATTCTGGGCGGGGTGTTTACCCCCGCTGAGGCCGGGGTCATCGTACTGATCTATGTGCTCGTGCTGACGGTCGGTTTCTATCGTCGCTCGGCCTACGCCAGGGGCGGGAGTATTACCGCGGGGTCGATCTACCGGGCGACGATCGAGGCCGGCCATATCAGCGGCATGATGCTGTTCCTCGTCGCGACGTCGAGCTTCCTCGGCTTCGTGTTGGCCTACGACGAGGTTGCCTTCATCCTTGTAGGCACGGTGTCGTCACTGACCGAGAACCGCTACGTCGTTCTCTTCTTCGTCAACCTGATCTTTATCGTGCTCGGCATGGTGCTCGAAGCAGCACCGATCATCTTCGGATTCCTGCCGACGTTCATGCCCCTCCTCGCCAAGGCAGGCGTTGACCCGATTTTTTGGGGTGTAATCTTCATGATCAACATGGCGATCGGCATGCTGGTGCCGCCGGTCGCATTGACGCTCTACGTATCGTCCGCGATCGCGCAAGTTTCGTTCGCGAGCGCGGTGCGGGCTTCGATCCCGTTCATCTTGATCCTGATTCTCGACCTGGCCTTGGTTGTCGCGTTCCCGACGATCGCGCTCTGGCTGCCCTCGGTCTTGTTCGGAACACACTAGTCGATGATTCCGAGAACGATGCACGCGATGTTGCTCACCGGGTTCGGCGGACCGGAGCATCTGCGCCACACCGAGGTTCCCGTCCCGACGCTCGAGGATGACGAGGTTCTGATCCGAGTTCGCGCCGCTGCGACCAACCGGGTCGAAATCGACATCCGGCGCGGCCTCTCGGGTCTCGGACCGCCCCTGCCGCTCGTCATGGGGCCCGACGGCGCCGGCGAGGCGGTCGCCGTCGGCGTCGCAGTCAAGGACATCGTCGTTGGCGACCACGTCCTGCCCCACACCATGGTGAGCTGCGGTAGGTGCGAGAACTGCCAGCGCGGCCGTGACAACGTATGCCGGCGGATCCGAATCCTCGGGTCGACGATGTGGGGCTGTCATGCCGAGTACGTCGTCGCCCCGGCCCATCGCGTGGTCAAGCTGCCGCCCGAACTGCCCTTCGAGGTGATGGCGGCCGGCAACAAGTTCTGTACCGCCTGGGAGGCGTTGGCCGTCACGGCCGGGCTCCGGGCGGGCGAGGTCGTGTTGATCAACGCGGCCGCGGGCGGCGTCGGCTCCTGTGCGGTGCAGGTGGCACGGCATTTGGGAGCCCGGGTCATCGCGGCCGTCGGATCCGCCGCAAAGATCGATCAGGTTCGCGCCAACGGCGCCGACGAGGTGATCGACTACGGCACGACCGATCTGCTGGAGCGTGTTCGAAGCTTGACCGATGGCCGTGGCGTCGATGTCGGACTCGATATTGCCGGCGGGGCCCTTTTCCATCCTACCCTGCAGTCGGTGACCGACGGCGGACGGCTGGCCCTCATCGGCGCTCACGCCGGGAAGATGATCGAGATCGACCTGACCGATCTCTTCCGGCGCCACGTCGCGGTCATGGGCTGTGGCCGTTGGACCAAGGCCATTTCCCAACACGTCGTCGGTCTGCTCGCAGCCGGCGCACTCAAGCCGACGATCTTCAAGACGATGACATTGGCGGCGCTCAATGAGGCACACGCCCTGATGAGCGACCGCACCGTCAACGGCCGTATCGTGCTTCTGCCCTAGAGCGCGTTTCTGAAAGGTTGAATCGGCGGGGATTCCCTTGGTCGGGGATTCGTGATTCAAGATGCTGGCTGGATTGGAGGCCAGCAGCGATGGCGCGTCCCTATTCGCTGGATTTGCGTAACCGCGTGGTGGCCTCGGTATCGG
>VGES01000023.1 GCA_016869765.1 Alphaproteobacteria bacterium
GTGACCCGCGCATCCGGCGTAAAGCAGTCGAGCACGCCCTGATAGTCCTCGCGCGTGACACAACCGAAGTACTTTCGAATCAGACGGACATAGTCGGCACGCACAAGTTTCTTCACGGTGGAACTCTCCTGGAACGATCGATTAGGTTCGGCGGACTGCCGCTTCGGATGGAGACCCATCCTGCCCAGGCCAAAGCGCGCCTGCAACCCGAAGTCGGTTACTTCCGGCCGATCATCTGGGCCGCCGCGACACGTGTTCCGGGATCGATTCTGACATCGATGACACAGGGCTCGCCATTGGTCAGGTGACCGACGCCGCGCCCCACCGCCTTATGGAGCGCCTCGACCGTTGTGACCGGGCCGATCCCGATCACCCCCTGACCTTCCGCGAGCTTGGCAATGTCGGCATCGGGCTCGCTGATCCGCTGGCCGATCCATCGGTTGGCGGGGTCACGGCCACGCTGCCGGGCGACGCGGTCCTGGTGCATCTCGTCATTGAAGAACGAACGGTTGTTGGCGACGATCGTCAGCAGCGGGATCTTGTAGTGCGCCGCTGTCCAATACGCGTTCATCCCCATGAGGAAATCGCCATCGCCGATGACCGCAACCGGCAGATGGCCGGAATCGCGGAGCGCAAGCGCGGAACCGATGGCCATCCCCGGCCCCGATCCGATGCCACCACCGCCGTCGTGCCCCATGAACGCCAACGGGTGAACCAGTGGCCAATGTTCCGCGGGCCAACCTCCGCCCAGCCGTACGAGCGAGACCGAACGCCCGGTCGTCGCCTGCCGCAGTGCCTCCGCAATGTGCTCGACCGATAGCGCTCCGCCTAGCGGCGTATTCGCCGCGACCGGCCGCGCGATCGGCGCCTTGGCCGTGGTTCCCGCTCGTCGCAGCGCCTCGATCAGCGGCGCCACCACGGCGTCCGGTTCGGCCAAGAGGTTGATATCCACCGGCGGTAAGCCGTGGTGGTCCATGCTCCAACCGTTGTGCACGTACTGATCGATCGAAGCACTGATGACGGTCGCAGGCGGGTTACCGTCCGGCCAGACCTGACGCAACGTGCCGGCGAGATCCACCCAATCGAGGGACAGGATTACATCGGCCGTCTTGAACTGCTCGATATCGCTCGGCGACAGAAACTGGAGCGCCGCGACGTGGAGCGGATGGTTGGTGGGAAATGCCGCCGCGGTCTTGCGGTCGGTGAAGATGCGCGCGCCCAAGAGCTCCGCCAATGCGACCCGATCGCGCCATCCCTGCTCGCTGCGCGAGACGCGACCGACCAGCACGATCGGGCGCGACGACCGGGCCAAGCGTTCGGCCGCCGCGCGTAGAGTGCCTGGATCGGGCTGCGCCGCCGGCCCAGGCCGAAAACGTCCTGGATCGAGTGGAACCACCGGCTTTGCCAGTTTTTCCTCTTGTAGGGTCGCATCGAGACAGACGTAGACCGGCCCGCAAGGCGCGGTCCGGGCGATGACATTGGCGCGATAGATCGATTCGACGGCCGCGGCGACCGACGCCGGCTGATCGTCCCATTTGATGAAGTGACGGATGAGCGCACCCTGGTCGCGCGCGGTGTGAATCCAGTCGATCCATGGTCGCCGCTTCATGGCATCGACGGGGCCGGTGGCCCCGATCAAGATCACCGGCACACGGTCACAGAACGCATTGAAGATGGCCATCGTGCCGTGCATCAGTCCGACGTTGGAATGCAGGGCGACGGCCATCGCTTTTCCAGTCACCTTGGCCCAGCCATGAGCCATCGCGACGGCATGCTCTTCGTGCAGGCAAAGCAGCATCTGCGGCCGCTCGTTGCCGAGGAAGTTGACCAGGCTGTCGTGGAGGCCGCGATAGCTCGCCCCTGGATTGAGGGCGATGTAGGGCACCCCGGTGTTGCGCAGGGCCAGCGCCATGGAATCGCCACCCCATTGCGGTGGCGCATTCGAATCGATGCGCGGTGGCCGTTCACGCTCGAACGCGGACATCTTGCTCACTGATTGTCTGGGGTGCGGAACTGGAATTGACGGAACTGTCGTTCCCCGAGCAGGCAGTCGGTCAATCGTGCCTGCGCGGGTTGCACCCGCGGTTCGGGTTCGACGCCGGCGATTTCGAGAATCAACTTGCGCCGCACCGCCGTCGCAAACTCCTTGAAACCGTTGGCGACGATCATGAACGCGCCCTGTCCACCGATGACGCAGTTTTCATAGTAGACGTCGAGATCACGGTTCTGATTCGGCCCACCGAACGGGTTCGGCCGATCATTGACGATCGGCAGGCCGTTGATGGTGATCCGTTTGGCCACGGCCTGATCACGGGCAAACAGGATGAAACGGCCGGAATTGTTGTAGCCGTCGCCGGACACGTCGATCACCTGACGTGTGCTCTCGTATTCGTTGGCGTCGAACATGGGTGACGCGAAGTCGATCGCCCCGGAAATCGAGGTGTAGCGGCCTCGGGCAATCGGTTGCTTCGCCAATTCGTCGGCAAAAGCCCGCGCGCTGGCCGCATCCTTGATCAGCGTCCAGCTCATGACAACCTGCTGCTGCTCGCCGCCCGACCACTCGATGTAGGCAACCGCTATCCGTCCATGGTTGCCGTCGATGATCGTCTTGATGAGGATCGGGTCGAGAAAGGCTTGAACGTAACCTTCGCGCTGAAGCTGAGCCTCTTCGGCATCGATCGAACCCGAAACGTCGACGGCCAACACCAGTTCCAGGTCGACCGGAAGCGCGCGCGCGGGCACGATGCTGACGATCCACCCCACCACCGCCAAGACGCACAAATGACGTCGGATCACGGCCCCACCTCGCCCAACATCCTAGGCGCGCCCCGGGACAGTGGCTACAGAACGACAACGCGAAACTGGGGATAACTCGCGCTACCAGACGCCGACATTGGGCATCGAGGCCCACGGCTCCTGTCTCAGTTTGGCAGCACCACGCTGCAGGAGTTCGATGGAGATGTTGTCGGGCGAGCGAATGAAGGCCATGCGGCCATCGCGGGGCGGTCGGTTTATCGTGACGCCCCCGTCCTTCAGGCGCTGGCACAGCGCGTAAACATCGTCGACCTCATAGGCCAAGTGGCCGAAGTTCCGTCCGCCGGTGTAGACCTCGGGATCCCAGTTGTAGGTGAGCTCGACCTGCGCGGAATCGTCGCCAGGCGCCGCAAGGAAGATCAACGTGAACCGGCCCCCGGATTCTCCTGCCGCCGGAGCTCCCTCAGGCCGAGCTTGTTGCAATAGAAATCGAGCGAGCGATCGAGGTCGGTTACCCGAACCATCGTGTGCAGGTATTTCATGTTCCCTTGCCAACGGCCAAATGAACGTCGGTCCGAGAATATCGCGTCTAACCGTTCATGAGCGATCGAATCGGCGAGCGAAACGACTTGAGTCGGTCGTGCACCGGCAAGGGCACCCGTTGCTTTGTCCTAATCGCGGGTCAGTTTCCCCTAGGAATTCGTGAGAATGGGGCGACGGATTGGCCGGTCGGAGGTTGAGTCATCGACGACTCGATCACCACGATCCAGGTGGCCAGCCACCGCAGGAAGAGTGCAATGCGCCGGACGGAAGAAGCCTGGGACAAGTTCGCCGAGCACGAAATGGATCACGTACTACCCGCCTCCAGGTCACGGAATTTGCGCCGGAGGTCGAACTCTTTCGCCGTGATCTGCGCCTCGATGCGGCGGAGCCGCCGCTCGTTGCTCAAGAACCGGTGGTGCAGGTCATGCATCGTGCTCGATGGTGTCGCACGCACGCGTCGCCAAAACGTCTCTTCTTCGGGCGAGTCGTAGAGCTGCTCCGGCGCATCGTCGAGCAACCATGCCGCCCCGAAATAGATGATGAGTGTGGGCAACGAGAACATGATGAGCGCCACCACGGCCAACGCACGGACCAACAGCGCCGGGATCCCCGTGTAGTCGGCCACACCGGCACAGACTCCGGCGATCTTCCCCTTGCGCCGGTTCCTGTACAGCTTGCTCGGACTCGGTCGCGACCTCTCAAACATGGGGTTTACTCCGCCATCCAGGGGCTTCGGCATCGAGGATGCGCTCGAGCGTGTCCAGGCGCTGCTCCATTTTTTCGGCGCTTTGCCAGAGCTCGCGCAGCATCTTTTCGTCATCACCCGACAGCGTCTTGGCTGTCCGCCACCGCGTGATGTAGTGCGCGATGATCCAAATTGGTGCGACGATCGTAAGAAACAGGATCAACGGAACTGTGATCGCGCTCCACAACATCCCACTCCTCCGGGGTCGATTTCAGATGGGGTGCCGAGCGTTCCTGCGCTAGGCCGTCTTGCCGACTTTCGCCTTGAGCGCTTCCAGCTCCGCCGTGATGGCGCTGTCGGCCTCCAGTTCGGCCAACTCCTGGGACAAGGTCTTCCGCTGGCCGAGGTCGAACGCGTCGCTCAACCCTTCCGTACGGTCGATCCGTTGCTCGATCCGGTCCAGACGCGCCATCGCCTCATCGACCTTCGAGGAATGGAGCTGCAATTTCACGCGCAGGCGGGTCCCTGCCGATTCCTGCCGGGAGCGGATCGTTTTCTGTTTGGCTTTGGCCTCGGCCAACTTGCCTTCGAGTTTGGCAACATCCTCATCACCTCGCTCCAAGGCCGCATCCAGCGCCGCGCGTTCCTCTGCGAGCGCCGCCACCGCCTCGGTCAACTTGGTCTTTTCGTGCAGGGCGGCACGGGCCAGATCGTCGCGTCCTTTGCCGACGGCAAACTCGGCCTTGCGCTGCCATTCGGCCGCGCCGCGCTCCAGACGTTCATTCTCCCGCACCAGCCCTTTGCGTTCCGCAATGATCCGGGCCGCCTGACTGCGCACCTCGACGAGCGTGTCCTCCATCTCCTGGATTGCCAGGCGGACCATCTTCTCGGGATCCTCCGCCCGATCGAGCATCGCACTGAGGTTCGAATTGACGATGTCAGAAAGCCGCGAGAACACGCCCATGACTCAATCCTCCGATTGACCAAAGCCCCTATCCGCCGTCGTTCAAGACGACAGGACGATCACCAGCGGCACCAACGCCAGGAGCACCAACATCAGCAACGCAAGGCCCGTAAGCTCTATCGGGCGACGCTCCGGCGCTAGATTCGTGCGGCGATCATCCATGCCTCTGGGAAGAGCATGGATCGTGCCACTTTCTAACCTATTGATTTTTCACAAATTTTCTCAATAGCTAACCGATGGGTGTAAAAAATACGACTACTATTGTTAAATATTATCATAAATGTCAAAATCCGACATCATGGATGCAAGCGATCGGCCTGATCTTATCGGCGAGGCTCCGACGTTCTTGGACCTGCTCGAACGTGTATCGCGTGCAGCACCACTGAATCGTCCGGTCCTGGTCGTAGGAGAGCGCGGCACAGGAAAAGAGCTGATTGCCGCGCGTCTCCATTTCCTGTCGCCACGATGGAATCGGGCGTTCCTCAAGCTCAACTGCGGCGCTTTGGCGGAGACCCTGCTCGAGTCGGAGCTGTTTGGCCACGAGGCTGGAGCGTTCACGGGAGCCATCCGCCGCCGCCGTGGGCGCTTCGAAGTCGCCGACGGTGGGACCCTCTTCCTCGACGAGATCGCCGAAGCGAGTCTGACGATCCAAGAGAAGATGTTGCGGGCGGTCGAATACGGCGAGTTCGAGCGCGTCGGCGGCAACACGACGATCGCTTCGGATGTCCGACTTATCGGTGCGACCAACGCCGATCTGCGCGAGCGTGCCGATCGCGGGCTGTTCCGCGCCGACCTCCTCGATCGCTTGAGTTTCGACGTCCTGACCGTCCCGCCGCTACGCCATCGCCGAGAAGATATCGCGCTCCTCGCCAACCACTTCGGCCGACGCATGGCGACCGAACTCGGCTGGACCGAATTCCCCGGATTCACGAGCGCGGCCCAGGCGGCGCTCGAGGCCCACGCCTGGCCGGGCAATGTCCGCGAGCTCAAGAATGTGGTCGAACGCGCGATCTATCGCGGCGAAGCCGGACGCCGCGTGGGCGAGATCGTCATCGACCCGTTCGAATCGCCCTATCGTCCCGCGCCGCGGCCTCCGGCGACGTCGGTTGCGGTGCCGCCCGGGGGCGAAACCGCTTTCGATGCGCGGGTTGATTTTTCGCGAAGCCTCGAACGGTTCGAGCGCCGGCTCTTACAGCAGGCCCTCGAGGCCAATCGCTTCAGCCAGCGTGCCGCGGCTGCCCAGTTGAAACTCAACTACAGCCAGCTCCGCCACCTGCTGCGGAAACACGGGCTCTTGCCCGTTACGCGCAAGGCCGCGGCGCAGCAATCAGCGTGAGACCGGGCGATCCGCGGCCCTAGGGCGAATAGTACGGATTCGTGCCACCGGCATGATCGGTGGTGTCCAGGACCTGAACGATCGAGGGCACCTTGTTCTTGATCGCGACCTCGACACCCTGTTTGAGCGTCACCTGCGACATGCCGCAGCCCTGGCACCCACCTTCGAGACGAATGTAGGCGATGTTGTCCTTCACATCGACGAGGCTGATGTGGCCACCGTGTGAGGCAACACTCGGATTGACCTCGTCGACAAGCAATTCCTGGATCGCCTTCCCTTCCGGCGTGTCGAGGCCGGGCTTGGGCAGGGTGTCGATGAAATTGACCACCCGCACGACCTCGGGAACGTAGTGGCGCAGCATGTTCTCGATGCCGCCCATCAGCCGCAGGGCCGATCCCTTGAGTTCGAGAACCACATCGCCATCGTTGTAGCGATGAAACACGACCTCGCCGCCATCTTTGGCGACGACCGGCGATATCCGGGTGTCCAGGAGATCCTTGATCTGCGTGACGATCGGATCCTCGGCCCCATCGGGAAGCGCCGTGTCGGAAACCGTCGGACGACCGGTCGTGTAGTGATCCATGATTGCCACCAATACGGAAGGTTTGAGGTTGGCCCACTCGATCTGGGCGGACTTGCGTACGAGGATGTAACCCTCGCCCAGTTCCACGCCCGCGACGTGAGAAATGGCGAACAGGCTCCGCGCCAGCGGTGAACCCTTGGCTTCCTGCGCCGACGAAAACGACACCATCCCGGAGCGCACCACCTCGCGTCCGGGCAGAAAACGCATCGCGTTCGCGTCGGTCGTGGCTTCGGTTTGAATGAACATCGTCATTGCTCCGCGGAAGCTTTCGTCAATGTACGCCGTAGCCCCGGTTTTTCAAGGCGCGGTGCGACTTTAGCCGCACTTGTTCAAGGGACATTCGGGTTGCTCCACGCAATCGGGCGTGGTGTTCTTGGTAGGCCGCTACCCGCGGCCCGCTTCGAGTTTCGTGGCGGCCCTTGGCGAAGAAATCGGACGGACCCATGGCACGTGTGCGCGCGATCACCGGCATCGATCACCTTGGCATCGTCAGTCGCGACATGATGGCGACGGAGCGCGCCTACAAACGTCTCGGCTTTTACGTGACCGAGCCCAAACCGTTGACCGCTCCCGACGCGCGGGGTCGGCAGCAGCCGACCGGGCAGGACAGCCAGCATTTCGTCTTTCGCGACACCTATGTCGAGTTGACCGGCATCACCGATCCGAACGCCAAGAACCATCTCGAGCCCTACATCGCGCGCTACGCCGGACTGCACATCCTGGCCTTGAACTGCAAGTCGGCTGATGCCGCTTCGGCAGCGCTGCGCGGCGAAGGGCTGCCGATCCCGGCCGCCAATCAGGCCGGCCGCGAAGTCCTTTATGGCAAGCCGGGGCTCGCCAGATTCAAGTGGTTCATGATTCCCCCCGCGATCGCGCCCGAAGGCCTGGTTTGCGCCGTCGAGCACGTTACGCCGGAGATCGTTTATCAGGACGTGGTGATGAATCACCCGAACGGCGCGGTGAGTCTGATCGAAGCGACCTTGTGCACCACTGATCTCGCCGGAGCCTGTCGTAATTACCAGCGCTTCCTCGGGGTTCCCGACACACCGCTGCCCTACGGGCGCGCCTTCGATATGGGGGAATCGCGGGTCGTGCTCTGCGACCCGGCGGGGCTCGCCCGGCGTTATCCGGGCGTCAGGCCCCCCGCCGTACCCTGCTACATCGGCCTCGCGGTTGGGGTCGTCGACCTCGATCACACGCGCACCTATCTGACCAACGCCGGAGTTCGCATCCAGTCGGATGGCCTCGACCGACTGTGGGTCGGCCCTGAAGCAGGCGCTGGAGCGGTCGTCGAGTTTCGCCGCGCCGATTAGGCGTGCAGGTGACAGCGCACCTGGTGGCCGCTTGCGACCGTACTGACCACGGGAACCTCGCCGCGGCAGCGCTCCGTCGCTTGCGGGCAACGCGGATGAAACGGGCAACCTGAGGGAATATTGGTGGCGCTGGCCACCTCGCCCCGCACGCGTGCCAGGGCGGCGCCATGGCGCTTGCGCGCGCCGACGGCCGGAACCGCCGCGAACAGGGCCTGGGTGTAGGGATGGGCCGGCGCAGCATACAGGCGCGCAGTTGGTGCCTGTTCGACGATCTGGCCCAAGTACATGACGGCGACCCGATCGGCCGCATGCCGGATAACGCCGAGATTGTGCGAGATCATCACCTGGGCGATGCGCAGCTTGGCCTGCAAGCCGACGAGAAGCTCCAAAATCCGGGCCTGGACCGAGACATCGAGCGACGCCGTGGGCTCATCGAGGAAAAGCAACTTGGGGGATATGGCGAGGGCTCGCGCGATGCCCACCCGTTGACGTTGTCCACCCGAAAGCTGGCTCGGCCAGGAGTCGAGCATTCGCGACGGCAGACCAACGCTATCCATCAATTCGACGACCCGGCGTTCACGATCCTGTGGGCTTCCGATTCGTTGCGCTTCGAGCGGTAGCGCGATGATTTGACGGACCGACTTGCGCGGATTCAGCGACGACAGGGGGTCCTGGAAGACCATCTGGACATGGCGATGGATGTAGCGCTGATGGTCCGAACGTAGCTCCGTTACGTCGCGATCGAGCAAGGTCACGCGACCGGAGGTCGGCTTGGTGAGCCCGAGGGCGATGCGGGCGAGCGTCGTTTTCCCCGAACCCGACTCGCCCACGATCCCGACCCGCTCGGCTTCGGAAACACCGAGCGACACGTTGTTGAGGGCGCGAACCGGCTGGCCGCGGCCCCCGAAGACCTGTGTGACGTCGCGGAGGTCGAGCACCGTCATGCGGCCAACGTCAGTTCGGTCGCACGCACGCAGGCCGCCCGACGCCCGTCGCCGACATCGACCAGCGGCGGGACAACGCCCTCGCACGCCGCGGTCGCATAGGGGCAACGCCAGCGGAACGCGCATCCCCCGCCGATCGCCTTCGGATCCGGCAGTGTTCCCTTGATTCCGGCGAAGGGTTCGTTGCTGACCTTCGGGACCGCCTTGAGCAGACCCGCCGTATAGGGGTGGCGCGGCGCATTGAAAACCTCGTGCGTCGCCCCCTCCTCGACCACGCGTCCGGCGTACATCACGTAGACCCGGTCGGCGAGTTCGCTGGCGATGCCGAGGTCGTGGGTGATGTAAATCATCGCCATGCCACGCGCTTCGACGCGTTCGCGTAGCAAGTCGTTGATCTGGGATTCGATGGTAACGTCGAGCGCAGTGCCGGGTTCATCAGCGATCACCATCTTCGGCGAGCCGAGCAGCGCCATTGCAATCAGCACGCGCTGACTCATGCCGCCCGAGAGTTGAAACGGGTAACGCCCGAGAATCTCCTCGGGGGCAGGAAGACTCACTTCGCGCAGCGCTGCGATGGTCCGCTCGCGGGTGTCGCGCCGACGGGTTGCTGACAACCGTGGCTTCCAGTAGTCCACGAAACCGACGCGCGCCCGGCCCTGATAGTTCATGAGGTCGAAGAACTGCTGCTCGACCGTGAACATCGGGTTCAACGATGACAACGGGTGCTGGGGCACCAAGGTGAATCCGGGACCGCGCAGCGCGTGATATGCGGCCGCCGGCAGCTTCAGGAGGTCGCGACCTTGAAACCGGATCGCGCCGCGTTTGATGCGCAGCGGCGGCTGCGCCAGCACGCCCAGGATCGCCTTCGCGGTGATCGACTTGCCGCATCCCGACTCCCCCACCAGCGCGATGACCTCGCGTTCGCGCAGGGCAAGATCGATGCCGCGGAGCAACGTCACTTCGGCACCGTCCGCGTCGGTGAATCCGATCTCCAGGCCTTCGACCTCGAGCAACGCGGTCACTGGCGCGCTCCGAGAATGTCGTTGAGGCCGTCGCCCAGAAGGTTGAAGCCCATCACCGTGACGAACACCGCAAGACCCGGGAAAGTCGTCAACCACCAGGCATCGGGAAGCTGCTCGCGCCCTTCCGCCACCATGATGCCCCACTCGGGCTCGGGCGGCTGAACCCCGAGGCCGAGATACCCGAGGGACGCCCCGAGCAGAATGACGTAACCGATGTCGAGCGTGACCTTGACGATGAGCACGCTGGTCAGATTGGGCAAAATCTCGCGAAAGGCGATGCGCATCTTGCTGGCACCGGAGACCTGCGCCGCTTCAACGAACTGCTCCTGCTTGATCGACAGCACTTCGCCGTAGGCCAGGCGTGCGTACCAGGTCCACCACGCCAGCGAAATGGCGATGATCACCACCGGCAGGCTCGGCCCCAACAACGAGCTCACGGCGAGCACGAACACGAGGGAGGGAATCGCGAGAAAGACCTCGTTGATGCGCATGATGCCGCCGCCGAGGCCGCCACCGAAGTAGGCGGCGATGACCCCCAGCGGCACGCCGATCAGCACGGCGAACACGATCACGAACAGCGCAATCGTGAGCGAGATTTGCGATCCGATGATCACGCGCGACAGCACATCGCGTCCGACGACGTCGGTCCCGAACCAGTGCTCGGCCGACGGCGGCTTCAGGCGTTTGGCGAAGTTGACGCTGGCGCCGGCGTCCTCGGGGAACGGTGCGATCCACGGGCCGAAGATCGCCACCAGGATCACGAACACGACGATCACCAGCCCGACCAACGACAGCGGACTGCGACGGAGCGTTTCGATCGCGACCCGTGTGGCGCTGACGCGTTCGCTGACCGGCCCGTCTTCGAGGACGCTCGTGGATTTCAGCGCGTCGGTCATTTGCGCTGCAGCCGAAGTCGCGGGTCGAGCCAGCCGTAAGCCAGGGTGACCAACGTGTTGGCCGCGGCGTAACCGAGGCCCACGATCAGAGTCACCGCAACGATCGCGTTGAAGTCCTTGAGCTGGAGCGCCCGCACGCCGTAACGCCCGATCCCGGGCCAGGAAAACACGGTCTCGACGATGAAGGCGCCGCCGATGAAGTAGCCGAACAACAACCCGATGATAGTGAGGGTCGCCGAGAACGCGTTACGCAACATGTACTTGTACGTGATCAGGTTGGACGGCATGCCGTTGGCCCGCGCCGTCAGCACGTAGTCCTTGCCCATCTCGTCCAGCATGCTGGCGCGCAACAGGCGCAGGATCATCGCCATCGGTGACACCGCGAGAGCCACGGCCGGTAGCACGATGAACCCGGAGACATGCCAGAACAGGCTGAAGTCGAACGCGAGGAGTGAATCGATCAGGTAGGCCCCAGTGACCTCCGGTGGCGCCTTGCGATCGACATGAATGCGCCCGACCGTGGGAAGCCATCGCATGCCAGCCCAGTTGGTTGCCAACAACTGCTGGATCATGAGCGCAAACCAGAATACGGGAACGGCAACCCCGGCGAATGCGAGCGCCCGTCCGATCGAATCGGAGAGTTTGTTGCGACGCACGGCGGTCATCACGCCGAGCGGCACCCCGACCAGGATCGACACCCCCATCGCCAGAATGGCGAGCTCGATCGAGGCCGGGAGGAAGATCGCCAGGTCACCGGCGATGGGCCGGAACGTCGACAGCGAAACGCCAAAGTCACCTTTGGCAATCCCGACCATCATCCGCCAATACTGGACCGGGTAGGGGCGATCCAGCCCCATCTCCTGAGTCAGTTGCGCGATCTGCTCGGGCCGGGCGTTTTCCCCGAGCGCCGTGCGGACCGGGTCGCCCGGCAACAGTCGCGAGATCGCGAAAATCAGGAGCGACAACCCGACCATGACGATGATCAGTTCGCCGAGCCGGCGGACGACAAACCGCACCGCACCCCCCGTTCACCCACGGATACTCTAGGCGGTCGCCCGAATGACGACCATCCCGCACGTCGAGAAAAAGAAAGGGGCGGCCAGGTCGGCCGCCCCCGATCTCAACTCGAACGGCCTAACGACGCAGGTCGTAGGCGTAGAGATCAAAGGCCATCAGACCCTTGCTCTCGTAGTTCTTGACCCGCTCGGAGACCGCCGTGCGATGGAACGGATAGCCGACCCACAGCGAGGTTGCCTCGTCGACGATCTTCTTGGTGGCATCCGCGTACTTCTTGTTGCGCTGCGCGGTGTCGACCGTGGTACGGGCCTCCTCGAGAAGCTTGTGCACCGCGGGGTTGGTGTACCACGCGGCGGCCTGCCATTGCCCGTGGCTGGACGGGTGGTACATGGCATAGGTGTACGCGTCCGGCGTCGGATACTTGGCCGTATTGAACACCGCGAACAGGTGCGGCGTGGTCTCGGGCTTCGAGACTTTTTGCACCAGGTTCGGCCACTGATCGTTCTTGATCACCACCGGAATCCCGAGCTGCTTCAGGTTGGCCTGCAACAGGAGGGCGATCTCCTCGTGGATGCCGACCTTGAGAAACCCGTACTCGAGTTCGTATTGGTCGGGCCTGTACTTCGACTTGGCCAGAAACTCGCGCGCCTTGGCGAGGTTGGTTTCGTATTTCGTCGTCGAGCCGTCGAACCCAGGCATGGCGCTTGGGATCGGCCCCTTCGCCTGCTCCGCTCCGCCCATGATCGTTTCGGTCGCCGTCTTGTAGTCGAAGGCGTACATCACGGCTTTGCGGAAGTTCTCGTCGTCGAACGGCGCCCGCCTGGTATTGAACTGGACGTAATAGAGTTTGTTGTCCGGCGCCTCCATGATCCGCACGCCCTTCTCCCGCGCGACGTTGCGGTAGAAGTCGACCGGCTGCCACTGATCGACGAAGTCGACCTGGCCGCCGGTCAGCATGGCGCGAGCGGTGGCCGTTTCCGGCACAATTTCGATCACGACGCGTTCGAACTGGTCGGGTTTCCACCCGCCGCGATAACGGTCGTTCTTCACGTAGACCCGGCGACGATCCGGCACGAAGGAGTCGAGCTTGTAGGGACCCGAGCCGGCGGTATTCGAACGCAGGAACTCTGTACCGTAGTCGCCGTTGTCGCCAAACTCGCCAGGCTTCTTCGTGTTGGCCTTAACGAGCTCGCTGTTGACGACGTAGAACTGGACCAACGTCTCGATGAACGGTCCGAACGGTTGTTCGAGATTGAACTCGACCGTCGTCGCGTCCGTCGCCTTCGTCGTTCCCGCCTTCAGAATGCCGGACCACAATGAGGCGTACCCCTTGCCGATCGTCAGCATGCGATCCATCGAATAGACAACGTCAGCCGAGGTCAGTTTCTTGCCGTCGGCAAACACCACGTCGTCGCGCAGCTTGAAGGTCCACTTCTTGCCGTCCGGGCTGACGCTCCAGGAGGTGGCGATATGAGCTTTCGGAAAGCCGCCCTTCACCGGGAACACGAGCGGCTCGTAGCTGTTGATGATGTCGGCCGCGTCGAACTCGGCGAAGTGGAAGGCCGGATCGAACTTGGAATCGGTCAGGCGAGTCGCGATCGTGAAGGTGGTTGGGCTCGACTGAGCCTGGGCCTCGAGCGATCCCGCGAGCGGCAGCGCGATCAAGGCCGCGAGGGCCACAGTCCGTGGCACCCGAAGCAAATGTTGCAGCATCGTCATTGTCCTCCCTCTGGACGGTCGTTCGCCAACCTCTCACAATTCGGGCTGACGTTGCCATGGTTCTACCATAAGTTTGTCGGCAAACCAGTCTGCCGGGCAGCGACATGCCCATTTTTCGTGGCGCATCTTACTGGGGGAGAGAGCCGATGGCCCGTGAACACGTGCTTTTCATTCAATCGCAGGGAGTTCCTTGGCGAAAACGCCTCTATGGCTCGGTGCGTCCGGACGTGCAAACCAAGATGTTGTCGATCGACGCCAAGAAAGGCGCTTCGACGTGCATTGTGCGCTACCCAAAAGGGTGGTCGCGCCGCATCCCGGAATATCTCACGGCCCATGAAGAGTTCCTCGTGTTGGAGGGCTCGATAACCATCAACGGCATCGCCTATCGCCAACATGCTTACGCTTTTCTGCCGGCAGGACACGTGCGTGCGAGCGCCTCAAGCAAGGAGGGTTGCGTCCTCCTCCAGACGTTCAGTGCCACTCCGACCCTCGGCCAGGGCAAGTCGCCACGCGGGATGTTCGACAAGAAGCTCCTGGTCGAACACCTCGACACCTTGAGCATGAGTTGGGATGCGAGCCTCGTCGATCCGCAACTTGCCGCCGGCGTCGCCATCAAGCCGTTGCGCACCGACCCCTACACCGGCGAAACGTCGTTCCTCTATTCGTCGGCCGCGCACCGCATCCCGAAAGGCGAACTGAAGCCGAAATGGACCCATTCGATAATCGAGGAGATCTACTGCCTCGACGGCGAGTACGTGTGGGGTGATTGCGGCGTCATGGGGCCGGGCGGCTACGTGTGGTGGCGCGAACGGGTCTGGCATGGGCCTTCAGGGTCGATCGCCGGCTTCAACCTGTGGGTACGAACCGTCGGTGGTCCCATGGAAAACATCTTCCAGAAGAAGAAGTGGGCGATGAACTGGAACCCGCCCTATCGTCCGCAGATCCCCAAGGCTGTGCGGAAATACGCCAAAGCCTACGTGCGACCCAAGAACTACTAGGTCTGCAGCACCGTTCGCGAGCTCGGACGGGCTGGCACGACCTGGACCACAGCCGCCGTTGCGGCCAACATGGGTAGCGGGAGGAGCGCATGGCGGATAACAATGTCCAGGTGGTACTGGCGGCGTACGCGAACGGCACACCCAAGGAGAGCGATTTCCGCCTCGATCGGACTCCGCTACGAGCGCTCGAACCGGGCGAGTTCCGGGTGCGCTCGATCTACCTGTCGGTCGACCCGTTCCTGCGCATGCAGATGAACCCGACGACGGCCGCCAATCAAACCTCGCGCAAATACGGCGTGATCACCGATGTCGGCCGCGTCATGGCGGGCGGCGTGCTGGGCGAGGTCACAGACTCGAACCACCCGACGTTTCGCCGCGGCGACATCGTCGAAGGGATTCTCGGCTGGCAGCTCTTTTGCACAACGAACGGCTGGATTTCGAAACGTCACAATCCGGCCGGAGTCGTCAAGTGTGATCTGTCCTTGGGTGTCCCGCTGTCGGCGTTTGCCAGCGTGCTGGGGCGAGCCGGACTCACAGCGTACTACTGCATGATCCGCGAGTTGCGCCCGCGCAAGGGCGATACCGTGGTCATCACCTCGGCGGCTGGCGCCGGCGGCTCGATCGCCGGTCAGATCGCGAAGATGGAGGGCTGTCGCGTCGTCGGCCTCACCTCGACCGATGCCAAGGTCAAATACATCACCGAGGAACTCGGCTTCGACGTCGGGATCAACTACCGCACCGTGAACGACCTGCGCGCGGCGCTGCGTCAAGCCTGTCCGAACGGGGTCGACATCCATTACGACAACGTTGGTGGCGAAATGGCGGATGCCATCACGGAGCTCCATGCCCCAGGGCATCGCTACCGTCTCGTCGGCCTGGCCTCGGAATACAACACCGTTCCCAAGGACAAGCCCTTCTGGTCATGGCCGTACCATCGCCGGCAGTTTGTCGTTCATGACTACACGGCCGATTTCGAGAACGGTATTCGCGAGATGGCGTGGTGGATCAAGGAAGGCCAACTCAAGTACCGCGAGGACATCCTGGTCGGCATCGAGAACACGCCGAAGGCATTCTGCGGCCTGTTCCACAGCGAGAACATCGGCAAGCGTCTGGTCAAGGTCGCCGAGGAACCAACCCGCCCCAATTGAAGGAGAGAGGTCATGGCCGAACTGTCGCTGCAGCAGGCGAGCGCCATCGTCGACGGGGCGCTCGCCAAAGCTCGTGCCATGAAATTGCTGCCGATGACGATCGTCGTCGTCGACCGCAACGGCGTCATGAAAGCCATGAAGCGCGAAGATGGGACCGGCCTGATCGGACCCGACATGGTGTTCGGAAAGGCCTTCGGCGCGGTATCGCTCGGCCGAAGTTCGGGCGAGAACGCGACGCGCATGAGCGGCAACCCCGGGCTGGTCGCCGCCCTTTCGGCCGCCTCCGGCGGCAAGTTCATCGCCGCCCGCGGCGCCGTCCTCATTTTCTCGAGTGACGGTGAAATGATCGGTGCCGTCGGTGCCGGCGGGGACACCGGCGAAGCCGACGAGGTCTGCTCGGCCGCCGGAGTCGCGGCCGCCGGCCTCAAGACATCGGCCTGACCATGGACGACGCGACGATCTGGCGAACGCCCCCGGACGTATCGCGAGAGTACGTCGACGGCCGCTTCGGTCAGACTCACCTGCGCATCAATCGACCGGCAGCGGAGACCCGGGTTCCTCTGCTCTGCCTTCATTCCACCGGCTTCTCCGGGCGAATGTTTGCGGCCCTGCTCGCCGATCTGGCGCGCGATCGCCTGGCGATCGCGCCCGATTCGCCGGGGTATGGCGAATCCGATCCGCCGCCGGCACCCACCACGATCCAAGACATCGCGATGGCTCATGGCGAACTGATCGACGGTCTTGGTCTGTCGCAGGTCGACGTGCTCGGGTATCACGGCGGCACGAAGACGGCCGTCGAACTCGCGCTACAGCGCCCGCGCCAGGTTCGGCGCGTACTCCTGGTCGGGGCGCCCGTCCCAAACGATGAAGAACGGGCGCGCCAGCGCGCGGCGTTCTTGCGTCCTGACTACGCCCGCGACGGCGGCCATCTGCAGCGGCGCTGGCAGTGGGCGCTTCCGTTTCGCCGACCCGACGTACCGCTGATATCGTTGTCAAAATCGTTGGCCGAAACACTTCGACCTGGTCCTCGCGCCTGGTGGGGCTCGCGCGCCAACTATGACTATCGTCTGGAAACGAAGGTTCCCCAGCTCCCACAGCCCCACCTCGTGCTCAACCCGGACGATGACCTGACGGCACAGACGCGACGCCTGCAGGCAAGCCTCGGGGCGAAGGGCCGGTACCGCGAACTTCCCGAATGGGCGCATTGGCGACTCGACACCCGAGCCCCGCAATTCGCGGGTTGGGTCCGCGAGTTCTTGGATAGCGGATTGCCGGCGCCCTCGTCGTCCTGGCGTCTACCGCGGGTCGCCACCCCACCCCTCACGGTTCGACGCCTTTTTGTCGAGACGCCGCTCGGTCGCGTGCACTTGAGGCTGGCTCAGCCGGAGGTGCCGCTCGCCCGTCCGCTCATTCTCCTGCATATCAGCACGCTGTCGTCTCGCGTATACGAGGCGCTGCTGCCCGAGATGGGGCGGGACCGCGTCGTCGTTGCGATCGATACCCCAGGGTTCGGCGAGTCCGAGGCCCCGGCCGAGCGACCCTCGATCGAGTTCTACGCCACCGTCGCCGACCACGTGATCAGGGCGCTCGATCTCGGCACCGTCGACGTCATGGGCTATCACACCGGTTCGGTGATCGCGGTGGAACTCGCGCGGCAACGCGGTCCGGGGGTGGCGCATGTCGTCATGATTTCAGCGCCGATTTTCACCCGCGAGGAGATCGCCGAACGTCACGTCCGCAATGGCCCCGAACTCCTCGAAGAAGATGGTTCGCACCTTACACGTCGCTGGCGGCGAACGTTGTCGTTCTATGGCCCGCGCGTGAGCGACCAGATCATCGAGCGCAACTTCGCCGAAGCCATACGCGGCGGCCCGATGGCCCATTGGGGCCATTTCGCGGTCTATGATTACCCGCTTGCCGAACGCATGCCCGACCTCGACCAGCCGACACTGATCCTACGCCCGGACGACGATTGCGCCGAGATGACGCTTCGCGCCGATGGGCTTCTGCGTCGTGGCAGGATTCTCGATTGTCCGGAATACGGGTTCGACTTTCTCGATGTGCGAACCCGCGAGGTCGCCAACACCTTGCGGACGTTTTTCGCCAGTTAAGGCCGCGTCCGATTTAGCGTGAGATCGCCATGCCCCGTTTGACGCCCGGGCGCTGCCCGACCAGATCGAACCAACGCGCGATGTTGGCGTAGGGCCGGAACCCGTCGGGCAGGCGCTGCACCGAGGTGGCCATCAGGGGAAAGGTGAGCGCGTCGGCGAGGCTGAACTCGCTCCCCGCCAAATAGGGAACAGCCCCGAGCCGAAGATCAATTGCGTGCAAGGCGCGTTTGGCCTCCGACACGACGAACCCCGTCGCCTCGCTGACGTCCGACTTGGCCCGCAAAGTGGTGAAATATTGGACCGCCAAGTTCGGCGTGAGGTCGGTGGCCGTCACTGCGGCATAGATATAGGCCTCGGTTCGGGCTCGCGGGTCGGTGGGGAGGAGCCGACCAGTCTTCTCGGCCAGGTAGAGGCCGATCGCCAGGCTTTGGAACACCGTGATTGGTTTGCCGTCGGGCCCCTCGGTATCGACGATCGCGGGAAGTTTCCCTTGCGGATGAATGGCCCGGTATTCAGGGGAATCCTTGAACGGGTCGCCGGATTTGAGCTCGTGCACGCGGTAAGCCAGGCCCAGTTCCTCCAAGACGATCGCCACTTTCTGGCCGTTGGCGGTGCGGATCAGATAGAAATCGATCATGCCCTCGTGACCTCGTGGGAAAGCCCTTGCCGGGGTCCGCATCCCATCGCAGGATGCCCGCCGGAACAAGACCTTAGGGAGGTTTTTCCATGACGTATACCCGCGCTTCGCGCCGGGTCGGCCAGCTCCTGGGAGCCGTGGCCGTTTCCGCATTGCTAGCACCTACGACGCTGCCGTCCACCGCCAGCGCCGAAACGATTCGTGCCGCCGTCCGTGGCATGCCGCCGGGCGAAGGTAATCCTTATACCGGTCGTGGCATTCCGCACGTGTTCATGTGGTCGTCGATGTTCGACTACATGGTCGAGATGGACGCGCAGGGCAATCCACTGCCGGGCGTGGCCGAGTCGTGGAAGAACATCGACAAGGACACCTGGCAGTTCACGCTTCGCCCGAACGTGACGTACACGAACGGCGAGAAACTCAACGCCCAGGCCGTCAAGGCAACGATGGATTGGCTGGTCAAGACCGACCCGGGCAAGGCTTCGGTCACCGGCCGCGACATGGTCACCGTCGTGCGCGAGGTCAACGTGATCAGCGACACGGTGGTCGAGATCAAGACCGTGACGCCCAATCCGATCGCACCCAAGCGCATGGGTGCGGTGGCGATCACGCCGGCCAAGGCCTGGGCCGACATGGGCCCGGCGGCATTTGCCAAAGCGCCCGCGACCGCCGGCCCCTACAAGATCGTCTATTTCAAGCCGGGCGAAGGCGAGGTCGAGGCCTATCCGGGCTCGTGGCGCAAGATCACGGGCAACGTCGATCGCATCCGCTACATCGAAATCCCCGAGCCGCCGGCGCGCGTCGCCGCGCTGCAGGGTGGGCAGGTCGAGATTGACGTCCAGACCTCGATCGACGCGCTCGATCAACTGCGTCGTGCCGGCTTCTCGGTCGATATCGGCGCCCCGCCTCGGACCATCGGGCTTTCCCTGGTGACGATGCGGAAGAAGGATGCCCAGTCCAAGGCCGAACCGATCAGCGGTCCGCTCAAGGACGTTCGCGTTCGCCGCGCACTCAACCACGCGATCAACAAGGACGCGATCGTCCAGAACATCTTCAAGGGCGCGGGCGCGGCCGTCGGTCAGATGGCGACTCGCACGTCGTTCGGCTTCAACCCGGACATCAAGCCCTACGCTTACGATCCGGCGCTCGCCAAGAAGATGCTGGGCGAGGCGGGTTTCCCCAACGGCTTCGAGCTCGAGGGGCGGGCGTCGGCCGGCAATGCGACGTTCGATCTCCTCTACCAGTCGGGGGTCCAGGACCTGCAAGCCGTCGGTGTGCGGGTCAAATTCCAAAGCCAACCGTTCCCGGAATGGCTCAAGCATTGGCTGGCGGGCGACTGGCCCTACGACATGTTCGGCTTTGGCACCGATCTGACCTCGACCTTGGACGCGAGCCAATCGTTCAAGGACTACGCCTCGTGCCTGAAGGAGTCGCCTTACTACTGCAACGAGGCCGAAGTCCCCTTGATCAACGCGGCGTTGTCCGAGTTCGATCAGGACAAGCGCAAGAAGCTGTTGCAGGATCTCTTGAAGATCAACGCCGAGAATGCGCCGATCATCTTCCTGGCGGAGGGTGGCGAACCTGTGGCCTATACCAGCAAGCTGCGCAACTTCAAGCAGGCCAACACCGTGTTCAACTGGCACGAGATGGTGTTGCAACGGTAGTGCTTCGGCAATGATTGCCGATCCAGGGCCCGGCTAACCACCGGGCCCTTTTTTTGGCTCGAACGGTCGGCTCTCGCCACCGTCAGGGTGGGTGCGCAAATTGCCGCGTTTCGAGAAGAAGTGCACCGCGAGATCGCGGCCTTGCGCGGCGAGGTTGGATCGGGAGATCGCGGCACTTCGTCAGGAAATGAATCAACGTTTCGATCGCATGCAAGGCCGCCTAACGATCCGACTCGGGGCGCTACTGGTCGTCGCTATTGGCGCCCGCACGACCCTCCAGAGACCGACCTAGGACGAACCAGCGCGCCGTTCCATGTCCGCGACCCAGCCCTCGCGATGTGGCGCCCAGAACTTGATGTCGGTGCGGACGCGCTCGAATAGCCACCGCCCGGAACGGCGGACGTAGACATCGTCGTAATAGCCGAGGATCCAGTACGCGACCTTCTCGCCGTTCTCGACCCGCGTCGACGGGCAGGTCACCCACCAGTTTCCGCGTGCCCGATCGCCATCGATCGTAATGATCGGATTGGTCACGAGGTGCGCGATAAACGCTGGTTTGGCCGGCTGAAAGAACGCACGAATGGCGTCGCGACCCTGGCAACGGACCTTGCCGTCGGCGGTCTCCCAAATGCCATCTTCGGTGAACATCTGAGCGATTGCCTCGGCGTCGAACGGGGCATCGCATGCCACGCAGTAACGGGCCTTCAACTGCTGGATATCCTCGATGGCTTCAAGCCGAGCCACTGCGTCTTCCGTGGTTTGGCTATTCATTGTCACGGTCCCGTTGACGGTGCGCATTGTACCCGCTGTTGCATTGCCCGGGCACGGAAAAGCACGGACAATGGAGCCGTTCGCTACAGGTGAAAAACAGGGAGGCCTAGCGATGGGTGCGTTTGGACAAGTATCGAGGTTGGCGGGCGCAACGTTGCTCGCGGGTTCGATGGTCATCGGGGTGGCGCAAGCCGAAACCCTGAGGGTGGGCGTGCGTGAGTTTGCGGTAGGCAAAGGAAATCCTTACTCGGGTTGCATATGCACGCCGTCGGTTTTCGTTTGGTCGGCGGTTTACGAGCAACTGACGCTGATCGACGAGACGGGGGACGTGAAGCCGTTCCTAACGACCGGCTGGCAGAACACCGCGCCTGACACCTGGCAATTCAAGCTTCGCCCCAATCTCAAGTTCTCCAACGGCGAAGCGCTCAACGCCGAGGCCGTCGTCGCGGCCTACGAGTGGATGACCACATCGGAAGGCAAGGCGACGTCGCAGGGCCAGCAGTACGGTCAGTTCGTGTCCTCGATCCGGGCGGTCGATGAGACGACGGTCGAGATCAAGACGCCGCAGCCAAACCCGATTCTGCCGCGCAACTTGCAGTCGTTTTCGATCGTGCCCAAGAAGGCTTGGGCTGACCAAGGGGTCGCAGGCTTTACACAGAAACCGATCGGAAGCGGTCCTTATGTCGTCGAGTTCGCTCGTGACCGTGCCATCGCGACGCCGTTTGCCGGCTCGTGGAAGGCGCGCAAGAATGTCGATCGCATCGAGGTAATCGAACTTCCCGAGGGCCCCGCCCGAGCGCAGGCGCTGGTCTCGGGACAAATCGATCTCGACGTTGCTCTGTCACGGGACGCGATCGATCAGGCCAACGCGTCGGGGATGAAGACCTTTACACGACCGGCGACGCGGACTCTCGGCATCACCCTCGTCTCTGTGCGCAAGAAGGTGGCTGGCGGCCCGTCGGAGACTACCGAAGGACCGTTTAAGGATGTTCGCGTCCGGCAGGCCGTCAACTACGCGGTGGACAAGGACACGATCGTCAAGAATATCTTCCGCGGCGCCGGCCGGCCAGCGAGCCAGGCGGCGACATCGAAGACGTACGGTTACAACGAGGCGGTGAAGCCCTACGCCCACGACCCCGATCGGGCCAAGCGGCTGTTGACCGAGGCGGGATTTGCCAACGGCTTCGACCTCGAGATTCGGGCCATCACGACGGATGCGACGATTGCGCTCGTCTATCAATCGGCGGTGCAAGACCTCAACAAAGTGGGCATTCGCACCAAACTGATCTCTCAGACCTTCGCCGACTGGCAGCGGCCATGGATCGCCGGAGATTGGGCCTGGGACGCTTTCGGTATCGGGCATGACCTGACGGCGACGATGGATGCCCTGCGAGCGTTCGATACCTTCTCGTCGTGCCTAAAGGGTAACCGCCAAGCCCCTTACTATTGCAATCAGGATGAGATGAAGTTGATCACCGCTGTGCAGGGAGAGTTCGACGCAGAGAAACGCAAGAAGATGCTGGGCGAACTTCTCGAGATGAATGCCAAGAACGCCCCGATCCTCTTCCTCGTCGAGTTCGATGAAATCATGGGATTCAACCCCAAGATCCGGAACTTCAAGCACGTGAACTTGTGGGTTCCCTACGACGAACTCGAAGTCGGTCGCTAACAGCCCCGCGGACTAGGTTCTAGGGTCGCGCCCTGCTTGGGCGCGGCCTTTTTCTTCTGATGTCATGACAGGTTGTCGCGACACCATGGCGTCCCGGCACGCCCCTCCCCTATACTTTTCGTCACGACCGTGTCGAACAGGGAGACGCGAATGCGCTTAGGAACGCTAGCCGGCCAACACCAGCACGCCATGATGGCGAAGATGGACCACGACGACGTCGCTCGTCAGTCCTTCGTCTCGAACTTCATGCGGGACGTGAACACGACTCTGCACGCGGGATTGGGGCACCTGTGTGATCCTCCGGGGACCCCCGCCTCGCTCGACCAAGTCATTGGTCAGCGCAAACGGATCCTCGCCGATTCCTACGGCCAGATGTGGTCGAGCCTGCGTCGCATCGGTCGCGAGATGCACACCGACGTGGTCGGGCCGGCCGTCGAACGGCAGTTGCCTGAGCTGATCGACCGCGCACGCCGGTTGCGGGATTCCAATCGCAAGCTCGGTTCGCTGTCCCTCGACCCTTCGATCCGCGCGCCGCGCTACAACACCGAGATCGAGATTCACATCAAGCCGGGCGGATATCACACCGACCTGACCGAGGACGACGTGTTCGCTGGCGCCGAGTACGAACGCACCACGTATATGAACTCGGCCGGTGCCCTCGGGCCGATCCAGGATGGGCTGGGGCGCGACACCGCCCGGTGGGTCAAGCGCAACTACCCGACGTTGAAGCCGAAACGAATCCTCGAAATGGGCTGCACGACCGGCCAGTCGACCCTGGGTTGGGTCGATGAGTTTCCGGACGCCGAAGTCTACGCCATCGACGTCGGCGCCCCGGTGCTGCGATATGCCCACGCACGGGCCGAAGCCCTCGGTCGTCGGGTTCACTTCGCGCAGCAAGATGCCGAGAAAACCCGTTTCCCGGACAACCATTTCGACATCGTCTGCAGCCACGCCATGATCCACGAAACCTCGGTCAAGGCGATGCACAGCATCCTGCGCGAGACGTTGCGCATCCTGAAGCCGGGCGGCCTCATGGCCCACAACGATGGCACACCGTTTCGTGACCTGGACCCCCTCGGTCGTGTCGTCCCCGACTGGGACACCCATTACAACGCAGAACCGTTCATCACGACCCTGCGCGCGACCGACCTCACCAAATGGGCGGTGGCGGCCGGATGGAACGCGAAGCGGGTGCGAAACGGCTACAGTCACGAAGGCCCGACCAAAGGCCAGCAGATCAACGTCATCGGAGGCGCTGGCTACATACTGATCGGAGAGAAATAGCGCACGTATTCGTCGGGACGGTGGGTCTCCAGGGTGACCGTCCCGACGAAAGCAAACAAGAAACCGGAAAAAGGAGACCCACATGTCCGACATCCGTCGTCACTTCGTCACGGTCGGGAAGCGCCGCGTCCATTACCGGCGCGCTGGTTCGGGGCCTGCAGTGGTCCTGCTCCATGCCTCGCCGTGCTCGAGCGCGGTCTTCACCATGCAGATCCGCGCCTTCGCCAAGCACTTCACGGCGCTCGGCTTCGATAGTCCCGGCTACGGCCTCTCCGATCCACTACCGCTCGAGAAACCCGAGATCGAGGATTTCGCCGATGCGCTCGACGAGACGCTCGAGGCCCTCGGGATCCGGCACTGCGCGGTCTACGGCCGCCACACCGGCGCCTCGATCGCCGTCGAGTTCGGCCGGCGCCACCCCGAACGCACCTCGTTCGTCCTATTGGACAGCTACCCCGCGTTCTCGCCGACCGAGGGGCAGGACTACCTCGCCCGCTACTTGAAGCCTTTCGTGCCCGAGTGGGATGCCGGCCACTTGATGTGGTTGTGGTTCCGCTATCGCGACCAGCATGTCTTCTGGCCGTTCCACCAGCACACGATCGCCAACCGCGCCACCCAGGACGTCCCCGGTCTCGACTTCCTGCATCGTGGCTGTGTCGAGATCATGCAAGCGGGCGATGGTTACCGCGTTGGCTACGCCGCGGCCTTCCGACACGACGGGCTGAAGGCGGTCGATTCCCTCAAGGTTCCCGCGTGCTTCACGTCGCGCAAGAGCGACACCCTTTACCCGATGCTCGACAAGTTGCCCAAGGGGACCTGGATCGAGCGCGTTCCCTCCGACAAGCGCGAGGCAACCGTCCGTGAGGTCGAGTTGTTGCGAACGACCCCCGCGCGGGGCGAGCCGCCCCTGGCGCCGAAACCAACCTCGATCACCGGACGCCTCGATGACGGTTACGTCACGCTCTCCGGTCGCCAACTGCGCATCCGATCCGCCGGGGATGTGGGAGGATCGCGCAAGCCCCTCGTCGTATTGCATGCGGTCCCTGGCTCCAGCGCACTGCTCACGGAGCTTCTGCAGGAAGTCGGCGCGCAATGGCCCGTCCTGGCGATCGACCTCCCGGGCCACGGCGACTCTGACATGCTTGGGGAACACGCGATCGAATCGTACGCCGGTACCGTGTCGGCGGTCCTGTCCGATCTCGGGTTGAAGCGCTACCACCTCTATGGTCGGGGCACCGGGGCCACCGTTGCCGTGGCGCTCGCCCTTGCCGACGAGGCTTGCGCCCAAAGCCTGATTCTTCACGAGCCCATGACCTTGCATGAGCGCGAGGACGAAGAATTGGCGACGGTGTACGCCTTCGACGCCTCCCCCCGCTGGGATGGAAGCCATTTGACGGCCGTTTGGCATCATCTCCGCGACCAGCAACTTTGGTGGCCCTGGTTCCGGCGCATCGAATCGGCGGCCCGAACCAACCCGCCGATGGTCCAGCCCCCTTGGCTCCAGCGCCAAGTTACGGAGGTGATGAAGCATCCGCGGTCGTATGAACCCGCGTGGCGAGCCGCTTTTCGGTATGGCATGCGGCGGCGGTTGACCGAGCTACACCTCCCCGTCATGCTCGCGTCAGCCGGAACCGACCTGTTCCACCATTGCCGTTCGATGGCTGCCAACGTCCTCCCCAAGGCGACGATTTGCGATCTCCCCGACGCCCCGGCTACGGGCGCCGCTGAGTTCGTCAAATTCCTTCGGAAGCAGCCTTAGACCTCGGACATGTCCGGCGGCGGTGTGCGACAGGAACCTCTGCCGGACGGTCGTCGCGCTGAGCCCGCGCCCGACCTGCGAGCGATTCACTACACCTTTCGGGACGAGGCCCTGGAAGCCGCCTTCCAGGCCGCAACCTGGCCGGCCTATCGACGCCGCGTTCGCCGGGTCGTCTTACTGGCGTCTGCACTGATCCTGCTCGGACTTCTCGCCCATGTTTCGGGACTGCAGCGCTTTGGGGACACGCCAAGCGGCTTGGCGCTTCGTGCCGTCGCTTTGGTGGCCTTGGCCGTGATCTTCTTGGAATGCCGAAGGCCAACGAGATCGGGCGCGTTGGACGTGGGCATCCTGGCCGCCACGCTGGCGGCCGTGGCTGCCTGGTTGCTGCCGGCCTTGTTGACCGACGGCGAGGCGCAATCCCCGGCGGTGCTGATCGCGGTCCTCGCCCTACTGCTGCTCGTACCCCAGCGTTATCCCCTGGCATTGACGGCGACCCTGGCGTTCTTGGCTGCCGTCGGGATTCAAGCGGTGGCCGACCCGTCGGGAACGAAAATCGAGTTCTCGCTTGTTCTCGCAGCCGCCGGGGCATTTGCGATCTTCAATTCGCGCGAGGTCAAGATCGCATCGCGGCGACGATTCCTGGCGCAGCACCAAGTGCAGGCCCTGACCCAAGAGCGCGATCGCGCAACGACGAACCTGACGGCCGCTCTGGCCAACATGGATCAGGCCCTGCTGGTCATCGATCAGGATCAGCGCGTCGTCACATGGAGTCCGCGGTTCCTCGAGGTGTTCGCACTCGACCCGTCGTTCATGGAAGTCGGCAAGCCGTTTTCATCCATCACGGCGCGGTTGTCGGAAGCCGGCCTTCTCGGCCGACGCGGCCTGGATGAAAGTCTACACGACAGGATTACGACGCCGCGGGCCGGTGATCGCCTCGAACTCCCCCTGACCGATGGACGCTTCATCGACGTCCGTCGTAACGCTCGACCCGGCGGCGGCCTCGTAATCACTTACACGGACATTACGGACCGAAAACGCTCCGAACTGCTGTTTCGCCGTCAGGCCGAGCTTGATGGCCTGACCGGCGTGATCAATCGTGCGGCGTTCTTGGCGCGCCTCGAAAGCCTTCTTTCCGACCCGTCGAACGCGGGGATTGCCGTGTTGCTGCTCGATCTCGATCACTTCAAGGTGGTCAATGATCAGCATGGGCATGCCTCGGGCGACGTCGTCCTGAAGGCCGTGACCGAGCGACTACGACGGGCCCTGCGCGAAAACGACCTCATTGGGCGGCTCGGTGGGGACGAATTTGTCGCAGCGCTTCCCGATATTGCGACACGCCACGATGTGCTCATCCCCGTGCAGCGAATCCTGGTCGAGGTCGCTCGCCCAATTTCCGTCGACGGCCTCGAGGTGACCGTTGGCGTCAGCATCGGCATCGCTCTATGCCCGGCCGACGGTACCCAGGGTCGAGAACTCCTCGAACGCGCCGACGCCGCCATGTACGCCGCCAAGTCGGACGCCCGCGGCTATGCCTTCGCCAGTCGTGAAGCGCTTGACGAACCGGACGCGAGGGGAAAAGGATAGTCGTCATGCAACACCAGTTTCCGCACGCCATGCTCCCCGTCGCCCTCCACGACGAGCGCGCCCGCCAGGACTTTGTCCGGAGCTACAAGGTCGACGTACTGACGCGGCTCGGTCCCGGCAATCGTGAGGTGTTCGACCGTCGGGCCAAACCCTCGTACCAACGGAAGACGGGCCAGCCCCCGCGGAGCCGGCGCGAGATTGCGACGGCCATGCAAGGCGATGCCTTTTGGCAAATGTGGTCGTCGCTCAACCGCTCCGGACAGGAGATGATGTGGGAAGCTTTGACCGAGCCCGCCTTTCGCGAGCGTCCGCGCTTGGTCGCCCAAGCCCAGCGCCTCCGCCGGAAACGCAAGAGTTTCGGGTCGCTGCAAATTTCTGGTGATCCCGTGCCTCGCTACATCGCGGCCGTCGACATCCACAACCAGCCCGGTGGATACGGCTTGGTTCTCGGCCAGGACGACGTCTACGCCGGCGCGCTCTACGACCTCTCGGCCTATCACTACTCGGTCGGTGGATTGGGTCCGTTGGGATCTGATCCAGGCGACTCGACGGTCGCGTTCCTGCGCGAGCACCATCGCCGGTTCGCACCGCGACGGATCCTCGATCTCGGGGCCTCGATCGGCGCCTCGACCCTGCCGTTCGCCGATGCCTTTCCCAAGGCCCGGATCGATGCGATCGACGTCAGCGAGGGCATGATGCGATATGCCGATGCGCGGGCAAAAAGCCTTGGGAAGACTATCCATTTTTCACAGCAGAACGCCGAGCGGACGAACCTTTCGTCGGGCTCGTTCGATCTCATCGTCTCGCATCTGTTCTTCCACGAGACCTCGGCCGCGGCCGTGCGAAATGTCATGAAAGAGTGTCACCGCTTGCTCGCGCCGGGCGGGCTCATGATTCATTCGGACGTGCCCGAGTCGAACCAGTTCCATCCCGACCCCTATGATCAGTGGTGGCGCGACTGGACGACCCACTTCAACGCCGAACCGTTTCGCTCGACCCTTCGCGACACCAGTCTGTCGAAGGTCGCCGTCGCGGCGGGCTTCGCCCCCCGGAATGTGCGCGAGCTGAAGATCCCGAGCGCGGCGGCCGTCGGCGTCTACAAGAAGACACACGGCTACGGGGCCGAGTGGCACTTGGTCGTCGCCACGAAATAGCAGCGTCACAGAGAACGTCGCTAGGACGACAGGAAGGTCGGTAAGGCCATGACCAAGGCCATTTCCGAGATCATGGTGACCGAGGCCGATCTCAAGGTCGCCGATGTCCATCGCCGATGGCTGCTGGCCCGCCACCCGCTTGGCCCGGTCAAGGTCGAGGACTTTGTCTACGTCGAAGACACCGTTCCGCTGCCGCCACCCGGCAAGTTCCTGGTCCGGGTGCTTTGGCTTTCGATCGACCCGAAACAGCGTCTGTTGATGAACAACATGCCACGCAACGTCGAACAGGTGCCGCTGTTCGGCACCATGTTCGGCATGGCGGTCGGCGAGGTCGTGTTGTCGAAGAACGACGCGTTCGAGGTGGGGGATATCGTCGTCGACCTCTTCGGTTGGCAGAGCCATGCCATTGCCGATGGCCGCGGGCACTACGTCAACAATCCCTACGGCACGCGCCGAATCGATCCCAGCCTCGGCCCGATCTCGACCGCGTTGGGCGTCTTGGGCACCGGCGGCCTCACCGCCTACTTTTCGGTGCTGCGCGAATTGAAACCGCAGGCTGGCGAGACGATCGTCGTTTCGAGTGCTGCCGGCAACGTCGGCCTGATCGCCGGGCAGATTGCCAAGATCCATGGCGCGCGTGTGATCGGCCTCACCAGCACCGATGCCAAGTGCCACACCATCGTACGGGACTTCGGCTACGACGACGCGATCAACTATCGCACGACCAACGACCTCAGCGCCGCGATCCGGCGCATCGCCCCCAAGGGCGTCGACATGTACTACGACAACGTCGGGGGCTCGATAGCGGCGGCGGTGTCGCGGACGCTCAACTCGGGAGCCCGTGTCACGCTCGTCGGCGTCACCGAGCATTACGGCGAGGTCACCGGGGCAGGAAAAGCCTGGACCTGGCCGCAGCGCGACACAATGTCTTACTTCATCGTGCACGACTATCACCGGGAGTTCGACTCCGGTATCCGCCAGCTTGCGGCTTGGATCAAGGAAGAAAAGTTGCGCTACCGCGAGGACATCGTCGAAGGCCTCGAAAACGCACCCACCGCGCTGGTCGACCTGTTCGGTGGCGGCAACTTGGGAAAGCGTGTCGTGCGCGTCGCCGCGAACCCGCCAGGCATCGCCTGATCGATCAGAGCGCGGCCACCAGTTCCAAAGCCTCGGTCGTCGCCGCCCAGAGACCGCGGGGGGCCACGCAGTCGCCAATTCCTCGCACGCCCTCCGGAATTGGACGCGAGACAGTTCCGGTGCTGAGCACGATGGCATCGAACGGGCCGAGACGTCGACCGTCGGTGAATTCGACCGATCGTCCATCGACCCGCGACACGAGCGAGCCGGCCAGTACGGCGACGCCACGAGACTTCAGGCGTTCCCCCGCCTCACCTGCTTCGCGCGTCCACTGAAGCTCTGCCTCCCCGAGTTGCCGCTCGGCGCACGCGACGGTCAACGACGTCACGTTGCTCTGCGCCGCGATGGCCTCAACCAACGATACGGCTGGCCACCCTCCCTCCTCGTCGATGACCAAGACCCGGCCGCCGACCTTGGCCTCCCCCGCCATGACCGTCCGGCCGTGGGCCAAACCCTCGGCCCCGGGAATTCCGTCGAACAATTGCGGCCGTAGGCGCCAGACCGCGGTCCACGCTGGCGTTGCCCCGGTCGCCCAGACGATCGTTCCGGCATCGAGCGATCGGGGATCATGCACGGCCGAAGACAAACGGACCTCGACCCCCAAACGCGTCAACTCCTGCTGCCACCAGGCAATCGGTGCCAGCATCTCGCCCCGAAATGGTGCGTTTGCCGCCAAGCGCAGTTGCCCGCCCAGGGCCGGCCCAGCCTCGTGGAGCGTCACCCGAAACCCGCGCATCGCCGCCAACCGAGCCGCTTCCAACCCGGCCGGACCACCACCCACGACGGCCAGAGCCGTTCGAGTTTTGATCCGTGACAACCTCGGGAACTCGATCTCGCGTCCTGACCTCGGATCGAGCACGCAGCCAGATCTCAGGCCACGATTCAAGAAGCCAGCGCAAGCCTGATTGCACGACATGCATGGACGGACCTCGTCGTCGCGTCCCTCGGCATACTTGGCGGCCCAGGCGGCATCGGCAACCCAGGTCCGGGCCATCGCCACGACGTCAGCCAACCCTTCCGCGATGATCCCATCGGCCTCGGCCGCCGTGCGAATCCGGCCCGCGACGATTACGGGGACGCCACTCACCTCGCGAAACCGCCGACTGACCTGCGTCAACTCCATCCGCGGCCGGGCCATCGAGGGCATGGTATAGCCAGACGCCCGGTAGGTGCCCGCCGACAGACTCACATAGTCGACCAAGCCCGCCTTCGCCAACGCCGCCATGGCGGCCACCGAATCGTCGACCCCATAGTCGTTGTCCGCCCCGGGCGTGTAGTGCGCGACGGCCGTCCGAACACCAACAGCGATCCCCGGACCGGCCGCCTCGCGGACGACCGCCAGAATTTCCGCGACGATCCGCAGACGATTCTCGGGCGATCCGCCGTAGGCATCGGTGCGCCGATTGATCAACGGCGACAGAAACGACCCGAGCAGATAGTCACTTGCGGTCTGAACTTCCAGGACGTCCACCCCCGCCTGGCGGCAGCGGCGTGCGACATCGCGGTAACACCCGATCAGTTCCCGGATATCCGCCAACGATAGCGCGCGCGGCACCTCGCCCCGAGAATTGGGAACCGCCGATGGAGCGACGGTCACCCCGCCTGCCAGCGGCGACACGTTGTATCCCGCATGCCAGAGCGTGATCCCGAATTTCGCATCCGCACGATGAATGGCCTCGGCCGATCGCGCCAACGAAGGAATCAGGTCATCGCTGCTCACGCGAATCTGCAGACCCGCGAAGCGCTGGCTGCTCTCGTGAACCGGCAGAGACGACGCGCTGACCAGCGACGCGCCGCCCTTCGCGCGGGCGACCATATAAGCGCGGTGGCGAGCGCTGATCGTCCCCGTGTGATCGCCCAAGCGCATGCCGTGAGCGGCCATCGTGGCTCGATGCTTGAGAGTCACCGGACCCAACGTTACCGGCGCGAACAGATTCGGGTAGCGACCGTATCCAGGCGGTGCGGCGGCCATCACTCAGCCGACGATCAGGCCGGCCAGGAACCCGAGCGATCCGGCAACGAAGAAGATTGCCGCGAAGATCGCAACGAAAGAGACCGCGAACTGGACGGCGCCGACCGCGACCGCCCAAGCGCGATCGTCGACGGCGAGCAGCAGGCTCGTCAAAACGACAACGATGGCGGCAAGCAGATCGATCATGGTCGGCCCCGGAGGCGACATCCTAGCCCGAGGCCCGCCCAAGGCCCAAGCGGGCCAGCACATTGGCAGGGAGGGCGCCACCCGATAGGCTTGCCCCCTCGAGGGGAGATCCAGCCATGCCGTCGTCACGTGAACGCTACCCGCACCTTCTGTCGCCGATTCGCCTGGGGCCGGTGACGCTCAACAACCGTGCCGTGATCAGCGGCCACTCGATGCACCACGGGGACGGCCGACCGGGGATATCGGATCGCTTTCGCGCCTATTTGGCCGCACGGGCGCGCGGTGGGGCCGGCTTGGTCGGCATCGAATCGGCGCCGATGCACCCGAGCACAGTCAACGGCACGAGCCAAGTCGAGACCCATCGGGACGAGGCCATTCCTTCGCTGGCGCGCCTCGCCCGAGAAGTCCACGACGCGGGTACACGCTTGTCGATCATCCTTTGGCATGGCGGGCACAACGTGCCCCACCGGGCTGGACACTACGCCGTCGCTCCGTCCCCGATCCCGAGCTTCCGCGTTCGCGAGGTTCCGAAGCCACTGACCCGTCGGGAGATCAAGGACATCGTCGCTGGTTATGGCTCGGCCGCCGGACGATGTCGGTCGGCCGGGATCGATGTCATCGAGATCCAGACATCCACCGACTATCTCCTCGGTTCGTTCATGTCGCCCACGCTCAATCGGCGCACCGACGAATACGGTGGGTCGCTGGACAACCGAATGCGGGCGGTGGCAGAGGCCTTGGAATCCGTACGCAAAGCGGCCGGCGATGCGATCGCTGTCGGCGTGCGTACCTCGATCGCCCATCTGGTGCCGACGGACCCCAATGATTACGGCATCGAACAATCGTTGGCTGCCATGGAATGGCTCGTTCAGCGCGGGCTCGTCGACTACGTGAGCCTGATCACCGGATCGCACTGGTCGATGCCGGAAACCATTCCGCCCATGACCAAGCCGCGGCCGCAGCTCGCAGATCAGGCGGCGATCTTCAAACGCGCCCTGAAAGTCCCTGTAACGGTCGCCGGCCGCATCCGCACCGCCGCGGAGGCCGAGGCGATCATCGCCGGGGGCAAGTCCGATCTGGTCGCCATGGCCCGGACATGGATCGCGGAGCCGGAGTGGATCAGGAAATTGGTCGAGGATCGGGAGGACGAAATCCGCCCATGTATGACCTGCAACCAGGCGTGCATCGGCTTCGTCACCCGGGGCCTCCCCGGGAGTTGCAACATCAATCCTGCCGCGGGCCGTGAGTTCGAATTGGGCGATCTCTCACCGAGCCGGCAACCAAAACGCATTGCCGTCGTCGGCGGCGGGCCGGCCGGTCTCGAAGTGGCGCGGGCCGCGGCCCTGCGCGGCCACCGCGTAACACTCTACGAGGCGAGCGCCCGATTGGGGGGGCAGATGCGCCTCGCAGCGGAGGCCCCGAACCGAAGCGAAATGCTCCCCGCTATCGCATGGTGGGAGCGCGAACTGCAACGCCTGCAGGTTCGCGTGAACCTCAAACACGCGATCAAGCCCGATACACGCCTCGACGCCGATCAGGTCGTTTGGGCGGTCGGTGCGATCCCTGCCGCAACAGCCATTTGGCGTATCCGGCCGCATCTAGTGGACGGCATCCCTGGTGCAGAGACACTCCCACACGGCCGCGACGTGATCAGCGGCCAAGCCAAGGTTTCAGGCCGCGTGTTAATCATCGATGAGGAAGGCGGATGGCCGGCGATTTCGCTCGCCGAGACCCTCGTGGCCCGCCCGAACGTGCGGTCCGTCACGGTGGTGACCAGCGAAGCGACTCTCGGTGGTCCAGAGCTTGTCTACTCCTTCGAGGAGGGCGACGTCCAAGCGCGGATCAAGGCCTCGGGCATCATTGTCGAGAGCGGCAAACTGGTAGCCTCGGTCGACGGCTCCCGCGCCATCCTCACCAACGGCACCGCGCTAGGACCGTTCGATTCGATTGTGCTTTCGACGGGGACCTTGCCCCGCGAAATCCCCGAAGACGCGTTGGCGGTAGGCGATTGCATCGCGCCGCGCGGCATCTGGGGCGCCACCCACGACGCCAACCGCCTCGCCCGAACGCTCTAGTTGAGAGGCGATCTCGGACTTACGTTCGCGGCGATCCGATCCGAACAGCGAGCGTGCCCGCGATCGCCAGCGCCATGAGCACGGCGCAGCCGATGAATGGCGCGATCGGCGATACCTGATAGAGCCCGCCGCTGAGCAGCGGACCCACCACCCAGCCCACGCCCTGGACCATGCCGTTCAAGCCCGCAACGCTGCCCTGCTCGGATGCCGTGGCGTTGAGAGTCAATCCGGCGGTGTAGGCGGGGTTTGTGAAGCCGAAAGACAACCCCATCAACGTGACGCCGAGCACAATGAGCGTATAACTCGCGCTCAGCGTCAGGATAACCGCCCCGAGCACGCCGATCACGCCCCCTACCAGCAGCAGGCGTTTGGGCGGCCATCGCAGCCACTGAATGAGCACCGCCTGGGCGAACACCACGGCAATCGCGGAACCAACCAGGGCGGCACCGGCCATGCGCGCCGTTTCCTCTGGCCCCAAGCCTTGCGTGTCCTGCACGCGAAACCCGGTGGCTTGCTGGATCGCTGCCACGGTCGAAAACACACAGGCCCCGACGAACAGCAGCGGGAGGACGCGCTTGGGCACGTGAACCAGGCGCCTCCCCATCCCCCGGCGCCCCTCCTCCGGCAGTCGCCGCACGAACTTGGCCGCGGCCAGCCAGGCCAGGAACACGCATCCCGAAATGACGAAGATCGGCGTCACCAACCCGTAACTCGCGAGCAAGGCCGCCGCGCCCGGACCCGCGATCGTGCCAATGCCCAAGGCCGCCCCCAACAGGCCGATCGCCTGGGTGCGACGCAATTCCGAGGTCGAATCGGCGATATAGGCCTGCGCGGCCGGCGTCGACGCGCCCGCCGTGATGGCAAACATGACGCGAACAGACGTAAGGGCCACGAAAGCCGCACCGCCAATGAGGTACCCAGCCAAGCCTGCCCCGGCCACCACACCGAAGACCGTGTTCAGGATGGCGTAACACAGCACGCCAAAGAGAAAGACGCGCCGCCGGCCCCAGTGGTCACTCGCCCGACCCCACAATGGGCTGGTGAAGGTGTAGATGAGCGACGCGATTGCGGTGATCGACCCGATTTGCAGCTCGGTTAGCTGCACTTCGCGGCCGAGCGGCGGCAGGATCGCGAAATAAAAGGTCTGACCCGCGCCGGTGCAGATCGTCGTCGCGAAGATCGCGCGCAAGTCGGCCCGGGCGATAGGCGCCCGATCATCGATCGCCGGAAGGGTCACGCAGTAGCCACGCCACCCGCGTGTAACCGGCTGTACGCCACCGCGGTCACGCGGTCACCCGCTTCGCACACGAAGTAGGAGATCGGGACGAAGCACGCCGCCAGCGCCTCTTTGGAATCGACGTGGCGGGCCGCAAATTCGTCACTCGGAGCCGGCTCGTCGCCCTCGGGATCGATCACAGCGCATGGTCCTACCCCTACTCGAAGAAATGGCCGTCGCCATCGATGATCGGGTGGCCGACACGCTTGCGTACCTCGGCCGAGGAAACACGGCTCACGCCAACTCCGTCAGGTCGAGGGGAAGCTGCGTCAGGGGGACGTTGCCGCTGCCCGTGATGTGGAGTGTGTCCTCCAGATGCATGTGCGCCCAGCCCAACTCGTGGTGCGGCATGTCGAAGGAGATCACCATGTCCTCGGCAAGCACCATGTCCCCCGATGGTGTCTCGAGGCCGTGCGACGCTGGATTGTCCGTGTGTTCGAGGCCGATCGAGTGAACGACCGCGCGATGAAACTGAGGAAAACCAGATTTGTGTACGACCCCGACGGCGAGATCGATCAGGTCGGCGACACGGGCTCCTGGTTTGGCGGCGTCGCGCGCCGCCTCCCAGCCTGCCTTGATGGCGCGAAAACTCCTTGAAAAGTCGCCCGATGGCGGTCCGACAATCGCGGTCCGGCCGATGTCGCCGTGGTAGTGGGCGAACTCCCCCAGGGCGTCGACCATGAACGGATCACCCCGCCTGACCCGGCCGTAGCGCATGCCCCCGGCCGACCCGAGTAGGATATAGATGCCGCGTCCACCCTGCTTTGCCCACTCGATATTGAACACCGTCTCGATTTCTTCGAGCGTCGCCCCATCATGGGCGGCCCGTGTCGCTCGGTCGCAGGCGTTGGCATTCGCGACGGCCGCGCGTCGGAGCAATGCGACCTCGGCCTTCGTCTTGATCACGCGAATCTCTCGGAAGATATTGGTCGCATCGACCGGCTCGATCCCCGGCAGCCCGAGATCGCGAAGCCACTGCAAGACCCTGAGATCGTCACACCCGATACGGCCGCGCGAGAGTCCGGCGTCCGTCAGGGCTCGCTTGAGGGCGAGCAGCGGCGTCGGTTGAAACTTCCCCTGTTGGCCAGCAATCAATGTGTTCCACGCTCGCTCCTGATCGGTGAGTGGCGCGCCGGCTCGGGTCGGGTAGAGCTCAGGTGGCGCGTCTTCAGTCCCGACCTCGGGGTTCCGTGCATAGGCAATCACATTGGGCACCCACGTGCGGTGCTCTGCCAACGCGTGCAGCTCGGCCATCGCGGTGACCAAAGCGGCTGGGGCCCGCTCGGCCCGCGGCAGTACGGCGAAGTTCGAGAAGGCGCGATCGATCCGCATCAGCGCGCCCCAGAAGTCGGTCAGGTAGTAGACGTTGACCCGGTGGCTCGCGACCAAACCATCCAAGCGATGTTTGGTCATGATTTCGCGCGCGCGCGGCAGATTCAGCAGCATTTTTCCCTCCAACGCCCGTGGCATGAGCGTCGTAGAACCCGAGGCGCCCCCTGCCTCTAGGACCAGAAAACGAATGATCGATCCGGCATCCGCCCGATGAACGAACCGATCTGAAGACGCTCGCGGCCGTCCTTACCACCTGAGATCTCGTGTGGGTTACGCGTGTTGAAGATGACAACATCGCCGTCGACCGCCTTGTAGGTCCAGCTTTCTGCACCGCTGATGGCGTCGTTGCCGAGTCCATAACTCATCGGTGGTTCCTTGCCCGCCTCGGCTTTGACGTTCCAAGGCTTGTTCCAAATCGTGGTCTCGCCCCCGACGAGCGGCGCCTCGAAGAAGAGGTTCCACCCAAGCTGCTGGTCGATCCGCGCGATGTTCCACCCCGGGGTGTTCATCGGGGCATAGTCGACGTGGCGACCCGTCCCCTTGCTCGCCTTGCGAATGATACCGGCGAAACAGCGACCCTCGGGCTCGTCGGCGACACGCGTTGGCTTTCCGGTCAGGTCGGCCACCATTTTCATCATGCGTTCGAGCGGGTTCCACGAACGATCGACGACGTAGTGCCAGTCTTTCCAGGCCCGGGCGCAGGCCTCGAAATAGTCGGCCTTGCTCTTGCCCCAGCGATATTCGACCTGTGCCGTGCCGATGTAGCCCACCGGGGCCAGGCGGTAGTACTGCATGTTGGCCCCGTCCATCGCTCCGATGAACTGTTTGCATTCTGCCTGACTCGCAAATCCTCTGATCCGGAGGGCGGGAATTTCGTTGTCCAGCAGGGCCGCAAAATTCTCTTTCGTGAAGGGCAGCTCTTCTCGTCGCTGCCAGCGAAATGGTGCGTCCATAGGTCCCTCGTTGAAGCAGGTTCGCCAGTTTACTCGTGACAGACGCTACTTTGGAGTGGCTGACGGCCGCTGCACGGCGCCCCAGGTGGGCGCCAGCGGAATGCCAAGCGCCCATTTGCCGTAAGGCGCCATGTTGACGTCCCAGTTCACGCCGATCTGGGCGGCCATGGCGTGCAGATCACGAAAACAGCGTTGCACCGGGTTGTCGTCGTGCAGACCGAGCGCCCCCATCATCCGCACGAGGCGTTCCGCCGACTGCAGACAGAGCTTCATGACGAACGCCCGATCGCGCATGACCATGACGCGATCTTCATCGCTGAACGACTGGCCCGCCTTGCCGCGCGCGTTGAGGAGATCGTAGGTCTGATCGGCCAAGGCGCGAGCCGCCGCCAACTCCGCCGCGGACTCGGCCACGCGCATCTGAACCGCGGGATTGTCGGCGACCTTGTCCTTGAAGATCGCTCCCTGCTTCACGCGCGTCATCGCAACGTACTCTTCGTAGGCCGCTTCGGCCGCTCCCATGATCGGGCCGAGCAAGCCGGAGCCCGAGAACGGCCGAAACTCGACCCGATACAAATAGTGATCGTGAACGGCGCCGCCGGGTGGATTGGCGCCATTGAAGACGCCGGTCAGGAGCGCCCGATGATCGGGAACGAAGGTTTCGTGGAGTTCAATGTCCTTCGTGCCCGTGCCTTTCATGCCGGCCACGTGCCAGGTATCGCTGACGACGAAGTCTTTGCGTGGGAAAAGGAACTGACGCGGCTCCGGCTCGCCCTCGATCCGGCCCGCCGCCATCCCCCACTTCGCGTGATCGACACCCGAGGCAAACCCCCAACTTCCGTTGAGGACAAAACCGCCCGCCACACGTTTCACCGATGCGCCGGGTCGTTGCACCGATCCGGTGGCAATCAACACATCATGGTCGTCACCCCAGACCTCGTCCTGTGCTTCCATGGGAAAGCGCGCGACGTAGCCGGCATGGGTGCCAACGACGCAGACGATCCATGCGGTCGACGGGCAACCGCGCGCGATCACACGCCCGAGGTCGTACTGCGTACCCCATTCCATCTGCCAGCCGCCGTAGCGCGCCGGCTGGAACACGCGGAAAAGACCGGCGGCAAACAGCGCATTGATGACCTCGGTCGACAACGTCCGGCGACGCTCTGTTGCGATGGCATCGGCCCGCAACATCGGAACCAACGCTCGGGCACGATCGATCAACTCGGCGCGGGTTGGAACGCTGGACGCTTTGCGATGGGCAACGACATTGGTCATGGGGGAGGCCTCGAACCCTTTTTGTTCCTGGCCGTTAACCAAACCGCAGCCTGGAACCCGAACGGAAGATCAGGTAAGTCTAACCTCCTGGGGGCGGGATGGGCAGCATTCGTGAGCGTTCGGCTGTACTGACGGCGATTGCCATGGCGATCGGATTGGGCCCGGCAGCGCACGCCGCCGATTCCGCGACCCTCGTCCTCTCCGGAAGCGTGGCACCGACGGCAAATCTGAGCGTTACGCCGACGGCGGCCGCGACCAATCTCAATCTCGGCCTCAGTCAGGCGCCGATGAAGATTGCTGGCGTATTGGCGGCGGCCAATCGCGCAACCGGGTACACGGTCAGCGTGGTTTCGAGCAACGTGACCACGGCCAACTGCACGACGCCGTGCTTCTTCAGCCCGAGCACGTCGCAAAGCTTATCGTATTCGCTGTACCGCGGGACGTCTGCGGTGAACTTCACAGCGGGAGGCGGAACCTTCGTCAGGACATCCGCCAAGTCGGCAGCGTCCGGCGATAGCCACGACGCCAATATCGCCTACGACGGCTCGGCCGCGGGGTTGCCGGCTGGCGCGGACTACAGTGAAACGTTGACCTTTTCGATCGCCGTCAACTGAGTCGGCGCCGCCGGAAGAGAGTGACGACGATCAGGCTGCGTGACGCTTGAGTTGGTCGTTTGCCGGACCAGCCACGTCCACAGAGCCGTCGATCACCGTGGTGGCCCGCCGTGCCAGCTTTCTTCGCTCGGTCTGCTCCAGGGTGAAAAGCAAGATCGCGAAGAAGGCAAACGCCCCGACTACGAGCGCCAAGTACGCTAGATCGCCGCCACTCATTGGAAACCCTCCGTCAGGATGCAAAGGCAGCGTGCCTTGCTCTAGGAGAGGGTTGATTGATCCATGTCAATCGCCGCTGCGGCAGAGGGCCGCAGCGCAGGCGCTTCCAGCCAAGGACGGATCAGCGAGCGTCGTTCTTCCGCGAGCCGAAAACATCCGATATCTGATCGCTCATGTCGCTAACCGCGAAACTCACAGGGCGTTGCCGGCGACGTGGCCGTCCTGCGTAGCCGCCATGACGTTGCGCGGCATGTAGGCATCGCCCACGACGTGAACCGTGACGCCAGCGGCTTCGAGTGGCCCCTGCATCTCCAGGTTCGGACGCCGTGGCGTCGCATAGGTGAAGAGCGCGACGTCCCCGATCTCCCCCTCGTCGCCGTTGATGACGTTGCGATAGACCAGCACGCCATCCTCGAAGCGTGACTTCGCAGTGGGCTCGCTCAGGAGCTGAACATCGATCCGCTTGCCATAGATCCGGCGATAGACGCTCTGCTGACGCACCAAAGGTTCGTCACGCCCGATCGCCTCGCGCGGTGTCAACAACACGACACGATCGAATTTGTCGCGCATGAACTCGGCCGCCGAGTACGTGCCGTCCATCCCATCCATGTCAAGGATCACCGCGGTCCCCGGCTGCTTGACCGGATGGAGCAAGAGTTCCTGGGTGATGGCGCGTAGGTCGAGCAGAAACCCCTCGTCCTGCCAGGCCTTGGGCAACATCGTGGGCCAGGCCATCGTCGAACCCGTCGCGAGCACAACGGCGTCCGGCGCCAGGGCCAGGACCTCGTCCACTCCGACGGTGACCCCGAGCTCGAACTTCACACCGGCTTTCTTCGCCATGACCTGCTGGAAGTCATAGATCGAGGACAACGGGTCGCATCCGGGAAGCAGCGCGTTCAACCGGGTCTTGCCGCCAAGCTCGCTCGACGCACTGAACAGGGTCACGGCGTGACCACGTGCCGCCGCCACCCAAGCGGCCTCGAGCCCGGCGATCCCGCCGCCCACGACCACGACACGCTGCTTCTTGGCTGCGGGCTTGGGCCACCAATCGACCTCGTCGGGCAGTCCCGCGCGCGGATTGTTGTCGCACATGAGGGGCTGTTCGAGATTGATGACGCCCCAGCAGTTGTTGCACGACACGCATTTTCGAATGTCGTTGTCGCGGTTCTGCGCCGCTTTGAGTCCCCAAGCGGGATCCGTGAGCAGCGTGCGACTCATCATCACCAACTCGCCGATGCCATCCCGGAGCAGTGCTTCGCCCTGTGCCGGTTCGAGGATTCGCCCGACCGCGCCGCACGGAATGCCGTTCGCTGCGTCGTGCAGGCGCTTGATCAACGGGAAGAATGTTCCCCGCTCCCAGTGCATGTCGGGCAGATGCATGTCGAGGGTGCGGGCGTGCGAGCCTTGGACCCAGCAGAAATAGTCGACCTGACTCTTGGCTGCGAAATAGCGCGTGATGCGCTCGGATTCGTCGGGATCGACGCCGCCGGGAATGCCGTCGTCGCCCGGGAGCCGCAGCCCGAGAATGAAATCGCTGCCGCAAGAGGCCCGCACCGCCTCGATGACGTCTTGAATCAGGCGGCAGCGGTTCTCCAGCGCGCCGCCGTAGGCGTCCTCACGGATGTTCGACCACGGCGACAGGAACTGATGGAAAATGTGGCCATGGCCGCCGGATATCTCGAGCCCGGAAAAGCCGGCGGCTTTCAGCTTGCGCGCCGAGAGCGCGAAATCATCCACCATCTGGCGGATTTCGCCTGTCGACATGGCGTGCGGGATCGTCCAACTCCAGTCGTCGGGGAGCGGCGAGGGCCCGAGCGCCTTCATCTTGCGCCCGGGCTTGTGGTTGCCTCGGCCGGGATCCTGGATCTGCGTTAGGATATGGCCGTCGGCCGCCTGGATCGCTTCCGCCAGGCGCTTCAAGCCATCCATGTTGTCCTGATCCCAGACCCGCATGCGCGTGTCGGACGCTTGACCACGGCGTAGCGCCATCGGCTCTGTGATGGTCATCGCCGTTCCGCCTTTGATGCGGTTGACGTGATAGTCGACGAAGCGTTGCGTCACTTCACCGTTGCGACCGTAGCGCGTCGACATCGCCGCATGGACGATGCGGTTCTTGAGGCGTTTTCCGGCGAGCGTGAACGGTGAAAGCAGCCGTGGATATTCGAGTTCCGCGCCGGTCACCGGCTGACGTTGGACGTTCATGACCTCTCCTGCCCCGCGGCCGTCGTTCGAATGTTATCGCCTCGGCTATGGTCCAACTAAGCGGCGAGGCGCGGCCCGACGCAAAAGTTCGTTATCGCCTCGGCGTAGTGCTTGGGATGCTCGGTATACGGCAGGTGGCCGCACTTATCGATGAGCGTCACCTTCGCGGCGGGCAAATGCTTCTTGAATTCCTGGGCGTAGCCGACCGGGGTGAATTTGTCCTGCATGCCCCAAACGATATGGACCGGAACACGGATGCGATGCAGCCACTTCGGCATATCCGGATCGTGTCGGCTCTCTCCGGCGAGGATTTGCGACGTCGCCCGGTTCTTCTTGTTGATCGGGTTGTCGTCGGCATTGGCCGGAAGGCGAGCAATCATCTGCTCGGCCAACGCTTGATCGTAGAGCACCATCCGCATGGTTTCGGCCTGGGTGCGCGGCATCGCCGAGGGCCGCGGGATGTCGGGATTGCTGAGCCCGCCGGCACACACCAGTGTCAGGGTCTTGAGCGGCGTCGGATTGACATAGGCGACGGTGGCGGCGATCCAGCCGCCGATCGAAGTGCCGACCAGGTGAACGCCGGTCAAACCGAAATGACCCATGAACTCGTGGTAGTAGAGCGCCATGTCGCGCATCGACCCGAGCCAGGTCGGCATGTCGGATTCCCCGTAGCCGGGATGTTGCGGCACAATGACGTCAAAAGACCGCGCCAACTGTTCCATGAACGGCATCACCGTGCTGACGACGCCCGCGCCGTGCAGATAGAGCAGCGGCTCGCCATGGCCGCCACGCTGGACCATGACCTTGCAACCGTTGATGACGTGTTGTTCCTTGACAAAAGTCGCCACGCGCTCCTCCCCTGGCCTCGCCGGGCCTGACGCCCCTGTTTGGTTCCTGTGGATAGCATGTTTCCCGCAGCCCCGGGAGGCGCTCGCGCATGCACCGGCGCGCGTGCCACCGCCCGTGCGACGAGCCCCGCACCCCCGCGACACTGGCGTTGGCCGGGCGCGCCTTGGTGACCCCCGTCTCCGCTGTTAGAATACTCGCCTCACGAGCCCGCACATGATGACCGCGGGCATCAAGACCAATCGAGGTTCCATGAAAGCTGCCGTCATGCACCGGCACGGCGGGCCCGGAGTGCTCGCCTTCGAAGATATAGCGACTCCCAGCGCCGGACCGGGGGAGGTCCTGATCAAGCTGACGGCCGCCGGGGTTAACCGCTTCGACACGCTGGTTCGCTCGGGCAACGTACCCAACGCGTCGGTGACCTTCCCGCACATCCCCGGGGTCGAGGGGGCCGGGCTCGTCGCTGCCGTCGGGGATGGGGTAACCGCCTTCAAAGTCGGCCAACGCGTTATCCCGATCCTCACTGTATCGCTTGGGCTTTGCGACAAACCGGTCTGCTATTGCGCCCAAGGCCACGACAACATATGCGCCAAGTTCGACAAACTCGGGCACACACGATGGGGCACCTACGCCGAATACGTCCGGGTCAACCAGTTCAGCCTGCTGCCGCTTCCCGATGCACTCAGCGATCTCGACGCGAGCGCCGCGGTGGTCGCATTCGCCACGGCATGGGAATTGTTCAAAAAGGTCAGCGTCCGGGCCGAGGACACGGTCCTCGTCAACGCCGCCGGCGGGGCCGTCGGCAGCGCCGGCGTACAGATCGGCCGCATGCTGGGATGCCGCGTCATCGCCAGCGCCGGTTCCGATGACAAGCTCGCCCGCGCCCGACAGCTCGGTGCCGACGCCGGGATCAACTACCGTTCGCAAGACCTCACGGCCGCCGCACGCGAACTCACCGGTGGTCGCGGGGTCGACGTTGTCATCGAGGGCGTTGGCGGCGAAATCCTCCGCCAAAGCCTCGATGCCCTGGCGCCCAACGGTCGCTGTTCCACGGCTGGGTCCATCGCGCCTACGGAAACGCTGATCGACATCCGCAAATACATGGTGCGCTCGCAGATCACGCTGACGGGATCACACTTTACGCCGAAGGAATCGATCAAGGAGATCTTGCGCATGCTGGCCCGCGGGGCGCTGCGCCCGGTGATCGCCCGCACCTTCCCGTTGCGCGAAGCGAATCGCGCACACGAACTGCTCGAGAGCCGCGACCTGTTCGGAAACATCGTGCTCGAGGTCTAGGATCGCCTTCAGCGGTCGGCGACCTCCGTGATCAGCATCGTCACCTCCGGCGCCGAGATGCCGTTCATTTGGATCCACAACGGCGTTCCGGCGGTCAGGTGGTACGCGATACTTTTGACGAGCGGCCGACACTGCGTCTGAGCCTCATAGGCCGGCGATTTGACGAGTTTCTCGCCCTCGACGACATCGACCCAAATCTGGCCCGAATCAAGGCTTGGGGTAGACGCACTCGAAACGCTCGACCACGACTGCCATGTCATCCTCCACTTTCTTTCCCAACGGGCCGAGCAGGTCGTTCCAATACTTGGTGTGAACCCCACGCCACACGCCGAGATCACGCACTGGAGGACCGTCGAGACCGGTGTGGCTGGCATCGATCTCCTTGAAGGTCGTCAGTGTCAGCTGCTTGACCTGCAGTAGCGCCTGCGGCACGCCGTCATAGGTCGACAGCACGACGAATTGCCCGATCTCGGGCTTGGTGTTCGGATGAGCCGCCCACAGCCAGGGCACGGAGAACGTGCCCCGCTTCTCGCCCGCTCTCACATGACGGCAGATCGATTCCGACGTCTCCTGATTCCAGCCGATGCAGCGCGTACGATAGTTCTCGATCTGGGCCTTGGGCAAGGCGCCGCGGGCTCGATCAATGAACGAATTGAGCGCGGCGGCGGTCGGTTGGGCGGGCGGCATGAAATCCTCCGGGGTCTGAACTGCCCAAGCTTGTCCGCGAACCGCGCGTTGGGCAAGCTCCCATCGAGGATTGTGGTGTCCGCGAAAGGACGGCGTCATGGACTTCAATAGCGAACGGATGGCCCTGCTCGCCATCGACTTGCAGGTCGGGTTCTGTGCACCGGACGGGTCGGTCGCGCGACGGGGCCGCGATACGACCATGCTCCAGGCGGCGGCCAAGAAGTCCGGGGAACTCGTCGCACACGTCCGCAACGCCGGAATCCCCATCATCTGGACCCAAATGACACTGCGTCCCGACTACAAGGATGGCGGCCTCCTGACCGACGTCTACAAGCCTAAGATCGCCGCAGGAGGCGGGTTGCAACGCGGGACCAAGGATGTCGACCTGCTGCCGGGGCTCGATGTCCGGGCAGAGGACTTCATCGTCGACAAACCGCGCAATTCGGCGTTCTACGCCTCGACCCTCGAGGCCATCCTGCGTGCCCGCCGAATCGAGAGCCTGCTGGTCTGCGGCGTGACCACGGCGATGTGCGTCGAATGCTCGGTGCGCGATGCGTTTCAGCGCGACTACGCCACATTCGTCGTCGCCGATTGCGTCGGCGAATACAACCCTGAACGGCACCGCAACGCCCTATCCGCGATGGCGTACGGATTTGGCAACGTCCTGTCCTGGGAACAAACGTTGGCCGGCTTGCAGCGGGGCCGATTCACCCTGGCGCCCGGGACCACCGACTAGCCGGACCTATAGGTCCGGACATATACTGGCTGCACCGGGGAAACATACGGGGCGTGGAATCCGGCCCCGTCAACATTGTGAGGGGGAAATGCGACTGATAAACAACATCTCGGGCGTGGTCGTCGGCGCCGCCATGATCATGGCAGCGGCCCAGGCCAGCGCACAAACGCAGCAATTCAAGATGGGAGCCGGCTTGGCTGGAACCTATCCCATCTATTCGGCAAAGTTCACCGACCTGATCAACAAGAACGTGCCCGGCGTGCAGATCGCGCCGGTGTCGATCGGCAGTCTCGAAGCCCAGTTCGACATGCAGAAGGGCGAACTGCAGTTCAAGATCGGCTATGCCTTCGACGTCAAGCGCATCACCGATGGTCTGTCGTCCGTGCCGACCAAGACACCCGACGTCTGCCACTTGCAGATGGTGTTCGGCGACGGGCTCTACGTCGTGGCGAAGCGGGACAGCCCGATCAACAGCCTCAATGATCTGACCAAAGGCCGCTACCGCGTGTGGGTCGGCCCGAAGACGGGCTTCTTCTTCAACATCATCAACCCGCTGATGGAAGCCCACGGTATGAAACTCGAGGACCTCGAGAAGACGGGCACCGTGCTCGAGACGTTCGGTTACGGCGATACGGCCCAGGCCTTCCAGGATCGCCGCCTCGACTTGACCTTCTTCTCGGGCGGCATCCCCTACAACTTGATGCTGCAGATCGAGAATCAGCCCGGCTTCAAGTTCATCAAGATCGGCCCCGACGCGATGAAGAAGTTCCTCGAACTGCGTCCGGGCATCACGACGCGCACCGTTGCCAAGGGCACCTACAAGGGCCAGGACGAGGAAATCACAGTCCCCTGGTATGCCAACCAGGTGATCGCGACGACCAAGGTGCCCGAGCCGATCCAGTATCAGATCACCAAGGTGATGAACGAGAAGGCCAAAGAATTCCACGGTATCTTCCCAGGGTCTGACGAAATCGGGGCCGTCGATCCGTTGGCGGGTAACCAGGTCCAGGTCTGCGCCGGGGCGCAGCGCTATTACCGGGAGATCGGCAAGCTACGCTCCTAATGGCTTAGGGGCATTGCGGAGCGTGAGACGCCAGGGGCCGGGCATGATCGCCCGGCCCCGTTCTTTTCACGGACAAGCATGAACGTTGTGAGCATCGTAACCGGGCGCGGCGCGCCGGCATCGGACCTGTGGCGGGCTTGGTTCATCGCCTGGCTCGGGGTGTCGTGGATCCTGCTGCACCTCTATGCCGCGTTCTACGGCGCACCGAATGCGATGCTCTACCGCACGCTCCACCTTGGGGTCGCCCTGGCGCTGACGTTTCTCTATTTCCCGCTTGGCGCCGGCCGATCCAAGCCGTCGCTGGCGCTCGGCGCCATCGATGCGGTGCTCATCGTCGGCAGTCTCTGGATCTCCGCGTACTTCATCATCGAATACAAGACCTGGGAGTTGCATCGCGCCGCGATGCGCCCGATCGATTTTGCGACCGGCATCTTGCTCATCGTCGTGACCCTCGAGGCGACGCGCCGCGCGGTTGGCATGGCCCTCGTCTGGGTGTGCCTGTTCTTCCTCGTGCATGCCCTGTTTGCCGATTGGTTCCCCGGCCCCTTCAACCGTCCCCCTTCTTCGCTCGATCGCCTTATTCGCAGCGTCTTCCTGGGCGATGATGGTGTGTTCGGCGTCGCTGTGGCCGTAATGGCGAACTTCGTCATTCTGTTCATCCTGTTCGGCACGCTGCTTACGGTCACTGGCGGCGGGGCCTTCTTCACGCGGTTGGCCTTCGCCCTGTTCGGGCACCGCACGGGTGGTCCGGCCAAGGCCGCCGTGGTGTCGTCGGGCCTCCTTGGGATGCTGTCGGGGAGTTCGGTCAGCAACGTGGTGACGACCGGAACCTTCACGATTCCGCTGATGCGCCGCCTCGGTTACCGCGGATCGTTCGCCGGTGGAGTCGAGGCTGCGGCCTCGAACGGCGGCGTCATCATGCCCCCGGTCATGGGCGCCGTCGCCTTCATCATGGCCGAGTTCATGAACCGCAAGTACGCCGAGATCGCCTTGGCCGCGGCGATTCCGGCGGTTCTCTATTACCTCGTGATCTATCTGACCGTTCACTACGAGGCGAGGAAGCTCGGCCTGCGGGCGATGGATCGCAGCCTGTTGCCGAGCGCCTGGGGCATCCTCAAGCGTGAAGGCTACCTGCTGATCCCGCTGGCGCTGATCATCGTCGCGCTGGTCCTCGGCTATTCGATCGTGTTCGTCGGTGTGGTCGTCATCAGCGCTACGTTCGTCATCGCCCTGCTCGAAAAAAGCCGACGTATGACGCCCTACCGTCTGCTCGACACCTTCGAGCAGACGGTGCGTTCGACCGCCGGCCTTTGCGCCACAGCGGGAGCGGCCGGCATCATCATCGGATCGGTTTTCGCCACTGGTCTGACATTTTCCGTGGCGCAATACGCGGTCGATCAATCGGGCGGCCAAGTCTGGATCATTCTCGTCCTTGCCGCGGTCCTGTCGCTGATCATGGGCATGGGGATGCCCGGGGTTGCGATCTACATCACGTTGGCCGCGACCGTCATCCCGATTTTGATCAAGTCGGGGATTTCGCCGATGGCGGCGCACATGTTCGCGTTCTACTTCGGCAATGCCGCCAACATCACGCCGCCCGTGGCCATCGCCGCCTACGCCGCCGCCCCCATCGCCAAGGCCGACCCGATCGCCACCGGCCTGCAAGCCAGCCGCCTGGGCGCCGGGACATTCTTGCTGCCGTTCCTATTCGTCTATGGGCCGGGTCTGCTGCTCGAGGGCACGTGGTATGAGATCCTCCAGGTGAGCCTGACCTCGGCCCTCGGACTCACCGCGTTCGCCTTGGCCCTCACCGGGTATTTCCAGAGCCCGCTCAGCCATTGGCAAAGGGTTGTGCTGCTCGCATCGTCGCTGTTCCTAATCGTCCCCGAAGTGATCACCGATGGAATTGGCGTTTTGTTGTTCGTGATTGGCGCCGGGAGCAACTGGCTTGCCGCCCGACGCGGAATACAGCAGGTCGGTGGGAACCTTGCCGTGACCAACGAGCGGATCATCGCCGGCCAAAGCGAGTCCGAGGAACGACGGCGCTCCCCGCAGGTCGGCGGCGACCTCACCATCGCCGGACAACAGCCAAACGCGCCGCAGACCCCTGAAACTCCCCTTGGACGCGCTTGGCAGCGCTTCTTGCAATCCCGGGTTCAAAAGGAAGCCGAAGGGGCGCGTATCGCGACCGAAGCCCAGAACGTCGACAACATCACCCAGGCCCTGATGAAAGACGAACCGATCCCAGGGGCCCCGAACGAGGTCCGGCCACGGGCGCTATGGGGCGCGTGGGCCGTCGTCGTGCTCGGTGCGCTGGCGATGGAAACGATGGGCCAGAATTTCTTCCACGCGACCGATCCGCTCCTGTGGGTCGCGGCGATCGGCGTGATCGGTTTGGTCGGCTTGGTCGGCGTGGCGCGAGTCTGGGGGACGGGAAGAATCTCCCAACCCACCTAAACCCACATCGCCTCGATCACCTCGACCCGCTCGGCGTCTGGCCCCGTGAAGCAGAACGCCCGTCTTCCGCCATAGGGGGCCGCTGCAATCGGGCCGGGCTCGGTCGGGATGCGGGCAAGGCGATGCGATGTTACCGCGCGATACAGCCCATCGAAGTCCCTGGCCCCCAACGTCGCCATGCATGTGCCGCCATCGAAATGCATCGGGTCGGCCGGATCGTCGTCGATGAAACCCGCTGGCAGGCCATGAATCTCGATGCAGCCCCGGCCGCTGTCGGGGGCATCCCCCTTGACGATATCGAGGAAGTACATCGGCCCCGGCGGAACCTTCCATGCCTTGTGAATGGGGCCATGGGTCCCGCCCGACTCGAGCGTCACCTCCATGCCGAGCGTCTCCTCGTAGAAGGCGCGGCAGCGGGCATACTGCGGCGTGTTGAGCGGGACCTGGAAAAACTGCCCGACCTGAGTCTTGGCCGTCGGGAACTTGCGCTTTTTCGGCTGGGTGACGCCCATGGTCATCGTCACATGCGTGCCGCCCGGCAGCCTGGAGCTGAACGCCTGGTGCAGATTGCTCGCGGCGTGGGTGAAGTCGTAGTCGACCGGAGCCTGATAGGGTTTGAAATCGGGGTGATTCGCGAGCCGGCGGTGTAGGCCGACGATGTCCGAGGTGACGATGATCTCGAACCCGGCCCACCGGGCGGCCCGCTCGCGAACACGCCGGCGCTCCGAGCCGCGAACGACCCGCACCATCCCGTGATCGGAACCAGGGGCTCGCACGATCCAGAAGCGATCCCCGGCACTGCCCGGGGCGATGTGCCATAGGCGCTCGAGGTCGGACCCGATCCCGCCCTCCATGAGCACCTCCCAGCCCCACTCCTTGGTCACGAGGTTCAAGAACCGTTGGGGTTCGGGGCAACTGTGCGTCATTCCGGCGAGGCCAATCACCAGAGGTCTCATGTCCTACCTCGATAAGGGGGGTCAGTACGCCTTGTCGAACTCTAGCTCCCGGTGGGCGCGAAGGAACTCCAAGACATCTTCTGGGTCGCCGTCCAGGCGTTCGAGTTCGATATCCATGTCCGCGGAAGTGTCGAGCGTAACGTCGAACGTCTCGGCCAACTCGCTGTATCCCCGGGGCATCATCCAGGTCAGCCTCCGGTCGGCCCACTGAAAAAAGTAAATTTCGTAGGTTCGATGCCCATCGAAGAGCACTTGCAGGGCATAGATGTTACCGCGGATCGGCATCGCGCGCGCAGTGCCGTTCCGTACACGACCGTCAGCGGATCGGTCGCTAAAGCGATAGTCGCGCGTCGCCGGGACGTAGGTAAACTGTGCGCTCGCTCCATCGTTCGAATTGAGCGGTCCGACCAGCCCTGGAACGGCAACGCCAGCCGACACGGGAATGGCCTCGAACGTCGTTTCGTAGCAGGCGGCCGCGAGAAACGCGACAAACACCGCCGCTAGCTGCCGCAGAGGCGGTGTGAGCGTCGTGTGTTTCAGTCTGAACATGGTTCGATCGGGGATCGCGGGCACATCAGTCCGACTTCTCGAAGCGAAGCTCGCGGTGGGCACGCAGGAAGGCAAGAAGGTTCGCCGGGTTTCCCTCCAAGCGATTCATATCCCATTGTTCGTCATTCTCTGGCTCCGTGAAGTTGACAGCATAGCGTCGCCCTAACTCCACGAGGTTTCCCTGCGGCGACATCCACTCGACACGAGTGGCGGTCACTTGCAGGAAATAGATCTCATAGTTGCGCGACCCGTCGTACAGGACCTGCAGCGCGTAAATATTGTCGCGCACCGGCATCGCCCGCACCGAACCGTTGTGTACACTGCCGTCCGCCGAACGCTCGCTGAAACGATAGTCGCGCGTTGCCGGCACAAACGAAAATTGCACCGAACCGCCATTGTTCCAGGTGATCGGCGAAATGGCCTCGGGAATCTGCACACCCGCGGATGCGGGAATCACTTCGCGCCCAACCTCGTAGCAGGCGCTCACGAGCAACATGGCGATTGCGGCGACAATTCTCGTCACCCCGCGACGGAACGAACCCATGACCATTCCTTTTCAGCGGTCCAGTGCGTCTTCGGCAACGAGCAGGCCGTCGTAGACCGAATCGGGCAATGCCTGGTTCGGCGCAATGCCATTCATGTGCAGGAGCGCGGCGAGTTGACGCGAATGTTGCCCGGCGTGGGAAACGGTGCGCAACAAAACCTCGCGCATCGGTTTTTCGCCATAGTACGTGTTCATCGGCGCCACACCGTTGCGGTCGGCGGAGGCGCGCCACCAGGTCAGGAACCGCCCGCGGATGTCGTGCCCGTAGTCGGCGATCTGCGCCGAGCTGTGCATCTCCCCGGGCGGCGGCCGGACGAGCGTCTCATAGGTGAGGACATCGCCCCCGAGCGCCTCCAGGAACGTTTCGACGACGTTGAAGGCGTGGTGGGCCAGTATGCGATATGTACGGTTTGGGCGATTCGGCATCTCGGTCGCGAGCAACGCCTCCGGCAATTGTCGCACGTAGCGTTCGGAGGCGGCCAAGATGGTCTCCCCACGCTCGATCAGCACGGCAGGCGCGAGCCCGAACGACGTCGGCGCCAACCCGACGAAGGCAGCGACGTCCGCGATCGACTGGGCGTAAACGAACTTGTCGCCGCGGGCGACGATCGGCACGCTACGTGCTCCGATCGCCCGCATGTCGTCGTAGGCGTTTTTGTGTTCGAGCACGTTGATCGACTCGTAGTCGACCCCGTTTCGCGTCAAGAATTGCTTGACGAAGGCGCAGCTCGAACAGTGCGGTTGCCAATAGACGCGCAGGCGTGACGAAACGGCGGTATCGAGGGCCATTCTTCTTTTCTCCCTTGCGTCGATCATCGTCCGGACCGCGGGTCCCGGCAAGCTGCCCCTACTCCCTCGGGCATCGGCGGCATGCAACCCTGGCGGGCTAAGCGAAGCGTTGCGCCAAAGCGGCCACGTCGTCCGCCCGCATCGACAGCGAGGCGGAATCGATCTGGACCCCGGCGAACACGTCGTCTCCCGCGAGCCAACGACGTTCCGCATCGAGCGCCTCCAGCGCGCGCACGACGCCAGCATTCAACTCATAGGACACGATCGGTAGGCCCTTGGCGCGAAGGGCCGCACGAAAGATCGTGAGGACCGTGCTCCGGGCCTGCTGGGGCGGGACCGCAAACGGAACCTCGATCGTCGCCCCCTGACGGATCGCGCCCTCACACGCCTCGGCGGAAAACGAGGTTGTCGAGCGACAGGACGTAGGCCGCGTCGCGTAAGCGCTGCATAGTCCGCCATCGAGGATTGGGCATGGCACGATCGCGCGCAACCGCTCCTCGATCGACATCGGATGCGTCTGACGGTTGGTGGCCAGCAGGCGCTGTTTTGCCGCCTCGTCGATCGATCGCGCCAGGAGAAAAATCTCGGGCGCGGTCGCAGAAACGAACAGATGGCAGCAGTGCGTGCAGCCACCGCGGCAGGCAATCTCCTTGGGCGTCACCGCATTGTGGACCTTGCTCAGGCATTGCAGCATCGCGCGCGCGGCATCGGATGGGGCGTTCGCGCGGCCGGTGGCCAGGATCGAGAAAAACGCCGAACCAAGCGCCGCCGCATCATCGACGTGGGGTCGCAGATCGATCCCGTGGGTCAAGAGCTCACGACCACGCTTCTCGAGAAGACGCCGCTGTGCCCGATTGACCGCCACGTCTACCCCGCCAGGCGCCGGTAGAGATCGCCATAGGTCTGTCGCAACACGTTCTTCTGCACCTTCCCCATCGCGTTGCGCGGCAAGTCTGTCACGACGATCACCCGCTTGGGCAGCTTATAGCGGGCGAGGCGAGCCTCGAGCGCCTTCAGGACTTCGATCTCCTCGAGAACTTGGCCGGGTTGAACGACGACCGCCGCAGTCACCCCTTCGCCGAAGTCCGGATGCGCCACCCCGAACACCGCGCTTTCGACGACACCCGGCAGGCCGTCGATCTCGCTTTCGACCTCTTTCGGATAGACGTTGTAGCCGCCACTGATCACGAGATCCTTGTCGCGACCGACGATGTGGAGGTAGCCGCGATCGTCGCGACGCGCGAGGTCGCCGGTGATGAAAAAACCGTCGCTCCGGAACTCCGCCTTGTTGCGCTCCGGCTGACGCCAGTATCCGGGAAACACCGTCGGCCCGCGAACCTCGATCATCCCGGTCTCTCCCCGAGGCAGGGCCTGGCCGCTCGCGGGATCGACGATGCGAAGCTCGACACCCGGCAGCGGGAAGCCCACGGTTCCGGCGACACGATCACCGTCATAGGGATTCGAGGTCGTGATCACGGTCTCGGTCATGCCGTAGCGTTCGAGGATGGCGTGTCCGGACCTCGCCTGCCAGGCCCGGTGGGTCTCCGCGAGCAGCGGGGCCGAGCCCGAAACAAAAAGCCGCATGTTGGCGCAAACGCCACGATCGAGCCGTGGGTCGCCGAGCAGCCGGGTGTAGAAGGTCGGAACGCCCATCATGGTCGTCGCGCGCGGCAGAAGACGCATCACGACGTCGAGATCGAACTTGGGCAGGAACAACATGGACGCGCCGGCGACCATGACCGTATTGGCGGCGACGAAGAGACCATGAGCATGAAAAATCGGCAAAGCGTGGAGCAGCACGTCATGCTCTGCGAAACGCCAAGTCTCCGCGAGGGTCATCGCGTTGCTGGCGAGATTGCCGTGGGTCAGCATGGCGCCCTTGGCCCGCCCGGTCGTGCCCGACGTGTAAAGAATAGCAGCGATGTCATCGCGTCCAGGGTTTTCATCCGCCGGCACGGTGGCCTTGGAGGCGGTTGCGGGCAGAGAACCCTCCCCAGCCGTGCCCAACGTCATGATCTTGGCCCCGATACCGGCCGCCAGGGGAGCCAGCGCTCGCTCTTGTTCCGGACGCACGACGAAGACGGCGGGCTCTGCGTCGCCCAGGAAATAGTCGAGCTCGGCACTGGTATAGGCGGGATTGAGCGGCAGGAATACAAGCCCTGCGCGAAGGCAACCGAGATAGAGCGCAAACCCCTCCGGACTCTTGTCGATCTGCGCCGCGATGCGATCCCCGCGCCGTGCGCCAGACGCCAGCAGTGCGCCAGCCAACCGCCCGGCCAGATCGAGCACGTCCCGATAGGTCCAGCAGCGACCGTCGGGCGTTTCGATGAGGGGCCTGTCCCGAACGCCGGGGCGACGCTCGATCAGGGAGATCAGGTTTTCGGTCATTCCACTCGGATCGTCTGACCCCAAACCCTAGCGCAATCGACCCCGCTTTCAACCGCCGTCGCACCGGTAACGGTTTCGGGCCGGCACCCGACGTGGCAAAGTGCGCCCTTGGTTTCGGCCCTCCCGTGTCCCTCTTTTTCCTCCTGACGGCCACCGTCGTATCGGTCGTCGCAGCGACCATCTACACGCCATCCCTGCCCGGCATCGCGCGAGATCTCGATGCCAGCGCGACCGTCGCGCAATGGTCGGTCACGGTTTTTGCCGCGACGTTCGGATTGGTCCAGGTCTGGCACGGCCCGGCCTCCGATCGCATCGGGCGCTGGCGCGTGTTGCACGTCAGTCTGTGGTTGTTCCTCTTGGGCACGATCGTCAGCGGTGCGGCCCCGTCGATCGGCGTGCTGTTGCTCGGACGGGTGCTCCAGGGGCTGGGCGCCGCCGGGCTCACGGTCGTGCCGCGGGCGATCGCCAGCGACAGTTTTGTCGAGCCGAAGCGTGGCCGGGTGTTCGTCTACCTGTCGATGGCCACGGCGGTCGGGGCGACGAGCGCCCCGCTCATCGGCGGATGGCTCGACGCATGGACGGGAACCTGGCGAACGAGTTTCGCCGTGTTGGCGCTTTTGCTCCTGGTCGTGCTCGTCCTCGCCGTCCGGCGGTCGCCGGACATGGCAGGCGGCCGACGCGATCGCCCACCGGGATGGCGCGGGGCGATGGCGGATTATCGCAGCCTGCTGCAGCGCCGCCCGATCTTGTACACGGTGCTGACGGGCGCGTTCATGCGCGCCGGCTATTTCGGCTTCCTTACGCTCACGCCGTTCGTCTTGGCCGATGCGTTTGCGCTCGAGGTGGGCGCGGTCGGCACCGCGATGATGACGCTAACGGCCGCATTTCTTGTGGCCAACACCGTGGTCGTTCGCCTGACGAACCGCATTGCGGGCCACGATCTCATCGTCGGTGGGACGATCTTTGCCCTGACGGCGCCATTGACCATGGCGATCGCCGCCTACTCTGGTGCGACGCTCTTCGTCGGCCTGATCCTGCCGCTGGCCTTGTACGGGTTCGGCCAGGGCATTGCGATGCCGATCGCCAATGCGACGGCGGTCAACGCCGACCCGCGCATGGCGGGGGCCGGTGCGTCCCTCCTTGGATTCGTCGGCTATCTGATGGGCGCCTTGGGAACCTTCGTGGCCGGGCTGCTCGCCCACGACACCGCCATACCGCTCGCCGGGTTCCTCGCGGTGACAACCATGCTCGCGCTCACGTTCGCTTGCTGTGCACAACGCGCCCAGGATCCTATCGAGGAGGTCGGACGATGAGGCTTTTTTTCACGCCATCTCAGAGCCTCCACAAGGTCGCCATCGTGGCGCGCGAAAAGGGGTTGTGGGACCGCATCACGGTCGTCCCCGTGTACCCCTATCGTGACGGCTACGACCTTGGCCCGATCAATCCCCTGGCCAAAGTCCCGACTCTCGCGCTCGACGACGGCACGACATTCTATGGCAGCCCCGTCATCTGCGAGTACTTCGAGTACCTCGTCCCCTCACCTCGATTTTTTCCCAGCGACCCGCGCGAACGGCTCGAGGCGCTTCGCCGCATGGCCCTGGCCGACATGGTGTTCGAGGCCGCGGTCACCATCAGCCTTGAGAACGGACGTCGCGAGGGTCGGCGCCAGGACGTCTTGGAACGGCAGTGGCCGAAGCTGCTCCGGGGGTTCGCTGCGATGGAAAGCGAGTGCCCCGCACGCGGCTCGGTCGACATCGGGGACATCGCTGCATTGCACCCGCTCAGCTATGTCCACGCCGGACGCACGGCCAAGGACCCGCTACACCCTGGCTACTACTGGCGGACCAAGCACCCCTTTCTAAGCGATTGGTATGAACAGATGATTCAACGTCCGGCCGTGCGAGGCCATGTTGCCTGGCGTTTCAACGGTGATGACAGTCCGGAAGCGTTGCGACGGCAGGTCGACGCCGTGCTAGCGGCACGCCGCTGAAGATTACTGCGGCGTGCTGCTGCCGCTCGTGTCGTCGGTCGGGTTGTTGCCGCCCGTCGGAGGCGTCCCGTTGCCGCCCGTACCACCGCCGGTCGCGGGCGTCGTGGACCCGCCTGTGCCGCCAACCGGGCCGGTTGGAGCCACGGGCGTTCCCTGGGTCGACGGAGCCGCCGCTGTGGGCGGCGTGGGAATGTTGGCCCCCGGTGATCTGCCCCCTTTGAAGTGGTCCTCCCTGAAGTATGGTTTTGAGGATGGAGGAGGACATCGATGGCAAGGAAGAGACGCACGGCTGAAGAGATCGTGACGAAGCTTCGGCAGGTGGAGGTGCTGACGGCCCAAGG
>VGES01000024.1 GCA_016869765.1 Alphaproteobacteria bacterium
CGCCTCGTCGCCCGGCGCTCGCCCGGCCAACCCACCCGTGGTGCCGAACGCGCCCGTGCACTAACATTACAACCGGACCACTCCAAGGGGGCTGGTCACGGCCGCATCGGCGCGTACGACGCCCGACATGTTGATCACGGAGCCGACGACGCTGCGCGCCGCGTTGGCACTCAGTTGGACGACGCCGCCCTGGGCGACGATCTCGCCCGTATTGACCACGGGCGCGGCCAGCGCCTTTTGGTTGGGACCAAGCGCCTGGGTCAGCACCTTGTCGTCGACGGCGATCTACACGAGCTGATCGCCATAGAGGTCGATCGTGAACGTGTTGCCCGAGGCGAGCGCGACCTTGCCGAGGCGCGCGTTGACGACGCCCGCGTTCTCGACGCCCGGCGCCACCAGCGCGGCCATCCCGCCTTCGCCGATCGTGATTGCGCCCTGGTTGACGACCGCGCCATCGGCGCGGCCCGCCAAATTGAACTGCATCTTGCCGGCCATGAAGGCCGAGTCGGGAATGTTGGCAGTCGTCGCGACGAGCGCGCCCACGTCGATGCGCGCGGTGGGCGTGATGTGAACGCCGGCGGCGTTCGACAGCAGGAATTGCCCCGGCGCCTTGACCTGGCCCGCGATCTGGGAGACCGCACCGCTCAAGTCGCGGTTCAAGGCCTGCCAGTGCTGGCCGCCTTGCAGGAAGTTTACGAGTTCACGGACGCCGACGTTGAAGCTTGTCCAGTTGATGATGACTTTTTCGGAATGCTGGTTGACCGTGAGCGCGTTGGGCGCGGTCTGCGTGACCGTCGCCGAGCCCTGAACGACCGTCGGCCCGACGGGCAACGCTTGCAGGCGCGAGACCGGAACGCCGGAGAGCCCGATCCCGGTAAGGGTGAGGACGGCGTAGGATGCGACGCTGCGGCGCAGCGCCGAACTCGACAGCAGGTCGTCGCGCGAGAGCGGTGGCAGGAGTTCGTCCCACGGCCGCCCCAACGGCAAAGTGGGATCGAGCCCGAGAACCGCGTCCGTCATCGACGGATCGCCGGTCCAGGCGAAGTAGTCCTGGAAGGTGTACGTCGGACGAATGCTGACCGAGGAAGCGACTACCCCGGCGTCATCCGCCCGTTCGACCACGCGCACGATCTCCGCACCTACTGCGTGCGCCGAGCCCCCAACTCACGGCACGGTTATTCCAAACTCCTGTTCGTTCTCCGAACACGCCCCGGGGTTTTTCACCCGCGTTTTCAGCCGCTTATGGCGCGCTCGTCTCCAAATTTGATGAATTCCCAGCGACAATTCCAGCAACTGGAAGGATTTTCTTGGGCTCGATGGGTCCTTGCGGTTTAGTAGCGGTGACTACTTGGCTGACCTAGGCGAGGATCGCCATCCGTAGCACTACTTAACGACGAATTTTGCGGCGTTCTGCCGCTTAGAAGCGGCCGGTCAGCACGAAGAAAAAGCGCGGGTCCTCGGACCCGGAATCCCCACGCGTTGCGACCGAACCGATCAGTGGACGCGCCACTTCGGCGTTCCCGGACAGCCACTCGGTGAGGTTGGCTCAATCGCCGGCCGAACTGAGCGGACAATAGGGTCTTTGGATCGAGCCCGCCCCCGCCGGGGCGGGCTCTTTTTTTGGCCATGGGCCGGGCCATGCGCGGTTATGATGCCACCACGGGTCGCCCCTCATGAGCGACCTCCAACATAGGGAGAAATCCAAGCATGAAACGTCGTGAGTTCCTGACCACCGCCGCCGTCGGTGCCGCCGCCGCGGCGACCGCATCGTCCTTTCCGACGCCGGCGATCTCGCAGGGCCGCATTGAAATGCGGATGGTCACGTCCTGGCCGAAGAACTTTCCCGGCCTCGGAGTCGGCGCCGAGCGACTTGCCAAGCGCATCAACGACATGTCGGGTGGCCGTTTGACGGTGCGCGTCTTCGCCGCCGGCGAAATGGTTCCGGCGCTGCAGGCGCTCGATGCGGTGCTCGGCGGTTCGGCGGAGATGAGCCATGCCGCGGCGTACTACTGGCAGGGCAAGTCGACCGCTCTGTCGTTCTTCACCGGCGTGCCCTACGGCATGACCTCGCGCGAACTGGCGGCCTGGGTCCGCTTCATGGGCGGCCAGCAGATCTGGGACGAGATTTACGACAAATTCGGCGCCAAGGGCTTCCTGTCCGGGGATACCGGAACCCAGGCTGGCGGCTGGTTCAAGAAAGAACTCACCAGCGTCGCCGACATCCGTGGCCTGAAGTTCCGCACGCCCGGCCTCGGCGGGCAGACCTGGCAGAAGTTGGGCGCGTCGGTGACCAACCTCGCGGCCGGCGAGATCTTCCAGGCACTCCAGTCGGGTGCATTGGACGCCGCGGAATTCGTCGGCCCGTACAACGACCTGGCGCTCGGTTTCCACCAGGTGGCGAAGAACTACTACTTCCCGAGCTTCATCGAGCCCGGCCTTGCCACCGAATTGGTGGTCGACAAGAAGAAGTTCCTGGCGCTGCCGAGCGACCTGCAGGCGATCATCGAGAACGCCTGCCAGGCCGAATACGACCACGTCGCGTCGGACTTCTACGCCAACGACCCGATCGCCCTGAAGACCCTCGTCGACAACCATGGCGTCAAGGTCCACGCCTTCCCCGAGGACATCCTCAAGGCGGGAGCCGACGCGGCCCGCGAGGTCATCGCGGCGGTCCGCAGCAGCAACGACCCATTGGTCAAGAAGACGGCGGAGAGTTACGTGGCGGCGTTCAACACCCTGCGCACGCGCACGCGCGCCGTCGATAGCGCCTACCTCATCGCTCGCGAGAAGTACTTCACCTTCGGCTAGCGACCGAGCGACGAAACCGAGGAAAAGGGCCTGCTTCGGCAGGCCCTTTTTCTTGGGCTTATTGGAACACCAGCTTCGGCAGCCAGGTCGCGAGCCCGGGGAACCAGATCAGGAGGCCGACCGCCATGACCTGCAGCCCGACGAACGGAATGACGCCGCGATAGATGTCTCCGGTCGAGATCGTCGGCGGCGCGACCCCACGGAGATAGAACAGCGAAAACCCGAAGGGCGGCGTGAGGAAACTCGTCTGCAGGTTGACGCCGATGATCACGCCCAGCCAAACCGGGCTCACCCCCATCGCCAGCAGAATAGGCGCCGTGATCGGCATCACGATGAAGATGATCTCGAAAGTGTCGAGGATGAAGCCGAGGACGAACATCAGCGCCATCACGAACAGGATGGCGCCGAGCGCGCCACCCGGCAGGCTGTGCAGGAGTTCCTCGACCACCTTGTCGCCCCCCATCATGCGGAAGACGATCGAGAACACCGACGCGCCGAGGATGATCACGAACACCATGCACGTGATCTCGGCCGTCGACGCCATCACCTCCCGCAGCGACTTCCGGGTCAACCGCCCGCGCAGGGCCGCCATCACCATGGCTCCGACGGCGCCGACCGACGCGGCCTCCGTTGCCGTCGCGATGCCTCCGAGAATCGAACCCAGCACGGCGACCACCAGCACGAGCGGAGGGATGAGCGCCACCATCACGTCACGCCCCAGGGTTCGCCGCTCCTCCGCGGTGACGGTAAGGGCCGGGCAGCTCTTGGGGTCGGTCGCCGCCTTATAGATCACGTAGCCGGCGTACAACGCGACGAGAATCAGGCCGGGGATGAAGGCCCCCGCGAACAGGTCACCGACCGAGACGATCGTCGGCGCAAAGTTACCCTTGGCCATCTGCACTTGCGCATTCATGCCCGCCAGCATGTCGCCGACGAAGATCAGGATCGTCGATGGCGGAATGATCTGCCCCAGCGTGCCCGAGGCGCAAATCACGCCGGTCGCGAGCTTGGGATCGTACTTGGCCCGCGTCATCGCAGGCAGGCTCAAGAGGCCCATGGTCACCACCGTGGCGCCGACCACGCCGGTCGAAGCCGCGAGCAATGCGCCGACGAGCACCACCGAGAGCCCCAGCCCACCGCGCAACGAGCCGAACAGTCGACCCATGGTGGTCAACAATTGCTCGGCGATTTGCGAGCGTTCGAGCATGACCCCCATGAAGATGAACAGCGGCACCGAGACCAGCACCTCGTTGATCATGCTGCCCATGTAGCGCGCACCGATGGCGCCGAGCGTCGAGGGATCGAAGGCGCCGAGCAGATAGCCGATCAACGCGAAGAACAGCGACGTGCCGGCGAGCGTGAACGCCACCGGATAGCCCAACATCAGAACCCCGATGATCCCGAAGAACATCGTGACCGCCAGGATCTCGCCGATGAGAACGCCGCTCATGCCGTGACCTACGCCGAGTACCGGAACGACGGCGGAACGAGATCGTCACGCCTCATCAGCACCAGGATGGAGCGCAGCACCATGGCTAGGCCCTGCAGCGCGATGACCACCGCAAACACCATGATGAACGTCTTGACGATGAACAGGCCCTCGAGCCCGCCAGCATTCAACGAACTCTCGCTGATCCGCCACGAGCGCCGCACGTAGTCCCAGCCCCAGTAGATGATGGCGTAGCAGAATGGCGTGAGGAAAATCAGCGACCCGATCAGATCGATCCAGGCCTTTCGGCGGAGAGACGCGGGCCGATAAAACACGTCGACCCGCACGTGACCATTGCGCAGGAACACGTAGCCGGCGATGCCCGTGAACATGATTCCATTCATCCAGACGTAGAGATCCTGCATCCAGATGAAGCTGATCGAAAACACGTAGCGCAGGACCACGACGGTGAAGCACACCAGCACGATCGCGAGCGAGAACGTGGAAAACAACCGACCGAGCAACGCGTTGAAACCGCTGATCGCCCAGATCATGCGGGACAGCAACGTCATAGTTCCTCCGAGATCGACACGAGCGCGCCCCGTGGATGGGGCGCCGCTGGCAGGGCTGGTTGCCGAGCCTAGCGTGGAACACAGGTCTAGCCAACGATTCGCGGGGAAAAAGCACTCTATTCAGTCGGCCACCACCATCTCGAGTCCGGCGTGGGCCTTGAGGAAGTTCGCGATGTCCATTGGGCCTCCCCGAACGGCGTCGAACTCGCGCGTCACACCGTGGCGCGTGGCCAGTGCCACGATGTCACCGCGCGGTTCCAGCCGTTGCGGCTGGCCCGCCCCGAGTCGCCAGAAGGACGCGGTGTAGAACGCATCCCCGTCGTAGCGCGCCTGGACGAGCCAAAGATCGCCCTGAACTCGAACCGCGCGAAATGTTCCCTGCCGGCTGCGGCCGCCGAACGTCTCGGTGAACCGATAGTCGTTGCCCTGACCGGAGCGCGTGACGCGCCCGGAACGACCTAGCACCACGCCCGAGTCCTTCTGACCGGGGATGATCTCGCCCGCAGAGACGGGGATCGCCTCGCGCTCGAGCTCGTAACACGCGGCGACCAGCAGGAGCACCGTGAGTGCCGCCAACGACCGCATCACGTTCTTCATCTGGCACCTCTCGGCGTCGAACCATTCTAGTCGCTGCGGCCACGGGCGACGATTGGCCACCATTCGGCGAGTTTCCCTGATCGAAATACCGCGTAACGATCATGGAGATTGACGGTGGTGTCGCAATGGCTGGGTTGCAACACGACTTGGTCCCCGACACGAAGGCCGAGCGGACGCTCGGCGACCAAGGCGCCATGCTCGTCCCCGGCGAATTCGAAGCGCCACCCCGGGTGCGTCGGGACGCTCGGCGGCCCGGAATCGCTGCTCAACGCTTTCCAGCCAGCATCCACGATCACGCGAGATTCCTCGGGCGCACTCACGACGGTCGCGATGACCGCGAGTGACTGCTCGAAGGGCGGTGCCTCGCCGGTGGTCCAGCCGATGGCGCGATATCTCGCATCCATGAAGACATAGCTGCCCGGCTGGAGTTCGGTGAGACCGGCGAGCGCGATATCCACGGCACTCGTTCCCGTGCCGCCTCCGGTCAGTACCGCGATGCGATGATCGGCGACGGTGAGCGCGGCGACAGCGGCCTGGAGACGCCGCAAGGATATCTCCGCGGCGTGGCGCCGGGCCGCGACGTCCGGTTCCATCTGGATGCGACCGTTGTAGCCCTGAAGGCCGACGAGAGTCAGGTTTGGATGGCGAGCCACTTCGTGAGCCAACGCGACCGCCTGTGCGTCGTCCCGAACGCCACAGCGGTTCTGCCCGACGTCGATCTCGATGACGATGCCGAGATTCTGTTTTCGGGCCGTCGCCTCCGACCCGAGAGCCCGCACGTTGGCGAGATCATCGGCGACGACGGCGACGTTCGCTCGGGCCGCCAGCGCCACGAGGCGCCCGATCTTGGCGGCGCCCACGACGGGCGTGGTGACCAGGACATCGTCGATGCCGCCTGAGACCATGACCTCGGCCTCGCCGAGCTTGGCGCAGCACACGCCCACGGCGCCGGCCACCACCTGCATGACCGCAATGTGCGGCGACTTGTGCGACTTGGCATGGGGCCGCAACCGCACCGAGCGTCCGCGGACCTGATCGGCCATGCGGGCGATGTTGCGCTCCAGGACATCGGCATCGATCGCGAGAACCGGGGTCGCGACGGTCGCAGGAAGATCGAATAGCATTGTCGTTGCCTTAGGCCAGTTCCCCGTGCACGAGCTTGCCACCCACCAAAGTGGCGAGGGCGCGGATGTCCTTGAGCCGCTCGAGGGCGATCGACAGCGGGTCGCCATCGAGCACCGCGAGATCGGCGTATTTGCCGGGTTCGATCGAGCCTTTCTTGGACTCATCGAAAGTCACGACCGCCCCATCGATCGTTGCCGAGCGCAACGCGTCCTCGCGACTCAACGCTTCCCCGGCACCGACCGCGCCATCGACGGTGCGGTTGTATCGGGAAACCGCCTGCCAAACCGGATAGAACAGGGACGTGGGCACGTTGTCGCTCGCCAGCGAGACGGGGACCCCCGCCTGCCGCAGCGTCCGCAACGGTGATATTTCGTTTTCCCGCGTCGACCCGAGGCGCTCGCGCAGCAGATGCCCTTCTTTGTAAATGTAGCGGTTGGTGTGAGTCGTCACCACGAGGTCGAGCCGAACCACGGCTTCGATCTGGGCTGGCGATAGGGCGCTGACGTGTCCGAGCACCCAGCGTCTGCCCCGCAGCGGCACGACCTTGTTTACCTCCTCGAACAGCTCGATCACGTACGGCCAGATCCCGATGACGCGGATGCCGAGCCGCGCCGCCTCGATCATCACTTCGAGGGCCCGTGGACGGTCGAGCGCGATGTCGTAGTTGAACCCCGCCCAGCCGGTGTAGGGCGCCGACTGAAGCCGGAGTTTGTGCTCGGGCGATCCGCCGACCTCCAGAATCAGGCCGCCCAACTTGAGCCAATCGTCGCCGAGGCCGGGCCCGGCTAGGAACGAACCCCAGCCCTCGAGAAGCGCGGCCGGCGATGTTCCGGGCGCCACACACCCCCAATTGGGGCTCGCGACGAGCGTCGTTCGCATGGTCAGTTCGCCGCGACGGCGGCTTTCCATGTAGGCGCGAACGAGTTCGCCGGCGGCGCCATGCTCCTCGAATACGCTCGTTGTTCCGAATCGATGATAGGCGGCCATCGCGCGCGGCAAGGTGTCCACGCGGTCCTCGGCACGGAACCCGGGAGCGACCTTCATCAGGCTCAGCTCGACCATCGGCATCATCGTCCACTCGAGAAAGACGCCGTTCGGCTCGCCCGTCGCGAAATCACGTTGAATCTCGATCGTACTCACCGGCGCGACCGTATAGCGATCGATCCCCGCCAGCGCGAGTGCGCGTGAATTGGCGATCGACACGAGCGGCATGGTGTGGCGCCAAAATCCCCAGATCGAGCGGATGTAGACAGGATTGTCCGGCGCTGCGCGGTCGAGATCGTGGCGATTGGGATAACGCTTCTCGGCCAGCGCCTCGGGCAAATCCCAGTAATACGGCGGCTCGCCCACCGGCATCGTCACGATCCATTCGCCCGGCCTCTTGGTGCGGGCGATCGCCGCGATTCGGTCACAAACCTCGGCAACGGAACGCGCCCCTGCGAGACTCGGGAACACGTCCTTCAAGCCCTCGCGGTCCATGTGGGCATGACCATCGATCAGGCCGGGCATCACGGTCTTCCCTGCCAAGTCGATGAAGCGGCTTTCCTTCGTGGCGAGCGCCGAGACCTCCCGATCACCCCCGACTGCGACGACGCGATCGCCAGCGATGGCGACGGCCTGCGCGATCGAGAATTCAGCATCGACCGTGATCACCTTGCCATTTCGCAGGATGAGATCGGGGGTTGTCGGCATGATCACTCCGCTAGGGCGCTGGCCTCGCGCCGCCAATCGGCGCAAGCCACGAGCGTACCATCGCTGCGGCGCTCGATGATTTCCGCCGACCCAAAAAACGGTGAGGTCGATTCGCCAAAACGCGCCTGGGTGCCTTGCCCGTTCAAGGCCCCAAGAACGGCGTCTCCGAAACCACGCTCGATCAACACTTCGCCCTCGAGGTCGGTGCTCCAGCGTGGGGCGGCGATCGCTTGCGGCAGGGACATTCTCCGGTCAACCAGTCCGCTCAGCACCTGGGTCAGGGTCAATGTCTGCCCCGGCCCTCCCGGGGTCCCAAGACAATAGGCCAGCGAATGGTCGCGCGTGACGATGACCGGGTTCAGCGTGTGCGCCGGTCGCTTGCCGGGCCCGACCTCGTTGGCATGCCCGGGCGTCGTCACGAAGCCAATCATCCGATTGTTGAAGATGACCCCGCTCGCCGCGTCGGCCACGGCCGACCCGAAGAGCAGGAAGATGCTCTGAACGAGGACCGCCGCGTTGCCGTCGCGATCGACCACCGAGACCACCGCCGTACCACCACGATTCGGCTGCCCGGGGGGCGTTCGCGCAGCGAGCGGTTGCTCTGCCTGCATATCGGGATCGGCCACCCGTCGATCACCGGCGGCAAAGGCCTCACGCATGGCGGTGATCAGGCGCCCGAGGCGAACCGCGTCGGCGCCCCGGAGGTCCTCCGGGTGATCGACCAAGGCACGAAGCTGGAGCGCCATGTAAAGCCCGTAAGAGTTGGGAGGCATCAAGGCGACGTCGAGCCCACGATAGGGCTCGACGATCGGTTCGACCCACTGCGAGCGGTGGTGCGCCAGGTCCTCGGCCGTGATCGCTGCGCCTCGCGCTTCCAGTGTCGTCATCAGCGACCGCGCGACGGCGCCCCGGTAGAACGTGTCCGGCCCCTCTTCGGCCACTTGAGCCAGGGTCCTTGCCAACGCCGGTTGTCGCCAGCGTGTCCCGGCCTCGAGTTCGCCCTGGTCGCGGGCAATCACCGCCTGCATCCCATCGTCGGCGAGGATGAGCGCTCGATATTGCCGTGTCGCAGCCGCGAGGCCGGGGGAGACCGCGAACCCCTCGTCAGCCAGCGCGATGGCTGGGGCCAAGAGCGACGTCCACGGTAGCCGTCCGTGGCGCGCGTGCAGCACGCCCCACCCGTCGACCACACCCGGTACCGCGATCGCTGCGGCGCCACGTTCGGGAATACCGTCATCGAACCGACGACGCACGGCGTTGCGACCCGATCGCCCCGATGCGTTCAGTCCACAAATCCGTCCCGTACGAGCCTCGTAGGTGAGAGCGAAAGCATCACCACCGAGCGTGCACGCCTGGGGCAACACCACGGCGAGCACCGCGGCCGCGGCGATCGCGGCATCCGCGGCGCTTCCGCCGCGCGCAAGCACATCACGGCCGGCAAGACTTGCCAGCGGATGGCCCGAGACGATGGCGTGGCGTGTCCCGTGAAAAAGCGGCGGCAACATCTCCGAACGATGCCCCGATGCCCGCGGGGCCGCAACCTGCTGGCTCCGACCACCACGCGAGTCTAGTATGCCGATCCACCGCACCCTGTCGCTTCTTCGTTGGCTGGTCCCCTCCCCTCCGCCGGTCCTGAACCGGATTTTCCGCCGCACCCCTATCGCTGGGTGATGCTGGCTGGGACGTGGCTCGTCTATTTCTGTTTTGGCCTGTCCAACGGCGCGATGCCGCCGCTCGTCGATGCGATCACGCGCGACCTCGGGCTTAGCCACACTCAGATCGGCAGCGTGCTCGGCGCCTGGCCGTTGGTCTACATCGCGGCCGCTCTGCCCTGCGGCGCGCTTGTGGACCGCATCGGGTTGCGGCGCGGGCTCATGGCCGCCTGCGTGATCATGGCCATATCCGGGTTCCTCCGCATGATGGCCTGGGACCACCTGTCCCTGTTCATCGCCGTCGCCGTCCTCGGCCTCGGTGGCCCGATGATTTCGGTCGGCGCCCCGAAACTGATCGCCCAGTGGTTCGCCGGCAAGGAACGCGGCCTCGCGATGGGGATTTACATCACCGGCCCCGGCCTTGGCGGCATCGTCGCCCTCTGGCTCACCAACAGCACGCTCATGCCGCTGCTCGACTCGCGCTGGACGAACGTCGTGCTGGTCTACGCCCTGTTCGTGCTCGCGGCGGGTGTTGTCTGGCTGGTCCTGAGTGCCCATCCGGCCAGCCGCGATGCGGAACGTCGTCAGGCGGCGGGGCCGCGCCCACCCCAGTTCCAGGTGTTTGCCGCGATCATCCGGCTGCGGGCGGTCCAACTGGTGCTCGTCATGAGCATCGGCATTTTCTTTCTCAACCACGGTCTCAACAACTGGTTGCCGACGTTGCTGCGTTACGACGGCTTCGACGGCGCCACGGCGGACTATTGGGCTTCGGTACCGACCGTGGTCGGCGTGATCGCGGCGTTGATCATCCCGCGGCTAGCAACCCCGGCGCGCCGCTTTCTCATCTTCGGCCTGTTGCTGGTGAGTTCGGCATTGGCGACGCTCGCCTTGCAGTCGAACGAGTGGCCGATCCTGGCCCCAGGACTGCTCCTCCAGGGCATCGCACGCAGCTCGCTGATGACCGTCGCGATCCTCATCCTCATGGAGACCCCGGGGGTCGACCCGCGCAACATGGGGGCGGCGGGCGGCCTGTTCTTTACTGCCGCAGAGATCGGGGGCGTGCTCGGACCGCTCACGATCGGGATCCTGCTCGACGCCACCCGGGGTTTTTCCGCCGCGCTCTTCATGCTGACGGCCATCAACATCGGCTTGCTCGGGCTGATGATGATCCTCCGCGCCGAGGCGCAGCGCGCCGGCGACGGTCCGGGCGGAACCGGCGCGCAATAGCCGTGTTGACATCCTCCTCGCCGCTTCGGACGATTCACCCCACCGTGCCCGCCTGAAGGAAGCCCGCCATGATCCGACCCGTTGTCGCCGTACTGTCTTTGTTGCTCGCCCTTGCGCCGGCGGCCTGGGCCCAGGAAGAGAAGGTTCTCAACGTCTACAACTGGTCGGACTACATCGCCGAGGACGTCCTCAAACGCTTCACCGAACGCACCGGCATCAAAGTCAACTATGACGTCTACGACTCGAACGAGATCCTCGAAGCCAAATTGTCTGCCGGCCGCTCGGGCTACGACTTGGTCTTTCCGACCTCCAGCCCGTTTTTCGGCCGCCAGATCAAGGCCGGGCTCTACCAAAAACTCGATCGCGGCAAGATCAAGAATTTCGCCAAGGTCGACCGCGCCGTTCTGGATCGGTTGAAGACCGTCGACCCGGAAAACGCCCATGGCCTGCCCTACATGATGGCCGGCACCGGCATCGGCTACAACGTCGAGCGCCTCAAGGCGCTCGCCCCGGACGCGCCCCGCGACAGCCTGGCGCTCCTTTTCGATCGCAAACACCTGTTTCGTCTCAAGGGCTGCGGCGTCACCCTGCTCGATGCGCCGGAGGAAGTGCTGCCCGCGGCCCTCGCCTATCTCGGCCGCAATCCGATTTCGAGCGAGGCGGCCGATCTCGATGCCGCGGTCGATCTCGTCACCAAGGTGCGCCCGAACTACCGCTACATTCACTCCTCGGCCTACATCAACGACCTCGCCAATGGCGCGACGTGTGTCGCCATGGGGTATGCCGGCGATCTCGTGCAGGCACGCGATCGTGCGCGGGCCGCGAAGCGAGGCGTGGAACTCGGGATATTCCTCCCCAAGGAAGGGGCGGCCTACAACATCGACGTCATGGCGATCCCCAAGGACGCGCCGCACCCGGGCAACGCCCACCTCTTCATCGACTTCCTGCTGGAGCCCGAGAACATCGCCGCGATCTCCAACGTCGTGGGCTATGCCAACGCCGTGGGCGAGTCGGCCGCGCTGGTGAAACGCGAGCTGCGCGACGACCCGGTCGTCTACCCGCCAGCCTCCCTGAAGCTCTATTCGGTGCCGGAGGTGGGCAAGGACTTCGAACGCCAGCGCAACCGGGCCTGGAGCCGAATCAAGGCGAAACGTAGCTGACCGTGACGCCACCGGCTGGGGTCCCGGCGGTTGCCATCGCCGGCGTCGCCAAGCACTACGGCGACGTAAGAGCCGTCGACGACGTGTCGCTCGAGGTTCCGAGCGGCGCCTTCTTTTCGCTGCTCGGCGCGTCGGGCTCGGGAAAATCGACGCTGCTGCGCCTGATCGCCGGGCTCGAGTTCCCCGATCACGGTCGAATCCTGATCGCCGGGCAGGACGTCACGCGGGTCCCGGCCTATCTGCGACCGGTGAACACCGTGTTTCAATCCTACGCGTTGTTCCCGCATCTTTCGGTCTTCGACAACGTCGCCTACGGGTTGCGCCGCGAGGGGTTGGCGCGTCCCGAGATCGAACAGCGCGTGAGCGAAACGCTCCGCATGGTGGCGATGGGCGATTTCGCGCGCCGCCGGCCGAACGAGCTTTCGGGCGGCCAGCAGCAACGGGTGGCGATCTGCCGCGCCATCGTCAAACGTCCGTTGTTGTTGCTCCTCGATGAACCGCTGGCGGCACTCGATCGACGCCTGCGCGAACACACGCGCTTCGAACTCAAGAGCCTGCAAGACAGGCTCGGTATCACCTTCCTGATGGTGACCCACGACCAGGAAGAGGCGATGAGCATCTCGACGAAACTCGCAGTCATGGACCACGGCCGCATCGTGCAGCAGGGTTCGCCACAGGAGGTCTACGCCCGGCCGCGCAATCGTGCGATTGCCGACTTCATCGGTGATGCCAACCTGTTCCAGGTTGACGTCGAGCGCCGCGAGGACGAACGGACCTGGGTGCGTGTCGCGGGCGGGCGCCGGGCGGTCTCGGTAACGGGGACTCCGCCCCAGGGCGATCACGCAACTCTGCTGCTGCGTCCGGAGGAGATCCGGTTGGCCCGCGACGGCTCATCGGTACTGGACGGCCAAGTCACCGGCGTGTCGTTCCTGGGCAGCGCTTCGGTCGTGATGGTGCGGCTCGACGACGGTCGCATGGCTGAAGTCCGTGCGCAGGGACCGGCCGGCGTCACCGCCGGTGATCGCATCGGTCTGACCTGGGCGACGGACGTCGGGGTCCTCCTGGAGGCGGAATGAGCGCCCGGCCATCGAACGCCAACGCCGGCTCGTTTTTCGTAGCGGGCCTGCCTTACGGCTGGCTGCTGGCGTTCGTCGCAGCACCGCTTTTCGTCATCGCGGCAATCAGCCTCACCGACCCGGCCGAGGGCGTTCCGCCCTACACCGCACTCGTTTCACGCGGGGACGGGACGTGGCGATGGACCGGTGATCTCGACAACTACTGGACCCTCGGCGGCGATTGGCACTACGTCGCGGCCTACCTCGGCTCGTTGCGGGTGGCCTTCGTCGCGACGCTACTGACGCTGTTGCTGGGGTATCCGATGGCCTATGCCATCGCCCGCGCCCGGCGCGAATGGCGGGTTCTCCTGCTGACCGCCGTCATGCTGCCGTTCTGGACCTCGTTTCTCATTCGTGTCTACGCCTGGATCGGCATCCTCAACTCGAACGGCTTCATCAACACGGCGCTGCTCGATCTCGGCCTGATCGAGGAGCCGCTGGCGCTCCTCTACACGGAGTTCGCGGTCTACATCGGCATCATCTACGCCTACCTGCCGTTCATGGTGATGCCGATCTTCGCCGTGCTCGAGCGCCTCGACCGCGCGCCCGTGGAGGCCGCGATGGATCTCGGGGCGCGCCCCATCACCGCGTTCCTTACGGTGACGCTGCCGCTGTCGCTTCACGGCGTCCTCGCCGGCTGCCTGCTCGTCTTCGTTCCGGCGGTGGGTGAGTTCGTCGTTCCGGAACTGCTCGGCGGGTCGGACTTCCTGATGATCGGTCAATTGTTGTGGACCGAGAGCTTCCAGAATCGCGACTGGCCGCTGGCTGCCGCGATCGCCGTTGCCCTGCTGCTGGTCGTCGCGGTGCCGATCTTGGTGCTGCAGAAGCTCTCGCCGCGGGCCACCCGAGCATGAGCCGGCGCAGCACCTTCCTCTTGTCGGCGCTCGTGGTCGGCTACGCCTTCCTTTACATACCGATCGCGCTGGTTATCGGCTTTTCGTTCAACGAATCGCGATCGGTCGCGGTGTGGAGCGGCTTTTCGACAAAGTGGTACGCCGCCCTTTGGGAAAACGACGCGCTCCTGGGTGCGGTGGGATTGAGCCTTAGGATCGCCACCGTCGCGGCGACGGTCGCGGTGGTGATCGGCACGGCGGCCGCGTTCGCGCTGGATCGCTTCCGCCGCTTACCCGCCAAGCCCGCGTTCGCGCTCTTGCTGGCCACGCCACTCATCCTCCCGGAGACAATCACGGGATTTTCGCTGCTCTTGCTGTTCGTCTGGCTGGAAGAAGCCGTTGGCTGGCCGGGGGGACGCGGCGCGACCACCATCACGCTCGCCCATGTCACGCTCGGCATCGCCTTCGCCACGGTGGTGATTCTGGCGCGACTACGGCAACTCGATCGCACCCTCGAAGCTGCGGCCGCCGATCTCGGGGCAACCGGTTGGGTCACCTTCCGGACCGTGACCCTGCCCTTGCTCGCACCGGCGATGTTGGCGGCCTGGCTGCTCGCGTTCACCTTGTCGCTCGATGATCTCGTGATCGCGAGTTTCGTTTCGGGTCCGGGCTCCTCAACGCTACCGATGGTCGTGTTCTCGTCGGTGCGCCTGGGCGTCAGTCCGCAGGTGAACGCCCTGGCGACGCTGTTGGTCGTCGCCGTGACCGTCGTGCTCGGCCTGGCCGCCTGGCTGCTCGCCCGTCACGAACGACGGCGACGCCAGGCGGCGTAGCACGTTAGGCCGCTTTCCGACGATGCTCGTTCGGGCGCTGCCCGTGCGGGGCCGGCCGCGTATTCTGGCCGAAGGGAATCGGCGCCAGGCGCTGCTTCGTCACGCGCTCGATCTCGCGCCAATCGCCGCGCTCGCTCGGATCGCAGAACGAGATCGCGACACCGGCCGCCCCGGCACGCGCCGTGCGGCCGATGCGGTGGGTGTAGCTCTCCGGCGTGTTGGGAATCTCGAAGTTGACGACGTGGCTCACGTCGTCGACGTCGATGCCGCGCGCGGCCACGTCGGTGGCCACGAGCACCCGAATCTGGCCGCTGCGGAAACCCTCGAGCGCCCGTTGACGGGCGCCCTGAGCCTTATCGCCGTGGATCGAATCGGCGATGACGCCGTTCTTCTCCAGGCGAATCGCCAGACGCTTGGCTCCATGCTTGGTTCGGGTAAACACGACGACCCGGCTCAACTGCGGATCGCGCAACAGCGTCATCAGCAGATTGCTCTTTTCAGGCGCAGCAACGGCATAGACGCGTTGTTCGATGCGGTCGGCGACCCGCGTCGTCGGCGCAATGTCGATGCGCGTCGGCGAGCGCAGGATTTCGTTGGCGAGCTTCACGACTTCGTCGGGCATCGTCGCCGAGAACAGAAGCGACTGCCGCTCGCGCGGGATCGTCGCGACGATCTTACGTACGTCGCGGATGAAGCCCATGTCGAGCATGCGGTCGGCTTCGTCGAGCACGAGGACGCTCACGTGATGCAGCCGTACGTGACGCTGGTTCATGAGATCGAGCAGGCGCCCCGGGGTGGCGATCAGGAGGTCGATACCGCGACGCAGGGCGTCGACCTGGGGATTCTGGCCGACGCCGCCGAAAATCACGGCCTGACGCAAGCCGAGGTGGCGACCGTAGGCTCGGCAGGACTCGCCGATCTGGAGGGCGAGCTCACGGGTCGGGGCGAGAATCAACGCGCGCGGCGATTGTGGCACCGGCGCCCGACGGTCTTGGGCGAGACGGTGCAGGATCGGAAGCGCGAACGCGGCGGTCTTGCCGGTGCCGGTCTGCGCGATGCCGATCAGGTCGCGCCCCGCGAGCACGACCGGGATGGCCTGCGCTTGGATCGGAGTCGGAGTCACATAGGAATCGGCCGCAAGGGCGCGATTGAGCGCCTCGGAGAGTCCGAGGGCGGCAAACGTAGAAACAGTCATCACTAGGGGTAGTCCTTCAGAGGCGCTTGGCGAAGCCCTTGGCATTCGCACAAAAGCGCGGTCGCCACTGCGCGCAATGCAGGAGCGACGTTACGGGGATTGTCTCGGGAAAGTCGACTGACGGCCTTGGCCGAAAAACGCTTCGCGCTACCGCGAGAGAACCTAACGGCGCCCATGTAGGAGTCCCGACCCGGAATGTCAAACGAATTCGCCCTTCGTTCGCTCGACAGCCGCCGAAAGGCCAACGCCGCGAGCGCCGACACGCCCCAAGACGCGCCTGTGATCGACTTTGGCCATCCGCGCCACCCCCAACAGAACTTCTCCATCGCAAAGTCCTGCTAAAGGGTCATCCGACCGGGCGCGACGCCTGCGACATCGCTACCGCAGCCGCGGAGCCACCAAGATTCCGCTACAATGGCGCCAGCAACAAACTTGGGGGGGAGGAAAGAACCCATGATCAGTCTCGAAACGAAGCGAGCGTGGCGCCGGGTAGGTTTGGCCGGTACCACGGCCCTCGCCGCACTGCTGGCTTCGACGGTCGTCAGCGCGCAACAACTGCCGCCGGACACGCTGCGCCTCGGGCTGCGAACGCTGCCGCCCGCCTTCGGCCAACCCGACCAGGGCACGGCCTCGCCGCTCGTCTACGCGTTGTGGCCGATGTACGACTCCTTGACCAGAGTGAACCTGAAGTCCGAGGTCGAGCCACTGTTGGCGGTCGAGTGGAAGAACATCGACGCGACGACGTGGCAGTTCAAGCTACGCCCGAACGTCAAGTTCTCGAACGGTCAGACGGTGAACGCCCAAGATGTCGCGGGCTGGTTCAACTACCTGATGACCGACGCCGGGGTTGGCACGGTCGCCGGCACCAACATGCGCAACCTGGCGCGCCTCGATTCGATGCGCGCGATCGACCCGCTTACGCTCGAGGTCAAGACCAAGTCGCCGCAGCCGATCCTGCCCAACATGATGTCGCAGGCCTGGGTGCCGGAGTTCAAGGCGCTGCGCGACGCCGGTATGCCGGCGTTCGGCAAAGCGCCCGTGGGCACCGGCCCCTACAAGCTCGTATCCTGGAAGAACGAAGAGGTCGAGTGGACCGCCAATGAGACGAGCTGGCGGGCGCCTCGGATCAAGAACCTCAAGGCCGTGACCCTGGTCGAGGCCGCGACGCGCGACCAGGCCATCCTGTCCGGACAGATCGATATCGCGCAGGGATTGGCGTTCGACTCGGCCGATCGGCTCACGCGTGACGGGCACGTGATGGACTACGCCAAGCGACCCTCGGTCATGGGCTGGCGCCTATTCGCCACCTCACGGCCGAATCCGTTCAACGACAAGCGGGTCCGCCAAGCCGCCAACTACGCCATCGACCGCGAGTCGATGTCGAAGAACCTGTTGCGCGGCCAGGCCAAACCCGCGAGCCAGTGTGCGACCGACTTCACCAACGGCTACAACCCGCGGATCGAGCCCTACACGTATCAGCCGCAGAAGGCGAAGCAGTTGCTGACCGAGGCGGGGCACCCCAATGGCTTCGACACCATCATCGAGGTCATCACGGGATCGTTCCCGGCCGACGCCGAAATCTATCAGGCGGCGGCAGCCAATCTGACGTCCGTCGGCATTCGGGTCGAGTTGCGCCAGATCGTGTTCGCCGACTGGCTCAAGAAATGGTTCGTCCCGGCCGGCACGCCGACCATGGGCTTCGTCGGTGGCGGCTTCCAGAACGAGTGCCACAATGACCAGATGGATGCGATCGGTTCGTTCCGGAACCTGTCGTGCCGGCACACACCGGCGCACCATTGCGATCAGGACGAAATGAAGCTGATCGAGGCGGTCGAGGCCGAGTTCGATCCGGCTAAGCGTAAGGTGATTCTCGAGAACCTGCTGGCGCTCAACAAGGAAAACGCGCCGATGATCTGGTTCACCGAGTTGCTCGACGTGACCGGCCTGCACAAGCGCGTGCAGGGCTTCACCAACGAGATCCAGCGCTGGAACGTGCATCAGGTGACGTTCCGCTAAGAGTGGAGTTTTTGAGACAAGAGGGGCGGCCGGTGGCCGCCCCTCTTTTTTGTCCGGTGGTCAATCGGCCGCGACCATGGAACGATGGCAGCATGATGCGCTTGGTCGCGTTGATGGCCGCCGCCCTGATGGCGGGTTGCGCCGCTGGCGATGCCGCCGCGCCAATGACCGCGGCGGTCGCGCCGGGCCTGGGCGCGGCCGAGCGCGACCGCGCCATTGCGCTCGCCGAAGCCGATCAGCCAGGCGGCCGTGTCGTCGCCGTGACATCCCATCCCGACCCGACCCGCCGCATCGCCGTCGTGCTGCGTTACGATCCGGTCGTGGACCTCACGCGACGAGCGTTCATCGACGTCGCACGGGGCGAGGTGCTGCGCCGCGACGACCTCAAAGCCTACCCCACGCCTCTCCACCCCGAGGAGATCGAGCAAGCCCTCGCGCTGGCCCGGCGCGCGGTCCCGGCCGTCGAAACCGCGTTTCGTGCCCCGGGAGGGCCGCCTCGCCACGACTGGGTCAACGTTGTCCATGGCGCCGGCCCCAGGTTCGGCCATCGCCTCGTGGTGCTGCGCTTCCATCACCGTGAGCTGCCGGCCAGCGTCCTCGTCGACCTCACAGCCGGAACGGCGGTGCGCGATGATAACTAGAGGGCTCGTCGTTCTCCTGGGGTTGTTCGCGACAGGTGTGGCCGCGGCCCAGCCCGTGGCGCCATGCCCGACCAGCGATCGGAGCGAGCAGTACTTCCCGCCCGGGAGCGCGCCGGAGCGGGCAAGCAGCGGTTGGCGGATCGCGTGGCAACTCTGGCCGGCGACGCCGCCCAACGGACCCGCCGCAAAATGGGTGATTGCGGGCGCCGAATTCATGACGCGTGGACACGACGGCGCCCCACGTTGGCTCAAGGTCCTCGACCATCTCCACCTCTCGGAGATGTACGTGCCCTACGATAGCGGCCACGAGCTGTTCGATATCTCGGCCAACAACTTCTCATTTGTCCCGATCGCCGAGGGCACGTCCGTTGCCGCGGCCGCTCCTACGCCACCCTGCCACCACCGTCAGATCGTTCTCGAAGAAGTCCGCGACGACGATGTCCGTTGGGTCGACGACCGGAGGGCAAGCCAGATCGGCCGCGGCCACGAACTCGTCCTGTGGGCGACGCTCGACGGCGGCAACTACCGTTACGTGGTCCGTTACGGCTTCGCCGACGACGGCTCGATCCGTGCACGGGTCGGAGCAACCGCGAGCAACCTGCATCACCGGCGCCGCGACCGCGATCCGCGCGCCGAGGTCGTTGCCGAGGACGACATCCATGTCCACATGGCGGGGTGGCGACTGGAAATGCACCTGGGCGATCCCGCGGCCAATCGCGTGACGCTGCTCGAACGGCGCGCGTGTTCCGATCCAGGCGCCGCCTGTGGCACCGAACGTGGCGCCGTCCTCGAACGACGGACGTTCCTCAACGAGGGTAGCGCAGTCTGGCGCCCCGAACGCTTCGGCATGATCGTCATCGAGAACGGTGCGGGCGAGCGTCGGCCAGGCTACACCATGGTCCCGCGCAGCGCCGGGGTCGTTCGCAGTGCCCGCCCGTTCAGTCAGTCGGATTTCTGGGTGTCACGGCGCGATCCCCAAGCGCTCCTCGCCGGATGCGCGCGACGCATTCCCCCGGAATGGGTGTTCATCGATCTCCCGACCTGGCAGTCCTGCCCGCAGACCCTCGTCGGGCACGCCGCCGTACTATGGCACCAGAGCGCGGCCTATCACTGGCCGCGCGGCGAGGATTTCGGGGCCGGCAGCGATCACCGCGATTCGGGCGTCGCAACCACGGCTTGGTCAGGCTTCGACCTGATCCCGCGCGACATCCTGCCGGGGACGCCGCTGTTGCGGCGTTAGCCGTACGGCGGGCTCTCTCCCTGCGCCGGAGAAGCGGCCGAAGCTATTCGTCGAGGATAAACGTCACTTCCATCGTGATGCGGTACTCGGCGATCTTGCCCTTGGCGACCTTGGCCTTTTGGCTCACCACCTCGAGGCCGGTGATGCCCCGCAACGTGCGTGCGGCACGGCCCAGGCCACGGTCCACCGCATCCTGAAAATTCTTGCTCGACGACGACGTGATCGTGGTTACGCGGGCAACAGCCATGGGTTCCTCCCGGTTGACGTTAAGACTTACGCGCCTCCAACAAATACCAATCACCACGCAACATCGCCGTACGATAGGCCGACGGCGCCAACAGGTCCTGCACGTTGCGGCGACGGAATCCGGCGTGCTCGGCTTCGGCCACGAGATCCATCTCGAACAATCGCGGCATGAACGGCTCGTCGTTGTAGTGAGCCTCCCAATAGGCGCCGATCTGATCGAACGGGTCACGCCGGAACTTGTGAAAGCCGGGAACCTCGCTGTGGACGGCCATGCCGCCGGGGGCGAGCAGGCGATAGGTCTCGCGCAGGATCTTCGGCACGGCCCGCGCCGAGGTTTCATGGAACAGGATGTGGGAAACGATCAGGTCGAAGAACCCGTCGTCGAAATCCGTTGCCTCGGCCGACTGCTGGACGAAGTGGACACGCTTGCCGAGCCCCTCCGCTCGCGCGTGCGCGTAGCGCAACTGTGCGGCAGCGACGTCGATGGCGTGAACCTCCGCCTCCGGAAAGGCATCGACGTAGGGCAGCGTCGAGTGGCCCGCCGCACAACCCATGTCGAGAATGCGACGCGGCGAGAAATCCGGGCGCGTCCGACGCAGGTGCGCGATCACCGTGGCGCCCATGTCGTCATTGAGCGGTCCGAGCGTTCCCGTCGCATAGCTGTAGACGGCATGATCGTAGAGCGCGCCCGCGAACAGGTCGTCGCTCCCGTGATAGCCGCCGGGCTGAATGTGGATGTCGACCAAGGTGTTGTACCGCGGGATGGTCACCTTGGGGTCGAGGCGGAGCGATCCCCTGGTGCGTCCCGCGGTGAGTTTTCGCGCCGCCGTCCGTACCGTCTCGTAGCACCGTTCCGTGGTCTCGCCCGAAGCCGCCCACATCATCTCCTGCTGCGTCCGCTTCAGCGACGAGAACATCTGATAGACCGGTTCGTTCAGCATCGCGCGCCGAATCTCGTGGCGATTGTGGGGCTTGCGTCCGTGGTCGCGCGAGAACTGCGGCACAACGCGCCCGTCATAGGCCAAGCGATTGCCGGGCAATACATCGGCAAACAGGTTGCGCTTGAAGCTACGCACGAATTCCTGGCGCGAGGCTTCGTCGTGGGTAGCCCTGGGCAATACCGGGTGCTGAAACTGACTCGACATGAACACTCCCCTAAGGTCGATCGTGGCGAGAGCTTACCACCCGTTGCCAGCGGCCTTGAAACCGCAGGCGGTTGTCCAGGGTATCGCTAGGAGGTCGGCGGCGAAAACCGGGGGCGATGCGATGAATTCTGCAGGATTCTGGCGCCGGATCTGGCAATTGCTCGCCGGTCGACGCGATACGCGGCTGCTGCTGGCAACGCTCGGCCAGGCCCGCGAACGACCGGCCGACGAACTGGAAACCTGGCGACGGCAACTTCGTCACTAGGTGCTAGGCCGCATCGCGGCGGCGCTCGGGCAGGTCGACGAAAAATGTTGTCGGATGCCCGGCTTTGCTCTCGAATCCGATCGTCCCGAAGTGCCGCTCGACCAGCAACTTCGCGATCGCCAGGCCGAGCCCGGTTCCGCTCGCGCCTTTGCCGCTGTGGGCACGACTGAAGCGCTGGAAGATGCGGCCGCGGAACTCGTCCGGGATGCCGGGGCCATCGTCGCTCACGTCGAAGCGAACAAAATTGCCGTGGCGGCGTAGGACGGCACGAACGTGGCCGTTGGCCGGCGAGAACTTGATCGCGTTCGACAGTAGGTTGGTCAACACCTGAATCAGTTGATCGCGATCGCCGAGGATGAGCGCGTCATCGTCGGTGCGCTGAACTTCGATCGCGACGCCGCGCTCGTAAGCGATCGGCGTGATCGCCTCGATCGCTTGGCGCAGCACGGCGTGAGCGTTGAGCGGCACGAGTCTGGTATCGATCGCGCCCGACTCGATACGCCCGAGGTCGAGGATGTCGTTGATCAGGCGGACGAGCCGATTGCTGCTGGACGCTGCGATACGGATCAGTTTTCTGGCCTCTGGCGGAATCTCGCCCGCCATGCCGGCATCGATCATCGACAGCGACCCCTCGACGGCGGTGAGCGGCGTACGCAATTCGTGACTGACCATCGACACGAATTCGTTCTTGATCTCTTCGACGCGCCGACGCTCGTCGACATCGATCACCGTGATCTGGACGGCGGGAGCGCCATCCCAATCGATCTCGCGAACCGCGGCCTCTACCCAGATTTCGCTGCCATCGAGCCGCCGGGCCGGGAACACCGAGCCCGCCGACAGGAGGTTGCGCTTCTCGCCCTGGGGGCGAAAGGTTTCGCCCTCGCGCAGCGGTCGCGGCGCGAGCGAGGCCTGTGAACCGAAGCGGTAGACGTGTTCGGGGGAGTCGAACCCGAAGATCTCGGCGTAGGCCCGATTGCAATAGAGCGGCAGGAAATTGCGTTGAATGCAGATGCCCTGGATCGAGCCGTCCGCCAAGGCGCGAAATTTCTCGGCGCTTCGTTCGGCGGCCGCCTCCGCCTTGAGCAGGCGATCGACGACGAAGCACAGTGGGTAGAACGCGATCAGACTCACGCCCAAAGGAATGACGATGATCATCGCCCCCCCGAATGGGCGCTCGGAGTACCCCGGCAGGCCCATCAGCTCGATCCCCACAACGGCGACGGCATTGATCAGGGCCGTCAAAACCAATGCGCCAGCGACGCTGCTACCGAGAACGCCGGCACGTTCGATGCCGGCGACGAGCCAGCCGGGCAAACTGGTCGAAGCGTTGGTCTTGCTGCCGTCGGTCATGCCTAGTGTCGGTCGTCGGCGCCGACCAGCCGGTCGGCGCGTCCCTCGGCGAGGTAGCGGCGCACGTTCTTCGCCGCATGGCGCGCGGCGCTCGTCAGGTAGCCAGCGACCTGAGCCGAATTGTGCGGCGAACCGAGAACGTTGGGCAGATCGAAGAACGGATGTCCGATTTCGAAACGTCCGTGGCTCAGGGGTTCGATCCACCAAGCATCGAGGCAGGCCGTGAATTCGGGCGTCGCCTTCAGGTGGGCATAGAGCGCCGCTTCGTCGATCACAGCGCCGCGGGCGACGTTGACGATGATCGCGGTCTTCTTCATCCAGGACAGCTCGCGCGCCCCGATCAGGTGATGGGTGCGCCGGTTGAGGCCGAGCGACAACACCACGAGATCGGCCGCACGCAACACCGGCTCCAGGTCCTCGAGCGTGCCGATGAATTCGAGGTTGTCGGTCGTCCGCCCCGACCGGTTGAGCCCGTAGACCCGCATCCCGAAGGGCCGAACCAGGCGCGCGGTCTCGCGCCCGATCGCGCCGTAGCCGATGATCGCGCACGCCCCATCGCGCAGGGTTCCGAGCGCCCCGAACTGGTCGAAATCGCCTTTGGCCATGCGCACGTGGCGATCGAGCAGTTTCTTGGCACCGGCCAGCGCCATCGCCAGGACGTGCTCGGCCATCTGTTCGGCGAACGCGCCGCCGTTGTGCGCGATCAACGTCGTGCTGGGCAAAAGATCGAAGGGCACTCGGTCGACGCCGGCGTACATCAGTTGCACGAGCTTGCGATCGGCGTGGGCGAGTTCGGTGGGTCGAAACTCCGACTTGATCGACTGCGTGAAGAACGCGTCAGCGGCCTGGACGGCTGCCACGCGCTCGGCCTCGGGAAAATCCGTCAGGCGGCGAACGGTCGCCGCACCGCCGATCACATCGGCGATGGCGGCAAGCACCGGCGCGCGTGCGGCATACGTGACCAATACGGAACGGGACATGAAAAACCTCGGACGGCCGAGAACTCTAGCACGCTCCCGCGTCATTCCTGGGGAATGAAGCCGCCGACCTGGCGATTCCACAGCCGAGCGTAAGCACCCCCCTGTGCCAGAAGCTGCCGGTGGCTGCCGTCCTCGATGATGCGCCCGCGGTCGAGGAACAGAATCCGGTCCATGCTGGTGATCGTCGACAGGCGGTGGGCGATGGCAATGACCGTGCGGCCTCTCATGACCTGCCAAAGTGCGTCCTGGATGACGTGCTCGGACTCGGAATCAAGCGAGGACGTCGCCTCGTCCAGGACCAGGATTGTGGCGTTCTTGAGCATGGCGCGAGCAATCGCCACCCGCTGGCGCTCGCCACCCGAGAGCTTGATCCCCTGCTCGCCCACGATGGTGTCGTAAGCCTCCGGCCGGCGGCGGATGAATTCATCCGCGTAGGCCTGCTCCGCCGCCTTGCTCACGTCGCCGTCGCTCGCAGCGAGGCGACCGTAGCGAATATTCTCGCGGATCGGGCGATGGAACACACCGGGCGCCTGCGAGACCTCGGCGACGGCCTCGTTGACCGAGTCCCACGTAGCCGTCGCGATGTCCTGACCATCGATCAGGATCCGACCGCCCTGCGGCTCGAACTGCCGACGCAACAGTTTGACCAGCGTCGACTTCCCGGCCCCCGAGGGACCGACCAGTGCCACCTTCTGACCCGCCGGCACGACGAAACTCAACCCCTCGAACAGCGGAATACCATCGGGATGGCGGAACTCGATGCGATCGAACGTGATCGCCCCGCCGGTGACGACGAGCGGCCGGGCGCCGGGGCGATCGACGATCTCGTGGCGCTGGGTCACGAGTTCGAGGGCCTCGCTCAGGGTTCCGAGCTGCTCGAAGAAATCGAGCAGGCGATTCGACAGGTTCCAGACGTTGAGGCCGATCATGTTGGTGAGCGTCAGCACCATGACGAACGACCCGATGTCCATCGATCGGTCGAGCGCGTCGCTCACGGCGACATAGGCCATGATCGCCAGCATGGTGAGGACGGCGACCGCCTGATAAAGGCGCATCAGGGCGAGGAACCAGCGCAGTCGCACCGAGCGCGTGCGTTCTTCGGCCATGAAGCCGCTGATGAACGAACGTTCGAAACGCCAGCGGGCGAACGAACGCACGAGATCGGCGTTGGCGATCGAATCGATGAGCCGGCCCGCCGACGTGCTCGCCGCCTCGGAGAACTCGTGCGAGAGTTGCTGACAGCGTCGCGCCAGGACGGCCGAGATGCCAACGTAGACCGCCGCCCAGGCGATGAAGATCAGCGCCAGCGTCGGCCGCTGCAACCACAGCAGCACCAGCGCCACAATCACCATCGCGACCAGGCGCACGAACTCGAAGCAGAACTGGTCGAGCAGGCTCAGCGTCGCCCGGCCCGCCTCCTTGATCTTCTGGCCGAGCTTGCCGGCGAAGTTCTCCTGGAAATAGCGCGGCGAATGGCCGAGCAGATAGCCGAACATCACGTTCTGGACGCGCTCCCGGAGCGAGGGTCCGGTGTAGATGTCGATCATCTGATAAATGCGGATGAACGCCTGGGCGATGAACCACAGCACCACCATCAGCACGAACAGTTGCCACACGTACTCGAGGTCGCCCGAACCATTGCGTACGGCGATGACGGCATTGATCACGAGGCGCAGGACGTAGGAATCGAAGATGTCGATGCCGGTACCGAGCGCCACCGCGAGCATCATCGCCAGGTAACGACCCGCATAATGGCCGCGTGCCACCGCCCAGATCAGGCCCCAGGGCGAGGTGGGAATCGTGGCGACCGGGACGATCTGGTCGGCTGGCGGCAGTTCGGCCTCGCGCTCGATTCGCTTCAAGCGAACGAAGGGTGTGAGGCCCCAGAGCACCTGCGATGTCGTCCGTTCGACCATGATGAACCTTGCGGCCGTCGTCATAGGCGGGAACGCCGCCGCGGACAACCGTTAACGCACCGCCATGCGACGGCCGTCACCCTTATCGCGAGAATGGTCCACGATCGGGCGCGGATGGAACCGCCGTCACGAGCCGTCGAAGAACGCCCTAGCCTTCTCCGCGACTTCGCGGGGATAGACGTAGAACACGCCGAAGCCCCAATCCTCGATCTCGATCATCCGGCCGTTCTTGATCAACGGCGCGGCGCGCGGGGTGATCTCGTACATGTCGTCTTTGGTATTGATGCAAAGCACCTCTTGCGTGACCCGCGGCAGGCGCTCGGCCGTCGGGTAGCGGAACGCGGCTCGGCCACCCCAGGCCGCCCGATCGCCGCCGCGCAGCTTGCGGGCGAAGGACTCGGCGATCTGGGCGGTGGTCATCTTGGGATGGCGCCAGGTCACCGAGCGTTGCCATTCGGTCATGACGTGGGCGCCGTCCTCGCTGATCGGGGGTGGCCAGGGGGTCGCCTCGAACGCGCGGCGCTCGGCGTCGTGGATCACCGGAATGCAGACCAGGAACAGCCTGCGCACCCGTTGCGGTCGCGCGAGGGCGACCTCGATCGCGATCAGCGAGCCGGTGTGATAACCGACGAGATCGAGGGGCCCCGACCCGGTGCGATCGATCAGGTCGAGCATGGCCGCGGCGTAGTCGGCGACCTCCGGGGCCCGCGGCGGAAAATCCGACATGCCGAACCCGGGCGTATCCGGGGCGTAGACGACGCGATCTTCCGCCAGTACGGGAAGGAAATCGCGATAGACCTCGGCCGAGTGCGGGGAATGGTGGAAACAAACCACCGACGGCCGAACGACCGATGTCGGCCGCGCCGTCGTGACGTGAAGTTGCCCGAACCGGCTGTCGACATAGGAGCGGCGCACGCTGACAGACATGATGCCTCACCCGATTGCTTTTTCCGACGACGCTTCACAGACTGCCGCCATGTCGACGCCGTCCGCTGCGCGCTACCCTACCCTGTTCTCGACGTTCAAACTCGGTCCGATCACGCTCAAGAACCGCGCCGTGATGAGCGGCCACCACCTCGGCCTGGGCGATGGTTTCGGCGGCGTCGGCGAGCGTCTACACCGTTACATCGTGGCCCGCGCCAAAGGCGGCGCCGCCATGGTCGGGATCGAGTCTTGTCCGGTCCATCCGAGTTCGGTCAAAGGCATCCGGCCACACCTGTTCGATGAGGACGTCGTTCCCGGCCTCGCGGCCTTGGCCGATGCCGTCCACGAGGCCGGCGCAAGACTCTCGGTGATCCTCTGGCACGCCGGCCACAACATGACGCACCTGGGCGCCGGCCCTGCCTGGGCGCCCTCGGCCGTGCCCTCAGCGCTCTACAACGAGACGCCGAAGACGATGACGCGGGCCGACATTCGCGAGCTGATCGCGGCCTACGCCGCCGCCGCGCGCCGCTGTCGCTCCGCCGGGCTCGATGCCCTCGAGGTGCAGACTTCCTCGGACTACCTGCTCGGCTCGTTCCTCAATCCCGCCTTCAACCGGCGGCAGGACGAGTACGGCGGCTCGCCCGAAAATCGCCTCCGCCTCATCTGTGAAGTGCTCGACGCGGTGCGCGATGCGGCCGGCACCGGGATGGCGGTCGCGGTGCGCACGTCGATCGCGCACCAGGTCCCGAGCGACCCGCAAGGGTATGGTGAAGCGCAATCGTTCGCCGCGATGCAGGAACTCGTGCGCCGCGGGCTGGTCGACTACGTCAGCCTCATCTCGGGCTCGCACTTTGCGCTGCAGGCGCTGATGCCGCCAATGCACACGCCGCGGGCCGAACTACGGGCCGCCGCCGGTCGTTTCCGTCGCGCGCTCGGCATCCCGATCACCGTCGCCGGTCGCATGCGCACGGCGGCCGAAGCCGAGGATGTCCTCGTCTCGGGCGATGCCGACGTTGTTGCTTCGGCGCGCAACTGGATCGCCGATGCCGATTGGATCGCCAAGGTGGCGGCTGGCCAGGAGGCGACGATCCGGCCCTGCATCTCGTGCAACCAGGCGTGCACGTTCGCCCAACGCAGCATCGGGCCCGCCACCTGTTCGATCAATCCCGAGGCCGGGCGCGAACGCGAGTTGGGATTCCTCGATCGCGTGTCCACGCCGCGCGACATCGCGGTCGTGGGTGCTGGCCCGGCCGGCCTCGAGGCGGCCCGGGTGGCGGCGCTGCGCGGCCATCGCGTGACGCTCTACGAGGCCCGCCGCGTGCTCGGCGGCGAGATGCGTCTGGCGGCCGACTCTCCTGGCCGCGACGAAGTCGCCGCCGTTCTCGACTGGTGGCAACGCGAGTTGACACGCCTCGGCGTGAACGTTCGCCTCGGCGAAATGGTTTCGCCGGAACGACCGCCTAAGGCCGACCGCGTCGTTTGGACCATCGGGGCGGCGCCTTCGCCCACCGCCGTCTGGCGACGGCGGCCTACCTTGACGGATGGGATTCCCGGCGCCGGGACCATCCACGGTCGCGCCGTGATGGCGGGCGAGCAGCGGGTCGCCGGTCATGTCCTGGTGATCGACGAAGAAGGCGGTTGGCCGGCGATCTCGCTCGTCGAGTGGCTCGCCAAACGACCCGACGTGACTCTGCTCACGGTGACGACGCCGTTGCACCATCTCGGCGTGCCCGATCTGGTCGCGACGGTCGAAATGCCCGAGGCAAGCCGCCGCCTTGCGGCCACCAAGGCCAAGATTCTCGCCAATACCCTGGTGGGACGAGTCGAGAACGGTGTCGCGACGCTTGGGGATGGTTCGACGATCGGTCCGTTCACGGCCGTCGTTCTCGCGACCGGCACGGCCGCCCGCCCCGTACCCGAAGACGGTTTGCGCGCGGGAGACTGCGTCGCCCCGCGCGGCTGGTGGGCCGCGGTCGACGACGCGGCCCGGTTGGCGCGAACGCTTTAGGCTACTTCTGCGCCGTTAGCACCCACCACAGCGCGCCGTAGGCATGCGTCTTGGCGTAGAGCTGGGAGGAGAACACGCTGGGCAGCCGAGTCTCGACGATCGACGGCTTCTTGAAGCCCGCGGCCGCCGCAATTTCCGGCATGTCCATATCGCGCATCTTCGTGCGGAACGGCTCGGCGTTGAAGTGCGTCGTCCAATCGCGCTGGAACTGGTCGTAGCTGTCGGGCCAGAACTTGTTGAACTCCGGCACGTCGCCGTGGACCATGATTCCGCCCGGCTTCAACACGCGGTAGCACTCGTTGATGACGTTGTAGATCGCCTTGGTCGAGGTCTCGTGGAACAGGATCAGCGAGGTCACGAGGTCGAACGTCGCGTCGGGGAAATCGGTCTTCTCGGCGTTCTGCTGACTGAAGTGCACGCGTTTGCCGAGCGCCTCGGCCCGGGCGTGGCCGTAGCGCACCATGGGGGCGCCCAAATCGCAGGCGTAGACCTCGGCCTCGGGGAACCCGTCGACGAGCGCCAGGGTCTGGTGACCGACGCCGCAGCCGAGATCGAGGATTTTCTTCGGTTTGAAGTTGGGGAAGTGCTTGCGCAGATAATCGACGGCGGTCGCGCCGACGTCATCGGTCATCGGCCCCTGCCCGCCCATGCCGTACTGGTAGGCCCCGAGGTCGTAGAGGGCGCCGGCGAAGACGTCGTCCTTCTCGATCTCCGAGTGATAGCCGCCCGGTTGGCAGTGGATGTGGATCTCGCTGTTGTATCTCGGGATCGCGAGCTTCGGGTTGAGCCGCAAGGTGCCGAGTTTCTTCTTACGCCCGGCGATGTCGCTCGCTTTCGTCCTGAGGCGATCGAGTTGCCGGCCGGTGCGCTCGGTCAGCACGTCCCACATCATTTCCTGACCCGATCGGTTGAGCGAACTCCAGGTTCTCCAGAACGGATCGGCATGCATGGCATCGGTCACCTCGCGCCGATTCTGCGGCGCGTGCCCCGTGCGTTTGCGGAATTCGCCCTTGGCCCGGCGGTCGTAGACCGTCCGATTGCCCGGCTGGAGTTGAGTCAGCACATGCACCTTGTAGCTGGTGACGAATTCCTGGCGTGCCGACTCGTCGTGGTTGAGGTCGGGCAGCATCGGGTGGGCGAATTGGCCTTTCATGGCATCTCCTCGCGGAAAATGTGGCCAGAGCCTAGCGGCCCCTTGGCCGCGCGGCAATGTTCCCCTGCGACGCGGCAGCGGCACCAGGCCGGCCCCGGCAGGCCGGTAGCCAGGCCACCGCGGAGCGGCGTAATCTGGCCACGACACATGACCCGAGTCCTCTCGCGGCGCCTGTTCGAGGGTCAGGCCCTTCATACGCTGGGCCTGACGGCGCTGCTCGCCCTCGCTTACGGCGCGGCAGGGCTGCTCGACCTCACCGACCGGGTTGCAGCCTGGTACTGGGGTGCGATCGGCGTTGCGGTTTTTCACCAGGTCTACGTGTGGCTGTGCTGGAGGAGCGAGCTGCACGGACGGCACCTGACGCGCCTGCTCGGGCGGGGAGCATTCCCCGTATACGCCGTGGGCTTCGTGACCCTAGTGCTCGTTCGTTTCGGCGTGCTGTTTCCGCTCGCCGCAATCGATCGCGAGTCGCTCTCGCTGCCCACGACCGTGCGCGAGATCGCGGTCGGCGTGCTCGCGATCCCGGTGATCTACGTGTTCTATTCGGTGCTTCGCTACTTCACGTTCCCCCGCGCGTTCGGGAACGATCACTTCCTGCCCGACGCCGCGGCGCGGCCCTTCGAGCGGCGTGGCATTTTCCGCTACGCCGACAACGCCATGTACACCTACGGCTTCCTGTTCGCCTGGTTGCCCGGCCTGTGGTGGGGCTCGCTCGCGGCCCTCGCCGCGGCGGCGTTCAACCACGCCTATATCTGGGTGCATTACTATGCCACCGAGCGGCCGGACATCGCCGTCATCTATGGGCGACGAACTTGATTGAGGCATGATCTTCGACCGACGGCGCGTCCTCGCTGGCAGCGCGGCAGCGGCGACCATGCTGCTCGGTCGGTTTCCGGCCGCTCAGGAATCGCTTTCGCCGTCACCCGCCGAGCGCGAGAAGATGGCGGAGGCCGCGGAAGCCTTTCGCAAGGAGTACAATGTCCCTGGCCTTGCCATTGCCTTTACCCGCGGCGGACAGTTCGTCCACGAAGCCGCGTTCGGGTTGGCCGACCGCGTGAGCGGCGAAACGTTGACGCCAGAGCACCGCTTTCGCATCGCCAGTATCTCCAAGCCGATCACAGCGGTCGCGATCTTCACGTTGATCGAAGCCGGCAAGCTCGGCCTCGACGATCGCGTACTTGGACGCGAGGGCGTCCTCGGCGAAGTCTATGGGCCGATCTCTTCCGATTCGCGCTTGAGCCGCATCACGGTCGACCACCTATTGACCCACACCGCCGGCGGTTGGCCCAACGATCGTAGCGACCCGATGTTCTACGAGAGCAAGACCGAACAGGCGGCGCTGATCGAGGCGACGCTTTCCAATCGGCCTCCGACGCGCGACCCCGGTACGCAACACGCCTACTCCAACTTCGGCTACTGCCTGCTCGGCCGCGTGATCGAGCGGGTGAGCGGCTCCCCCTATGCCGACTAAGTCAAGCGGGTGCTACTGGCGCCGGTCGGGATCGGCGACATGGAGATCGCCGGCAATACGCTCGCGGAGCGCCAGCCACGGGAGGTCCGTTACCACATTACCCGCAGCGGCGACGCCTACACGATGAACGTGCGCCGCATGGATTCGCATGGCGGCTGGATCGCCAGCGCTGGCTCGCTCGCGCGCTTTGCCGCCGCCGCCGACGGTCGCTGGATTCCGCGACTGCTCAGGCCCGAGACCGTCACGCAGATGTCGGCCACCAACGAACTCCATCCAAACTACGCCCGCGGCTGGCGGGTCAACGCCCGCGGCAATGCCTGGCACACCGGCAGCCTCCCAGGTACCGCGACAATGATGGTACGTACCGCGAGCGGCCTCACTTGGGCCGCTCTCTGCAACACCCGGGTCGACGAGTCGACGCTCGGGCGCGACCTCGACCGCCCAATGTGGACAATGGCAAAGGCCGTGCCGCGCTGGCGCGCCTAGCGCCCGAACGGCAAAGCGGCGTTCAACGATGCGTCACCACCATGCCACCGAGCGGCCGGACATCGCCGTCATCTATGGGCGACGTTGAGCGGCGCCGGCGCGGTGGAGATTTCCCGGGCGAGCTTGGCGATCAACGCTCGCGACACATCGGCAAAACCATCGGCCACGACGACGAACGAGCCGGCGCCGCCCGCGACGAACCGCACGAAGTAGTCCTCGAGCGTGCGCGAGCCGCGAAAGGGCAGGAACGCATCTTCCTTGATCGCCAGGGCATTGATCGTGACGCCTGCTTTGACCGCGTCGTCGCGCGCCGCCGTCACCTCGCGGCCCTGGTTGTTGATGCCATCGCCGGAAACGTCGATCACCCGTCGCTCGCCCTCGAAACCGTTGTTTTCGAACGCGGCGACCGCACGATCGAGGGCATCGCTGATCGAGGTCCCGCCCGACAGCACCGTTCGGCTGCCGCGCTGGAGCCGTTCGCCGAAGAGCTGCGCGCTCGCCAGCCCGTCGATCTTCATCCAGTCGACGACGACCTGGGTCGAGCCGGGCCCGGCCCATCGCATCAGGGTGACGGCAATCGCCCTGTGCGGGCCGCTCGTGATCGCTTTCTGGACCACGGGATCGAGGAACGCTTCGGCGTAGCCCCGCATCTGCAGCGTGTACTCGCGGCTGTCGATCGAATCGGAGGCATCGACCGCGAGTACGAGTTCGAGATCGACCGCCTCGGCCCGTGCCGTCGACACGAGCGCGAAACAGAACAGCAGCGCGAGAAGTGAGCGGCGGATCGGTGCCGACACGCCTGCCCTAGAGCAGCTTCGCGTCGGCGACGTGTTTGCGCACGGAACGCGCGAACCAATCGAGTCCCGGAAAGTGGAACTGCACGTGGCCGATGGCGTTGATCGCGAGCGAGAAGCCACACAGGTATTGGAATTCCTTGGCCACCAGGAACAAGGGGATGTGTTTCTTTTCGATCGCCGACAGCGGACGAATCGTTTCGTAGCCTGCGAGAAACTCCTCCCACAGCGCCACGGGGAGGTTGTTCTTTTCGATCGACCAGCGCCAGCTCATCAGTTCTTGGGCAAAGTGGTCACGGCCACAGGCATCGAAATCCATGATCGTGATGCGTTCGTCTTTGGTGATGAACGCATTGTGAATATGAATGTCGCCGTGGATGGCGCCGTTCGGCACCTCGCCCCGCTTGACCACGTCCTCGTAGGCCGCGGGCAGCGCCTCGGCCACGCGACCGTAGAACGCGAGGTCGTCGGGTCGGTGCGCGACCAGCGCCTTGAGCCGCGGGAACGTTCGCCGGACCGGACCGACGTGGTCGATCGGCTTGTCCTTCTTCGGCTTGTAGGACGGCGACAGGCGATGGATGTGGCCGAAGATCTCGCCCATGCGCCGCGCGATCGACGCCGTCGGGTTCTTCGAATAGACCCGTCCATCGACCCAGCGGAACATGGCGACTTCGCGCGACCCCTCGGGCGAGGGCACCCGCATACCCGGGGCGCCGTCCTTGGTTCGCAGGGGCACCGGCACGGGAATCTGGTGCTTCAACAGGTGTTCGAGGAATTCGACCTCGTACTCGACGCCGTCCGGCGTCCGCTGGCCGACGCGCCACAGCTGGATGACGAACTGCTCGCCGCCCGCCCGCACCAAATAGAAGTCGTTCATGCCACGATGCAGGAGTTCGCAGCGGAACGGATCGCGCAGGCCATAGGTGCGCTGCACTTCATGGCCGAGGGCCTCGGCGTCGATGATCGAATGGGCGGCGGGGAGAATATCGTCGTGGGCGTCCATGGCCTCCCTCCTACAGCACGCCCGCGGCCTTGACGTTGGCGCGCACGCGTTGGGCGAACCAGTCGAGGTCGGGATTGAGCAGCGGCGTATGGCCGACAGCGTTGACGTTGGCGGCGAAGCCGCCGAGGAAGCGCAACTCCTTGGCGGCATAGAACAGCGGCATCAGCGCCTTTTCGCGCGCCCCCATCGGGCGCTCGCTCTCGTAGCCGGCGAGGAAGGCTTCGCTGATCCCGCGATCGACGCCGACGTAGTCGTTGGCCCAGATGAAGCTGTTCAACTCCTGGGCGAAGCGATCGACGCCGCAGTTGTCGAAGTCGAGCACAATGAAGCTGCCGTCGTCGCGACGGAACGCGTTGTAGAGATGGAAGTCGCCGTGGGTGGCGCCCGTCGGGGCACTCGCCTCATCGACCTTTTCGAGGGCGCGCGCCAGGGCCTCGCACGCCAGGGCATAGAACGCCGGGTCGCCGGGACGATGGGCCGTCATTTTCTGCAACGGCGCAGCGATCCGACGCAGTCCGCCGGCGAGATCGACGTGGCGCTGCCGCCGCGGCCGGAAATCCTTGACCGCCCTATGAAATCGGCCGAACCAACGACCGAGTTCGCGCGCCCCCGCCACGTCGGGCTTGTCGCCATAGGATTTTCCCGGCGCCCAGCGGAACAGCGCAAAGTAGCGTTGGCCTTCCGGCCCCCGCACCGGCGCATAGAGGCGACCGTCGCCAGCCGGGACGGCGGCGGGCACCGCGAAGCCCCGGGCGTCCAGGAAATTGACGAACTCGGTCTCGTAGGCGACATCGTCCTCGGTGCGGAACCCGGCGCGCCAAACGCGGCAGGCGTATTCGGTGCCGTTGCCATCACGCACGAGATAGACGTCATTCATGCCCCGCGTGAGAAGTTCGCAATGCACCGGGGCCTTGAGCGGGTATTGCCGCGCAATGCGCTCACCGAGCGCGTTGGCATCGAGAATCGAGTGCACGATCGGCAGGGTCTTGGTCATGGATGGTCCGGGCACGGATGAAAGACGGCGCGTCACGATGGCACGCCCGTTCCCACGTGCCAAGCCTCAGCCGCCCAATCGCCGCTCGACGGCTCGCACGGCCAACGCCAGCGGGAATGCCGCCAGACCCAGAGCCAGCACGTAGACTCCACCGGACGACCAACCGCCGAAGGCGGTGTTCACCGCGCCAAGCAGTGGTGGGCCAACAAGAACCCCCATGTTGGCACCGTGGATCAGGACGCCGTTGAACAATCCGACCTGGCCCACCCCTGGGGCGTGCACGCGGGCCCCCGCGATGAGACTCGGCGGCAAGGTGCCGGCGGCAAGGGAGAAGACGGCCGCCGCAATGAGACCGATGAGCAACGGAACGCCGGTATTGAACGTCACCGCCGCGCTCACGCCCATGATCGCCGAGCCGCAGCCGATCACCTGCCAACGCGGCACACGCCGCCGCATCATCCAGCCGCCGAGGAACGAGCCCGGGGCATGAATCATGGCGAGCACCGCCGTAAGCGCCCCCGCAGCGCCAACCGTCCGACCGTGAACCTCGACCAGGAACGTGGGCATCCAGGTCATGATCGAGGCGAACTGGATCGCAAACATCCCGAAGCAGGCCGACAGGAGCCACGGACCGGGCTTGACCACCATGGCCTTCAAATCGCGCCAAATCCGCTCGGGTTCGCGCGCCGCCGGGTTTCGAGCATGCCCGCGAGTCGCCGCAAACACACACAACGCCATGACGAGGGCCAGGCCGACGTTGACCTGCCATACCAACCGCCAGCCCTCGCCCAGGAGCAGCGGTGCGAGGATGTACATGGCGGTGAGGCCCAGAGGCATGAACATGGTCCATAACCCGAGGCCCAATTCACGATCCGCGGGTTGTGCCGCCTGCATGGTGAGCGCCGGTCCCGAGACCACCATGAGGACGAAGCCCACGCCTTCGACGACACGGCTCACGAGAAGAACGTCGTAGCCGGGCGCGACGCTGCCGAGGGCCGCGCCGGCCGCAATGCACAGGAGGGCGGCCACCATCGCGCGATGGGGACCGAAACGATCGGCGAGCGCCCCTCCGAGGAGGCCGATGACGACGGCGGTCCCGGGATACAGCGAGGCGATCCAGCCGCCGGCGAACATGCTGAGACCGAGTTCGTCACGCAGGATCGGGAGCGACGGCCCGACTTTGGCGATCTGGGCCGAGGCCACCATGCCCGCCGCGAGCACCAGCAGTATGAATGGCCAGCGCGTCGGAGGAGAGGACGGAGGATGGATCACGAGGGGCGCAACCCTAGGCGACGAAGCCGCCACGCGCCACCGTGTCGTCTTTACGATTGTGACGCCGGTCCGGGGCTCGACCGCGGCTCAGGCCGTTGCTTTGGGTTAACCACGCCCCAATTGCGGCGGAAGCGCCACAAATCGACCATCGCCCCGCCCAACACACCCCCTAGCGTGCCGAACGTCGCAGCCGTCGTGGCTGACGACACGTGTAGTCAACTTCCAAGATGGGAGACGTTTCGATGAAGACCCTCGCGTACGCTGCGGCAGCGCTGTTCGGCGCCAGCCTGATGACGACGCCGGCCTTTGCGGCATGCAAGGACGACCTCGCTTCGGTGCAGAAGCAGGTGGTCGAGATGAAGGACATGAAGAAGGCCGACTCGGTGAAGAAGCTTTGGGGCGAGGCCGATGCCGCCCTCAAGGCCGGCAACGAGAAGGCCTGCGTCGAGAAAGTCGCGGCCGCCAAGAAGGAAGGCGGACTGAAGTAGCACCGGCGGACCGCCCCGCCCGAGACGAAGCGAGCCCTCCCGGTTCTCCGCCGGGAGGGTTCCCACGTTTCGGATGCATCACTATTCCGTGTGGACGGAAAAAATTCGTCCACGACATTGTGGTTACTCAACCGTCGCGCGCTTTTGCCCGCCGGGCCCACGGCTATAATCCGCCGCGACCACAAGAAGAGAGGAAACCCTCAATCGTTGGGAGAAAACCAAGATGAACTACGTTGCTTTGGCGGCCGCCGTGTTGTTGGGAGTCGGCGTGTTTGGGGGCACACCGGCTATGGCAGCGTGCAAAGACGAACTCGCCAAAATGCAGGGCGAGGTCGGCAAGATCAAAGACGCCAAGAAATCCGATATGGTCAAGAAACTGTGGAGCGAAGCCGACGCGGCCAACCGCGCCGGCAACGAAAAGGGCTGCATGGACAAAATGGCCATGGCGAAAAAAGAAGCGGGCATGAAGTAGACGGCCGCTACGAAATCGTTGCGACACGAACCCCTGGCCCACCGGCCGGGGGTTCGTCTTTTTGCCCGGCTAGCGACGAGCTTTGCGGAAGTTGGGTTTGCGTTTGGCCAATAGCGCGCGCACGCCCTCGCGGCTTTCCTTGGAGTCGTAGTAGAGGCCGACTGCCAAATTGCCGAGATTGGCGATGCCCCGAATCGCCTCGGTGTCGGCGTTGAGGGCGCGCTTGGCGATGGCAATCGCGGTCGGGCTCTTGTCGAGAATTTCACGGCACCAGCGATCGACCTCGGCATCGAGCTTGGCTGCCGGCACCACGGCATTGGCGAGCCCCATCGCCAAGGCCTCCACCGCCGTGTAGCGCCGGCACAGGAACCAGATCTCGCGCGCCCGCTTCTGCCCGACGGTGCGGGCCAGGAGGTTCGTGCCATACCCCGGATCGACCGATCCCATCGCGGGCCCCACCTGTCCGAAGATCGCGTTGTCCGCCGCAATCGTCAGATCGCACAGGGTCGCGAGCACGTTGCCCCCGCCGATGCACCAGCCACGGACCTTGGCGATCACCGGTTTGGGCGCATCGCGGATGATCCCGTGCAGGTCTTCGAACGGAAGTCCCAAGAGCCCGCGGCCGTCGTATTTGCCTTTCTTGCCCCCGTGCGCCTTCTGATCGCCGCCGGAACAGAACGCCCGCTCGCCGGCCCCGGTCAACACGATGACCCCGACGCGATCGTCCCACGCCGCACGCTGGAGGGCATCGATCATCTCCTCGCAGGTCCGACCGCGGATCGCGTTGTGCACCTCGGGTCGGTTGATCGTGAGCGTCGCCACGCCGCGACGAACCTCGAACTGGATATCGCGATAACGCATGGTGTCAGTCCGATCCTGAGGGCCAGTAGGGCGCGCGAAGTTCGCGCTTGAGCACTTTGCCACCGGCGTTGCGCGGGAATTGATCGCGCCACTCGATGGCATGAATCCGCTGGTGCTTGCCCAGGCGCGCATTGGCCCAGGTGCGCAACGCTTCGGCATCGGCCATTGCGCCGGGGCGGCGGATGACAAGCCCGAGCGGCGTCTCGCCCCACTTCGGATGCGGCACGCCGATGACGACGACGTCGTGCACGTCGGGATGGCCACCCAACACGCGCTCGATGTCGGCCGGATAGACGTTGTAACCGCCCGAGACGATCATGTCCTTCTTGCGGTCGAGCAAATAGAAATAGCCGTCGGCATCGAAGCGCCCGATGTCGCCCGAGCGCAGGAACGTGCGTCCCGATTTGGGCTCGCGCCAGATTGCCTCGGTGGTCTTGTCCGGCTTGTTGTAATAGCCGCGCATCAGGATCGGACTGTAGCCCACGATCTCGCCCGCTTCGCCCCACGGCAGCTCGCGTCCGTGATCGTCGATCACCCGCAAATCGTTGCCGATCATGGCCTGCCCCACCGAGCCCCATTTCTCCGGTGGATCGGAGGGCCGCAGGAGCGTCGCAAAGCCCTCGGTCAGACCGTAGACCTCGTAGAGCCCACACGAGAACGTCTCGCTGATCTGGCGCTTCATCGCCTCGCGCATCAACGAACCGACGGTGCAGAGACTCTCGAGGGAGGAAAGGTCCCGGCGCTTCAGCTCCGCAGATTCGAGAATCATCTGAAACTGTGTCGGCACCATGATCGTGTGCGTGACCTGCCAGCGCTCGACCAGCCGGCACCACTCGCCGGCATCGAACTTGGGCATGACGACGACCGTGCATCCCGGGATGAAACCGCACAGGAGCAGCGTCCAGGCGGTGTTCGAATAGAGCGCGGTCGTGACCAAGACCACGGAATCCTGGGCGTAGCGCATGGCGTTGCCCATGACGAGCCCGTGGTTGAGTCGACAGAAGTGCGTGAGCGTGATGCCCTTGGGCACGCCCGTGGTTCCCGAGGAGTAAATGAGGCATGCGTCGTCGTTGGGCGCGTTCACGCCGACCTCGACCGGCGCAGCGCAGTCCCGCCATGCGGTATAGGGCTGCCAGCCCGAACCGGTTGCACCGATACCGACGTAGGCGTCGGTGGCCAACCGTTTGAGGCGGGGCCGCATGGCGTCGATCTTGCGCTCGTGTGGCGCGCTGGCGATGACGAGTTTCGATTCGGAGTCCTCGATCATGAGTTCAAGGGCGTCGTCAGCGACGATGCTCGACAACGACGCGACCGCCGCACCGGCTCGCAAGGTACCGAAGTACGCCTCGATTCCTTGGATCGAGTTGTCGACGAGAATCCCGACCTTGTCGCCACGGCCGATCCCATGGGCGCGGAGCGCTCCAGCAACGCGATCGAGCTTGGCCGCGAACTCGCCCCAGGCGGTCTGCTCGTCGCCACAAATAAGCGCGGCCTTTCGCGGCTGGTTGCGGCCGTGGAGCGCGACGTAGTCGGGAACGAGGACGGCGGGAACGTCGAAGGCGGCGGCGGTCATGGTCGCAGTTTCCCGAACCGGCACGCTTCGGGCAAGCGGACCGATTGCCTCACGCCGGCCCGCGCGGCACACTCGACCGCACACGGAGGGACCGATGCCCCAATTTCGGCACGCCATGCTGGTCGACGTCGCCCACGACGAGCGCTCGCGTCAGGACTTCACCGCCGCCTTCAAATCGCACCTGTCCTCGAACGTCGCTGCCGGAACCAAGCTCGCGTATGAACGGCGCGCCAAGCCCACGTTCGCCCGCACGGCCGGCCGGGCCCCGCAGGATCGTCACGAGGTCCGCCGCATTTTGTCGGCAGATTCGTATTACCAGGCCGCGAGTTCGCTCAAGCGCACGGCGCAGGAACTGATGTGGGATTCGGTGGGCGACTGCGTCGAGCGTCAGCTCGACCGACTGGTGGCGCGCGCCAAGACCATGCGCGGCCGGAAGGGATCGCTGCGCACCGATCCCAAGCTGGTCGTGCCGCGCTATCACAGCGCCGTCGACATCCATTGCATGCCGGGCGGCTATCACGGCGAGATTGCCCGGGACGACGTCTACGCCGGGGCGCTCTACGACCGCGGCATCTATCTCTTCTCGATGGGCCTCCGCGGCGAACTCAACGACGATTTCGGGCAGAGCCTGGTGGCGTGGACCAAGCGCACCTTTCCCGACTTCCGCCCGAAGCGCATCCTCGACATGGGGTGCTCTGTGGGACATGGCACGCTGCCTTGGGTGGACGGTTATCCCAAGGCCGAGGTCCATGCCTTCGACATCGGTGCCCCGATGGTGCGCTACGCGCACGCCCGCGCTGTCGCGCTCGGCAAGACCGTGCACTACTCCCAACAGAACGCGGAGCGCACGGACTTCCCGGACGCGCATTTCGATCTCGTCGTGTCGCAAATCATCATTCACGAGACCTCACGTCAGGCGTTGCCGCGCATTCTTCGCGAGTGCCACCGGCTGCTGAAGCCAGGTGGGATCATGCTGCACATGGACGGGGTCGATTGGGCCAACCTCGACCCCTACGACGCTTTCGTGCCCGATTGGGACACCTACTTCAACAACGAGCCCTTCATCGGCCCGATGCACGACCTCGACCTGCCGGCGCTGGCGGTCGAAGCCGGGTTCGCGCGCAAGAACGTGATCTTCACGTCGGCCACCTCGGCCCGGCGGGACCGGGAGAACCAGGGCCGCCGCGAACTCACCTCGGGGGATTTCGGCAATGTCGGCGCCTTCATGGTGTTCGGCGCCGTCAAGTGAGCGGCTGTGGCCGACTAGAGCAACCTCTGCAACGTGGCGAGCGCGCCGATCCCGACGAAGAACATGGCGCCGAGCCGGATGGTCATCCGATCCTGCATTCGCACGATCTCCTGGCGCAACGTCACCACGGCCTGATCGAGATCTTTGCGCAACAACGCGTCGGCCTGTTCGAGGTCTCGGCGCAGGTCCGCGATCGCCTGCTCCACATCCTTGCGCAGATCTGCGATCGCCTGCTCCACATCCTTGCGCAGATCTACGATCGCCTGCTCGAAGTCTTTGCGCAGGTCCGCATTCGCCTGCTCCAAGTCTTTGCGCAGGTCCGCATTCGCCTGCTCCAATTCTTTGCGCAGGTCTGCGATCGCCTCTTTTACCTCTTTGCGTAGCATCGCTAGGTCCTGCTGGACGTCCTTGCGCAGCAATGCGATGTCCTGTTGGACATCCTGGCGCAGCAACGCGATGTCCTGTTGGACATCCTTGCGCAGTAACGCGATGTCCTGTTGGACATCTTTGCGCAGCAACAGGCTCGCCTGCTCGATGTCGGGCTTGGTCGCTACTTCGACCAGAATCATCTCGGTCATGATCGCGGCGTGCGCCTCCGCCTGGGCGCGGTCGACGCCAGCGTCCTGGAGCCGCCGCGCGTATTCGAGGGTATCGAGGATTCTCATGATCGCCAACCCTTCCGGGCGGCGCTTGGCCGCCCAATGATCTCTATCCACGGATCGGGGCCGTTTTTGGCGGGGTGACCCGACCCCCGAGTTGGCCTAAGATCGGGCGCAAGAAAGCCCGTGCCAAACGGGTGATTTCAGGGGAGGTCTCATGAGACGTCATTCGGCGAGCCGAACGGCTCTCGCGGCCGTCTCGGCATTGATGATGGCCGGCTCGGCGGCAGCGCAGGAAAAAGTCATCCGCGTCGCCCACATCGGCTTCAATCCGCAGCGCGGCCAGGCCCATATGGCCTTTGGGGCGCAGTCGGCACTACCGCTCATGGTGTTCATGGATTCCATGATGTACGTGGGCGACAAGGGCGAACTCGAGCCCGGCCTCGCCACCACGTGGCGCTCGATCGACAAGGATACTTGGGAGGTCAAGCTCCGCCCGGGCGTGAAGTTCCACAACGATCGGACGCTCGACGCCGCGGCGCTGGTCAAGGGCATCGAACAGCACATCAACCACGAGGACATGAAAACCTCGGTGGTGACGAACTTCCTGCAGTTCGCGAGCGCGCGCGCGGTCGATGCGATGACGGTCGAGATCAAGACCAAGCAACCCAATCCGATTTTCGATCGCTGGCTTGTGTTGCTGCGACCGCACGAGCCCGCCTACTTCGAGGAGGTCGGCAATAAGGGTTTCACCAACCTGCCGATCGGGACCGGGCCGTTCAAGGTCACGAACTGGAGCGACAGCCGCATGGAGGCGACGGCCTACCGCGGCGGCTGGCGGCCGCCGAAGGTCGACCGGATCGTCATCGAGTCGCTGACCGAAACCGCGACCCGGGTACAGGCATTGCAATCCGGACAGATTCAAATTGCTTGGTCCCTCGCGGCCGACGACATCGAGAAACTCAAGGTGAGCGGACAGCAGGTCGTGGTGACGCCGGGTGACGACGTCGTTGCCGTCAAGTTCACCAACCTCGCCAACCGCAGCGAAGCGGACATCAAGCCGCTGCTCGACACCCGCGTCCGCCAAGCCCTGAACTATGGCGTCAACCGTGAGGAGTTCGTCAAGAATGTGCTCCGCGGCCTGACGGTGCCGGCAGGCCAGGGCGGGCCACGTTCGGCATACGGCTATCAGCCGGATTTGACCCCCTACCCCTACGATCCGGAGCGTGCCAAGCGATTGCTCTCGGACGCCGGCTACGCCAGCGGCCTCAAGATCAAGATCGAATTGCTGCCGACCAACACCGAATACACCGACACCGGGCAGTTCATTGCGTCCGACTTGAAGAAGATCGGCGTCGACATCGAGTTGCGTCAGACCGCGCTGGCCGACTTCCTGTCCAAGTTCCGCGGCCAGAAACCGTTCGAAGGCCAGGGTTGGATCGGGGTCACCGAGAACTACCCGACCTTGGACCTGATGCGCGGGTACTCGAGCGATTCGTGCTCGTTCTTCGGCAAGTACCAGTGCGATGAGCGAATCCAGCCGACGATCAACGCCGCCAATGTCGAGTTCGATCCCAAGAAGCGCATGGAGTTGATGCGCGCCGCGCTCAAGCATTACCGCGACGAGGCGCTGTTCATGTATATGTTCGAACGCTTCCAGATCGACGGGCTGGCCAGAAACGTGAGGAACTACAAACTCCACAACCGGACGGTGAACTGGCACGCCCTGGAGTTGGGCTAATCCACAAAAAGCGAGGGAGACCGACGATGAAGACGGGCTTTCGGCTTGCCGCTCTTGGAACGGCAGGCCTCTTGATGGTGGCCGGATCGGCCGCCGCACAGGAAAAAGTGTTGCGCGTCGCCCACTACGGTTTCAATCCGCAGAAGGGCCAGTTCCACATGGCTTTCGGTCAGCAGGCGACGTTCCCACTGATGTCCTTTGCCGAATCGCTCACCTACATCGACGAGAAGAGCAAGGCTGTCCCGGGTCTCGCGCTCTCATGGCAGGCCAAGGACAAGAACACATGGGTGTTCAAACTGCGGCCCAGCGTCAAGTTCCAGAACGGCAAGCCGATGACGGCCGAGCAGGTGGCGAAGAATGTCGAACTGCACGTCACACACGATCAGGTCAAGTCATCGATTGCCGCGAACTTCCTTGAACTGGCGGGCGCCAAAGTCGTCGATCCGCTGACGGTCGAGATCACGACCAAGAAGCCCAACCCGATCTTCGATCGCTGGACAGCGATGTTCCGGATCATGGATGCCGACTATTTCCGTGACGTCGGTAACGACGGCTTCACCAATGCCCCGATCGGCACGGGCGCGTTTCGCGTCACCAGTTGGTCGAACGACCGCATGGAAGCGTCGAGGTTCGCCGATGCGTGGCGCCCGGCCAAGGTCGATCGCCTGATCATCACGTCGGTCCCCGAGGTCCCGACGCGCGTCCAAGCGCTACAATCGAATCAAGTCGACATCGCCTGGCAACTCTCGCCCGACGCAATCGACACGCTGCGTGCCGCGGGCAAAGAGGTTGTGATCGCGCCCAACGGCGAACTGATGACGGTGAAATTCATCAGCGTCGCCGACCGTACGACCGCCGACCTCAAGCCGGTGCTCGATGCCCGCGTGCGGCAGGCGATCAACCACGCGATCAACCGCGACGACCTGATCAAGAACCTGCAGCGCGGCATGACGGTCGCCGCGAGCCAGTCGGCGACGCGCACCACGTTGGGCTACCAAGCGGACCTCAAGCCGTACGCCTATGATCAGGAGCGAGCGAAGCGGCTTCTCAACGAAGCCGGGTACAGCTCGGGCCTGAAGCTGATCAGCGAACTGATTCCGACCTCGACCGATTACACCGACACCATGCAGTTCATCGCCGGCGACCTGAAGCGCGTCGGGATCGATCTCGAACTCCGCCAGATCACGCTGCCCGACATCCTGGCCAAGTTACGCGGCCAGAAGAAGTGGGACAGCCATCTGTGGACCGGACTGGTCGAACCGTTCCCGACCGAGGACGCGATGCGGTCGTTCTCGACCGATTCGTGCTCGTTCTTCGGCAAATTCCTGTGCGACGAGAAAATCCAGCCGGCGATCGACGCCGCGAATCAGGAGTTCGATCCGAAGAAGCGGACGGACCTCGTGCGCGAGGTCGTCAAGTACTATCACGACCAGGCCTGGATCACGTACATGTTCGAGCGCGTCCAGATCGACGGCATTACGAAGAACGTGCGCAACTACAAGCACTTCAACCGTGCGGTGAACTGGCACGAGATCGACCTCGTCCGCGGCTGAGCGAGCGGTTTGTTCAGACCCCGCGTCCCCAGGGCGCGGGGTCTTTCTTTGCGCTCAGGTCCTATCCCGGAGCTGCAGCACCTTGGCGCGAATCTGGGTGACTTTGGCCGCCATCTCGCTCACGAACGAATTGTGGGTACGCTCGGTGGTATCGATGAAGGACGACGGTTTGCTCGACAAGTGGGCGCGCAGGGTCGCCCGCTTCTCGTTCAACATCGTCCGCATCTTGTCGATCGCCTTCGTGACGGTATCGAGTTCTTCGAGCGTCGAGCACGCGACCTGATTGACCGCCGGATTCTTCTCGGCCAACGGCAGCACGGCATCGAGGCACTTTTCGAGATTGCTCCGGATCGCGACGGCATTCTTCTCGGCGACCGTTACGGCCGCCGCGTGAATCCCGATGTGTTCCCCGGCGCTGATGTTGCCACCATCGGCGCTCAACTCGATCGTTTCCCGGACCATCCCAATCGCCTCGGAGAGGGCCCAGGAGGCCCCGAAGCAATAGAGCGTTCGCTCGAGCAGCGGACCCTCGTGATAGGCCCGCGCCGGCGCCGGCATCAGCGTCAACCCAAGAACTGTGACCAACATCGCGACGACAGCAACAACGGCCCTACGCATGACTCACCTCCCGAACGAACGACCCAGGTGTGCTAAAAGGCGGCACCAAACCCGAGGCCGGCATGTCCATTCTCGCACCCCCTAACCGCCTCTTCGAGACCAATGTCCCCGTCCTGGTGATCGGAGCCGGCGCCTGTGGCATCTGCGCCGCGCTGACCGCCAAGGAGAACGGCGCCGAGGTGCTCATCGTCGAGCGTGACGAGAAACCGACCGGCTCCTCCACGCTTTCGACGTGCTTGATCCCGGCGGCCGGCACCAAGCTCCAGAAGGCGGCCGGCGTTTCGGATACGCCCGAGAAATTCGCGGCCGACCTCATCGCCAAGGCCAAGAACAAGAACGATCCCAGGATGGCCCTGTGGATCGCCCAGAACTCGGCAGCCACGGTCGATTGGCTGATCGATACGGTGAAGCTGCCGCTGTCGCTGCTCACCGGCTTTCGCTATCCGGGCCATAGCGAATACCGCATGCACGGCTCGCCCAATCGCACCGGCACCGAACTGATGGCCGTATTGCCGGAAGCCGCCGCCCGCGCCGGCATCGACATCGTGACCTCTGCGACGGTCACCGATCTCTACGCCGACAGCAAGTCCGGTCGGGTCGGCGGCGTGCGCCTGACACGGCCCGACGGCCGCACCGAGGACATCGGGTGTCAGGCCCTGGTGCTCGCCTGCAACGGCTTCGGCGGCAACCCCGAGATGGTGCGCCAGTACATTCCCGAGATCGCGGATGCGATCTACTTCGGCCACGTCGGCAACAAGGGCGACGCGGTCAAATGGGGCACGGCGCTGGGCGCCGCTGTGGCCGACATGGGCGGCTATCAGGGCCATGGGGCGGTCACTCACCCGCATGGCACGCTCATCATGTGGGGCGTCCTCACCGAAGGCGGCTTCCAGGTCAATATCCAGGGCAAGCGGTTCTCGAACGAGGTGCGCGGTTACTCCGAACAGGCCGTCGAGGTGATCGCCCAACCCGAGCGCGTCGCCTGGGAGATCTGGGACGAGGCGGCCCATAAGATCGCCACCGATTTTCAGGACTATCGCGACGGCCTCGAAGTGGGCTCAATCAAACGGGCCACGACGATCGAAGAGTTGGCGCGTGTCATCGGCTGCCCGACGAACGAACTGACCAAGACCTTCGCCGACATCGTGGCCGCGCACGAGGGGCGCCAGGCCGATGCCTGGGGCCGCGACTTCGCAAACGTCGAGCCGCTGGAGCCGCCCTACTACGCGGCGCGCGTCACCGGCGCGCTTTTCCACACCCAGGGCGGCCTCGTCGTGAACGAAGAGGCGCGCGTTCTGCGCGGGGACGGCACGGCGCTGCCCAATCTGTTCGCCGGGGGCGGCGCTGCCCGCGGTCTCTCCGGCCCGTCGCGCTGGGGCTATCTCTCGGGCAACGGTCTGTTGACGGCGACCGTGCTCGGTCGCCTGGCGGGTCGCGCCGCTGCCAGAATGGTGCGTTAGCTTCCTCCCCGGCGAAGCGGGCGCGCCCGATGGCTTGGCCATCAGCCCTCACCCTCGCGTCTGCGGCGCTCTGGCCTCTCCCGCTTCGCGCGAGAGGCGAGGCTGAGTGAACTGGGTGCTCGCCTCGCCGATGAAGTGTACGGAATCGAACGGTAGCGGTCAGATAAAGTCCTTCGCCAATCGCCTTACCGCGTTCGAGGCGCTCACGGTGCCATGCTCGGCGAAGGCTTCGTGGTTGGCTTCGATCGCCTCGAGATCGTAGCGATAGTTGACCATGACACCCGCCGATTCGCGGAGGCCCTTGGCGGTGACGTCGGCCATCGCGTGAACGTCATGCACCGAGGCGCCGTTCCCGAGGTGAAAACGTGCGACGCGATCGATGGTGCGCCCCTTGGCATCCTTGCCGACCAACAGATAGGCCGCGGCCAACGCCCGCAGGCTCTGATCGCCGCGTTGCGTGGCCGGCAGCGTCGCCCAGTCGTGCTGCACGAGGGCCTCGCGCATCCGTTGCGCCGCTTCGCCGAGTGCCGATGTCGGAACCTTGGTCGCATCGCCCTCGAGCCAACGCCGGAAGCCCGGCAGCGGCGACAACGTCACGAACGTCGAGAGGCGCGGCAGGTCGCGCCGGAGATCGTCGACCACCTGCTTAATCAGGAAATTGCCGAAGGAGATGCCGCGCAGGCCGGGCTGGCAGTTCGAGATCGAGTAGAACACCGCCGTGGTAGCCCGCTGCGGGTCGATCGCCTCGCGCTCCGAGGCGAGCAGCGCCTGGATCGATCCTGGCACGGAGTCGGTCAACGCGACTTCGACGAAGATCAACGGCTCGTCGACCAGCGCCGGATGGAAGAACGCGAAACAGCGCCGATCGACGGGCGCCAATCGGCGACGCAGGTCGTCCCAGGATTCGATCGCGTGCACCGCCTCGTAGCGGATGATTTTCTCGAGGATCGCCGCCGGGCTCGACCAATCGATACGCTGCAACACCAGAAACCCGCGGTTGAACCACGACGCGAGCAGATGGGCGAGATCGCCGTCGACCGCGGCCCCGCCCTCGATCACCGCCAAGTGCCGCAACAGGTCGGCCCGCATCTGCACGATCGTGGCCGTGCCGCCAGCCACTTGATTGAGCCGGCGAAACAATTCCTGACGGGAGGATTCGGCCGCCCGGGCCAGGGCGTGCAGGGTCGTGGCCGTCGGCGCGCGGTCGTACGCCACAAAGGCCTCGCGAACGGCAGCCGCGTCGGCATCGAACCCGGTCGCCATCAACCGCAGGAACGCGATTCGTCCCGCGTCGTCGAGCCGCCGGTACGCGGCCGCCAGCTCGCCCGCGATCGTCAGGCTCGACACCTCGCCGCGCGCCGCCAGCAGACGCTGACAGAGCGCCGCAAGGGCGCCCGGCTCCGGTACTCGCCCGTCCTCGTCGTCGCGCCCCGGCCAGGGCAGCAGTTCGCGGCCACGCGCCGTGACGTTGCGCACGAGGTCTCTGAGGAAACCGACGTTGGGCAACGCCCGCCGCGAAAGGGTCTTGGTGTCAGCCATGGGCGGAGTCTAGCGCCAAATCGTGACGCGAATGCGACCCTTGCCAGTCAACCGCCGCTCGGTCAGCATGCAAGCCTTCCTTAGCGAGAACCCCATGCCGATCCGCCCTGCCAAAGGAAAGAAGTTCGAAACCCATGTTCGCGTCGTCGTGGTCGGCGGCGGCGCCGCTGGGCTGACCGCGGCACTCGCGGCGCGCGACGGCGGCGCCGACGTGATCGTGCTTGAGCGAGACCATACCCCACGCGGCTCGACCTCCATGTCCCAGGGCAACATCTGCGCCGCCGGCACGAAGTCGCAGAGGGACTATGGCGTGAAGGACTCGGGCGCGATCTTCGCGGCCGACATCATGGCGCTGACCAAGGGCCAGACCGACGCGCGTCTGGCGCGTGCCTTCGCCGATGCCTCCGGCCCCACCATCGACTGGCTGGTCGAGAAACACGCGATCCCACTCGCGCTCGACACCGATTGGGGCGCGCGACTCGGACACTCGCGCTCGCGCATCCACGCCGTGCCCAGCAAGACCGGCACGGAACTCATCAACGCCCTGGTGAACGCCTGCGAGCGGGCTGGCGTCGACATCGTGACGGACGCGCGGGTGGTCGATCTCTACGCCGACGCCGAGCAGCGGATCAAAGGCGTGCGGTTCGTGCGTCCCGACGGCTCGGCCGACGACGTGGGCTGCGACGCGCTGATCCTCGCGTGCTGCGGCTTCGGGGCAAACCGCGCCATGGTGAAGAAATACATTCCGGAAATGGCCGACGCGCTCTACCACGGCCACGAGGGCAACGAGGGCGACGGCATCCAGTGGGGGATGAACTTGGGTGCTGCGGTGGCCGACATGACGGCGTTCCAGGGCCTGGGCGCCCTCGCCGATCCGCATCGCGTCCTCATTCATTACAATTTGGTGCTGCAGGGCGGCATCATCGTCAACGTCAAGGGCAAGCGCTTCGCCGACGAAAGCAAGGACATATCAGGCATGGGCCGCAGGGTGACGGCGCAGCCCAGGCACGTCGCCTGGTTCATCTACGACAAGAAGCGCCACGACTTCTGCACCAAGTACGTCGAGTACCAAGAGGCGATGGACGTCGGCGCCATCCGCGAAGCCAAGTCGACGGCCGAACTCGCCCGCATCGCCAAGCTGCCGGTCGACGTGTTGCGCCGTACGTTGAGCGACGTCGTCGGCCGCCAGACCGGCAAAATCAAGACCAAGGATCCGCTCGGCCGCGATTTCCGACAGGACGATCCGCTCGAAGGACCGCCCTGGTACACCGTGCGCGTTTGTGGCGCCCTGTTCCACACCCAGGGCGGCCTCGTGATCGACGAACATGCCCAAGTGTGCCGTCCCGACGGCGCGCGCCTGCCCAATCTGTTTGCCGCGGGCGGCACCGCGCGCTCGACCTCGGGCCCGAGCGACTGGGGCTACATCCCGGCCGCCGGGCTGTTCACCGCGACGACGCAGGGTCGGCTGGCGGGTGAAGCGGCGACGCGATTGACGAGATCGTCTGCGGCACGGGCGGCCGAGTGAGCAGCGTCCGACCGACGTCCGAAGCACACTTCGGCACCACCGTCCCGGTGCTCGTCGCCGGGGCCGGAGCCTGCGGCCTCACCGCGGCACTCGCTGCGCGGGACGCCGGTGCCGAGGTCGTCGTCCTCGAACGCTCGGTGGTGCCCCAGGGTTCGACCTCGATGTCGAGCGCGCTCATCCCGGGACCGGGCAGCCGCTATCAACGCGCCGCCGGGATCGTGGACACACCGCAGCGCATGTACGATGACCTCCTGGTCAAAACCAAGGGGCGTACCGATCCGGTCGTCGCGAAGCTCTGCACCGAGACCGCGGCCGCCACGATCGAATGGCTCGCCGATCGTTTCGGACTGCCGTTCGAGATGGCGCCGATCTGGCAAGCCTTCGGGCATTCGCGCGCCCGAATGCACCAACTCCCGGGCGGCACGGGCGAAGAATTCATCGAACACCTTACGGCGGCCGCGGAGCGTGAAGGCATCGACGTCATCACCGAGGCCCACGTGACGCAGCTTTTCGCCGATGCGGATGGCACGGTGACCGGCGTGCGGATCACGCGCCCGGATGGTGGGACCGAGGACATCGGCTGCGGCGCGCTGATCCTCGCGACCTCGGGCTTCGGCGGCAACGCCGAGATGGTCCGCGAACACGTGCCCGAGATCGCCGAGGCCACGTACTTCGGCTGGGAACACAATCGGGGAGACGCCATCCGCTGGGGTCGAGCGCTCGGTGCCGCCGTGCGCAACCTCGATGCGTACCAGGGTTTCCCGGCGCTCGCCGACCCGCACCGCATCTCGATGAACCTCGAGGGCCTCAGTTCGGGTGGCATCCAGGTCAACGTCCACGGCGAACGCTTCTACAACGAGTGCGAGAGCCCCTCGACCGGCGCGCTGCACGTCCTGCGTCAGCCGGGCGGATCGGTGTTCAATATCTATGGCCAGCGCCAGTTCGAGATCGCCTGCGACCGCAAACGCACGCGGATGGCCGACGAGTTGGGGGCAATCAAACATGCCGCGACGCTCGATGAACTCGCGGGCATGATCGGTGTACCCGCCCAACCCCTGAAGGACGCGGTTGCCGAGGCGCAACGCCTGTGCGCGACGAACGGAGCCGACCGTTGGGGCCGGCGCTTCGAGCCCGACCTGGTGATGGCCCCGCCGTTCCACGCGATCCGGGTCACCGGCGCGCTATATCACACCCAGGGCGGTCTCGCGATCGACCACGAAGCGCGAGTCGTCCGCGAAAACGGGCAAGCCTTGCCCAACTTGTTCGCGGGTGGTGGTGCGGCGGTCGGCATCTCGGGCCCCGGGGGCGCGGGCTATCTGCCCGGCAATGGGCTTCTCACCGCCACCTGCCTCGGGCGCGCCGCCGGTTCCGCGGCTGCGAGGTTGGTCGCGCGACGCGAGGCCGCAGAGTAGCGCCAGGCGGGCGACCGGCCGCGACCTGGCTCTGGTGGTCGCTACCACGCTGCACCAATTGGCATGCCACGCCGGGTGTTGCCAAGGCGCCCGCTCGCCCCCACTCTAAGGTCCAAGGCCCGGTTCACCGGGCAGACACAACGGAGTCGCCCATGAACAGCCTCGGAATCGCCACGTGGTCGGGTTTCGGCCGCCACACCATCTCGCCCCTCACCGATCACGACGAGTCGAGCCGGATGGAGTTCACCATCAACCTGTTCCGGGCGCTCAACGGCATCCAGGCGCACCACAGGACGATCTACGACAGGAAGGTCGAGCCCGAATTCAAGCGTCAGCACCGGCGTCCGCCCAAGGACCGCCACGAGGTGCGCAAGGCCATGCTCAAGGACTCGACCTTCCAGGTCTGGAGCCACCTCCGCGTTTTGGCCCAGCAACAGTTGTTCGAGAACGCGCGCATCTCGGTCGATCGCCAGCTCGACACCTTGATCGGCAAGGCGCGCTCCAAGTCGCGCGGCAAGATCAAGGGCTCGCTCGAACTCGACGCCAAATTCGAGGTGCCGCGTTACCAGCGGCCCTTCGACATGCACTGGATGCCAGGGAGTTATTTCACCGAGTTCGCCGAGAAGGACGACGTCGCCGCCGGTGCCCTGTACGACTTCGGCGGGCTCTACGTGCTGACCAACGGCATGCTGGGCAAATACAACGACGGCGCCGGCTATGCGGTGGTGCGCTATCTGCGCGAGAAGTTCCCCAAGTTCTCACCCAAGGCCGTGCTCGATCAGGGTTGCACCGTCGGCCACAATACGCTGCCCTTCAAGGACGCCTGGCCCAAGGCCGAGGTCCACGCCATCGACATCGGCGCCCCGGTCCTGCGCTATGGCCATGCCCGGGCCGAAGACCTCGGCTACGCCGTCCACTTCTCGCAGCAGAACGCCGAGAAGACCCACTACAAGAGCGGCATGTTCGACCTGATCGTGTCGACCATGTTCCTGCACGAGACCTCCTACAAGGCCGTCTACAACATCGTCAAAGAGAACTACCGGCTCTTGAAGCCGGGCGGAATCATGGTCCACGTCGAGCAGCCGCCGTTCGCCATGGCCTCCTCGCCGTTCGATGCGTTCACCGGCGACTGGGACACGCACAACAACGAGGAGCCGTTCTGGGGCCCGATGCACGACATGGACTTGGCCGACGTCGCCGTCAAAAGTGGCTTCAAGCGGGCGAACGTGTTCCAGGAGTTCGCACCGATGGTCACGCCGGTGGCGGGCGACAACTACGCGCTGGGCAAGGGCCGCTGGTTCGTGTTCGGCGCCACGAAGTAGT
>VGES01000025.1 GCA_016869765.1 Alphaproteobacteria bacterium
CGTCATGGCGTGGTACCACGAACGGCGTTCGCCACCCGCCTGGCGATAGGCTTCGCCGGAGTGGGTGATCCCGAGCGCCAGCGTCATCTCGGCCGCCTTGTAGCCGGTCGTGGCCGGGTTGAGGACCGGAACCTTGGCCCGGGCGGCGATGCCCTTGGCGGCCGGGCACATACAGGTGCACCCGAGCACGATCGTGTCGGCGCCATCCTCGGCCACGGCGCGCTCGATGTGGCGCACGATGCGGTCTTCCTGGGTCGGCTCGCTCCGTCGCATCGCGGTGACGAAGTTTTCGTCCTTGCTCAGCGTGTCGAGTTCCTCGTCCTCGCTGACGCAACGGATCGAGACGCAACGTTCCTCCATACGATAGAGCTTGAGCAGGCCGGTGTAGATGTAGCGCAGTTGTTCCGGCCAGATCGTGACGATCGAGAACTTCTCGCCGAGTTGGCAGGCCGCGTGCATCGACGCTTGCCCGGCGCCGATCACCGGAATCCGCACGGCCGAGCGCAGCGCGGATAGCCCGTAATCGCCCACGGTGTTGATGAAGATCGCATCGAAGCCCTCGGCTTCGGCGCGCAGACCGGCCTCGATGTCGGCGATCTCGCTCAGATTGCGATTGATCTCGCTGATCGGGAAGGCCGGCATGCGGGTTTCGATCAGCACCGGCTCGAAGCCAGGCGAAGCGATATCCTGAATCTCCTGAGGCGGAACCGCGTTGCCGTTCTTGCGAAAACCGCTGCCGATGACGGCGATCCGTTTCTTGACCATGGGCATTCCCCTGGCTGGCGCTCACCTAGAGAGGTCCATCGTAGCAGCCGGTCGGACCGGTGTCAGGGCCAGAGGCGGTGGTCAGTCGACCGGTAGGCGGGCCAAGCGCTCGGCCAGAGCCTCGAGGTGGTCGCGGTTTTCGATCCGCTCCTGCCAGTCGAGAGGGATGGCATCGATGCCGAGGTAGGCCCCCGACATGGCCCCGGCCATGGCGCCCAGCGTGTCTTCGTCCCCGCCGTTGAGGATCGCCGTGAACAGGCACTCCTGGAACGAATTGGGATGGCGGAGGAAGGCATAGATCGAGAAGGGGAGCGACTCGTGGACCTTCTGCGACAACTTGAGCGCGACGGCCGCTTCGGCGGGCGGCGCCTTCTTTGCGATCAGTTCGACGACCTGGGCGAGCTTCAGTCGCATTTCCTTGGTCTGGGCGAACCCGATCATGCCCATGACGATGTCGGCAAAAGGGAACTTGCCGTTGGCCTTGGCGGCCTGCGCCACCATCCACGCCATGATCGCGGCACCGTCGATTCCGATCGGGTGGGCGTGGGTGACACGGGCCGAAGCTTCAGCGGCCTCCCGCAGTTTGGCCGAGTGACGATACAGTACGCCGAGCGGGGCGATTCGCATCGCGGCGCCGTTGCCGAACGACCCTTCGCCGCCGTGCAGGCGTTGTGCCGCCTCGGCGAAGGAAATTTCGTGGCGTCGGGCGGTTGCGAACACGGCCGGTGTCGAAGAGCTGTAGTCGCGCCAGGGTTCCTTGCCGTAGTTGCGCTTGAAGGTTTCGCCGATCACCTGTTGGTCGACGCCGCTGGCGCTCGACATCGCCTCGGCCAATCCGATCGCCATCGCCGTGTCGTCGGTATAGCGGAGCATGTCGCCTTCATCGAGCCAATCGAGCAACGACTGCCGATCGTTATGCACACCGGCGAGTTCGCCAATGGCGTCGCCGACAGCGCTACCGATCAGTGCGCCGCGAAATCGCGCGAGTGCTCCAGCCTCCGGCACGGGTCCCTCTCAGCCGTATCCAGTATTCCTGGAGTCATATCGCAGTGGCCCTCGCCTTGCCACCGCCCTGCGCTGGAGGGCGACCGGGCGCTGGGCTAGGCTGCCCCCATGACGGGGGAAGGGGCGCGGCCGCGGCCGACCCACGCGCAACGCAGCTATCTCGAACGTGGGCTCGAGCAGCCCGGCGGAAAGCTGCCGCTGTTCGACCGCGACGGGCAGCAGATCAGCGTGCAAACGATTCGCGCCTGCATCGAACACGGTTGGGCGGAGCCGTGGTTTCGCAACCCGATCAAGCAAGATTGGCTGGTTTGCCGGCTGACCGAGCGGGGGCGAGACATCTTGGCCCGTTCGGGACCGGCCTCGTCGATACCGCCGGAAACCGACGAAGGAGACACGTAATGGATGCGACGCACGTCGTTCTTCTGGTCGCGGTTGCGTTTTTTCTCGCCATACACTTCCTGGTTTCAGGCACGAGGTTGAGGGGCATATTGGTCGGCGCGTTAGGCGAAGGCGTGTACTTGGGGCTGTTCTCGCTGGCCTCGGCCGCGGGGCTTGCTTGGGTCGTTTGGGCCTACGGCGCGGCGACGACGCAGCCGCTTTGGAACAGCGTGGGCTTTAGGCATCTGGCGCTCGTGCTGATGGCTTTGGCCGTCCCGCTGGCGGTCGGTGGACTCACGGCCAAGAACCCCACCGCCGCACGTCAAGAAAAGGCGGTCGGGGCCGCGGCGGCCAAAGGCTTCGTCGCCATCACCCGACACCCCCTTATGACCGCCATCGGCCTTTGGGCGCTCGCCCACCTGTTGGCCCTTGGCACCGTCGATGGTTTGGTGTTCTTCGGTGGCCTTCTCGTTTTGGCATGGCTCGGACCGTTGTTGATCGATGCCAAGCGGCGCCGGCAAGACCCCGCGCGTTGGGGTGAGTTCGCCGCCAGAACGTCATATGCGCCCTTCGTGGCGCTTCTTCAGGGGCGCAATCGCCTATCGATGAAGGACTTGGGGTGGTGGCGTCTCGGCCTGTCCGTTGCTCTTTTTGCCGTTTTCGTGTGGCTCCACCCAGAGGTCATCGGACCCACGGTCTGGCCCGGTTAAAGGTCACGATTACTGACCTAAATCCACAGGGGGGTGGGCCGGCGGAGAATCCCCTTTGGCGCGGCGCTAGAAGCCCTTATCACTAACGCCGGTCCGGAGGGACCACGGGGCGTTAGGGGTTCACTGGGCCTGCGATGAGTTTCAAGGTCAAGTTTTGGGGGGTACGCGGCAGCATCGCGTGCCCGTCGCCACGCCACGTGGCGTTTGGTGGAAACACAAGCTGCGTCGAGGTCGCGGCGGGTAACCGCATCGTATTCGATGCTGGCACGGGCATCCGTAACCTCGGGCACTGGCTGCAGCGCAAGGAGATTCCGCGCGCGACCATTCTCATGTCCCATACCCACTGGGACCATATTGCCGGCTTTCCGTTCTTTTCGCCGGCGTTTTCCAAGAAAAACGAATTCGTGATCATGGCGGGGCACCTGAAAGCCCAGGGTGGGATCGAAAAGATCCTCGCCGGAACGATGGCGCAGCCGACGTTTCCCGTGCCGCTCGAGTTGATGGGCGCCAAGATTCGCTTCGAGGACTTCGATGCCGGCGACACATTCCAGACCGCCGAGGGCATCCGCATACGCACAGCTGCGCTCAATCATCCCAATGGTGCCACGGGCTATCGCGTCGAATACGCCGGCAAGGCCGTTTGCTACGTCACCGACACCGAACATGTCATCGGTTCGCCCGACCAGAACGTCCTCGGCCTGATCGAGGGGGCCGATCTGGTCATCTACGATTCGACCTACACCGACCGCGAGTTCAACGGTCGTGTCGGCTGGGGCCATTCGACGTGGGAAGAGGGGGTCCGCCTCTGCCGGGTCGCGGGGGTGAAGACACTCGCGATCTTCCATCACGACCCCGACCACGAAGACGGTTTCATGGAGCAGGTCGAGGCGGACGCCCGGAACATGTGGTCCGGCGCGATCGTCGCGCGCGAAAACATGCGGTTCAACTTGGTATAGGCGGCGTGTTGCACCGTCACGCCCACGGGAGGGCGCGCGAGGGATGACACTCAATGTAGCGGTCGTTGGGACTGGTCCGGCGGGCTTCTATGCCGCGGACGCCGTTCTCAAACGAATCCCCGATTGCCGGGTCGACCTGATCGATCGGCTGCCCACGCCATTCGGCCTCATTCGGTTCGGCGTGGCTCCGGATCATCAAACCACGAAGAAGATCATGCGCGCTTTCGACAAGACGGCGCGTGAGGCGCAGTGTCGCTTTTTCGGCAACGTCGAGTTGGGGCGCGATGTCTCGCTGGACGAACTGCGGGCGAACTACGACGCCGTGATCATTGCGGTGGGCGCCGGCAATGACCGCGCCGCCGGCGTGCCGGGCGAGAACAAGAAGGGCGTCATCGGGTCGGCGACGTTCGTCGGTTGGTACAACGCCCATCCCGATTTCCGTGATCTGAACCCGCCGCTCGACACCAAGAACGTGGTCGTCATCGGTAACGGCAACGTCGCCATCGATGTGGCACGTGTGCTCGTCAAGACTCGCGCCGAGATGGCCGAGGCCGATCTGCCGGAGCACGTGCAGGCGGCGATCGAGCGCTCGCCGATCACGGACGTTTATCTCGTCGGGCGCCGCGGCCCGATGGAGGCCAAATTCACCAACGTCGAACTGCGGGAGATGGGAGAATTGACCCACGCCGCGGCGGTGGTCGATCCGCGCCAGCTTCCCGAGGCCGTGGGCGAGGTCGAGGACGAACGCGATCGCAGACTGAAGCAGAAGAACCTGAGCACGCTGAAGGAGTTCGTCGAACACGGCGCGGCCGCTAAATCGAAGCGCGTGCACTTCGTGTTCTTCGCGGCCCCGGTCGAGATCAAGGGGGGCGATCGCGCCGAAGCCGTTCGTTTCGAGCGGGCGCGGGTCGAGAACGGGCGCGCAGTCGGCACGGGCGAATTCTTCGAGATCCCGTGCGGGCTCGTGATCACGGCGATCGGTTATCGCTCGTTGCCGGTGGCGGGGTTGCCGTTCGATGCGCGCAACCACATCGTCCCCAGCCGCGAGGGGTGCGTCTCCGACGGGCTCTACGTCGTGGGCTGGATTAAGCGTGGCCCGAGTGGGGTTATTTCGACCAACCGCCCCGATGGGGCGGAGGCGGCCGAGCACATTGTCGCCAACGTCAAACCGGCGGGCAAGGCTGGTCGCGATGCGCTCGCGCGTTTGCTGGCCGAGCGCAAGGTGCGCGTCGTGTCCTATGCCGATTGGCAGAAGATCGAGGCGGCCGAAATTGCCGCGGCGGTCAAGCCGTCGCCGCGCCGGAAGTTCACGACCATCCCCGAGATGCTCGCCGCCCTCACCTGAAACCCCGCGACCCTTGCACCGCGATTTCGTGCGACCTAATGTCGCGACGATCGCAGTGGTTTACGGAGAACACCGCCCCATGGTTCCACCAACCGCCGTCGCCGAGGCCAGCCGCCCGCGCCACGAAATCGACTCCGTCGTCGTCCGGTTTGCCGGCGACTCGGGCGACGGCATGCAGGTCACGGGCAGCCAGTTCACGCTGACCTCCGCCCTGGCCGGAAACGACTTCGCGACCTTCCCGGATTTTCCGGCCGAAATCCGTGCCCCGGTGGGAACCACGTTCGGGGTCTCGTCGTTTCAGATCAATTTCGGGTCGCAGCGCATCGAGACCGCCGGCGACTCGCTCGACGTGCTGGTGGCGATGAACCCGGCCGCGCTCAAGGTCGAACTCAAGAACCTGCGCGTCGGCGGCACGATCATCGCCGATGTCGGTCAGTTCAACGATCGCAACGTCAAGAAGGCCGGCTTTGTGGCCAATCCGCTCGAGGACGGTAGCCTCGAAAAGTACCGCGTCATCAAAATCGATATTTCCGCGCTGACCATGGAGGCGGTGAAGAACAGCGGTCTTTCGAAGCGCGACGGGTTGCGGTGCAAGAACTTCTGGACGCTCGGCCTCATCTATTGGATGTACGGCCGCGACCGTGCTCCGACCGTCGAATGGCTCAACAAGCGCTTTGGTGCGAAGCGGCCAGAACTGGCCACGGCCAACATCGCCGCCATGAATGCCGGTCATGCCTTCGGCGAAACCGCCGAGATGTCGGGCGAGATGACGGCCTTTACCGTTCGCCCGGCAGAGATCGCAGCCGGGGTGTACCGCACGATTTCGGGCGGCGAAGCCTTGGCCTATGGGCTGGTCGCCGGATCGCAACTGGCTGGCCTCAACATCATGTTCGGGTCCTACCCGATTACGCCGGCATCTCCCCTGCTGCACATCTTGGCCGGGCTCAAGCAGTTCGGCGTGACCACATTCCAGGCCGAGGACGAAATCGCCGCGGTGTGCGCCGCGATCGGCGGCTCCTATGCCGGACAGCTCGGCATCACCTCGAGTTCCGGCCCCGGGATCGCGCTCAAGATGGAGGCGATCGGACTCGCGATCAGCACCGAACTGCCGCTCGTGATCGTCAACTCGCAACGGGCCGGGCCTTCGACCGGCATGCCGACCAAGACCGAGCAATCGGACCTCTATCAGGCCGTGTTCGGCCGCAACGCCGACGCGCCGCTCGTCGTCCTCGCCTCGCGCTCACCCTCCGATTGTTTCGAGACGGCCGTCGAGGCCGTGCGCTTGGCGACCAAGTACATGACGCCGGTGATGTTACTCACCGATGGCTACATCGCCAATGCCGCCGAGCCGTGGCTGATACCGGATCTCGCCAAGCTGAAGCCGTTTCGGGTCCGCTTCCGTACCGAGGCCGAGGGGTTCCATCCGTTCCTGCGCGACCCAAAGACGCTCGCCCGGGTCTGGGCGACGCCGGGCACGCCGGGCCTGCAGCACCGCATCGGCGGTATCGAGAAGGCCTACGACTCGGGTCACATCTCCTACGAGGCGGGCAACCACCAGAAGATGACGGACACGCGCAAGGCCAAGATCGACGGCATCGGCAACGACATCCCGGAACAGGGTATCGAGGAGGGCGAGCGCACCGGCGATCTCGCCGTGGTCGGCTGGGGATCGACCTACGGTCCGATCAATCGCGCCGTCTACACGATGCGACAGAAGGGACTGAAGGTCTCGCATATCCATTTGCGCCACATCTGGCCGCTGCCGCGAAACCTCGGCGATTTGCTCAAAGGCTTCCGCCGGGTTCTGGTTCCAGAGATGAACACCGGGCAGCTCGTCACGGTGCTGCGCAGCCAATACCTCGTCGCCGCCGAGGGCCTCAACAAGGTCAACGGTCAACCGTTCAAGATCAGCGAGATCGAGCACGCGATCCGCACACGCCTGGAGCACTGAGATGAACGTCGTTCCCGAGCGTCTCACCGCCAAGGACTACGCCACCGATCAGGAAGTCCGCTGGTGCCCCGGTTGCGGGGACTACGCCATCCTCAAGGCCGTCCAGAAGACGATGGCCGATCTGCAGGCATCGCGCGACCGTACGGTGTTCGTCTCCGGCATCGGCTGCGCGGCCCGGTTCCCTTACTACATGGAGACCTACGGGTTTCACACGATCCACGGTCGGGCGCCCGCGATTGCGACCGGCATCAAGCTCGCCAACCCCTCGCTCGATGTGTGGGTGGTCGGCGGCGACGGCGACATGTTGTCCATCGGCGGCAATCACCTGTTGCACGCGTTGCGCCGCAACGTCGATCTGCAGATTCTGATCTTCAACAACGAGATCTACGGCCTCACCAAGGGTCAGTACTCGCCCACCTCGCGGGTGGGCACGCGCTCGCCGTCGACACCACAGGGCTCCGTCGACCTTCCGGTCTCGGCGCTCGCATTCGCGTTGGGCTGTGGTGCGCGATTCATCGGCCGCTCGATCGATACCGAGCAGAAGCATCTGCCGGAGGTGCTCAAGCGGGCGCACGGCTACCGCGGTGCAGCGCTGGTCGAGATCTTGCAGAACTGCATCGTCTACAACGACGGCGTGTTCGCCGATATCACGGAATCGGATGTCGCCGATGACCGTCAGCTCTACCTCGAACCCGGTCAGCCGATGCTGTTCGGCAAGAACAGGGAAAAGGGCATTCGCCTCAACCGCGAGACCCTTTCGCTCGAGGTCGTGACGGTCGGTCAGAACGGCATCACGGCGGCTGATGTTCTCGTGCACGACGAGAAGAACAAGATGATCGCGCACATGTTGGCCCTGATGGAGCCGCCCGAATTTCCGGTCGCGCTCGGCGTTATTTACTGCGCGCCCGAGGTCCAGTCCTATGAAACCGGGCTGCTGGCGCAGGTCACCGAGGCCAAGGCGAAGGGGGCCGCGGACCTCAACAAGATCTTGCGCAGCGGCCACACCTGGAAGGTCTGAACCAGACCGACGACGCGCGACAACGCGGCCGGGAAGGGTTGTTGACAACCTTTCGTCCGGCCCTAATCCTTGACCCAACCAACGTCAAAACCAAGCCTAGGGAGGCGTCGCGCCATGGAGAGCTCCAACCTCACGCCGCGTCAGTATTACGCGCAGATCAAGGCGACCCCGAACCGTGCCAAGTTCGGGTTCGGTCGCAAGCCGATCCTGGTCAACATCGATCTGCAGAAGGCCTACACCCGCGTCGACAAGTTCCCGAAGACGGCCTACGAGACCGACCCGCGTCAGCTCGAATACGTCAACGCACTCGCGAAAGTCTGCCGCTCCAAGGGAATTCCCGTGGTGTGGACGCGTGTCGGTTACATGGACTCGGGCGAGGACGCCGGCGTATGGGGCACGCGGACCAACACGCCCGATTCGCTCCAGAACATCAAGATCGGGTCGGAGCGCCACGAATTCGACGATCGTCTCGAAATCGATTTCAAGCGCGATGCCGTCTACAACAAGTTGATGCCCTCGGTGTTCCACGAGACGCCGTTGCGCTCGCTCCTGGTATGGCATCGGGCCGACACGGTGATCATCACCGGGGGATCGACCTCGGGCTGTGTGCGCGCGACCTGCGTCGACTCGCTTGCCAGCGGCTATCGTACGATCATCGTCGAGGAGGGAGTCGCCGACAAGCACGAGATCCCGCACTTCGCCAACCTGTGCGACATGCAGCTGAAGTACGCCGATATCGAGTCTTACGCGACGGTGCGCAAGTATCTCGAGGACTACAAGCCCGCCAACGTCTGACGGACGTCGTCGGCGGTTGAACGAAATTCCGGCGCCGTCCTGGCGCCGCACCGCATCTGAGGTCGAAAGCCGTGAAACCTGATCTTGGTCTCTACGATTACCTGCCGTGGACCGAACGCCCGGCGATCCGCTGGCCGAACAACGCCAAAGTGGCGTTCTGGGTGGCGCCCAACATCGAGTTCTACGAACTCGATCCGCCGCACAACCCGTCCCGGACGTTGTGGGCGCGGCCGGTACCCGACGTGCTCGCCTATTCCGAGCGCGACCACGGCAACCGCGTCGGCCACTGGCGGCTCATGGAGGTCATGGACAAGTACGGCGTGCGCGGGTCGATCTCGCTGTCGGTCGCGTTGCTCGATCACCACCCCGAGATCATCGAGGCGTGCAAGCAGCGCAACTGGGAGTTCTACTCGCACGGCATCTACAACACGCGGTTCCTCTACAACGCCAGCGAGGCCCAGGAGCGTTCGATCCTCGAGGATTCGATCGCCAGCGTGAAGAAGCACACCGGGCAGCAGATCGCCGGCTACCTGGCGCCGGCGCTCACCCACACCGAGCGCACCATGGACATCATGGCCGAGCTCGGGCTGCTCTACACCTGCGACCTGTTCATCGACGACCAGCCGTTTCCGGTCAACGTCAAGAAGGGGCGATTGATCTCGATCCCGTACTCGCTCGAGATGAACGACATCATCGTTTACAACACGCACAACGTCGCGCCGCGTCGCTATGCCGATATGCTCAAGGCCAACTTCGACCGCCTGCGCGAGGAGGGCAAGCGCACCGGCACCGTCATGTGCATCCCGTTGCACGCCTACGCCGTGTCGCAAGGCCACCGCCTGAAGGCCTTCGACGAAGCGTTGGCCTACATCACCGGCCACGATGACGTGTGGGTGACGACGGGGCGCGAGATCGCCCAGTACTACTACGCGAACTACTACGACGAGTTCGTCGAAGCGATCAAACGCTTCAAGACCAAGTATCCGCCGCGGGCCTAACGCCGCATCGCCGATCAAAGGAGCCTACCGTGGCCGAGCTACCCGAAAGCTACTTCAAGTATCCGTTGCGCCGTTACGGCATGGACCACGACCGCTACGACTGGTCGCTTTTGGTTCGCCGCAAACCGGTGAGTTGGCCGAACAACGCCCGCATCGCGCTGTGGATCGTACCGGCGCTCGAGTTCTTCCCGCTCGACATGCCGGCCAAGCCGTTCCGCGCGCCCGGCGGCATGCAGCTTCCCTATCCCGACCTGCGGCACTTCACGTTGCGCGAGTACGGCAACCGGGTCGGCGTGTTCCGCGTCATGGACGTGTTCGATCGCCACGGCATCCAGCGGGTGTCGGTGGCGATGAACTCTAAAGTGGCCGAGCGCACGCCTTACCTGGTCGAGCAGATCAAGCGCCGCAACTGGGAAGTGATCGCGCACGGCGTCGACATGGGCAGGCTGCACTACGGCGGTCAGGCCGAAGCCGAGGAGAAGGCGCTGGTGACCGAATCGATCACCACGTTGCGTAACCTGACGGACCAGAAGGTGCGCGGCTGGTTCTCGCCGGCGCGCAGCGAGTCGGCGAATACGCCGGACCTGATCGCCGGCGCCGGCATCGAGTACTTCTGCGACTGGGTCAACGACGATATGCCCTATGCGTTCCGAACGAAGAACGGCGTCATCACGGCGATGCCGCATCAGCATTGGCTGTCCGACGCGACGATCTGGTTCGGCTACAAGCAGTCGGGCGAGGATTTCATCGATCAGGTCCAGGACCACTTCGACGTGCTCTACGACGAGGCGGGCAAGCAGGGCGGGCGCATCTTCGCGCTCACCATCCATCCCTGGATGTCGGGCCAGCCGCACCGCATCGAATTTCTCGAGCGTGCGTTGGCCAAGATCGCCCATCGCAAGGGCATCTGGCAGGCGACGGGCGCCGAGATCTTCGATTGCTGGAAGGCGCAACAATAGCTGCGTTCCGGGCCGGAATCCCGCGGCAGGGGCCCGGCCGGTACGGTGGGCCGTATGGCGCGCCGGCGTGACCCCCTACGCGAGGTCGAGGCGGCGATCACGCCCCTGGCGCGACGCCACGACGAAGCCCGCCGGACTTTCCTGGGCGGATACTTCTCGACCCGCCTCGTCGTGCGTGGGCTGACCGTTCCCGAACAGCGTCGTCTGTCGCGACGCGGGTTTTCGTTCTCGAGCAGGGCGGCGGCGGCGCAGTTTGCCTGCTGGCAGGACGTCTGGCGTCGCGGGCGATCGATGGAGGCGTTGGCCCAGCCTCTGTTCTGGCTCGAACGCCAGTCCGTCGACGATTTGGCGGCCTGGTGGCCCCGACTGCAACGCTGGGTCGGTCGCATCGACAATTGGGCCCATTCGGACCAGCTCTCGAACATCTACGCCCGCATCCTGGAGCACGATCCGACCGCCTATGCCGTATTTCGGCGCTGGAACCGCTCGCCCAACGCCTGGGCGCGGCGTCAGTCCGTGGTGGCCCTGCTGTATTTTGCCCGCCAACGACGTCGACCGCTCCCGGCGAACAAGATTCTCCCGCTCGTCGAGCGCCTGCTGGGCGACCAGGACCCCTTCGTTCAAAAGGGTGTGGGTTGGTGTCTCCGTGAGGCGGGAACGCTCTACCCGGGGGCGGTCCGGGCCTTCATCACGGCTCAGCTCGGCCGGCTTTCGGCGGCGGCTTTCGCGACGGCGAGCGAAAAGACCCCGACCGCCTTGCGCCAGCGCTGGAAACGCCGCCGCACCGCGCTTCGCCGATCTGCGAAGCGCTGAACGTCTCGCGTACCATGGGGCCAGGAGAACTTGCCGTGGCCCAACGACGCTCCCGCCCCCTGGTCGCCGCGATCGCGATGGTGATGCTCGTTCCCGCTTGTGGCCAGCCCGTGGGGTCGCTCGCCGACCTCGACGGGGCCGTCGGCATCGTCGGGACGGTGCGCGATCTCGCGCCCGTGCGCATCAACGGCTTGGTGGTGGCGACGGATGCGGCAATGCGAATCGAAGCCGACCACGGTCCGGCCGCGCTTCGCACGGGCCAGGTCGTCAGCCTCGAGGCGCGGCAGGTTGGCGGTACCCTTACGGCGATTGCCGTCAGAGTTCGCTTCGAGGTTTCGGGGCCGATCGAGGACATCGCCGCGGACGGCCGATCCTTGCGTGTCCTCGGGCAATCGGTCGTCATCGATCCCGATCGTCTGATCGGCGGTTCGACCGCGTTGCGCCCGAGCGCATTGACCGTGGGCCAGTGGCTGCACGTGAGCGGTCTACGAGACGCGGGGGGCACGATCATTGCGTCGCGACTGGACGAACGCCCTGTGGGCGGCGAGGTTTCGGTGCGGGGTCTGATCGAAGAACGTTCGGGGCCGAACGTTCGCATCGGCGACTTGACCGTCAGCGGCACCGACCTGACCGACCAACCGCTGGCCGAAGCTCGTATCGTCGGAAGCCGACGAAGTGATGGCGTCCTGGAAGCGCGCACGGTCGAGTTCGAGCCGCGAATGCCGTTCCGTGGCCGGTTCGAAACGGTGTCGTTGGAGGGCTTCGTCCGCGGCGCCCTGCTGCGTCAGGGCTTCACCATCGGCGCGCGCGAGGTCCGTTACGCGGCGGCCGGCGTCGGGCGCGGACTGGCGTTGGTTCCAGGCCAGCGCGTCCACGCGCTGGGACGACCGGCCGCGGACGGCGGCGTGATCGCGATTCAGGTATCGGAGGCGGACCCCGCACTGCCGCGACCGCCCGTCACGACGCGTCGCGAACCGGCCGCGACCGAATAGCCCAAGAAAAAAAGGGCGCCCCACGGCGCCCTTTTCCTTCGCGAGGAACGTGAGGCTCAGCGTTTCCAGGCGCCGAACATGAACCACTGGCCCTGGCCGAGGGCGTACTTGTCCTTCTCGGTCGGCGTCACCAGCGGCGCGAATGTCATCAACACGTCGTCCTTCTTGAACCCGCCTTTGACCGCCACGTCCTTCAGGTCCATGTCGTGCATTGGGCCCCAGAACGGCTCGTTGTTGTTGTGGGTGTCCCAGTCGCGCATCAGGGCATCGAACGGCGAGGGCGCCAAAGCGAACGGCGGCTGCTCGACGTGCAGCATCAGGCCGCCCTTGCGCAGCAGCCGGTGCGCCTCTTTGACGATGTTGTGCACCGCCTTGTAGCTCGTCTCGTGCAGGAACATGGTCGAGACGATCAGGTCGAACGAGCCATCGGCGTATTTCGTGCTTTCGGCGTTCTGCTGGGCAAACGTCACGGGCACGCCCAGGCTCTCGGCGCGACGGTGGCCGTAGCGCAGCACCGGCGCCCCGATGTCGATGCCGATGACCTCGGCGCTCGGCCAAGCTTCTTTGAACGGCAGCGTGTTGTGCCCGACGGTGCAGCCCTCATCGAGGATGCGCCTGGGCTGGAAGTTCGGATGCTGCTCGCGCAGCCAGCGGATCACCGCCCGCGCGGCGCCATCGTTGCGCTTGCCGAGCATGCCGTGGGTGGAGATGTATAGGCCGCCCATGTCGTACATCGCTCCGCCGGCGACGTCGCCGGGGACGAACTCCGTGAAGTAGCTGCCCGGCATCCAATGCATGTCGAGCGGCTGCTGGTAGCGTGGCACCGCGAACTTGGGGTCGATTTCGAGGGCGCCCTTGTCGCCGGCCTTCGTCTTGGCGCGATCGACCAGATTGTCCAACTGCCGGTCGACGATGCGGCTGCGTTCGTAATAGGTGTTCTCCTGCGCGAAGATTCGCAGGTGGCTCCAGTACCGGAAGTAGGAGTCCTTGAGCATCTCCTTGCGCACCTCGTGGCGATCCTTGGGCTTGCGCTTGTGCTCGCGGACGAACTTGGGTTCGACCCGTTTCTCGTATACCTCGCGGTGCCCGGGCGCGATCTGCGTCCCGAGGTGCCGGAAGAAATTGATCATGAAGTCGAGCCGCGCGCCCTCATCGTGCGTGGTGTCGACCAGCATCTCGTGTCGGCCGAAGTTGCGCCAAACGACCTGTTCACCCATGGAGTCCTCCAGAAATACGATGGGCGCCCCTTGGGCGCCCATCGCTCGTCCGCCTGTGGAGGGCGCAGTCTAGCGTTTCCGCGCTCCGAAGATAAACCACTGACCGTTGCCCACCCGGAGCTTGTCCTGGTCGGTCGGGGTCACGACCGGGGCCATCTCCATGATCACGTCTTTGGCCAGGAAGCCGGCCTTCTTGGCCACGTCCTCCAGGTTCATGTCATGCATGGCCCCCCAGAAGGGCTCATTGTTGTTGTGGGTATCCCAGTCCTTCAGGAGTTGGTCGAACGCCGAATTCGCCCAGGTGAAGGGCGGCTGCTCGACATGGACCATGAGCCCGCCCTTCTTGAGGATGCGGTAGTTGTCTTTGACGATGTTGTAGACCGCCTTGTAGCTGGTCTCGTGCAGCAACATCGTCGACACGACGAAGTCGAAGCTTTCGTCAGGGTACTTCGAACGTTCGGCGTTCTGCTGGGTGAACGTGACCGGCACGCCGAGACTCTCGGCGCGGCGATGGGCGTAGCGCAGCACGGGCGCCCCGATGTCCATGCCGATGACCTCGGCCTTGGGCCACTGCTTCTTGAAGGGCAGGGTATTGTGGCCGACGGTGCAGCCCTCGTCGAGGATCCGCGTCGGGTCGAACTCGGGGAAGCGGTCGAGCACCCAGCGGATCACCGACCAGCCGGCGCCGTCGTTGAAACGGCCATTCTTGCCGTGGGTCGTGATGTAGAGCCCGCCCAGGTCGTACATCGCGCCACCCGCGATGTCGCTTTCGACGAACTCGGTGAAAAAACTTCCGGGCATCCAGTGCATGTCGAAGGGGGCCTGGTACGGCGGCACCTTGAAGTCGGGATCGATCTCAAGGCCGCCCTTGTCCGACGCGCGCGGCTTGGCTTTGGCCACCATCTTGTCCCACTGGCGCTCGACGATGCGGCTGCGCTCCCAGTAGGTGTTGTCCTGGGCGAACAGCCGCAGGTGGCTCCAATATTGGAAGTAGGGTTCGCGCAGCATCGCCTTGCGCACCTCGTGGCGATCCTTGGGCGGCCGACCGTGTTGCTTGACGAACTTCGGCTCGGCGACCTTTTCGTAGACGGCGCGATGACCCGGCATGACGTTGGCCGACAGGTAGCGCTGCAAGTTGATGGCGAAATCGAGTCGCGAGCCGTCATCGTGCGTCGTGTCGGCGAGCATCTCGTGGCGTCCGTAGCGGTGCCAAACGATCGGCAAATCACCCATGGTGTTCTCCAAAAATGCGATGGGCGCCCCTTGGGCGCCCATCAGCCTCCGGTTTCCCGGGTATCTTAGCGCTTCCAGGCCGCCAGCACATACCATTGCTGACCCGCGCCTAGCCTCATTTTGTCCTCTTCGGTCGGGGTCACGACCGGGGTCATGGTCTGGACGATATCCTGTTTGCGGAAGCCCGCCTTCATCGCGACGTCCTCCAGGTCCATGTCGTGCATCGCGCCCCAGAAGGGCTCGTTGTTGTTGTGCGTGTCCCAGTCCTTCATCAATTGATCGAACGGGCTCTTGGCCCACTTGAACGGCGGCTGCTCGACATGGAGCATCAGTCCGCCCTTCTTGAGCAGCCGGTAGTTGTCCTTGGCGATGTTGTAGACCGCTTTGTATGACGTCTCGTGCAGCAACAACGTCGACAACACGAAATCGAAGGACTCGTCTTCGTATTTCGTGTGTTCGGCATTCTGCAGCGAGAACGTGACGGGCACGCCGAGGCTTTCGGCGCGCGCATGGGCGTAGCGCAGTATCGGGGCCCCGATGTCGATGCCGATGACCTCGGCGTCGGGCCAGGTCTCCTTGAGCGGCAGGGTGTTGTGGCCGACCGTGCAGCCTTCATCCAGGATCCGCTTCGGGCTGAAGTTGGGGAAGTGCTCCTTGACGTAGCGGATCACCGACCAGGCGGCCCCATCGTTGAAGCGGCCGTTTATGCCGTGAGTCGTGATGTAGAGACCGCCGAGGTCGTACATCGCACCGCCCGCGACGTCGTCCTTCACGAAATCGGTGAAGAAGCTGCCCGGCATCCAGTGCATATCGAACGGCAGTTGGTAGGGCGGTACCTTGAACTTGGGATCGAGCTCGAGCTTGCCCTTGTCCGAGGAACGCGGCTTGGCCTTGGCGACCAGTTCGGGAAGCTGGCGATCGACGATGCGGCTGCGCTCCCAGTAGGTGTTCTCTTGCGCGAACAGCCGCAGGTGGCTCCAGTACTGGAAGTAGGGCTCGCGCAGCATCGCCTTGCGAACCTCGTAGCGATTCTTGGGCTTGCGCCCGTTCTGCTTGACGAACTTGGGCTCGGCGACCTTGTCGTAGACCGTGCGATGGCCCGGCCACATCTGGGTGGCCAGGTAGCGCTGCAGGTTGATGGCGAAGTCGATCCGCGACCCTTCGTCGGCGGTGGTTTCCGCCAACATGCCGTGGCGGCCGTAATTGTGCCAAGTGATCGGAAGCTGACCCACGACCCTGCTCCTGTGTTGATGGCCGGCGTGGATGACCGGCCCGCTGCCGAAAACTCTAGGAGCGTGAGGCCACGGCCTATTGATCTGGATCAACGGCTGGCCCCCTGCGACATCGCGACCTAGGGGTACAGGATGGCCGGCGGATCGAAGGCGCGCACCGGCGGTACGTCGCCCACGAAGCGTTCGACCTCGACGAGCGCGCTCATCGCGCTCGGGCCCTGGGACAGCTTCGACGTGCCCCGGTCGTAGGTCAGCACATTGGGATTGCCGTGGACGCACAGGCTGCCGATCCGTCCTGGTTCCAGCGGGTCGTACCAGGCGCCGGTGGCCAAACGCACCACACCAGGCCGAATGCCCTCGGTCAGCACCGCGCCAGCGAGACAGGCGCCGCGATCGTTGAACACGCGGACGACGTCGCCGGCGCGGATGCCTCGCTTCGTGGCATCCTCAGGGTTGAGCCAAATCGGCTCACGCCCCGCCACCTTGCTGTCGCGGCTCACCTTGCCGTGGTCGAACTGGCTGTGAAGGCGACCGTCGGGTTGATTGGAGATGAGGTGCAGGGGGAAGCGCCGGGCGAGGCCACTGCCCAACCACTCCGCGGGTTCGAGCCACGTCGCATGGCCCGGACAATCGTCGTAGCCGAACTTGGCAACGGTTTTCGAAAAAAGCTCGATCTTGCCCGAGGGCGTGCTCAGCGGGTGAGCCTGGGGATCGCGGCGCAAGCCATCGTAGAGAACCTGGCGGCGCTCACGCCGCGGGATGGCGAAGTGCCCGGCGGACCAGAACTCATCGAACGTCGGGGTATCGACGCCATCCGACGCAGCGCGTTGGCGGTACGTCGAGTACAGATGTCGCAACCACTGTTCTTCGTTGCGGCCTTCGGTGAAGGCCTCGCCAACGCCGAGGCGCTCGGCGATCGGGGCAAAGATGTCGTAGTCGCTCTTCGCTTGGCCGACCGGGTCGACGGCTTTTTTCATGGCAAAGAACACGCTGTCCTGACCCCGGCAGCCGATGTCGTTGCGCTCGAAGGGCGTGGTCACCGGCAAGACGATATCGGCGTGGCGCGAGTGCGCATTCCAGAACGGCTCGTGCACGATGATGGTGTCAGGCTTGCGCCACGCCCGCAGCATGCGGTTCAAGTCCTGGTGGTGGTGGAACGGATTGCCGCCCGCCCAATAAACAAGCCGGATGTCGGGATAGACTAGGCGATGGCCGTCGTAGTCGATGGTGGTTCCGGGTGCCAGCAAGGCATCGGCGATACGGGCGACCGGGATATAGGTTTTCACCCGGTTTTCGCCCTGCGGCAGCACCGGCCCCCGAATCGTCCGGGTCGGGTCGCCGATCAGGTTCATCGCGCCGTAGCCGAGTCCGAATCCGCCGCCGGGTAGCCCGATTTCCCCAAGCACCGCCGCGAGCGCGATCGCGGCCGAGAACACCTGCTCGCCATGGTCGGCGCGTTGCAGCGAGAAGGCGACGTTGATCATGGTCCGGGTAGCCGCCATCTCTCGCGCGAGGCTGCGGATTCGCTCGGCCGGAATCGCGGTGATCGCCGCCGCCCACTCGGCGGTCTTGGCGATGCCGTCCGGAACCCCCATCACGTAGTCGCGAAACGTCTCGAAGCCCGTGCAGCAGCGAGCGAGAAAGTCGGGGTCGTGGAGCCCTTCGCTCACCAAGGTATGGGCCAGCGCCAGCATCAACGCGACATCGGTGTTGGGCCGGATCGCCAACCACTCGGCTTCGAGTTCCGGGTTGGCGTCATCGCGCAGTGGGCTCACGTTGACAAAGCGAGTGCCCTGGGCGCGGCACCGCTTCAACCAGACACTATTGGTGTGTTCCGGGGCGCCGCCGCCCACGACTTGGCCGTTCTTGTCAGGGGCGCCACCGAACATGACCATGAGGCGGGTGTGTTCGGCGATCACCGGCCAGCTCGTCATCTGGGCGCGGTAGGTATAGATCGAGCCGCCGAGGACGCGCGACACGGCCACGTCACCGGCGGCCAGGCTGTAAGTATTCACCTGGTAGACGTAGCCGCCGAGCAGGTTCAAGAAGCGATGAATCTGGCTCTGCGCGTGATGGAACCTTCCGGCGCTGGCCCAGCCGTAGCTGCCGCCGAAAACCGCCTCGTTGCCGAACTGACGACGTACGCGTTCGAGTTCGGCCGCGACAAGATCGTAGGCGCGATCCCAGGAGACGGCGACGAACGGCTCAGCGCCACGCTTCTCGCGATTGCCGCCGGGCCCGTGGTCGAGCCAGCCCTGGCGTACCATCGGCTCGCGGACACGCGCCGGCACGTCGAGGGCGCCCGGAATCGAAGCGCCCATCGGCGAGGGATCGGGGTCGCCGGCAAACGGGTGCAACGCGACGATCTTGCCGCCGCGTACTTCGGCCTCGTAGGCGCCCCAGTGGGTGCTGGTCTGAAATCGCACGCTGCTGGTCATGGTGTGGCTACCCTGTTGTCTGCGAACTCTAGACCAACGCACGTCCCCGCGCTCACCCCTCGTCGCGCTCGGCACCTCTCCCCGTGCACGGGGAGACGAGGGGCCCACCGCGGAAGCGGTGAGGGCACGTCTAAGCCAACCGCGAGCGTTCCGCGGGCACGACGCCTTCGGCGATCAGTGCGTCGATGGCGGTCTCCGAGTATCCCACCTCACGCAGGATGTCGCGACTGTGGGCGCCGAACGCCGGGGGCTCGCTGCGCGGGCCGCCTGGCGTGCGCGCGAACTTGATCGGCGTCCCGGTACCGCGGAAGCGGCCCATTTCGGCCACCATGTCGCGGTGCTTGGTGTGGGGGTGGCTGAGCACGTCCGGCACTTCGAGCGCAGCGCCCGCGGGCACACCCAGCCGCATCAGTCGCTCGGCGAACTCGGCACCGTCGACGCCCGCCATCAGTTCTTCGAGCGCGGCGCGCAACGTGACCCGGTTGGCGACGCGATCGGCGTTCGTCCGATAACGCGGGTCGTCGGCGAGTTCGGGGCGACCCAGTTCGGTGCAGAGCCGGGCGAACTGCCGGTCGTTGCCGATCGCCAGGAACACGCGATGGCCTTTGGTCTTGAACAGGTCATAGGGCGATATGTTGGGGCTCGAGTTGCCCATGCGCTTGGGCTTCTGGCCCGACATCAGCCAGTTGTGCGCGTAGGGCAGCAGGAGGGTGATCGCCGAATCGTAGAGCGTCACTTCGAAGAATTGGCCCTGCCCCGACTTGCGCCGTTCTTCGAGCGCGGCCAGGACACCGATCGTCGTGTAAAGCCCGGTTACCTGGTCGACCACCGAGAAGCCCACCCGCACCGGATCCTCCTCGGCGCCGCCGTTCATGCTGACGAGCCCGGCCCAAGCCTGTACGGCGCCGTCGTAGCCCGGCAGGCCGCCGAATGGGCCGTCGGCGCCGAAGCCCGAGACGCGGGCATGAATCAACTTCGGAAAACGAGCGCGCAGCGCATCGGGGCCGATGCCCCATTTCTCCATCGTGCCGGTGCGGAAGTTCTCGACCAGCACGTCGGCATCCTCGAGCAGCCGCAAACAAACATTGCGACCTTTGTCCTTGGTGAGATCGAGCGCCAGGCTTCGCTTGTTGCGATTGAGCCCGGCGAAGTAGGCGGCGATGCCGTGGGCGAACGGTGGGCCGTAGTCGCGGGTTTCGTCGCCGGTCGGCGGCTCCACTTTGATCACCGTGGCGCCGTGGTCGCTCAGGATTTGCGTCGAGGCCGGTCCCCCCAGGACGCGGGAGAGATCGACGATCTTGAGGCCGGCCAAAGCCCCTTCACTCAACGGACGCATGGATGGTTTCCTCAGTTCGACGTTAGTTGCGTGGCGAAGCGCGGGTAGGGGCGGGCAATCTCCTGACGGATCGGGCCGCGGATCAGCGCCAGGGTTTCGGCATCCGGTGGCGTCGTCGTCGGGATCGTGGTCGGTTCGCCGAAATCGAAACCGGTCTTGCGCCGGATGGCCGCGACATCGTTTCCAGGGTGAACCGATTCGAGCCGAAAACCGCCGCGCGCTCGATCGAAGGAGAACCGTGCGCTCCCCGTGACCAGGGCCGCTGGACCACCGGGCCGGTACACATTCGGCGGGCTCGTGCCCGCGGCGCTGATGAAATCCACCTTCGGCACGAAAACGCGAGGGCTGTGATCGGGGCGGAACAGAATCACCTTGGGCACCAGGTGATAGAGGTAGGCCGCCCCGAACGAGCCCGATAACCGCGGGCGCGAGCGCGGGTAATCGCCGATTCCGACCAGATTGACGTTGGCTTGGCCGTCAATCTGGGCACCCGAGAGGAAGAACGCGTCGATGCGGCCCTGGGCGGCGCAGTCGAACAGCTCCTTGCCGCCGTCGGACCAGAACGTGTTTTCCGGATCGCCCAGGATCGAGACCCGCATCGCCCCGCCGCTGCGGTGACGCGCCAGGAGGGCGGCTGAACCCGGGATCGGCGAGGCCATGCCGACGGCCACGTGCCGGCATCCCGCGAGCAGGTCGGCGATCACCGCGATCAGCAGCTCTTCCGCCCGATAGGCCGTCATTGGGCGGCTGCTCGGGTGGCAAAGACGAATTCGTCGAGGTAGCGGCGAAATCCCTCGGGCGTCGCAGCGGCGCTCGCGTAGCGCGTTAGGTGTTCGGCATCCTCGGCATAACAACCGTGGAGGCCGAGCGGCCAAGCCCCACGTGGGGCTTCCGCAACAGCTTCGACATAGAACGACGACAGCGTGCCTGCCGCGTAGGCCGGATCGTGCATCAGGTCGACATCGACGATCTGTTCGGCCGTGATTAGCGTCCGCCGGGACGCATGGGCCATGGTCACGAGGTCGCGTTCGCGGCCGACGAAGACGTTGCCGTGGCGATCAGCCCGGGCGACGTGGAACAACGCGATATCGGGCTGCACGGCGGCGACCAAGACGATCGGGTCGCTCCCCGCTTCGAACGGGTTGTCGATGACGCGCCAATCGGGTCGGAACTTTAGGACATCGGTGCCGAGAATCCCGCGCAGCGGAAGGAAAGGAACGCCCTTCTCGCTCGCCTGCAGACCGGCGTGAACGGCGGGGCAGGTGGCATCACGAATGACGATCGTCCCCTCGCTCACCGCCGCCCCGAAACGTGGCGCCGGGCCATACTCCGAGAGCGAGACGCCGGAGGTCTCGACTTCGGCCACGCATCCCGCGCCGATGAGCAGATCGGACTGCATTCCGCTGGTCGGGACGGTGAGGATCCGGAGCCCCTGGGCGCGACGTCGGATCAGGGCGCGGGTCGCCGCCAGGGCGACTCCGTTGCGATCCGCGGGCAGCGCCAGGAGGGCGCCATCGGGGATGCGGTTGGCCAAGTTTTCCACGTCGATGAGTTCGGTGCGCGGCATTGCGCCAGTCTAACGGTAGAAAGTGGCTGTCTACCAACGCCGGGGTCGCCCCCCGTGGCGCCGCGGCACCAGAGGCCCGCACCGCGCCCCGCTGCACCCCGTTCGCAGCGCGGGTCAGAGGCCGAGCGATCCCGGGTTCATCAGGCCCTTGGGATCGACCCAGGCCTTCACCGCCTGCAAAAGGGCGTAGGTCTCCGGCGCTCGGGTTTCGCGGTAAGGATACATCTTGGCGATCTGGAAATGTGCGCCGCCGAAGCGTTGACTCATCCGCCCGATGTCGATCCGGATCTGCCGCACGGCGTCGTGAACCTCGGGCCGTCGTGGGTGACGTCGAAGCTTGCCGCGATACTCCTCGTCGAAGAACGACAGGCGCAGCACGTTGGCCTCGTCGGGGAAGAACAGACAGGGCTCGACCCGTAGGGCTTGCGCCGTCGCGGGAGCGAGGAAGTTGCCCCACTCGATGCCCAGGCGATCGAGGTCATCGGCTCGCGCCGCCATGTACTCCTCGACCGCCTCGATCAGGGGCACGACGCGCGAGTGCGGCACGATCACGTGCACCGGAATCCACTGCTTGCCGTCCGCATTGAACAGCAACGTGGGCTCGGGGAACGGTCCGGCGCGAACGATGCGCGGGACGGAGGGTTCGAGTTCCCTGCCCCCCGCCCCGCGGCAGATGGCTTTGGCCGCCGCGAGCGCGCTCGCCGCATCGGCTTGATCGCGGCCCTCGATCGTGAAGTGAACGCTATAGGCCGCGCCCCGCAAACCACGTCGTCCCGCAAGAGCGATTCGGGCGGCGGCGCCGAGGCCGTCGTGGCGGGCCACGGCCGCGAGCCGTTCCACGTCTTCGCTCAGGCTGCGGCGTTGGATCATGTAGGCGACCGCCGTCGAATCGTAGCCCGACATCTCCGAGGGCAGGGCCGAGCGCGCGAGCTCGGCCATGGCGGCGATCGTGCCGCGATGGTCGGGAAACTCGAAGGACCCGTAGTCGAGCACCGGCGCCCGTCGGATCAGCCGCAACGTTGCCCGGGCCTTGACGCCGAGCGCGCCAGTGTCGGACAGGAACAGGCCGGTGAGGTCCGGTCCGTAGTGACGAAAGAACGGCGTAGGACGGTACGGCGTCGCCGCCGAACCGGTGACCAGCACGCGCCCGTCGGCCAGCACGACCTCGAGCCCGAGGCAGGACTCGGAGGCCGGTCCGTAACGTCCTGATCCGTAGTTGATGGCGTTCTGCGACAGCCCGCCTCCGATCGTGGCATAGCGTCCGGAGCCCGTGCCCCAGAACGGCGTCCGCACGCCGTGCGGCGCCAGGGCCGCGTCGAGTTCGAGCCAGGAGATCCCGCACTCGGCGGTGACGTACATGTCGGTCGTGTTCACCTCGACGACCCGGTTGAGCCGTTTGGTGTCGATGACCATCGCGGCCGTGCGGTCGGGCAGGTAGCCGTCGGTGTAAGACATCCCGCCACCGCGGGCGAGCACGGCCAGGCCTGAATCGGTCGCGATCCGCACTGCCTCGGCAAGCTCTTCGACCGTGCCCGGGCGCACGGCGACACAGGCGATTTCCCGGGTCCGGAAGATGTCGGTGGAGAAAAAGCGGCGGCTGGGTTCGTCGACCAACACGTGCTCGGCGCCGAGCACCTGTTGGAGCCTCGGGATTGCGGGGCTCGCGGGCGTGTCCATGACGATATACTAGCGTGAGCTATGGTTCTGGTCGGTATTTCCCTCTTCGCCACGGGTCGGCGTCGGCGAGCGTACGAGCGATGAGAGTCGTCGTCATCGGCGGCGGCGTCATCGGGGTGACCAGTGCCTACTTCCTCGCCCGCGCGGGCCACTCGGTCACCCTGGTCGAGCGCCAACCCGAACTCGCGGCGGAATGTTCGTTCGCCAACGGCGGGCAGATCTCGGCGGGCCATGCCGTGCCGTGGTCGAGTCCGGCGGCGCCGGGTCAGGCCCTGCGCTGGGTCGGGCGCCGAAACGCACCGTTCGCCCTGCGTCTGACCGCCGATCCGGCGCAGTGGCGCTGGGGCCTCGCATTTCTCCGCCAGTGCGCGCCACAGCAATATCGGCGGAACGCCAAGGCCCTGTTGGCGATGGCCCATCGCAGTCGCGTCGCATTCGACCGCCTGCTCACCGACAGCGGCATCGCCTGGCAGGACTCGCGCACGGGGATTCTCACGATCTATCGCAGTCGCTCGGCGTTCGATGCGGCGATCGCGGACCTCGATCTGCTGCACGCCTCGGGGTTTCAACCGGAGATCTGCGATCACGAGCGGTGTCGGGCCGTGGAGCCGGCCCTGCCCCTGGATGGGCAGGCGATCGCCGGCGGCATCTACATTCGCGATGACCGATCGGGGGACGCCCATAGCTTCAGTCTGGCGCTGGCTGATGCCTGTCGTGATCGCGGCGTCGCCATCGTTCGAGGGACCGAAGCGCGCCTCGTGATCCAAAATGGTCGTGTCGTGGCTGTGGCTGGTGGGGGCGGGGAGTGGCGATGCGACGCCGTGGTGCTCGCCGCCGGAGTCGACTCTCGGATTCTCGCGGCGCAAGCCGGTATTCGTCTGCCGATCTGGCCGATCAAGGGCTATTCCGTGACGGTGCCAATTGCCGACGAGCGGGCAGCGCCGCGAGTGAGCATTACCGATGAGGCACGGCGCGTGGTCATCAGCCGTCTAGGGTCGAATTTGCGGGCGGCGGGGATCGCGGAACTCGGGCGCAACGACTCGGCGATCGAGCCGCACCGGGCCCAACCCGTACTGGACGCGCTCGGTGCGCTGTTCCCGCGGGCGGTCGGCGATGGAGCGCCCTCCTTCTGGGCGTGCCTCCGCCCAATGACGCCGGATGCCCAGCCCCTGGTCGGCGCGACCCGGGTACCCGGTCTCTATGTCAACACGGGTCATGGCCATCTCGGCTGGACGCTTGCGGCGGCGTCCGGAGAAAGCCTCGCGTCCCGGCTAACCACCGGTTAGCCAACGCATCACTTTGCGGTGCGCGGGACGGATGAATTGCGGCGGCCTCCGGGTCTCGCGCCCCACGGGTGTGGAGCGGCCTCGCGCCCTATCTGATCAAACGCTAAGATGACTGCGCTCAACCATCCCATTTGGTGGAGAGGTCGAGAGCAGAAAATACGGGGAGCGACATGGTTACCAGGGGACGAGGCGGTGCTTGCATCGCCGGTTTGGCGCTGCTGATCGGCGGCGCCGTAGGGACAATCGACGCGGCGCCGGTGTCTGCGCAAGAGACCTTGCGGGTCGGAACCTGGGCGATGCCCGGCGGCCGCGGCAATCCGTTTACGGCGCGCGGCACGCCCAGCGTGTTCACGTGGTCGCCGATGTTCGACAAGTTGACCGCCATCTCCAAGGAGGGTGATGTCGTACGCGAGTTCGCCGAGGGATGGGAGAACGTCAATCCGACGACATGGCGATTCAAAATTCCCGCCAACGTGAAATTCTCGAATGGCGAAGCGCTCGATGCCGCAGCAATCAAAGCCGTCCTCGAGTGGCTGCAAACCGATGCGGGAAAGACGACGCCGGTGGGACAGTGGATCGGCGAGCTCGACAAGGCCAACGTGGTCGATGCGACGACGCTCGATATGGTGACCAAGGCGCCGTCGCCGATTTGGCCCAAACGCCTGGCGGTCGTCATGCTGCCGGCGCCGAAAGCTTGGGCCGATATGGGGCCGGCCAATTTCGCGGCCGCGCCGATCGGCTCGGGCCCGTACAAGTTGACCCGCCTAGCCCCGGAGTCCGCGAGCTTCGAGGCGAACGAAACGTCGTGGAAGAAGCGCGCCAACATATCCAAGCTGGAACTGATCGCACTCAGTGAGGCGGCGGCACGCAACCAGGCGCTGTTGTCGGGCCAGATCGATATCGATACCGACGTTTCGGCCGACAACTTCGCCACGCTGAGGGCCCAGAACTTCACGGTCGATTCGGTGTCGGCCGTCAATACCCACGGCATCACCTTCATCCAGAACAAGGAAGGATCGCCCTGGCGTGACAAGCGGCTGCGTCAAGCCGCCAACTACGCGATCGACAAAGAATCGATCATCAAGAACGTGTATGGCGGGCTCGGTGCACCGGCATCGCAACACGCGCCGCCAATCGCCTTCGGCTACAACAAGGACCTCAAGCCCTATCCGTTCGATCAGGCGCAAGCCAGGAAGCTGTTGGCGGAGGCCGGCTTCCCCAATGGCGTCGACTTGGTGATCCAAGGCGTGCAGGTCGGCCTAACGTTGTCGAACATGTATCAGGCCTTGGCCCAGCAACTGACGGCGGTCGGTATCCGCACGCGGGTCCAGATCGTGCCGGTGACCGAGTTCATCCAGCACTTCCTGAGCGGCCAGTTCCCGCCCGATGTGCAGGCGTTCGGGTCGGCGTCCGACTTCGCCGGCCATCTCGACACCGGCGTCGGCTTCTCGTCGTTCTACTCGTGTGCCAAGCGGGGCCCGGTGTATTGCGAAGAGGCCGAGATGCCGCTGGTCAAGGCGGCCGAAACCGAGTTCGACACCGCCAAGCGGCGCAAGATCCTGAGTGACTTGCTGGCCATGAACCGGGACAACGCTTCGCTCATCTTCGTGGCCGAGCAGACCAACAACATGGCTCATGCGGCCAAGGTGAAGAACTTCCGCAACGCGGCGTTCATCCTCAATCACCACGAGATGCGGATCGAGCGCTAGGATTCGGTCGCCAGCGACCCGAGGCGATAAAGGGGTGCGTAGAAACAACGCACCCCTTCTTTTCCCATCGCGACTATCGTCGGGTGACCGGGACCGGTGACGCCCACGGAGGAGAACGATGCAGTTCAGCTATTTCCATCTCATGCCTTACACCGCGACGCGTACGGTCCCGCATGACTGGCCCGTTTCGAACAAGGATTTCGACCCTAAGGTGGGCGCGAACCTCTATCGCGGCTATCTCGACAACCTGACGCTGGCCGAGGAATGCGGCTTCGACTGGATCGGGTGCAACGAACACCACATGAGCCCGTACGGCCTCATGTCGAACCCAAACATCATCGGAGCGGCGCTGATCGAACGGACCAAACGGGCCAAGATTGCGATCGTCGGGAGCCTGGTGCCGCTGCTCAATCCCATTCGCATTGCCGAAGAGTACGCCATGCTCGACGTGATGAGCGGCGGCCGGCTCATCGCTGGCTTGCTCCGCGGCATTCCGCATGAGTACGTGGCCTACAACGTACCGCCCGATGAATCGTACGGCCGGTTGATCGAAGCGATCCACCTGATCAAGAAAGCGTGGACCGCGCAGGAGCCGTTCGGGTGGGAAGGCAAGTACTATCAGTTCCGGGCGATCTCGATCTGGCCAAAGCCCTACCAGCAACCGCACCCCCGCATCCTGATGTCGGGCTCGACGGAGAGCTCGGCCAAGCTGGCGGCCCGCGAAGGGGCGATGCTCGGTCTGGTGCAGATCACCGACGTCGAGGCGACGAAGAAGATGATCCGGGTCTACCGCGACGAAGCCAAAGAGTGTGGCTGGAACCCGGGACCCGAAGACATCCTGATCGGCTGTTCGTGCCTCATCGCCGATTCGTTCAAGGAGGCCAAGGAGACCCTCGAGGAGGGTCGCAACTTCCTGGCCGACATCCTGGGCGGCGGCATGCGCACGGCTCAGCAGCTGGTCTTGCAGAAGAGCCGCTACTACGACGACGATTCGAAGAAGAAGTTCATGGACATGCGCAAGATCATGCGCGTGCCGATCGAAGACCTGCTCGCCAAGAAAGCGATCATGTGCGGCACCGCCGAGATGGTCACCGAGTCGATTCACCACCTGCACAAGGAGTTCGGACACGGTTGCATGAGCCTGTCGATGAAGATCGGCAACGTGCCCGATGAAGTGACGGCCAAGTCGCTGCGCCTGTTCCGCGACAAGGTGCGGCCGCACGTCCACAATCTCTAGGGGTCTGTTATGGCTTACACACGTCACGACGTCACGTTGCCCACCGGCCCGCTCAGCTACTACAAGGCCGGCAGCGGCCGTCCCGTCCTCTACCTGCACTCGGGAACCGGCGTTCGGTTCACCGAGCCGCTCGACAAGCTGGCCGAGCATTTCACGGTCTACATGCCGATCTTCCCCGGCTACGACGGCACCAAGCTCCACGCCGGGGTCAAAGGCGGCAAAGCGCTGGCGCAAGTGTTCCTCGCGTTCGTCGACACCGTCATCAAGGAAAAGACCGACGTGATCGGCCATTCGATCGGCGGCTACATTGCGGCGTGGTTGGCGGTGATGGCCGGGGACAAGATCGACCAGTTGGTGCTCGTCGGCACGGGCGGACTACGGCCCAAGGGTTCCCCGCCGATGCCCACCGATCCGAAGGAGATGCTCAAGCGGGCCTATGTGCACCCCGAGAACATCAAACCCGACAACCGCACACCCGAGGTTTCGGCCAAGAACCGCGAAACCGCGCAGCACTATTCGGCCGTGTTCGACGAGGAATTGGCCGGAAAGCTCAAGGAGATCACGGCGATCACCTTGATCATCCACGGCGAAAAGGAAGGCATCATCCCGGAGGAGACCTCGGTGTTGCTGCGTTCCAGGATCAAGACCTCGTACATGATCTATTTGTACGACGCAGCGCACGTGCCAGAGGTCGATCAGCCCCAGCGGTTCTTCAACCTGGTGGGCGATTTCCTGACCCGCGGACAGGCGTTCCTGGTGAACAAGGGCGATCGCCCGCCGGCCGGTGTCCCGCTCCCGAGCTGAGCACGGCGCTCATGACGCGGTGCGATGCACACACCGTGTCCCATTGACGATCAGCGGAAGTGCTCCGCGTCGTAGCGCGTCCCGTCCGCTAGGATCGCCTCGGTTCCCAGCAACTGGTTCAGTTGCTTGAAATCGTACGTTCGTTCCCGGAACGCATCGGCACTGCCATCGCGCTTGAGAGCGGCGAGGTACTCGGTCGCGAGAAAGCTATAGGCGCGGAACAGGCCGCCGGGGAAGATGACGATGCCGTAGCCGAGCGCCTCGAGTTCCGTGGCGCTCCGGAGCGGCGTGGCGCCACCCTCGACCATGTTGGCGATCAATGGAGCGCGACCCTTGAATCTCGCGCACATGTCCCGCTGCTGCTGCTCGGTCTCCGGGGCCTCGAGGAACAACACATCGGCCCCGGCCTCGACGTAGCGTTCGGCGCGCTCGATGGTCGCCGCATAGCCCTCGACCCCGATGGCATCCGATCGGGCGACGATCAGGGTGTCGGCGGACCGCCGGGCGTCACAGGCAGCCTTGATCTTGCCCACCATCTCGCCCGTCGGCACGACCGTCTTACCCTTGAGGTGGCCACAGCGCTTGGGAAAGGTCTGGTCCTCGAGCTGAACGGCCGCGGCGCCGGAAGCCTCGAACAGTCGCACGGTGCGGCGCACGTTGAGGGCATTGCCGTAGCCCGTGTCGGCATCGACGATGAGCGGCACGTCGTTTCGCTCGGCGATCAGCGAAATCGCCGTCGCCACCTCGTTCATGCTGACGAGGCCGATGTCGGGCATCCCGTGTTTGGTGTAGGCGATCGAGCCACCGCTGACGTAGGCCGCCTCGAACCCGGCGCGTACGATCATCCACGCCGAGAACGCGTCGAAACACCCCGGTGCAACCAGGATACCGGATCCGTCCAATCGTCGGCGGAGCCGCGCGGAGGGAGAACTATTCATCTAGGAAAAGTTCTTGGCGTCGTACTGGCCGCCTTGGGCGAGGACCTTGTCGGTCTCGAGCAACTCGTTGATCTGCTTGAAGTCATACATGCGGTTGCGGAACGCGTTGGTCGTGCCGTCGCGCTTGAGCGTCGCGAAATACTCCGTCGCCATGTGGCTATAGGCGCGGAACAGGCCGCCCGGGAAGATGACCAGGCCGTAGCCCAGGGACTGCAACTCCTTCGCGTTCTTGAGCGGCGTCGCGCCGCCTTCGACCATGTTGGCGAGCAGTGGGGCGCGCCCTTTAAAGCGGGCGCACATGTCGCGCTGCTGCTGTTCGCTCTCGGGGGCCTCGATGAACAGGACATCGGCCCCCGCGGCGACGAAGCGTTCAGCGCGCTCGATGGCATCGTCGTAACCGTTGACCGCGATTGCGTCGGTTCGCGCCACGACGAGGAAATCGCTCGATCGCCGAGCGTCGCACGCCGCTTTGATCTTGCCGACCATTTCGCCGGTTGGCACCACGGACTTGCCCTTGAGGTGGCCACAGCGTTTCGGGAAGGTCTGATCTTCGAGTTGGATAGCGGCAGCGCCCGAGGCCTCGAACAGTCGCACGGTGCGGCGCACGTTGAGGGCATTGCCATAGCCGGTATCGCCGTCGACGATGAGCGGGATCTCGACGCGTTCGGCGATCAACGAGACGGTCTGGGCGACCTCGTTCATGCTGACGAGGCCGATGTCGGGCATGCCCAACCGCGTGTACGCAATCGAGGCCCCCGTCACGTAGGCGGTCGAAAAGCCCGCCCGCGCGACCATCATCGCCGAGAAGGCGTCGAAACACCCCGGGGCGACGACGATGTCGGGGCCGCGCAGTTGCTGCTTGAGGGGCGTGTAACCGTTTCTCTGGGCGCTCATGTCCTGGCCTCTGACCGATGGGCTGATGATCCGGATTCGGCAGGACGTCGCGAGGATCTCGGCCGCCTGCCGGGCGGGCGGATGCTACCATAGGGCGGTTCGGCCAACGGATGGAAATGTCGATGAACGAGCGCTTGCCGATGCCCAAGCCGGTGCTGATCGCGATTGCGGTGGCGACGCTGGCGACCTTGCTGATCGCGCTCGGCGGAATCGCGTGGTGGAGCGTCGACGGCCTCGCTTGGTTCCAGCACCAGGGCATGACGGTCTTGAGCGTGCCGCTGTTTGCGGCCTTCATCGTGCTCCTCGGCCTGATCTGGTATCGGCTGTTCAGCGCCATCCTGGACCTGATCGCCGGCCGCCAACGGGACTGACGCCGGGCCTCACTCCTGGTAGCCTTGCGCGCTGAACGTGGAGGGAATCATGGCGAACCTTGCCGAAGACCTGTCTTCCGCCGAGAGCCTGGCGCGCGGTGCGGCCTCGCAGCGGGTGTTGTCGTTTCTGCGCACGATGGAGAAGCGCGACCTGGCGACGGCGCGCACCTACTTCGCGCCGGGCTTCTTCATGGTGTTTCCCGGCACCGGCCGGATGAACGCGCTCGAAGAGCTGCTCGCCTACAGCGCCGGACGTCAACGCAACAGTTGGAAGACCTTCGTCGGGTTCGACGAATGTCGGTCGCCCGACGGGACGGTCGTCTATTGCTACGGAACGCTCAACGGCGAACGCATCGACACCGGCGCCAAATACTCGGGCATTCGCTTTCTCGATCGCTTCACGGTCGGCGCCGATGGCCGCTTCGTCGACCAACGGGTGTGGAACGATCAAGGCGAATACGGCATCGGCAAGGGCAACCTCGCGGTGCCTGGGCCCGACCTCGGGCAGCCCGACGACCGCTCGGCCATGGGGGAGGCGTCCAAGTTCTGTTTGCGTTATCTGCGGCTGATGGAGGAATCGAAATACGACGCCGCCAAGGCCATGCTGGCGTCCGACTTCTGGACGGTATTCCCCGGCGATCGCCGGTTCACCAACATCGATGAACTCCTCGACTCGATGCTCAAGCGTTATCCCTATCCGCTCAAGACGTTCCACCGTTTCGACGAAGCCCCGGCACCGGCCGGCGGCACGATCGTCTATTGCTATGGAACGTTGCGTGGCAAGACGCTCGATGGTCGTGAGTACGCCGGGATCCGTTTCATCGATCGGATGACCGTCCGCGGCGGCAAGGTGCTCGATCAAATGGTGTGGAACGACCGCGGCGAATACGGCGGATTCGCGAAGAGCCGGGCCGCGGGTTAGGCGAACAGGGCCTGGGCCGCGGCCGACAGGCCGTCGGCAGAAAACGGGCTGCGCACGACGATATCGCCCACCCGGGTGGGGCGGGCTGCGAGAGGGTCGGAAAATAGCCGTTTTGCCAAGATCGAGCGGCCGGCGTATGTAGGCCGGATGCGATTGGTCCTCGCCATCACGGGCGCCAGCGGCGCGATCTTCGGCGTACGCCTGCTCGAAGCGCTGAAAGCGCTGGACGTCGAGACTCACCTCGTCGTGTCCAAGTGGGGGCAGCAGACCTTAGAGCACGAGACCGGGAGGACACTCGGCGAAATTCGGGGCCTCGCGGCGGCGACTTACGCGGCCGGCGAGATGGGAGCAGCAATCTCGTCGGGATCGTTCAAGACCGATGGAATGGTCGTCGTGCCCGCCTCGATGCGTACGGTCGCCGCGATTGCCCATGGGTTCGGCGACAATCTCGTGCATCGTGCGGCCGAGGTGGTGCTCAAAGAGCGCCGCCGCCTGGTGATCGTCCCCCGGGAGACGCCGCTCACCGAAATTCACCTCGAAAACCTGCTCAAGTTGGCGCGCCTCGGGGTGACGGTGCTGCCGCCGGATCCGGCATTTTACCATCGCCCGCAAACCGTTGGCGAAATCGTCGACCACGTCGTGGCACGGATTCTCGATCAGTTCGGTCTCGAAGCGCCGTTCGCCAAGCGCTGGGACGGCGATATGCGGCGAGACGACGTCGTGGCGTTACGACCGAAGTCCTAGCGTCGCGGGCGTCGCGTCGTTTTCGCTGGCTTCCGGCGATGGACGCTGTCGGGCACCGCCTGTCCCAACCAAAACCGCACGCGGATGAAGCGCCCGTCGCGACCGATCTCGAAGAGGTTGCAGTTCAGCATCTCCAAGCGCTCGCCGCCCGGCCGCCGATTGATATTGACGAGGGTGGTGGCGACGCGCCGATTGGTTGTATCGACGACGAAATCGGCGGCGCGGTGGACCATTCCGCGCGAATTCGCCATCATCCGTCGAAAGAAGGCACGGAGTTCGTCATGCCCTTTGGGGCGGATACCGAGCCCGTCGCAGAGGAGTTGTCCGTCGGCCTGGAACAATTCGACGGTGCCCTCGATGTCGCCGCGATCCATGCGTTGGAAATACCGCCTGACCAGTGACACGTAGTACGCGCGGGGTCGGCTCGACGCGGTCGTCCGGCGTTGGGGCCGCCTAGTCATCGCGGATCGTCGAGTTGCTGTTTTCCGAACGTTCGGCCTTGCGCCGGAGCATTTCGGCCGAGCGATACTCTTCCTCGACGCAACGCTGGTACGAGGTCACCGACAGAATATTGGCGCGCGCGCAGCGCTCAGTGATCGGCGCACACGAAGCGATGGCGAGCACGCTCCCTGTGACGAGCATCCCGGTCAGCAACGGATGGAGGCTCGTCCGTACTCGAGGAATGTTGCGGATCGACTACTCCGCCGCTTGTTGCCGGGCGGGCACAACCGGGCAGTTGGCTTCCTTCTCGACCAGGTCGTACACGAAGATGAACTTGGCCATGCCGGTGAGAATGCCGGCCACCATGCCGAGTTCGAAGATCTGCGCGTCGTCGAAGTGGGCGCGAAGCTCGTTGTAGAGGCCGCGGTCCAGGTCGCCCATCATGTTGGTCATCGAGATCTGGTCGGCGACCTTCAGGACGGCGCGGTCCTTGGCGCTGAAGCAGGCGTGATTCTCGTTCATCACGTTGGTGATCTGATCCTCGGTCACGCCGGACTTGCGTGCCGCCACCCGATTGCCCTGGTTGCAGAAGGCGCAGCCATGCGTCATCGACAGGCGATAGCGCAGCAGTTCCTTGGAGCGCACGTCGACCCGGCCACTGTAGAACAACTTGGCGTAGAAGCTGTCCTTGTACCACTCCATGAGCTCGGGCGCGTTGGCGCTGACCTCGAACATCGTGGCGTCGTCGCGGATCTCAAGCGCCGCGTCGTAGTCGTTGCGCATCCGCTCGGTCATTTCGGCGCGTGGCACGCGCCGCAGCATCGGGTTTGGCATGGGTGTTCTCCTATGGCGGGTATTGTGGCGTCTTCAAGCGCTTTTGCAAGTCAGGTCTGGGGGCCGAGCGTTTTCGCCAGATCCGGCCGCTCGCGCAGGACGCATCGGCTGAAATATTCGAAACGCCAGTCGAAGAACTCCTTCTTCGACAGGAACGACTTGGATTGCCGCAGGGCCTCGACCGGCATGGGATCGAGAGCGCCAGCGGCCATGGCCTTGATCTGCACCGCCGCGGCCGTTTCGAGGATGATCGCGGCGACGGCCGCCTCGCGCACGCTTTCGCCAACGACGACGATGCCATGATTCTTGAGGATCATGGCTCGCTGACGGCCGAGCGCGGCGGCCACCGCCTGCGCCTCTCCCTGGCCATCGATGAACACGCCGTGGTGTTCGTCGAAGAACCCGATGTCGTCCCAGAAGATCGAGGCCTGCTGATCGATCGGCGCCAACCGCGCACCGATGGCGCTGAGCGCGACGCCATTGACGGGATGCGAATGGACCACCGCGTTGACGTCTGGCCGGCGCCGGTAGATTTCGGTGTGCAGCGTCAGGGCCGGGCTGATCATTCCGTTTCCCGAGCGCACCTGGAGATCGAGATCGGCTTCGTGCAGTTCGTCGAGCGTGGCCTCGTCGAACCCGAGGCGAAAACGGTTGGTCCAGAACGAGTCGGCCCCGGGCAGGCGCGCGGTGACGTGTCCGGCGATGTCGCTGCCGTGCCCTTGGCTCGCCAGCACATGGTAGGCCAGCACGAGGTCGCGCCGCAGTCGCGAGAGCGGGGTCGAGGTGTGGAGCGGAATGACATCGGTCATGACGGTGCCTTCTGGTCGGCGGGAAGTGTACTACGTGGCGCGTTGCGGGCGTGTTGGCTCCGCAATCGCCCGCCAGAATGCTGCGGCGATCCAAGGAACCGCCAGCCACCAGTTCTGCCAGAACCCGAACGAAAGTTCGGCGATCACGAACCAGGCCGTGACGCTGGCGGCCATCGCCGCCCGCGCCTGCCGTTCGGTGTGGAGGAGGCGAATGCGGGTCAGGAAGAAGCTCACGATCGTGCCGGCCAGGACGGCCCCCACGACGCCCAATTCGACCCAAAGCTGGATGGCGGCATTGTGCGGGTGGAGCGGCAGGTAGGGTGCGTGGCCGTTGAGTTGCGGGATTTGGGCCGTGCCGCCGGGCAGGGCCCGAGCCCCATCGAGGCCCCAGCCGAAGATGGGCGCCTCGGCAAAGCGCTCCATGGCAAAGCGCCACATGTGCACGCGATGCAACCAGTTCTCCGGAATGCCCGTCGCCGCGTAGCTGAGGCCGCTGGTGTCGATCAGGAGCAGGCCCGGGGGGACGAGCAGGACGGCCGCCAATATGCCGAGATGAAGGGCGCCCCAACCGACGCGCGGCCATCCCCATAGGGCGGCGCCGACCAGCACCGCCGCCATGACCGCGACCACCGCCGCCATCATGGGCAGCGCTACGACGATCCCGATCAGGGCGAAGAGGAATGCTCCTGCAGCCGGGACCCCGCCCCGACGCCAAGCCGCGACCGCGATGGGAAACACCATGATCGCCAGAATGGCGCTGCCCCGGCTCATGACTTCCACGAGCGTGGACCCGCGCACCAATCCCGTCAGCCACCGTCCGCTGGCGAGTTCGATCGTTGCGAGGACGCCAAACAGCACGCCGGCGACGAGGAGCCCTTGGGCCACCCGACCTGGGGCGTTGTTGGCGGCGGTGCGTCCGGCGGCGAGCAGAATTGTGCCGGCAACGGTGATCGCAGCAAGGCTTCCCCACACGCCGAGCGCGCGGTCGGTGTCGGGGGACCAGAAGGTCGTTGCGAGCGGCCAGACGAGCGCGATCGCGAGCACGATGCCGAAGGGGGAGATCAGCAGGTCCCGTGCATGAACACGCGTCTCGCGGTCGCGCAACGCCGCGATCGCAGCGAGGGCTCCGATCACCACGGTTCCCCGTGGCGCGAACAGCGCTACCGGCGGCAGGACGACCGCTAACGTGAACAAGGTGTTGGCCGACCACATGCTCAGGGCCCCCAAGCCGATTGAGCGACCTCGGCAATCGCCGCGTTGACCGCCGCGAGGGGTAGGGTCGCAAGGTCCTCCACCTGCCGGATCGTCACGGAAGGGCCGCGCGGGGCCGTGCGGGTGGGATTCGATTCGGCCGAGAACAGCACGACGCTCGGGCAGCCGGTGATCGCCAGGATGTGCATGGGGCCGGTGTCGTTGCCGACCCCGAACACGGCGCCGCGTGCGAGGGCCGCAATGTCGGCGAGCGAGGTCTGGCCACCGAGATCGCGGACGCGTGATTCGCGGCGGCGGATCTCGTCCAGGACCTCGTGTTCACTTCGCGTGCCGATCAGGACAGGCGCTATGGCGCGTTCCAGCAACATCGCCGCCAACTCCGCGTAACGGTACGCGGGCCACCGCTTGGCCGGGCGATGCGGTGCGCCGCCGGGGACGAGAAGCGCATAGCGCGCGGGGAGGCCGAAGCGGGTGACGTCGGCCGTGAGCCAGCCCAGGTCGGGGGCCGGCGTCGGACCGACACCGGCCAGCGCGAGTTGTTCGGCGAGGCGGTCGATGGTGTGCAACCGGCCGCGGTGGGGCGTCGCGTGTGGGTGCGAGCAACCGCGTACGATGCCCGACCATGTCGGCTTGGGCGACGGCAGCAAACGGAAATACATGCCGGTTCGATCGCTCGTCTGGAGGTCGTACACGCGCTTGAGGCCGAGCGCGACCAGTTGCCGGCGCAAGGCCAGCACCCGGCCGAGCTGCCAGAACCCCGGCCGTTCGTCGACCAGCACCTCGTCGAACAGGTTGCTCGATCGCCCAAGGTCGGCGAAAGCCGTCGTGGTCAGCAGGGCCACACGATCCCCGGCGTGATGAGCGCGGATCGCAGCGAAAGCTCCGGTGGCCATGACGAAGTCGCCGAGGGCGCCGTGCTTGATGACGAGGACGTTCGCCATGGGTTGCTGCCCGCATTCTTAGCCGCCACATCGCCCGAGCGAAAGCCGAGCTTGACCCGGCGATGACATTGCCGCCAGTCTCCCGGCGCCATGACCCTCCGTCGACCCGCCGAGTCCCGCTTCGTCGCGCTTCGTCGCCTGCGCATGCACTACCTCGATTGGCCCGGGGAGGCGCCGGCGGTCGTGCTGTTGCACCCCAACCGAACCAATGCGCGGGTGTGGGACTTCGTCGTCGATGCCTCGCGACGGGCGACCCGTTTCATCGCCCCCGACCAGCGCGGGCATGGGCTGTCGGAGTACCCGGAACAGGGTTACGAACTCGACGACTACGTCGAAGACACGATCGAACTGTTCGACGCTCTGAAACTCGAGAAGGTCGTCCTGGTCGGCGCCGCGACTGGCGGCAATATCGCGCTGTTGATCGGCTCGCGCGTGCCCGAGCGTGTCGCCGCCCTGGTCTGCGCCGATGCCGGCCTGTCGCTCGATCCGTCGATCAACGCCCGTGTCCAGAAGGAGATCAAGCACGCTTTTCGCTTTCCGAATTTGGCGACAGCCAAGGCCCAGATGCCGTTCAGCGCCCTGTGGTCGCCGGCGATGCGCGATCACTACGCCCGGTACAGCTTCAAGGAACTGCCGTCAGGCGAGGTCGAGTGGCGCTACCATGTGCCCGGCGCCAGCCACACCGAACATCGCCTCGAAGAAGACATGTGGCACCGCATCACGGTGCGTTGTCCGACGCTGATCCTACGTGGCGACCGCTCGGCGGTGTTTCCACCCAAGAACGCGGCCAAGCTGCAGGGCCTGATACCGGGTTCGGAGACCGGCGAGGTCGCCGACTGCGACCACCGGATCAGCCAGGATCAGCCCCAGGCCTTTGCCGCGCGCATCGACGACTTCCTCGCCCGGCGCCTCGATCGTTCTAGCTGAGGTAGCGCGCGATGAGCGCTGCCTTGGCCTCCGGGGGCTCGGGCAGCATGACGGTCTTGGCCCCGGTCACGGCGGCTCCCGCGGCGTCAACGCACCCCACGAACGGATCGCTCGGTGTCGCGCCGATCACCATCGGCGGCTTCACGCGCGCAAGTCGGGATAGCAGGGGGTAGGACAGGAGCGTCCGCGCCATCGGGGCGAAGTTTCGGTATTGCTTCAGGATGCCGACGGTACGCAGGGTCAACTGGTCGGTGTCGAATTGCGGTTCAATTTCACGAACGGCTGAGCGCTGGGTGTTGTACCAGGGCCAGTAGAGCTGTTCGTAGCGCAGGGCTTCCCAGAGGGCCGTGAGATGACGGCCATCCGCGGCGAGTTCGATCGGGCGGGCGTAATGGGGCGCAATGGCGTGCCGCGTCGCGTCATCGAGGGCGGGTGGGCCCTCCAGGAACAAAGTCCGCACCCGCTCCGGCTCCGCGAGGGCCACGGCGGTCGCGATCGCGGTCCCTCCGCCGGCCGCATAGAGGTCGAACGCCGCGATCTTCAGCCGGTCGGCCAGGGCCAAGGTTGCCGTGGCTTGGGCTTCGACGCTTGCGACAGCGGCCGAATCGGAGTCGCCGACACCCGGAGGATCGAAGGCGATTACCCGGCGTGAGGCGGACAGCGCACCGATCAGCGGGTTCATCAGGTCGCTCGCGCTCGGGGCCGCCGGCAGCATCAGCAGTGGAACCGCGGAGGCCGCACCCGCTTGGCGAAGCAGAATCTCGTGGCCGCCGGCTCGGACATAGTCCCGCGTCACGCCGGCCCCGCGAGCGGCGGCGGCGCGTGGCCGACGCGTGGGCGTGAGCGCCTTCAGGTGTTTCTTGATGATCGGGACGTAGGACTGGGCCGCAGCATGGTCATCCTTGGGGAACACCTCGGTCCAGCTTCCCGCCGGTAGATCGCCGAGTTCCTTCAGGGTGCGGATGAGCGAGTCCTCCTCGCGACCGACGAAGCAGGCGGGTCGCTTGAGTTGCTTGAAGGCCGAGGTGCAGGGATAGCGGAACACCGCGGCATAACCCTTGGCATAACCACGGCCGGCGAGCAGTCCGGCCATGACGATGGCATGCGTGCGATCGAGCGGCCAGGTGCCGGCGATCGCGCGATGGGCACGATCGCGCTTGTACCAGGGCCAGAAGATGCTCATCTCGCGGTAACGCAACCAGAAATCGGTGAGGTGCGTTCCGTTCCACGTCGGCTCGAACGGCGGGATGTAGTGCGCGAGGTTGTCGCGGCGTTCCTGCGTCGGAAAGGCGGGGTAGCCGTCGAACAGGGCAAGCGCCACGCGGCCGGGGTAACGGAGCGTGAAGTCGCAAGCAATCGTGGCGCCGGTGTGCGTGCCGAAAAGGATACAGCGCTTGATGCCCAGAGCGTCGAGCGCCTCGGCGACGGCGCGGGCGTAGTCGCGGATCTGTGGCGCGCGCGCCGGCAGCGGATCCGATAGGCCGAAACCGGGGGTGTCGAGCGCAATTGCGGTGACGTGATCGCCGAACACCTTGATGAACGGCGTCAGGGCCAGGGAGGACGACGGCGATGCGTGCAGGAGAACCACCGCGGGGCCCTTGCCGGCTCGGCGGTAGTGAACCTGTCGGCCGCCGTTGATGGTGACGAAGTGTCGTGTGATAGCGGCCATGTTCACCTCGTCAGGAAACGCTCGACGCTCGCGACCAGGGAGGCCGTCGAACCATCGCCGCCCGAGAACAAGGCGCCCGGAATTTGGCGCGCCGCCGACCGAGCAAAGCGGTCGAACACGTCGTGTTCGGCGCTGGTGACCAGCGTCGGCGTCTTGATCGCCGGAAGGGTGCATTCGATGGCGTAGCCGAACAACGCCTGATAGACCGGCGCGTAGTTGCGGTATTGCTTGAGGACGGCGACCAGCCGACGCATGAGGTGGCGTGGCTCGATTCGTGGCTCGATGTCGCGGATCGTCTCGACCGATTCGTTGTACCACGGCCAGAACAGCTGCTCGTTGCGGAGTGCGAACCACAGCTGGAGCAGATGACCACCATCCCAGCGTGGCACGATCGGTTCGGCGTAAGCCGGGCCGAGCGCAAGCCGCGTCGCCGTCGGCAGGAACATCGGTGCGAACAGCACGAGCTTGCGCACGCGTTCGGGCGTTTTCTTGACGAACTCCGCGGCGACCAGCGCAGCCCCGTTCCACGCCATGAGGTCGGCGCGCTTGATCGAAAGCGCCGCGAAAATCTGCTCGAGCGCCGAGGCCAACGCGGCGACCGACGGGGCTTCGGCGAGGCCATCGGAATCGCCGCACCCCGGGAGGTCGATCGCGATCACCGGCCGGCGGCGACCGAGAGCGAGCAATTCCTTTTCATGGAGGTCGCCCGATCCCGGCATCGTCGGCAGCACCACGAGCGGGACGCCGGTGCTGCCGCCGGCGCGGCGCACCATGACTTGGCCGAAGGGGAGCGAAAGGAAGTCGCCCGTAAGCTTGCCCGGGATCGTGCTCGGGCGTGGCGCGGGTGAGGCCGGCACCTTGGCCGGGAACGGCTTCAAGATGCGTGCATACTTCTTGGCTGCTGCGGTCAGGTCGCGCGGCATCTTCTGGGTCCAACAGTTCTTCGGCAGGTTGGTGAAGAGATTGAAGGACTTCATCAAGGAATCGCCATGCCGCGCAGCGAAACACGTGGGCACCCGAAGTTCGGCGATCGGCTCGATCCCGCGATAGCGGAACACGGCGGAGTAGCCGACGTTGTAGTTCTCCCCGGTCATCAAGCGCGGGAGGATGTTGTCCTGAACGAACTCCGGACTCGGCGGCGCGGCGTTGGTGCGGTTGGCGCGGTTTGGCCGGAACAGGGGCGAGAACAGGAACTGCTCGCGGAACTTGTGCCAGGTGGTCACGAGATGGGCGCCGTCCCACTTGGGCTCCATGGGCGGCAGGTAGTGCTTGAGCATGTCCGCGCGGTAGTCGTCGGTGTAGCCGGGATAGCCGTCGAACACGCAGGCCGTCACACGCGTCGGGTAGCGGCGGATGAACTCCATGCTGATCGTGGCCCCGGTGTGCGAGCCGAACAGCCCGCACTGTTCGATCCCGAGTGCATCGAGGGTCTCCCGCAAAGCGTCGGCAAAGTCGCCGATCTCCGGTTGCTGGATCGGCAACAGGTCCGACATGCCGTAGCCCGGGGTATCGAGGGCAATGGCCGTGAAGTCGGCCTCGGCATAGGCGCTGGTGAAAGGATCGAGGCTCTTCGACCAGTTGGGCGACATGTGCAACAGCACCACCGGCGGGCCGGAACCCGCCCGGCGATAGTGCACCTGGCGCCGCCCCACCGTGACGAAATGGCGGGTGATCGCGATATCGGGCAAAGACCTCTCCCCCTATGGCGTCGTCGGGCGCGATCCTACACTAGCTGAAGGGGAATTCGCGGGAGGATGAGATGTCGACCATGACCTTTGAAACCGTGGTTCGCTCCTCGGGCGAGCGAACGCGAACTTTTACGCGCGGACCGTCGGTCACCACTCCACAGCGACGGGTGATGCCATGAACGTGGTGCGTCGCGAAATCCCGCTACTCGCGCGCCATGCGGGGGCGTGGACGGGAACCTACTCGTATTGGGATGCGCAGGGAACCTTGGTCGATCGCCATCGCGTCGACATCACGGTCGAATTGCCGGAACACGGGCTCTATCCCTATCGCCAGCTGAACCGCTACACGTGGCCCGACGGGCGGGTCAGCGAAACGCCTTTCAATGGCGCCTGCCACGACAAGCGTCTGTGGTTCGACCACGAGAAACTCAAGGGCAGTTGCTGGCCGGTGGACGACCGGCTTTTGATGCTCGTGTTCGAATACCGGCACCTCTCCGGATCCTACGTCTACGAGACGATCCAGATCAGCTATGACGGTCAGACCCGCAGCCGTAGCGCGCAGGTGTTCGTGGACGACCGCCTACACCGCTTGACGCTGATCCAGGAAACCCGAGTGCACTAGGCGTTCAGTTCCACGGGCGTCGCCGCCGCTGCGGCACGGCACCAGGTAGATGGCCGGTCGGGCCGCTGGGATCGTCCTGCGAACCGGTGGCCGGTAACGCGTCTCCGCGCATCTCACGCAACCGGCGGACGCGGTTCTCGGTCGACGGATGGGTCGAGAACAGGTTGTCGGCACCGCGCCCGTTCAACGGATTGACGATGAACAAATGGGCGGTTGCCGGGTTTCGCTCGGCCGCTTCGTTGGGAATCTGACGCGCCCCGTTGTGCAGGTTGATGAGCGCCGAAGCGAGCGCGTTGGGGTTGCCCGTGATCTCGGCTCCGACGCTATCGGCCTCATACTCGCGGCTGCGACTGATCGCCGACTGGACCAACATTGCGCCGAGCGGCGCCAAGATCATCACGAGAATGCCGCCGATGGCGCCCAGCGGGTTGCTATTGTTGCTCTCGCGATTGTGGCCCATGAACATGGCGAAGTTGGCGATCATGCTGAGCGCCCCGGCGAGGGTCGCCGTGATCGTCATGATCAGCGTGTCGCGGTTCTTGATGTGGGCCAACTCGTGGGCGATCACCCCGGCCACCTCGTCGTGGGTGAGGTTGCGCAGCAGCGCGGTGCTGAAGGCGACGGCGGCGTTCTCCGGATTGCGGCCGGTCGCAAAGGCGTTCGGCTGCGGGCTATCGATGATGTAGACGCGCGGCATCGGCAGGCCGGCGCGCTGGGCCAGCTGCGTGACCGTGTCGACCAGCACCGGTGCGTCCTGGCGAGTGACCGGCTGCGCACCGTAGGCGGCGAGCGCCACGCGGTCGGAGAACCAATACGCGAAGAAGTTCATCCCGCCGGCGAACACCAGCGCGATCAGCATGCCCTGTTGGCCGCCGACCAAATGCCCGAGTGCCATGAACACGGCGGTCAGGCCGGCAAGGAGCAGGGCGGTCTTGAAATATCCCGACATCGTCAGTTCGCGCCTTCGTTGGTTCAGGCCACCGTTGATATGGCCTTGCGCCGGGTGGGTTCAAGACCAAACGAAGGGGCTGCGGTGGAGCGTGCGGTCCCCTAGAGTAGGGGCATGGCGCCCCCCAAGAAACCCGTCGGGATCGATGTCGCGTTCAACGTCTGCCTCATCCTGGGCGTGGCCCTGGTCGCGTTCGTGCAATCGGCGGGATACCTGCAGACCGACAACATCGTTGTCCTGGGCGTGGCCTACCTGATCGGGGTGCTGATCGGGCTGGCGGTCTACCGGATTTACCGCCTGATCCGTTACGGCGAACGGTCGCTGTTCGGCGACTAGCCGTCGAGGAATCCCCGCATCAGAGCCGCGATCTCCGGCGCCCGCGTGTCCATCATGCCGTGGCCGAATCCTGGCAACGGGTGGACGCGTCCGTTTTTTAGCAAGGGTGCCGCACGCTTGGTGTGTTCGTGGATATCGTCCTCGGGGTTGAGGACGAGGATCGGATTCTCGAGTTGTCCCAGCCGCGTTGCGAACGGATGACGAAACACCGCCGCATGGCCCCAGGAATACATCGGTCCCCAGCGCAGCGTTTCGGCGAACTGGTTGGCGTACATCCACACGGTCTGCCCTGGGCCGCGCCAACGCCAGAACGACTGCCAACGCTTGACGTTGTGCATGCCGTCTTCGGTGAAGGCGACGGGGGTGTAGTGCTCGCGGAACTCGGCCAACTCCGGTTCGGAGAACACGGGCGCCGAGTACAGCACCAATCGGTTGACCAGGCCGGGGACGCGCAGCGCGATCTCCACCGCGAGCAGGCTGCCGGTATGAAAACCGAACAGGTCGACGTCGGTGTGCCCTCGCTTCAAGATGAAGTCGCTCAGGACCTCGGCGTAGTCCGCGATCTCGACGGGCGTCGGTGGCGGGTCGGACTCGCCGAAGCCCGCGGTGTCGGGCGCGAGCACGACTCGGTCCTGCGCCAGGAGCGGCATGATCGTCGCGAAGGATTTCCCGGACAGCGGGCTGGCGTGGAGGCAGATCAACGGCCGTTTCGTCGGACGGAGGGGCTCGCAGCTTCGGTAGTGGAGTTGGCCCCAGCGCTGGTCGGCGAACGCGCGCCGGACGAATCCCGGAGCGCGCGCCGGCGAGGCGATCAATTGGCGTAATGCGGCGCTCGGATCGGCGATCGCCGGCGCCACGGGGTCGTCGAGGAACGGGCGAACGATGTCGACGATCGCCGCGGTGTCGGCATCGAGCATGCCGTGACCAAACCGATCGGCCGGGAGCTCAACGATGCGTCCGTCGCGCATGTAGTCCTTGGCGCGTCGGGTCTGGACGACGAGATCGTCCTCGGTGTTGAGCACTAGGACCTTCTTGTCGAGGTTCTTGATTCTATCGCCGAAGGGGTAGTTGAACGCCGCCCGGTGGCCCCAGGTGTAGCGCTCGCCGGCCCGCACGCTCTCGGCCATTTCGCGTTGCAGCAGGTCGGTGTCCATGTGCGGCCCGCGGTAGCGGACGTACATGTCCCAGCGCCCCTTGTAGAAACTGCCGTCCTCGACCATGGGCACGCCGCCGTACTCGTGGCGGAACGTGGCCAATTCCTCGGCCGTGAACACGGGGGCGGCGATCAGCACTAGGCGCCGCACCCGGTCGGGGCGCTGGTTGGCGACTTCGACGGCGACCTTGGATCCGGTGTGCATCCCCATGAGATCGACGGTCGTGAGCCCGAGCGCGTCGAGCAGGTCGACCATGGCGGCCGCGAAATCCTCGACCTCCTTCGGTTCGGGCGGGGGATCGGACTCGCCGAATCCGATGGTGTCGGCCGCGAGCGCCAACCGGTCCGTGCCCATCGCCGCGAGGAAGCGCGCGAACATGCGGCTCGAACCCGGGCTTTGGTGAAAGCACAGGAGCGGCGCCCGCGTCGGCCTGGCCGGGCGGGCGATGCGGTAGTGCAATTGCCCATGGCGGCCGTCGATGAAGTCGCGCCGCACGCCGGGAGGCGATCGCCAATAGGGGTAGGCGTGCGGTTCGCTCATCGCTTGGCTGGTGGCGGCACCGACGGGGCGTCGAGGAAGCCGCGCAGCACCGCCGCGAACTCGTCGGTGATCGTGTCGATGAAGCCGTGGGCGTGGTGTTCGAAATTGTGCATGCGGCCGTTCTGCATCAGCGGCAGCCCGCGCGGCGACTGTACGACCAGGTCGTCGTTCGGGTTGATGATCAGGATCGGCTGCGTCACTTTGGGCAGGTGGACGCGAAGGTCGTAGCGAAACGCGGCGCGGTGTCCCCACCACGAGGCCGGTCCACCGCGCAGCCCTTCGGCATAATTCCGGGCCAACACCTCGCGGGGCACGTTCCGACCATAGAAGTTGAACTGATTGACCCAACGCGCCGCCAGGTGCGACCCGTCGTCGTGAATAGCGGGCGGGGCGTATTTGGCGCGGAATTGCACGAGCTCTTCGTCGGTGAACACCGGCGAAGAGATCTGCACCACCCGGCGCACCAGGTCGGGCCGCAACAGAGCGAGCGCGATGCACGTGATCGAGCCGGTGTGATAGCCCATGATGTCGACCTGCTTCAGCCCCTGCGCGTCGATGAACTTGGCCATGGTCGCGGCGAAGTCCTCGATCTCGATCGGGTTGCGCGGCGCCTCGGATTCCCCGAAGCCGGGGGTGTCGGGGGCGAGGGCGATGCGGTCTTTGCTCATGTCGCGGATGATTGCCTCGTAGATCCGGCCCGAATTCGGGCTCATGTGGAACATAACGAGGGGTGTCGCTTTGGGTTTCGTCGGCGCCGCGCGACGGTGGTGGAGCTGTCCGTAGGGCCCGTCCCAGAACTCGCGACGGATCGACTCGGCTTGTTTGGCGGGCGCTGGCGGAATCGGCTTGCGAACGGTCTTGCCCGGACGGTCGTCGGCGGGCCCATCCAGGAAGTCGCGTACGATCGTCGCGACATGCGCGGTGTGGACGTCGAGGAACCCGTGGGCGTACTCGGTCAGTTCGACGAACTTGCCGTTCTTCAGGTGCTGGCGCGCCCGTTGCGTCGGCGTCCATAGGTCGTCCTTCGGGCACAGGATCATCACCGGCTGCTCGACCTTGGGCAGCTCGCGGGAATGTTGGAACCGGAACGCGGCGTGGTGGCCCCACCAGGCGGTGGCGCCGCCCCGCAGCGCCTCGCACACTTCGCGATGGACGAAGATCGGCGGCGCCTTCTTGTCCTTCCAGCGCCAGTGGCCCTTCCATTTCTTGACGATGTGCGAACCGTCCTCCGAGGTGTCGTCGGCGGCCGGCGTACCCATCGATTGGTACTGGATCCTGAGTTCCTCTTCCGAGTACGCGGGCGCCGAAATCAGGATCACGCGGCGCACCTGATCGGGACGCTGCTGGGCGATCTCGACACAGGTGCGTGAGCCCGTGTGATAGCCGATGACATCGAACTGCTTGATGCCGAGCGAATCGACGAGTTCCCCCATGGCGGCGGCATAGTCCGAAATCGAGGGTTCGCTGTAGGGCGGACTCGATTCGCCGAACCCTGGAGTATCGGGGGCGATCGCGATGCGATCCTTGCCCATCTCGGCGATGAAGTTGGCGTAGACCCGACCCGAGTTGGGGCTCAGGTGGAAGCAGAGGAGCGGGACCTTGTCCGGTTTCGGCGGCTGGCAGATGCGGTAGTGCAGTTGGCCGAAACGGTAATCCATGAAGTGCCGACGCACGCCCTCCGGCGTTCGCCAGAAGCGCATGTCGTAGATCGTCTGGATGTCATCCATGCTCTGGTCCTCCCCGCCGGCAATTGAGCCCGAGAATCGCGGGCCCGGCAATCGTCGCCTCGCAGGAACCGCCCTTGACCCGATCCCAGGGCTGGTGAAACTGCGCGCTCGGGGGAGGGCTCATGGAAATCTGGACCACGTTTTTCGTGTTCTTTCACGTCCTGTTGATGGCGTTCTGGCTCGGCGCCGACATGGGGACGTACTACGCGGCGATCTTGATCCTGAAGAAGGACTATTCGCCGCAGCAACGCGCTGTGCTCGCGCGGGTGCTTCAGGGCGTCGACATTTTCCCGCGCATTGCCATGTGCCTGATCCTGCCCTCCGGATTGACGATCGCCGCGCACCGTGGCTGGTCGCCCATCGACGGCGGTTGGCTCTACCTCGCGTGGGTCATCGGACTCGTGTGGGCGTGGGGCGTCTGGAACATCCACCGGCCGACGGCGCCGGCATGGGGCAAGAAACTGCACGGCATCGAGGACGTGTGGAACTACGTGGCGCTCGGATTGGTGGCCGCCGGAGTGATCTGGGCGTTGGCGGGCGAGGATTTCCTGCCCGCCAATTGGCTCGTGCTCAAGCTTGCGCTCTATGGAGCGACGATCTTCATTCTGATCGTCGTCAACATCATGTTCAAACCGTTCGGTCCGGCGTTCGGCCGGCTATTGAGTGAAGGCTCGACGCCGGAGGTCGAAGGGATCATCAGCGGACTGATCAATCGCGGAAAGCCGTGGATTTGGGCGATCTGGGCGATCGTCGTGCTCAACACCGCGCTCGCGCAATTCAAGCCCGATTTCTAGGCCATGTCGCGCCGCTGGCTCGCAAGCCTCGCGGCGCTCCTGCTCGTGGCGTGCGCGGCCGCCGAGCGCAGCGGCTTCTTGCCCAGAACGATCGGGGCCGAGTCGACCCACCGAGGTTTCTTCATCCGCGATGCGGCGCGCGCTGCGGTCATCATCTGGAACAACGGTTGGCTCGAATCGGGGGCCCACCACCTCTGTGACCCGCTGAGCGACGATGCGCTGGCCGGCCCTCCCGCAGCGGTGAAAACGCTTTCCCGAAGTTCCGCGGAAGAACCGCGCGTACTGCTCTACGTCGTTTGCACCGACTACGCGCTCGACTGGTCTTCCCTCGCGGCCTGGCGCGAGGAGGAAACGCGCGTTGCCGAGCGCCTCGAGGCGCTGGTCGCACAGTTCGTCGCAGCGGGCGTTCGACCAGAGCGCATCGTGTTGGCCGGCCAGTCGTTGGGCGGCTGGATGGGTCTGGTCGTGGCAGCGCGCCGGCGCGTCGAGGTGGGCGGGGTGCTCGCGTTCGCGCCGGGCTTCGCGCCGGCGCACGCGACGCGTCCAGCGGCGTGGTGGGGGTTCATGGCGGAACGCGGGTCGGCGATCGCGTCGCGTCTCGACGTTCCGGCGCTGGTCTATGCCTACCCCGATGACCCCTGGGACCTGCCCCAACACTTGGCGTTCCTCGCCCGGTTTCCCGGCGTCGAGTTCGTCAGTCTCGATCTTCGAGGTCGTTGTGCGCTGACGATGGGCGTCCACCTCACCGCGTACGCGCCATGCTTCGAGGCGGCCGAACGGGTGCGACTGGCCGCGTTCCTCGCCCGGGTCTTCGCTCAGCGGGCTTCGACGAGTGGCCCCAGCAGCCAGTAGGGCCGGCCGTCGAGAACATCCAGGCGGTCGCCTAGCGGTCAGTTCGGTAGATGGGTCCACCTACGACGCGCTCGATCAACACTCGATCGGGCTCAAATAGAGCAAGGCCCAGTGCATCCCGGGGAGACCACCAGCCCCAGTTTTTCTTCTTGTCAGGCTCCATGACCCGTGGCGTGCCCCGCGCAAGCACGCCCTCGAAGCCCGCTACGACATACCACGCCTTCTTCTCGGTATTTTCGAATTCGTGTACCGAAACAAGGTTCATGAGACTTGCATCCACGTCGGCCTCTTCACGCAACTCGCGCAACGCTGCGTCGACCAAGCGTTCATAGTTTTCGACGTGACCACCTGGCAGCGCGTAGATTGATTCGCGTGAACTGTGACCTTCCCCAAGAAGGAACATGGTTTTCTCGGTGGTTCGCCACAGCACCAAGGCGACTCCAACCCGCGGACCTCGTTGACCGTTGCCTAGGACCTCCGCGATGCGTTCTCTTCCCTTACCCTTCATGGTCGACTCATTTGCGAGATTTCGTTGATGTAGTGACGGCGTGCTCATCATGCGTGAACAGCTAAGCTGAACAAGATGCCGCGAGTGTCTATGCGGCAAGCACCCGCCGTCGATACCCAAGAAAATAGTGCACGTCCGGACACCACTCAATGCGGCCAAGCGTGCCGACGCTGGTCAACGCATACCTGGTTCCTGGGATCGGCTCGAACGTATGTCGTTCCTCGCCCGGGTCTTCGCTCAGCGGGCTTCGACGAGTGGCCCCAGCAGCCAGTAGGGCCGGCTGTCGAGAACGTCGGTCTTGAGTGTGACTTGGCGGTTGCCCGCGGTCGACGGATCGATCACTGCGGTGGTGACGCCGGGGCCCGCCAGGGCCTGCGTCACGTTGGGGCAATTGATGTTGCCGTCGAAGGGCCGCGTCCACTGCGTCCACAACGTGAAATCGCGATCCGGCGCGATGATCCGGCTTGTGCCGGCGGCTGACGGTAGGGTTGCCATGACGATGGTCATGCGGTTCTCGGCCGAGCGCTCGACCAACCCGACCTCGACCTCCCAACGCTCGAGGATCGTCGTCGGAACGGCGACCACCTCCACGTCCTGGAGTGCCGCCAGACGAAAGGTCTCCGGATAGATCGCATCATTGCCGACGACGACGGCGATGCGGCCCCAGGAAAGGTCGGCCGTGGCGACGTGATTGCCGTACGTCGTGATCCAGCCGGCATGGCGCTGGGCGCGGTGAAGCTGAGTCTGGCGCAACACGACGCCCGTCGCGCTGACGACTACCCCGTCGTGGCGAAAGCCGTTGGCGGCCGCCGCGACGGCGGAGAACGCCACCACGGCTTCGGTCCCCTGGAGGGCGTGGGACAGCGCGAGTTCGACCTCGCCCGAGCGGCGAAGCGCGTCCTTGGGGTCGCGCACCTGCCCGCCATCGAGGAAAAAAAGTTCCGGCAAGACGATGAATTGGGCGCCACCGAGCGCCGCTTCGGCAACGCGACGGGCCGCTTCGACGGCGGCGGCGGGCCCAGACGCTGCAAGTTGTACGACCGCAGCCGTCACGCGGGTCGCCCGCGCCTGGTAGGCGCGCGGACGGGGCGCCTCGGCGATCGGGCCGTAGATCTCCGGTCGGCGCGATGCGAAGAGGTCGGTTCCGTCCGGCCGCCGCTTGTCGTCCGCGGCCGCGACATCGATATCGGCAATGACCACGGCTTCCCCGAAAATCGGGCCGCGCGCCAGCACCCGGCCGTCTGGCGCGACGATCTGGCTCTCCCCAGCGCCGTGGAGGCGCTCCGGCGCGATCTTCAGCTTATCGGCGACGACTTGGGTCATGGCCGCCGGAACCAAGGGGCCCGACTTGTTGGCGGCGACGACGAAGGTCTTGTTCTCCGCGGCGCGAACCGGGATGTGCAGGCTCGCCTCGTCGTTGGCGAAAGAGTTCAGCGTGTTGCACAGCACCTGGGCGCCGCGCAGCGCGAGCACGCGCGGGGGTTCGTTGATGACGCCGTCCATGCACGAGTACATGCCGAGGCGACCCAAAGGCGTGAGTACGATCGGGGAGAGTTCCTGGGCGCGTTCGAGAAAATTGTTCTCGTTGCCCATCAGAACCTGTTTGTCCGACGTGGCGAGGAGCGCTCCGGTCGGCCCGAACAGGATGTTGGTGCCGGTCACGGCGTTGTTGCGGCGGCGCACCGTGCAGTTGACCACGATGTGGCAACGATGTTGGCGCGCCCGCGCCGCGATCGCCGCGAGGAAGGGGCCATCGAGCGGCACGGCGACGCGGTAGCAGTGTTCGGCGTCCTGGTACCACGAGCAGTGGTTGACGAACTCGGGTGTGACCATGAGTTGAGCGCCCTTGGCGGCGGCTTCGTCGATCAACCGGAGGCAGGTCGTTAGGTTCGCGTCGATGTCTTCGCCGGCGCTGAACTGGAGCGCGGCGACGCGAATCGTATGGGTGCTTGGCATGGGCCCTCCCCGATCGGGAGATGCTAGCAGCCTCGACCGCGATGGGCTCGTCCGCACGCGGTTCCGCCCATGGGGCGGTCGCTGCGTGGAGGGGCTTGCGCTAAGCTCCTCCGCGGTTTCATCGGGGGGGCAGATGTTCGATCGCGGCAACCTGGGGCCGATCATTCTTTGCACGGTGGCGGTTCGCCGCTGCGAGGAGGCGGTCGCCGTCTACCAGAAGACGTTCGGGCTGTCGCCCGCCGGAGGCGGTGTCGTTTCGCCCGCCCTGGCATCGGCGTGGGGGGCCCCGGCCATGGCCGGGCGGCGCTATGCGGTGGCAAAGCCCGAGTCGGGAGAGCCCGGGTGGCTGCGCTTCGTCGAAACCGATATTCCCGATGCTTACCGGCCGCTCGCCTCGACCGGCTGGGCGGCGATCGAGATCCTCGTCGCTCACACGCCTTCGGTGCGTCAGCGCGTCGCCTCGGCCCCCTTCAAGGTCATCGGTGAACCGCACGGCCTGCGCAGCTACCCCGAGATCATCGCGATGCAGGCGATTGGACCCAATGGCGAGGTGCTCTACCTCACCAACGTTCCGGCCAAAGGGGGACGGCACGATCTTCCGAACGTTCGCAGTTTCGTCGACCGTGTGTTCATCGCCGTCCTCGGGGTTCCGGACTACGACGCAACGCTCGCCGCCTATAAGCAACGCTTCGGCTTGAAGCAGGTCTCCGATCACGCGCGGGGCACCAACTTCATTGGCGAGACCTACGGCATCGCCGCGCCCGAGTGGCCGTTGCGCATGGGCACGTTGCAGCTCTCGGGCCAAAGCGTGATTCAGGTCGACGAATACACCAAGGGTGCCGGGCCACGCCCGACGGCCCCGGGGTCGATCCCGGCTGGCTATTCGATCACATCGATGATCGTACCGTCGCTCGATCCCCATCGCCGGGACCTCGTCGGCCCGGTGGTCAATCCCGGCGAGCCTCCCTACAACGGGCGGGCCATGGGCGTCTGGAGGGCGCCCGGTGGCGAGTTGATCGAACTGGTCGAGGCCGGAAACTAGAGCGCGGGCGATCCTTCAGCCTTGGCCCACGGCTCCGATGTCGGTGTAGCCACAGCGTCCGGCGGCCTAGGCCTCGATTTTGCAAATCGCCGGGCGCTTCCGAAGGACCTAGAGCGCGTTTCTGAAAGGTTGAATCGGCGGGGATTCCCTTGGTCGGGGATTCGTGATTCAAGATGCTGGCTGGATTGGAGGCCAGCAGCGATGGC
>VGES01000026.1 GCA_016869765.1 Alphaproteobacteria bacterium
CAGGAGGCGTTTGCCTGATCACGGACGCACCGCCATTTCGTGCGGTTGACCTCTTTCAGGCCGTCATCATGGATTGGGAGACACGGAACCATGATGAACCCTATTTCAGCATCAGCTGCGCCTCGAACTGGGCCAAGGAGCTGCGCGACCTCGGGTTCGTCGACGTTGCGGAACACGGCCTCGGCGAACGGAACGCCTATCCGTATGTGACCGTGGCGACCAAACCGTCTTAGGGTCGGGTCGAGCGATGTCGCGCAAGCCGCCCTTCTTCGATGTGCCTCACGTCGACGCGCTGATGCGCATGAACACCGAACTTCTGGCCGAACTTTGGATCGTAAAGGACCGGCTCCTGGTGCTCGAGCATCTGGTCGGCCAGAAGTTGGGCTTGGACTCCGAAGCGATCGATCGCTTCACCCCCGACCCGGCGCTCGCGGAGCGGCTCGATCGCGAGCGCGAGCAGGTGATGAAGAAGGTCATGCTGGCGCCGTTCGCCGACGAGGATCGTCGCGTCGAAACGATCCTCGAGACTTACCTGGGGAAGAAGCGCCCGTCCGCGAAGACTTAGTCCGCGATCAGATGTCGCGGAGCTGCGCCACACCGCGCACGCCGGCAATATTGTCGCGGACGATCGGCGTGATAGAGAACCCACCGGGGAGATCGATGATGACCTCGCGCCGCTGACCCGAGAGCGGCAGGTGGACGGTCACCTTGCCCTTGCCGCCTCGCGCCTCCGCGAGCTGCTCGCGAAGCGCGGCGAGGACCGCGGCGTCGGCTTCGACCGCCGAGCCCAGCACGATCTCGAGCCCGGCCGCGGCTTGCGCCGCCGCGGCATCGAGCGATTGCACATGCTGCACGGTCAGTCGTGCTTGACCTTCTTCCATCCGCGCATCGACCGACAGCAGTACCTTCTGTCCGACTTCGAGCAAATCGCGATGGGCCGAGAGCACCTCGGAGAATGCCGTGACTTCGAAGGATCCGCTGGGATCCGAAAGTTGGACGAACGCGAATTTGTTGCCGCGCGCCGACGTCCGCTCCTGACGCCCGGTGATCGAACCCGCGAGCTTGACCCGCTTGATCTCGCCATTCACCTGACGCGCGAGATCGGCGAAACGAATGACCTCCAGCCGGCGCAGGCTGGCGCCATAGGAATCAAGCGGATGCGCAGATAGATGGAAGCCCAACGCTTCAAACTCCTCCTGCAATTCCTGTATCTGTTTCCACGGCTTGACGTCGGGAAGCGGCAGTTCGGCGGGTCCGCCGGAACCGTCGAACAGGTTGGATTGTCGACTCGATCGTTCCTCCGCGGTGCTGGCCGCACGTCGCATGATCATGTCGGCCGCAGCAAAGACTCGTGCGCGATTGCGCTCGATCGGGTCGAAGGCCCCGGCCCGCGCCAAGTTCTCGATCTGGCGCTTGTTGAGATCGCGTGGGTCGATCCGGGCGGCAAAATCCGGCAGCGATCGGAAGCGCCCTTTGGCAGCGCGTTCGCCGACGACCGACGCCATCGCCTGCTGGCCGACATTGCGGACGGCCGCGAGCCCGTAGCGGACGGCCGTTCGCCCTTCGCCCACCGCCTCGACCGAGAAATCGACTTCCGAGCGATTGATTTCGGGCGGCAGCAACGGGATGCCTAGGCGCTTCATCTCCTCGCGGAAAACGTTGAGCTTGTCGGTATTGTGCTGATCGAGCGCCATCGAGGCGGCGAAAAACTCGACCGGATGGTTGGCTTTGAGCCATGCCGTCTGGTAGGCGACCAAGGCGTAACCGGCAGAGTGCGCCTTGTTGAAGCCATACCCGGCGAACTTGGCCACCAGGTCGAAGACGTAGACCGCTCGCTCGCGATCGACACCGCGTTCGGTCGCCCCCTTCACGAAGATGTCGCGCTGGGCATCCATCTCGGCTTTGATTTTCTTGCCCATGGCGCGGCGCAGCAGATCGGCCTGCCCGAGCGAATAACCGGCGAAGCGCTGCGCGATCTGCATCACCTGTTCTTGGTAGATGATCACGCCATAGGTGTCGGCGACGATCGGCGTGATGGTCTCGTGCAGGAACTCCGGCTGCTCGCGGCCGTGCTTGCAGGCCACGTACTTGGGAATGTTTTCCATCGGGCCCGGGCGATACAGCGCGACCAGCGCGATCAGGTCCTCGATATTGGACGGCATTGCCTCGCGAAGCAGATCGCGCATACCGCTCGATTCGAACTGGAACACCCCGATCGATTCGGCGCGCTGCAACATCTCGTAGGTCTTCAAATCGTCGAGCGGGAGGCGCGCGATGTCGACCTCGACGCCTTTCTGCCGCAATAGCTTCTGCGCTCGATCGATCACCGTCAGCGTCTTCAGTCCGAGGAAGTCGAATTTCACCAACCCGGCCGACTCGACGTACTTCATGGAGAATTGGGTCGCGGGCATCGGCGAGCGCGGGTCGAGATAGAGCGGCACCAGTTGGTCGAGCGGCCGGTCGCCGATCACGACGCCCGCGGCATGAGTCGAGGCATGGCGATAAAGCCCCTCGAGCTTCATACCGATGTCGAGCAACGGATCGACGCCATCCTCGGTGTCGCGCAGGTGCTTGAGGCGCGGCTCGTTTTCGATCGCATCCTTGAGCTTCACCGGATTGGCCGGATTGTTCGGCACCATCTTGCAAATGCGGTCGACGAGCCCATAGGGCATCTGCTGCACGCGCCCGACGTCGCGCAATACGGCGCGGGCCTGCAGCGTGCCGAATGTGATGATCTGGGCCACCCGGTCGCGCCCGTATTTCTCCTGGACGTAGCGAATGACCTCGTCCCGCCGGTCCTGGCAGAAATCGATGTCGAAGTCCGGCATCGAGACGCGGTCGGGGTTGAGAAAGCGCTCGAAGATCAAGCCGAACCGAAGCGGATCGAGGTCGGTGATCGTCAGCGCCCAGGCGACGACCGAACCTGCGCCGGAACCGCGCCCGGGCCCTACCGGGATGTCGTGTTCTTTCGCCCAGCGGATGAAATCGGCCACGATCAGGAAGTAGCCGGCGAACCCCATCTTGATGATGACGTCGAGTTCGAACTCGAGCTGGCGCCGATACGGGGCCGCCTTTGCTTCGCGCTCGTCGGAAGTCGTTTCGGCCTTGACGACTTCGTTGGCGAGGCGCTGATCGAGGCCGTTCTTAGCCTCTCGGCGCAAGGTGTTCGCTTCGTCCTTGGCGAACACCGGGAGGATCGGATTGCGCATCGGTGCCATGACGGCACAGCGCTTCGCGACGACCAGCGTGTTGCGGATCGCCTCCGGTAGGTCCTTGAACAGCAAGGCCATTTCTTCCGGGGATTTGAAGCGATGCTCCGGCGTCAACCGGCGACGTTCTCGATCGGAGACGTAGCTGCCCTCGGCGATGCAGAGGAGTGCATCGTGGGCCTCGTAGGCCGACTCGTCGGTAAAATAGGGCTCGTTGGTCGCGAGCAGCGGCAGGTTGTGTTTGAAGGCAAGCGGCAAGAGCGCCGCCTCGATCCGTTGTTCGCGCGGCAGCCCGTGACGCTGGAGCTCGACGTAGAGGCGCCCTGCGAATATCTCGCTCAAGCGCAGCAACATCGCCTCGGCCGCCTCGATCTGCTGTTCGTCGAGCAGCCGTCCCAACGGCCCCTCAGGACCGCCGGTCAGCGCGATCAGGCCTGCGTGGTGTTCCGCCAGTTGGGCCACGGTAACGGTCGGTGGCTCGCCGGGAGGCGTTTCGAGGTATGAGAGGCTCGACAGCCGGATGAGGTTGCTGTAACCGCGCTCGTTCTGGGCCAGGAGCACGAGGCGCTTTGGTCGTCGGAGCCCGCGGGCTTCCCCAAGACCTTCCCCGACGTGTTTGAGGGCGATCGCCGAACCGATGATCGGCTGGACGCCGGCCTTCTTGCAGTACTGCGAGAACTCGAGGGCGCCGAACAGATTGTCGCTGTCGGTGAGGGCGACCGCGGGCATGCCGTGCCGTTTGCATAGGTCGATCAGCTCGCCGATGCGAATCGCCCCCTCGGAAAGCGAAAAGGCCGTGTGCAGGTGGAGGTGGACGAACGTCGCCGCCATGGGGCGAACTTCCCACGCCGGCGGCTCCCGCGTCATTGGAACAAAACGAGACCGCACCCAATTGGCTGTGGATCACTTTGGGTGCAGCACACCATCCTGTAGGTACACCGTGCGGGTCATCTTCGACGCCAGGTCTTCGTTGTGGGTCGCGATCACCGCGGCGACGCCGAGCTCGCGGACGGCCTCGAGCAACTCGGCAAAGACGCGATCCGCGGTGCGGCCGTCGAGGTTGCCGGTCGGCTCGTCCGCGAGAATAACGCGTGGCTCGTTGGCCAGGGCCCGGGCGATCGCAACCCGTTGCTGCTCGCCACCGGACAATCGGGCGGGGCGGTGGCTGAGCCGGGCGGCGAGCCCGAGCCGATCGAGCAACGCCGCGGCCCGTTTTCGGGCCCGGGCCCGGGCGTGACCCGCCACCAACATCGGCATCATGACGTTTTCGAGTGCGGAGAACTCGGGCAGCAGATGATGGAACTGGTACACGAAGCCGATGGTCTCGCGTCGCAACCGTGTCCGTGCGCCGTCCCCGAGGCGTCCGGCCGCCAAGCCACCGATGATGACTTCGCCACGCTCGGCCTGTTCGAGGAGGCCGGCGATATGGAGAAGGGTGGATTTTCCCGACCCCGACTGGCCGAGCAACGCAACGATCTCGCCCGGTGCCACCTGCAGGGACACGCCTTTCAAGACTTCGAGGACTTCGCTCCCCTGTCGGAACGTCTTGCCGATTTCGCGCAGGTCGAGGGCGGCCGCGTCCATCACTCGTATCGCAGGGCTTCGACCGGGTCGAGGCGTCCGGCCCGCCAGGACGGATAAATCGTGGCGAGGAACGACAGTCCGAGCGCCATGGCGACGACCATGATCACCTCCCCGGAATCGACCTTCGCGGGAAGACGCGACAGGAAGTAGATCTCGGCGGCGAACAGGTTGGTTCCGGTCAGACCTTGCAACCACTGGCGGATGGTCTCGATGTTGGTGGCGAACGCCAGACCCAGCCCGAGGCCGAGCAACGTACCGACGACGCCGACGCTGGCTCCAGCCGTGAAAAAGATGCGCAGCACGGCGCCGCGCGTCGCACCCATCGTCCGCAGAATGGCGATGTCCCTGCCTTTGTCCTTCACCAGCATGATGAGGCTCGAAATGATGTTGAAGGCCGCGACCAGAATGATGAGCGTCAGAATGAGGAACATGACGTTGCGCTCGACCTGCAACGCGTTGAAGTAGCTTGCGTTCAGCTGTTGCCAGTCGGTCAGGCGCAGGGGCCGGTCCAAGGCGGCGAGGATTCGTGGACGGAAAGCGGCGACTTGGTCGGCATCGGCGATCGTGACTTCGATCGCTCCGACTCCGTCTCCGAATCGGAAGAAAAGCTGGGCGGCCCCGAGCGGCATGAACACGAACGTCGAATCGTACTCGAACATGCCGATGTCGAAGAGCGCGGCGATACGATAGGCGCGGGCACGGGGGACCGTGCCGAGCGGTGTCGCGGTCCCCTCCGGGGAGATCAAGGTGATGCGATCGCCCACGCCGAGGCCGAGGTTGGCGGCCAGGCGCATGCCGAGGACGACATCATTGCGAGGGTCGATGCCCTCGAGCGCCCCGGCACGAATGCCAGCCGCGATCAGCGGGTGGTTGCGCAGGTCCTCGATCCGGACCCCCCGGACCATCGCCCCCACAGCCCGCCGGTCGGAGGTCGCCATCACTTGCCCATCGAGGATCGGGGCCGCTCGTACCACTCCGGGAAGCGCGCGCAGCCGCGCCAGCGTCGCGTCGTGGTCGGTCAGCGGTCCCGAGACGGACTGCACGAGGACGTGACCGTTGATGCCGAGAATGCGCCCGAGCAACTCCTCGCGGAAGCCGTTCATCACCGAGAGCACGACGATCAGCGTCCCGACCCCCAACGCGATTCCGAGCAGGGAGAACGCGGCGATGACCGAGATCAGCCCTTCCGCACGGCGCGCCCGCAGATAACGCATGGCGACCATGGTCTCGAAGCCGAGGGCCATCAGTGTCCCCCCGGCTCGTCGCGCGGCACCGGGCGCACGTCAGGCGGTGAGATAGGCAACGGCCGCCTCGGGCGAGAGATCGAAGCGCTTGCCAGTGGCCCGGATCTTGAGCTCGATCACACCGGATTTGACTCCGCGGGGTCCGATCATCACCTGGATCGGTGCCCCGATGAGGTCGGCTGCCGCGAATTTCGCGCCGGCGCGTTCCTCACTGTCATCGTAGAGCACCTCGATCCCAGCGAGTTGCAGGCTGGCGTAGAGGTCGTCGCAGGCCTTGTCGACCGCGGTATCGCCGCGTTTGAGGTTGAGCAACGCAACGCGATACGGGGCGACGCTGTCCGGCCAAATGATGCCGTGCTGATCGTGACTGGCCTCGATGATCGCGCCGACGAGGCGCGATACGCCGATGCCATAGGATCCCATTTCGAGCGTCACGGGTTCGCCGTTCGCCCCGGCGACGACGGCGCCCATCGGACGCGAATACTTGGTGCCGAAATAGAAGATATGGCCAACCTCGATGCCGCGGGCGGTCACCTGCTTGTCCGCCGGAATCCCAGCGAAGCGGGCCGGATCGTGCTTCTCGTCGGTCGCCGCGTAGGACGCCGTCCACCGGTCGACGAGAGGCTGGAGGTCGCGGTCGTAGTCGATCGCTTCCTTCATGATGTCGAGATCGAGAAGGTCGCGATGGCAATAGACCTGGCTTTCCCCGGTCGGCGCCAAGATGATGAACTCGTGGCTCAAGTCGCCACCGATCGGGCCGGTGTCGGCTTGCATCGGGATCGCCTTCAGGCCCATGCGCGCGAACGTGCGCAAGTAACAGACGAACATCTTGTTGTAGGCATGGCGCGCCGAGGCGTAATCGAGATCGAAGGAATAGCTGTCCTTCATCAAGAACTCGCGCCCGCGCATGACGCCGAAGCGCGGTCGCACCTCGTCCCGGAACTTCCATTGGATGTGGTAGAGCAGCTTCGGCACATCGCGGTAGCTCTTGACCGAGCTGCGCACGATGTCGGTGATCAGCTCCTCGTTGGTCGGTCCGTACAACATGTCACGTTCGTGCCGATCCCGGATGCGGAGCATCTCCTTGCCGTAATCGTCGTAGCGACCGCTCTCCCGCCACAGTTCGGCCGGTTGAATCGTCGGCATCAGCAGTTCCTGGCAGCCGGCACGATCCTGTTCTTCGCGCACGATCGCCTCGATCTTGCGCAGGACGCGATGGCCGAGGGGTAACCAGGAGTAGATTCCCGCACTCGACTGGCGGACCATTCCCGCCCGCAACATCAGTTGGTGCGAGACGATCTGCGCCTCAGCCGGGGTCTCCTTGAGAATTGGAAGCAACAGTCGTGACAGGCGCATTCACCAACCTCGAGGGAACGGCTCGGCGGGGCGCCGACTTTAGACAGGTGGTACGCGGCCCGCAACGGAGGGTCAGGGCCGTCGCGATAGCGCCTCGCGGCACGCGGCGATCACGGCTTCGCGGTCACGCGGGCTGAGTGGCTCGTCGTTGAACAGCACCTGATTGCCCCGCACCGTGAGTTTGCCGATCGGCGCCACCGAGTCGCTCAAGCCCCGCGGGGTCCGCGCCAGATAGTCGCTCAAGCGCACGGTCAAGTTGAACGTGAGTTCGTTGGGCAAATTGAGCCGCGGCGTACTTTCGACATCGGCCGGTCGAACCGGGCGCCCGCGGACATCGACCCCAGGCTGATATTCGACCCCGGGCGCCGGTCGGTACTCGACCGCCTGTTGACAGTCGTTGCGATTGACGGCGAATCGCGTTCCGCCGTCGACGGCCGGAGCGCTCGGCGCCGGTGTGGTGGCCCGCGCCGGAGGCGCACGGTCTGCCGGTCGAACCTGGACGGGTTCACGCGGGGTTTGCGTGAGGGCGTTCGGCGCGATGAGCACCGCACCCAGGATCGCGAGGGTCGCCGCCCTAACGGTTGGCCATGGCGCTGTCAATTGTGCCTCGGCAGAATTTCCCACTGGCGGCGTCCCGTGCCATTCGTAGAATCCGCCACGCTTCGGGTCGCACCAAGGATATCGCGGTCCGAGTTTGGGGAGGATTAACAACCGAGAACCGGTCGCCAGGGGATCGCGGACGTAGGAGCCGCCGGCCGGTCGGCAAAAAAGCAAGGCTCATGGCCTTGCTTTTTTTGTTTTTCGACAAACAGTTAGTTGTCGTTCTTAATCTACGACTCAGGGTCGCAAGGACAGCCAGGGGCTTTCGATCAGCCAGTAGACCAAGCCCCATACCAGAGCTGCCAACGCCGTGTTGACGAGGAGCTTGATCCTCAACCTGGGTTTCTTGGGTGCGCTTTGCTCCTGCCCCGGGATCGGCTCGTCGCTCGGCGCGTTACCCCAGGGCAGGACGGCGAACAACGTGATCCACCAGATCACCACGTACATGGCGATGGCGGTGCCGACGCCCATCAGATCTGTTCCAGCTCGATCAACGTGCCGTCGAAGTCCTTCGGATGCAGGAACAACACAGGCTTGCCGTGGGCGCCAATCGTGGGTTCTCCGCTTCCGAGCACGCGGGCACCGGAGGCGCGCAAGCGATCACGAGCAAGCCGGATATCCTCGACCTCGTAGCAAACGTGATGCATGCCCCCGCTCGGGTTCTTGCCGAGGAAGGCGGCGATCGGGGAGTTGTCCCCCAGTGGGTGAAGAAGTTCGATTTTCGTGTTCGGCAACTCGACGAAGACCGTCGTGACGCCATGGTTTGGCAAGTCGATGGGGGCCGACACGGCGGCGCCCAGAACGTCCGAGTAACGTTTGGCGGCGGCCGCCAGGTTCGGCACGACGATCGCCACGTGGTTTACTTTCCCGATCATTGGTTTCCTGCCTTTCGGCGGGGTTCGTGGGCGGCTACCCCCTGCGCCGTCACGATCTGGATGTCGATGATCGGGCGCTTGCCGGAGGATTGCCGCACATCGCGATTGAGCAAGCGCCGGGCGGCCAGGTCGATGGCGTCGTGGTCGCGACCATCGAGGCGCGCCAACTCGTTGGCGAGTGCGGCTTCCAAGCGGTTGAGGTCGGCCTCGGTGCTCAACTCGGCGATTCCGTGCGCGCTGACCTGCGGTGGAGCAATCCAGCGCCCGTTTTCGTCGACCACGACCGTCAGGCCGAGGTAGCCATGGTGCATAAGCCGCTTGCGGGCGCGGATGACATCGTGGTCTGCCGGCAAGAGGCGACGACCATCGAGCACGAGGCGCCCGGCGCGGACGTGATCGATCACTTCCGGGGGCCCGGGGCGTAAGCGAAGGAGTTGCCCGTTTTCGATCGTGGTGACGTGTTCGACCCCGAGATCGCGGGCGAGATCGGCGTGGGCCCGAAGATGGGCCGCTTCGCCATGAACCGGAACCGCGGCCTTGGGTTTGAGCCATCCGTACAGCCGACGAAGTTCGTCGCGCGCAGGATGGCCGGAGACGTGGACGAACGCCGTCTTCTCGGTGATGACCTCGATATCGTCGGCGATCAGGGCATTGCACAGCCGTCCGATGGTTCGCTCGTTTCCGGGAATGATCCGGGACGAAAAAATGACGGTGTCGCCGGCCTCGAGGTCGATCGTCGGATGGTCGCCATAGGCGATGCGGCTCATGGCGCCACGTGCCTCGCCTTGGCAACCGGTGCAGATGAGCAGAAGTTTTTCCGGCGCGATGTAGGCGGCCTCTTCATCGGTCAGCAACGTGGGGAGGTCGGCGAGGTACCCCGCCTCCTTCGCGGCCTCGACGGTTCGCCACAGCGAGCGCCCGACCAGGGCCACCTCGCGCCCGGTTTCGTGCCCGATCTCGGCAAGGCTGGCGACCCGCGCGATGTGGGAGGCGAAGGTCGCGACGGCAACCCGTCCACGGCGTTGCCGGACAATCTCGCGCAGGCTGTCGCGGACCTCGGCCTCCGATCCCGACACCCCGTCCCTGAGGGCATTGGTCGAGTCGCAGACCAGAACATCGACCCCGCGCCGGCCGATGCGCTCGAACAAGACTTGATCCGGTGGCGCACCGAGCAGCGGCTGATCGTCGAGTTTCCAATCGCCCGAGTGGAACACCGTGCCGAGGCCCGATTCGATCAAGAGCGCGCTACCCTCGGGGATCGAGTGGGTGATGGGCAGGTAGGTCACGGAAAACGGTCCGAGCTTGATGGCATGGGAGTACCCGACCACGGTCACCGGAACCTGAGCCGCAATCCCCGCCTCGTTCAGCTTGCGTCGCAGAATCGCCGCGGTGAACGGCGTCGCATAGACCGGGCAGCCGAGTTGGCCCCAAAGCGTGGCCACGGCCCCCAAGTGATCCTCGTGGGCGTGGGTCAGGAACAGGGCCAGGAGCGAATCGCGGCGTTCGACGATGAACCCCGGGTCCGGAAACACCAGATCAACCCCGGGTAACGAATCGTCGGCGAACGTCACCCCGCAGTCGACCATGATCCACCGGCCGTCCTGGCCGTAGAGGCTGAGATTCATGCCGATTTCGCCCGCGCCCCCGAGGGCGAGAAACAGCAGGCCGTCGTCGCGATCCGTTCGAGGTGGTGCGGCCATCGGCCTCACGCGCGACCACGGCGATTGCGCCGCCAGATTTCGAGCAATCCGAGGAGCGTGATGTCCGGATCGATCTTCTCGATCATCGCCGTGCCACCCGCGAACAACGGCGCGAGGCCGCCGGTGGCGATCACCGTCATCTTGCGGCCGAATTCGTGCTGGATACGCGTCACCAAGCCCTCGATCAATCCGACATAGCCCCAGTAGATGCCCGACTGCATCGCCGCCACCGTACCGCCGCCGATCACGCGCTCGGGCCGTGCCACGGCGATACGCGGAAGTTGCGCCGAAACCGCGTGGAGCGCTTCGAGGCTGAGGTTGATTCCCGGGGCAATGACCCCGCCGCGGTAAGCGCCGTTCTCGTCGATCACGTCGAAGTTGGTTCCCGTGCCGAAATCGACGACGATCGCCGGACCGCCGTAGTGATGGTGAGCGGCCACCGCGTTGGCCAGGCGGTCGGCGCCCGGTGTGTGCGGTTCGTCCATGATGATTTCGAGGCCGAGGTCGACGTTGCGCCCGACGATCATGGGCTCGACGTTGAAATAGGTGCGGCACAGGGTTTCGAGATCGAACATCGCCGGCGGAACGACGCTCGCGATGATGACGTCGGTCACGTCGGCCGCCTCGAGGCCCCTCATCGCCATCAACGGCGTCAGCCAGACGGCATAGTCATCTGCCGTGCGGGGAAATTTGGTGGCCGCCCGCCACTGGCCGCGACGATCGTTTCCGTCATAGACCGCGAAGACGACGTTGGTGTTTCCGGCATCGATGGCGAGAAGCATGGGTCAGGCTGTCGGCGTTGATGGAAAGTATACCTCGCCGCCGGCGATGGTTCGCCGCCCGCCCTCGGCGAGTTCGAGCACCAGTCCGCCGTCGGGGTCGAGGTCGAGGAAGCGGCCGGTCAGTTTCTGCTGACCGAGCGTCGTCGTCACCGGCTCGTGGCGTCCATACGCCTGAGCCAGCCAAGCCGCCCGGATCGGGGCGAACCCGTCCCGGCGCCAGCGGTCCTGCCAGGTGGCAAACGCTGCGCCGAAGCGCTCGATCACGTCATCGGCTGATGCGGTTACGCCGAGGTCGGCGAGCGCGACGCCGACGGCCGTATCCCCCGGGCCATCGGCGACGTTGATCCCGACCCCGATGACCAACCAATCGAGCCGCCCCTCCGGGGTCGTCGCAGATTCGAGCAGGATGCCCGACACCTTGCGTCCCGCGACGAGGACGTCATTGGGCCATTTCAAGGCGATCGGGATGGCGCTCGGCAGCAGCGGCCGGAGGGCGTCGGCCACGGCGAGCGCCGTCACGAACGACAGCTGTGCGGCGAGACGCGGTGGACACGCCGGCCGCAGGATCAGCGAGCAGAGCACGTTGCCCGTGCCCGATATCCAGGAGCGTCCCTGTCGGCCGCGCCCGTGAGTCTGCGCTCGCGCCGTGATCAGGGTGGAGTCGGCGGCGCCGGCGGCGGCCTGGCGCTTGGCCTCGTCGTTGGTACTGTCGATGACCTCGAAACCGCAGTGGACGAAGCCCGGCGGCAGAACCAGGGTCACGGCAACAGGGCACCCGCTGCAATCCGCGCCCAGGCCAGCAACGGCGCCGGGTACAGCACGAACAGCAGGGTGAAGGCTCCACTAACGGCGAGGATCGCGCGCATCTCGCCCGGCATCGGCTGTTCGAAGGATTCGGCCGGGTCGTCGAAGTACATCACCTTGATGATTCGCAGGTAGTAGTACGCCGCGACCACGGAGGACAGGACACCGGCGACAGCCATGACATAGAGCTTGGCGTCGACCGCGGCGAGGAACACGTAGAACTTGCCGAAGAACCCGGCCATTGGCGGAATTCCGGCGAGCGAAAACATCAGGATCGCCAGGGCGAAGGCCATCATCGGGTTCGACTTGCCGAGCCCGGCCAGGTCGTTCACCCCCTCGACCATGGTGCCGCGGACCCGCATGGTCAGGATCGCGGCGAACGTTCCGACGTTCATCACGAGGTAGAGGGCCAGGTACACGAGGACGCCTTGGAGCCCTTGGGACGTTCCAGCGGCAAGTCCCATCAGGGCGTACCCCATGTGGCCGATCGAGCTATACGCCATCAGGCGCTTGAGATTGTCCTGGCGCAAGGCGGCGAAGGCGCCCAAGGCCATGGACGCGATCGCGATCACCACGATGATCTGCTGCCACTGTGCGAACGCCTCCATGAAGGGAGCCACGAGGGTGCGCAGGAACAGCGCCATTGCCGCGATCTTGGGCGCAGCGGCAAGGAAGGCCGTCACCGGCGTGGCGGCGCCTTCGTAAACGTCCGGCGTCCACATGTGGAACGGCACGGCCGAAACCTTGAACGCCAGGCCCGAGACCAGGAACACCAAGCCGACGATCAGGCCGACCGAATGGGCGACATCGGTCGAGCGGAGAGTTTCGGCGAGCTGTACGAAGTTCGTCGATCCGGTAAATCCGTAGATCAAGGAGATGCCGTAGAGCAGCATCCCGGAGGACAAGGCGCCGAGTACGAAATACTTGAGGCCGGCTTCGGTGGCGCGGACCGAGTCGCGCTTGAATGCCGCGACGACGTAGAGCGCCAGGCTCTGCAACTCGAGCCCGAGGTAGAGCGACATCATGTCATTTGCCGAGATCATCATCATCATTCCGAGCGTCGCCAGGACGATGAGAATCGGAAACTCGAAGCGCGCCATCCCCTCGTTCCGGAGATAGCCGAGCGACATGATGATCGCGAGCGATGATCCGAGCAGCGCAAGCACCTTGGCGAAGACGCCAAACGCATCGACGATGAACATGCCACCGAAGGTCACGGTCTTGTCCTGCGGACCCGACACGACCAGCACGGCCGCGATGATCAGGACCGCGATGCTGAGCCAGGACACCAAGCCCGTGCCGCGATCGCCGCGGAATGTCCCGATCAGGAGCAGGACCAGCGACGCGGCGGCGACCCACAGCTCTGGCAGGGCCGGCATCAGGTCACTCATGGACAGGGTGGTCATCGCCGGGCTCCCGAACTATCGCGGCAACGCCGCCAGCGCCCGCCCGGTGTCGAGCGCCGCGTGGTGCTGTTTGATGAGGTGATCGACCGAGACGTGCATGACGTCGAGCCACGGCTGGGGATGAACGCCGAAGAAAATCACGGTGGCGATCAGCGGCACCAGGATCACGAGTTCGCGTCGGTTGACGTCCGCGATCCGCTGCAGATCGGCCTTTTCGATGACGCCGAAAACGACCCGGCGGTAGAGCCAGAGTGCATAGCAGGCGCTGAGGATCACGCCTGTCGTGGCGAACATCGCCACCCAGGTGTTGACCTGGAAGGCGCCGACCAGGACGAGGAACTCGCCGACGAAACCGCTGGTGCCCGGCAACCCGACGTTGGCCAGCGTGAACACCATGAGCGCGAGGGCGTACTTCGGCATACGATTGACCAGTCCGCCATAGCGCGCGATCTCGCGCGAATGGATGCGGTCGTAGATCACGCCGACACAGAGAAAGAGCGCGCCGGACACGAGGCCGTGGCTCAGCATCTGGACCAGTCCCCCCTCGATGCCCTGCGTCGTCATCGTGAACAGACCGATGGTCACGAATCCCATGTGTGCGACCGAGGAATAGGCGACCAGTTTCTTCATGTCCTCCTGCATGAGCGCGACCAGAGAGGTGTAGATCACCGCGACGACGCTCAGTCCGAACACGAACGGCGTGAAGAATTCGGTGGCGTGCGGGAACATCGGGATCGAGAACCGTAGGAACCCGTACGCCCCCATCTTCAGGAGCACGCCCGCCAGGATGACCGATCCCGCGGTCGGGGCCTCGACATGCGCATCGGGCAACCACGTGTGCAGCGGCCACATCGGAATCTTGACGGCGAAGGACGCGAAGAACGCCAGCCACAGCCAGTACTGCATGGCGGCGGGGAACGTGCCGCGATCGAGCAACTGGATGATGTCGGTCGTCCCGGTGTGAAAGTACATGGCCATGATGGCCAGCAGCATCAGCACCGATCCGAGCAAGGTGTAGAGGAAGAACTTGAACGTCGCGTAGATCCGATTGGCCCCGCCCCAGACGCCGATGATCAGGAACATCGGGATCAGGCCGGCTTCGAAAAACAGGTAGAACACGACGAGGTCGAGGGCGCAGAACACCCCGATCATCGTGCTCTCCATCACCAGGAACGCGATCATGTATTCCTTGACGCGTTCCTTGATCGAATCCCAACTCGCCAGGATGCAGATCGGCATGAGGAACGCGGTGAGGACGATGAACAGCATCGAAATGCCGTCGACGCCCACCTGATAGGTGATCACGTTCGACAGCCAGGCCCGTTTCTCGCGGAACTGGAAGTCGGCCGTGCTCGGGTCGAAGTTGAGCCACAACACAAGCGACAGCACGAAATTGCACAACGTCACCCATAGGGCGACCCAGCGGGCATTGCGGGCGACGACGCTGTCAGAACCGCGGACGGCGAGGACCAGCACCGCCCCGATGAGCGGCACCAGGATGAGGAACGACAGGATCGGCCAAGTCGCCATCGTTCAGCCCATGACCAGGAAGAAGGTGACGAGCGCCGCCACGCCGATCAGCATGGCGAACGCGTAGTGGTAGACGTATCCCGATTGCGCGGCGACGGCGCGCCGCGCCAGCTGGATGGTCATGGCGGCAAACCCGTCGGGCCCGAAGCCGTCGATGATCTTGCCGTCCCCTCCCTTCCAGAGAGTCCGGCCGAGCCATTTCGCAGGCCCCACGAAAATCAGGTCGTAGAGCTCGTCGAAGTACCACTTGTTGAGCAGGAACTTGTAGAGCGGGGCATTGACGGTCGCCCACCGCGCCGGCAGATCCGGCCGGCGCACGTAGAGGAACCACGACAGCACGAGGCCGAGCACGGCGGCCAGCATCGGCAGCCAAACAATCGGCCACGGCAGGTGGTGCGCATGCTCGATCGGATCGTGCGAAGGCATGACGAAAATGGCATTGCCCCAGAACGCCGCCCGCCCCTCGCCCACCATGAAATCGTAGGCCCAAAAGCCGGCGACGATCGCGCCGAGCGCCAGAATGAGGTTGGGCACGTTCATGACCTTGGGCGCTTCGTGGGCGTGCGACATCACGGCTTTGTCGACGCGCGCCGGCCCGTGGAACGTCATGAACAACAGTCGGCCGGAATAGAACGCCGTCATGAGGGCGACCGTGACGCCGGTCCAGTAGGCGAAGTACCCGACGCCCGAGCCTGCGGCAAAAGCAGCCTCGAGGACCAGGTCCTTCGACCAATACCCCGAGAGCGGAATGATTCCGGCGAGCGACAGCGAACCGATCCACATCAAGGCGTAGGTCAGCGGCAGCAACGTGTAGAGGCCGCCCATCCGTCGCATGTCCTGTTCGCCCGACATCCCGTGAATCACCGATCCCGCGCCGAGGAAGAGCAGCGCCTTGAAGAAGGCGTGCGTGAACAGATGAAACATGGCGGCCGAATAGGCCGACACACCCGCCGCGAAGAACATGTAGCCAAGCTGACTACAGGTCGAATACGCGATGACGCGCTTGATGTCGTTCTGGACCAGCCCGACCGACGCGGCGAAAAACGCGGTCGCGGCCCCGACGATGGTCACAACCATGAGCGTGGTCGGGGCGTATTCGAACATCGGGGAGAGCCGAACCACCATGAACACGCCGGCGGTCACCATGGTCGCGGCATGGATCAACGCCGACACCGGCGTCGGCCCTTCCATCGCGTCGGGCAGCCAGGTGTGCAGGAACAGTTGCGCCGATTTGCCCATCGCGCCCAAGAACAGGAGCATCGTCAGCGTCGTGACGATATCGAGCTGCATGCCGAGGAAGGAGAACGTCTGCCCGGCCTTGATCGCCGTGGCGGCGAACACGGTTGCGAAATCGACCGAGTTGAAGACCAGGAAAACGCCCATGATCCCGAGCGCAAATCCGAAGTCGCCGACGCGATTGACCACGAAGGCCTTGATCGCGGCGGCATTGGCGCTCGGGCGGTCGTACCAGAATCCGATCAGCAGGTAGGACGCGAGGCCCACGCCCTCCCAACCGAAGAACAGTTGAACGAAATTGTCGGCCGTCACCAGCATGAGCATGGCGAAGGTGAACAGCGACAGGTAGGCCATGAACCGCGACTTGTGGTGATCGTGGTCCATGTAGCCGACCGAATACCAGTGGACGAGCGCCGAAACGACCGTGACGACGACCAGCATGACGCAGGTCAAAGTGTCGATCTGCAGCGCCCATGACATCTCGAACGATCCCGATTGCATCCAACGCAGCAGTTCGACGTGTTGGGGCGCCCCGCCGAACCCGATCTCGAAGAACGTGAGAATGGACAGGACTGCGGCGATGGTCACGGCGCCGCAGGTCACCATCTGGGCGCCGCGGTCGCCGATCCAGCGGCCGAAGAATCCGGCGATGAGGGCCGCGACCGCCGGCAGAAACACGATCAGCGCATACAACATGGCGGTGCGCTATCCCTTCATCACGTTGATGTCTTCGACGGCGATCGAGCCGCGATTGCGGAAATAGATGACCAGGATCGCGAGGCCGATCGCCGCTTCCGCAGCCGCCACGGTCAGCACGAACATCGTGAACACCTGGCCCACGAGGTCATTGAGATGCGCGGAAAAGCCGACCAGGTTGATGTTGACCGCGAGCAGCATCAACTCGATCGACATCAGGATGATGATGACGTTCTTGCGGTTGAGGAAGATGCCGAAAATCCCGAGCGTGAACAGGATCGCCGCCACGGTCAGGAAATGGCCGACTCCGATCGCCATCAGATGCCGCTCCCGGGCGTGACCTTGCGAACCTCGACGGCTTCGTCGCGCCGACGCGCGACCTGACGCGCGATGCTCTGGCGGCGCACGCCGCCGCGTTCCCGCAACGTGAGCACGATCGCGCCGATCATCGCCACCAGCAGCACCATGCCCGACGCCTGGAAAAGATAGATATAGCGGGTGTAGAGCACTTGTCCGAGCGCCTCGGTGTTGGTCATTTCGCTCAGCGGCGGAATCGGCGCGCCGGTGGCCCCGACCGTCTCGGGTGTGGCGAACCGGGTGCCGAGCACGAACACCAACTCGACGAGGAGGATGAAACCGATGAGCGCCCCGATCGGCAGGTAGTTCAAGAAGCCTTGGCGAAGTTCGACGTAATTGATGTCGAGCATCATGACGACGAACAGGAACAACACGGCGACGGCGCCGACGTAGACGATCACCATGATCATCGCCAGGAACTCGGCGCCGACCAGGATGAACAACCCCGCGGCATTGAAGAACGCGAGGATGAGGAACAACACCGAGTGCACGGGATTGCGCGCGGCAATCACCATGACGCCCGAAGCGACGATGATCGCCGAGAAGAGGTAGAACGTGATTTCCTGCAGCACCATGGTTCGGCCTAACGGGCGTTGCTCTCAGCGGTAGGGCGCGTCACGGCGCAGGTTTTCCGCGATCGGCCGCTCCCAACGCTCGCCGTTCGCGAGCAGACGTTCCTTGTTGTAGAGCAGCTCCTCGCGGGTCTCGGTCGCGAACTCCATGTTCGGACCCTCGACGATGGCATCGACCGGGCAGGCTTCCTGGCAGAACCCGCAATAGATGCACTTCGTCATGTCGATGTCGTAGCGCGTCGTTCGTCGGCTGCCATCGGCCCGCGGCTCGGCTTCGATGGTGATGGCCAGAGCCGGGCACACGGCTTCGCAGAGTTTGCACGCGATGCAGCGCTCTTCGCCGTTCGGGTAGCGGCGCAGCGCGTGCTCGCCGCGGAAGCGCGGGCTGATCGAGCCCTTCTCGAACGGGTAGTTGATCGTCGCTTTCTTCTTGAACATGTAGCGCAACGTGACGCCCATGCCCTGGATCAGTTCCCACAGAAGAAGCGACCTTACGCTGCGATCGATAAAGGCCATCGGTCGTCCTTTCCGTTTACTTCGGGAACCAGTCGAACGCGACCAGCGCGCCGGCGGTGATCACGACCCACAGGAGCGACGCCGGCAGAAAAACCTTCCAACCCAGCCGCATCAGTTGATCGTAGCGATAGCGCGGGAACGTGGCGCGCACCCAAATGAACACGAACAAGAGGAGGACGATCTTGGCCGTGAGCCAGATCGGTCCCGGGATCCAATTGAACGGCGCGATGTCCAAGGGCGGCAGCCAGCCGCCGAGGAACAGCACGGCGGTCATCGCACTCATCAGCATCATGTTGGCGTATTCGCCGAGGAAGAAGAGTACGAAGGGCACCGACGAATACTCGACCATGTAGCCCGCGACCAATTCGGACTCGGCCTCGGGGAGGTCGAACGGATGGCGGTTCGTCTCGGCCAGGGCCGAGATGAAGAAGATGACGAACATCGGAAACAGCGGGATCGCGAACCACAACCCCCGTTGCGCCTCGACGATGGCCGAGAGGTTGAGCGAGCCGACGCACAGGAGGACAGTCACGATGACGAAGCCCATCGAGACCTCGTAGGACACCATCTGCGCCGAGGACCGCAGCGCGCCGAGGAACGGATAGCGCGAATTCGACGCCCAGCCGGCCATGATGATGCCGTATACCCCGAGCGAGGAGATCGCGAACAGGAACAGGATTCCGACGTTGATGTCGGCCACCACGAGGCCCGGCCCGAACGGGATCACGGCCCAGGCGACCATCGAAAGGATGAACGTGACCAGCGGCGCGGCGAGGAAGACGACCTTGTTGGCGCCCGTCGGAATGATGGTTTCCTTCAAGAACACCTTGAGGAAATCGGCGAACGATTGCATCAGGCCCCAGGGTCCGACGATGTTCGGGCCGCGGCGCAGCGCCATCCACGCCAACACCTTGCGCTCGAAGTAGACGACGAACGCGACCGCGATCATGACCGGCAGCAGGACCGCGAGGATCTGCGCCAGGATCAGCAGTCCCGGGATGACATAACCCGACCAGAGACTATCCATGGGTGCCCGTCACCGCCCCACGCCGGGCCTGTTGGTTGGCCGAACTGCACGCCGCCATCGTGGGCGAGGCCCGCGAGATCGGATCGGTGAGGAAGAAATCGCGAATCGCCACGCCGAACGGCGCGGCGTCAAGCGCGCCCGTCTGGCCGAACGGCTGCCAGGGTGCCGCCACGACCCGGCCGATTTCGGCCATCGCGGGCACGTCCTTGACCAGTTGACGGCGGAGCTCGGCGAGCGAGTCGTAGGGCAACGTGCGCCCCGCGCTTTCGGACAACGCGCGCAGAATGGCCCAGTCCTCCCGCGCCTGACCCGGCGGGAACGCCGCGCGGAAGGCGCGTTGCACGCGGCCCTCGGTGTTGACGAAGGTGGCGTCCTTCTCGGGATAGGCGGCGCCCGGCAAAACGATGTCGGCGCGATGGGCCCCGGCGTCCCCGTGATGGCCGATGTAGACGACGAAGGCACGACCGAGGTGGCGCGTGTCGATTTCGTCGGCGCCCAGCAGCACGATCACGTCGAGTTCGCCCCGCTCCGCCCCGTCGAGCATCCCGAGTACGTCCCGGCCGCCGGCCCCAGGCACGAAGCCGAGGTCGAGGCCACCCACGCGCGCCGCCGCCGTGTGCAGGACGTTGAAACCGTTCCAGCCGTCTTTGACCATGGTGTAACGCTCGGCCACCGCCCGGGCGAGCGCGAGGACGGCGGCACCGTCACGGCGCGCCAGGGCCGCTTGTCCGAGAATCAGCATCGGCCGCTGGGCGGCGCCCAGCGTCTTGCTGAAGGGATGGCGAGCCTCGAGCACGTCTTGCAGCGCCGTCGGCCCGGCGCCGAGGTATTCATGGGCGTAGGTCAGGCCGTCGGGACGTTCGATCGGAGCGCCGATCAATCCGACGGAAAAACCGCCGCGCAGCGAGCGTTTGCGCAGGCGCGCGTTGATGATCGGTGCTTCCCAGCGCGGGTTGGACCCGATCAAAAGGCACGCATCCGCCGACTCGATGCCGGCGATCGTCGTGTTGAACAGGTAGCCCGCTCGACTGCGCGCATCGAGTTTGGCGCCGTCCTGGCGACAATCGAGGTGCGGCGAGCCGAGCGCCGTCATCAGCCCCTTGAGGGCATACATCGACTCGACGTCGGCCAAGTCCCCGGCGATCGCCGCGATGCGCGTGCCATTCGCCGCTTTGAGACGGGCGGCCACGGCCGCCAACGCCTCGCCCCAGGTCGTGGGTTGCAGCTTGCCGTCGCGACGAACGTAGGGCGTGTCGAGGCGTTGGCGCGACAGGCCGTCCACGGCAAAGCGGGTCTTGTCGGAGATCCACTCTTCGTTGACGTCTTCGTTGAGCCGCGGCAGCACGCGCATGACCTGACGACCGCGCGCGTCGATCCGGATGTTGCTGCCGACGGCATCGAGCACGTCGATCGATTCGGTCTTGCGCAGTTCCCACGAGCGCGCGGTAAACGCGTAGGGCTTCGAGGTCAGGGCGCCGACCGGGCAGAGATCGATGATGTTGCCCGAAAGCTCCGAGGTGAGAAGACGTTCGACGTAGGTGCCGACCTCCATCTCCTCGCCGCGTCCGGTGGCTCCCAGCTCGGGCACGCCGGCCACTTCGGTCGCGAAACGGATGCAGCGCGTGCAATGGATGCAACGCGTCATCTCGGTCTTCACCAGGGGGCCAAAGTCCTTCTCGGGCACGGCGCGTTTGTTCTCGGCGAAACGGTTGCCGGAGCGGCCGTAGGCCATCGCCTGATCCTGCAGGTCGCATTCCCCGCCCTGATCGCAAATCGGGCAATCGAGCGGGTGATTGATCAGCAGAAACTCCATCACCCCTTCTCGCGCCTTCTTCACTTTGGCGGTGTTGGTGTGGATGACCATGCCCTCGGCGACGGGCATGGCGCAGGAGGCGATCGGCTTGGGCGACTTCTCCATCTCGACCAGGCACATGCGGCAGTTGCCGGCGATCGACAGGCGGTCGTGGTAGCAGAAGCGCGGAATTTCGGCGCCAACCTGCTCGCAGGCCTGCAGCACGGTCAAACCCCGGTCGACCGAGATCTTGACGCCATCGATGGTGAGATTGACGTTGGCCATGTTCAGGCTGCCCGGCTGACGGCGGACTTCTTGCGCTCGACGATGCGGTGCTCGACCTCGGCCCGGAAATGCCGCATCAGGCCTTGGATCGGCCAGGCGGCCGCATCGCCCAGGGCGCAGATCGTGTGACCTTCGACTTGGCTGGCCACGTCGAGCAAGAGGTCGATCTCCTCGACCTCGGCCTCGCCCTTCACCAGGCGGTCCATGACGCGCCACATCCAGCCGGTGCCTTCGCGGCACGGCGTGCACTGACCGCAGCTCTCGTGCATGTAGAACTTGGAGAGCCGCGCGATCGCCCGCACGACATCGGTCGACTTGTCCATGACGATCACGGCGGCGGTGCCGAGACCGGATTTGACAGCGACCAGCGAATCGAAATCCATGAGGACCGTATCGCAGATCGACTTGGGCAACAGCGGCACCGAGGAACCGCCGGGGATCACCGCCAGCAGGTTGTCCCATCCTCCGCGCACGCCGCCGGCATGGCGCTCGATCAACTCGCGCAGCGGAATGCCCATTTCCTCTTCGACGTTGCACGGCTTGTTGACGTGACCGGAGATGCAGAACACCTTCGTGCCCGTGTTCTTCGGACGACCGATGCCGGCGAACCACGCCGCGCCACGGCGTAGGATGGCCGGCGCGACCGCGATGCTCTCGACATTGTTGACGGTCGTCGGGCAACCCCACACGCCCATGTTGGCCGGAAACGGGGGTTTCAGGCGCGGCTGGCCCTTCTTGCCCTCGAGGCTTTCGATCAGCGCCATCTCCTCGCCGCAGATGTAGGCGCCGGCGCCGCGGTGGACGTAGATGTCATAGCTCCAGCCCGAGCCGCAGGCGTTCTTACCGAGCAGGCCCGCGGCCGTCGCTTCATCGATCGCCGCCTGCAGACGATCGGCTTCTTCACCGAACTCGCCGCGGATGTAGATGTAGCAGGCGTGTGCCCCCATCGCGAACCCGGCGACCAAGCAGCCCTCGAGCAGCTTGTGCGGGTCGTGGCGCAGGATGTCGCGGTCCTTGCACGTCCCGGGTTCACCTTCATCGGCATTGACCACGAGATAGTGCGGCCGTCCATCGGATTGCTTGGGCATGAACGACCACTTCAAGCCGGTCGGGAACCCCGCCCCACCCCGACCACGCAGGCCGGAATCCTTCATGATCTGGATGATCGGATCGCGGCCGAGATCGAGCAGCGCCTTGGTGTTGTCCCAGTCCCCGCGCCGGCGCGCGCCGGCCAGCCGCCAGTCCTCGAACCCGTAGAGATTGGTGAAGATGCGATCGGCGTCGCGCAACATGCGGTTACTTTCTTCCTTCGCTCAGCGTGGACGTGGTGCCGACCGGTTCGGAGGCATGGCGGCCGGCCTGAGGGCCCGCCTTCGGCGTTTCGCCGCGCGCCAACGCCTCGAGAATTTGCCGCGCGCGATCGGCCGTCAGGTCCTCGTAAAAGCGATCCCCGATCCAGACGACGGGGGCGTTGACGCAGGCATTGAGGCACTCGACCTCCTGCAGCGTGAACTTGCCGTCCCTAGTGGTCTCGCCGATCTCGACCGCGAGGGCCTTCTCACAGGCGGCGACGATCTCGTCCGAACCGCGCAGCCAGCAGGGCGTCGTCGTGCATACCCGCACGTGGTGACGACCGACGGGCGCCAGGTTGTACATGGTGTAGAAGGTCGCGACCTCGTAGGCGCGCATGCGCGGCACGCCCAACAGGTCCGCGACATGGTCCATCGCGGCGCGCGGCAACCAGTTGTCGTGCTGACGCTGGGCGAGGTCGAGCAGCGGCATCATGGCGCTCGCCTGGCGACCCTTGGGGTAGCGCGCGATGATCGCCTCCACCGCGGCGCGGTTCTCCGCCGCGAAAGCGAACGTCGCCGGTTGTCGTTCGGGGGGCGCAGGATGACGGGCGGCGCTCATCGGTCGATCTCGCCGAACACGATGTCCTGGCTGCCGATGATCGCGACGGCATCGGCCAGCATGTGGCCGCGCGACATGTAGTCGAGGCCCTGCAGGTGGGCGAACCCGGGCGCGCGAATCTTGCAGCGATAGGGTTTGTTGGTTCCATCCGACACGAGAAAGACGCCGAACTCGCCCTTCGGTGCTTCCACCGCCGTGTAGGTCTCGCCTGCGGGAATGTGGAAGCCCTCGGTGTAGAGTTTGAAGTGGTGGATCAACGCCTCCATCGAGCGCTTCATTTCGCCGCGCGAGGGCGGCACCACCTTGCTGTCCACCGCCGAGCAAGGTCCCGACGGCAACTCGGCGAGACACTGACGAATGATGCGGATGCTCTGACGCATCTCCTCGACCCGGCAGAGATAGCGGTCGTAACAGTCGCCGTTCTTGCCGACCGGGACGTCGAAATCCATCTCGGCGTAGACCTCGTAGGGCTGCGCCTTGCGCAGATCCCAGGGGACCCGCGAGCCGCGCAACATGACGCCGGTGAAGCCCCAATCGATCGCGTCCTCGGCCGAGATGATTCCGATGTCGACGTTGCGCTGCTTGAATATCCGGTTCTCGGTCAGCACGCTTTCGATATCGTCGATGACCTTACCGAAATGATCGCAGAACTCGGCGATGTCGTCGGTCAATCCCGCGGGCAGGTCCTGGTGCACGCCGCCGACGCGGAAGTAGCACGCATGCATCCGTGCGCCCGATACGCGCTCGTAGAACGCCATCAGCTTTTCGCGTTCCTCGAAGGCCCACAGCGCCGGGGTCATCGCGCCCACGTCCATCGCCTGAGTCGTGATGTTGAGCAGGTGATTGAGGATGCGGGTGATCTCGCTGAACAGCACACGGATGTAGCGGCCCCGCGGCGGCACCTCGAGGGCGAGCAGCTTCTCGGCGGCGAGCACGAAGGCGTGCTCCTGGCACATCATCGAGACGTAATCGAGCCGATCGAAATACGGGATCGCCTGGAGGTAGGTCTTGTGCTCGATCAATTTCTCGGTGCCGCGATGCAGGAGACCAATGTGGGGGTCGGCACGGCGCACGATTTCGCCGTCCATCTCGAGCACGAGACGCAGCACGCCGTGGGCCGCGGGATGTTGCGGCCCGAAATTGAACGTGTAGCTGGAGATCAGAGGATCGGCCATCGGGTCACCTCTTGTCCGGCGTCGCGGCCTTCTCGTCGCCCGGCAGCACGTAGCTGGCGCCCTCCCAAGGACTCATGAAGTCGAAGCGACGAAACTCCTGGGTGAGTTTGACCGGCTCGTAGACCACGCGCTTCTCGTCGTCCGAATAGCGAACCTCGACGAAACCGGTGAGCGGGAAATCCTTGCGCAGCGGGTGTCCCTCGAAGCCGTAGTCGGTCAGCAGGCGCCGGAGATCCGGGTGACCGGAGAACAGGATGCCGTACATGTCCCAGGCCTCGCGCTCGAACCAGCCGGCGCTCGAGAACAGCCCGGCCGCGCTCGGGACCGGCGTGTCTTCGTCGACGGCCACCTTCACCCGAACACGTTGGTTGAGGGTGAGCGACAGCAGGTTGTAGACGACGTCGAAGCGTTTGGGGCGATTGGGATAATCGGCGCCACACACGTCGACCAGCATCTTGAACTGGCAACTCGCGTCATCGCGGAGGAAGGCCAGGACCTTGGGCAGGCCCGTGAGCGTCGCGTTGACGCACAACTCGCCATGAGCAACGGCGACGGCCGCGACCTCCTGCGGCAGCGCATTGCGGATGTGCTCGCCGAGCTCCTTAAGCGCACTATCCATCGACTTGAAACCGACCGTCTTTGACTGTTAACGCGCGATCGTGCCGACCCGGCGAATCTTCTTCTGCAACTGCAGCACGCCGTAGACCAAGGCCTCCGCCGTCGGCGGGCAGCCCGGAACGTAGATGTCGACCGGAACAATCCGGTCACAGCCGCGCACGACGGAATAGGAATAGTGGTAATAGCCGCCGCCGTTGGCGCAACTGCCCATCGAGATCACGTAGCGCGGCTCGGCCATCTGGTCATAGACCTTGCGCATGGCCGGCGCCATCTTGTTGGTCAGCGTCCCGGCGACGATCATCACATCGGACTGCCGCGGACTCGCCCGCGGTATCAAACCGAAACGTTCGAGGTCGTAGCGCGGCATCGAGGCGTGGATCATCTCGACCGCGCAGCAGGCGAGCCCGAAGGTCATCCACCACAATGAGCCGGTGCGGGCCCAGTTCACCACCGTGTCGAGTTGCGTGACGAGATAACCCTTGTCCGAGAGCTCGCTCTGGACGCCGCGGAAGAACGGATCCGCCGGAGCGCTCGTCGCGGTCGCAGGCTGCGGGGCTACTCCCATTCCAGGGCCCCCTTCTTCCACTCGTAGACGAAACCGACCGTCAGGATCAGCAGGAACACGAACATCGACCAGAACCCGAACGCGCCGAGATCCCCGAGCGTGATCGCCCACGGGAACAGAAAGGCCACCTCGAGGTCGAAAATGATGAACAGTAGCGCGACAAGGTAAAAGCGCACGTCGAACTGGCTGCGGGCGTCGGCAAAGGGCGTGAAGCCGCACTCATAGCCCACGAGCTTCGCGGTATCGGGTTTCTGCTCGGCGGCGAAATACGAGGCGGCCATGAATACGACGCTCATACCGACCACCAACGCCAGGAAGATCAGGATCGGCAAGTAGGACAACAGCAGTTCTTGCATCGGCGTCCCGTCACGATTCCCCTACCGCCGACGCAGCCGTGCCGACGAATCGGCCGATCCCTGGGTTTTCCTGGCGGCATCGCACCCGCAAGACCACCCGGGAAACCGGCATGTTGCGGCGCATTCTTACTACGCCATGCCCGGTGAAACAACCGTACGGCCGCATCGGAAAAAGGTATCAAAAGCAGGGGCGAAGGGAGGAAATGGCGGGAGCGACGGGACTCGAACCCGCGGCCTCCGGCGTGACAGGCCGGCGCTCTAACCAACTGAGCTACGCCCCCGCAATCGGGCGGTTCCGTTTACTTTACCCCAGATAGGGGGTCAAGCGTGCCGCGGCCGGCGCCACCAGATCGTGCTGCGCTGGACGCCACGTTTGGTCGTTTGTGGCGGCGTCGTGAGGACGAGTTGCCCGTCCTCGAAGCGCGCCAGCCGACGCTGCTCGTCCCCCACCCAATTGGGGTACATGCTCGCCTCGACGGTGTGGATGATGGTGTCCCCGCCTGCGATCCGGTAACGCCCCGCGTAGGCATAGAAGCTGTTCCAGGCGGCGATCTTTTCCTCGGCGCTCGCGGTCAGCGCCTCGCCGGTGGTGAACCGCGGGCGGCCCCGCCGCATCAAGAACGCGGCCATATGGCCATCGGCGGTATAGAGCAGCTGGCCTTGCGCATCCTCCCCCATCGGAAAGATCACGCGTCCATCGTCGTAGCGCGTCTCCCATCGCACCATTTCCCAAGTCCCGATCAGCGACTGTCCGTCGATCGTCACGTCACACCATCGCCACGGTTCGTCCACCCGACGTGCAGAGGCGGAACACGATCGCGAGGGCGCTGAGCAGGCAGGCCAAGGACGTGATGGCCACGCCTTCGACCACCAGCATTGTCAACCAGCGCACGATGATCGATCCGGTGTCCTGCACGATGGCACTCGCCACGAACCTTACCGCCATCGAGGGCAGCAGTACGGCGATCGACGTGCCCACGATGACGCCGAACACAAGGTGCCCGCGGCGTTTGGTTGCTTGCCAGCTCTGGGACAGGTTGAGGGGCCGATCCACAGCAATGGCGGGGAAGACGAGCGAAAGTCGTCCGTAGAGCCACACGAGTCCCACCGCGAAAATCGCGGCCAGCAACGGGCCGGCGGCGGCCAGCGGGGCGCCGATGATCAGGAGCAGCATCGAGGCCGATAGGAGAAACCCGATCCAATGCAACAGGAATCGCGTATGGCGTGGCCGCCAGCGCAACGTCTCGCCGATGGTCGGCGTCTCCAATGGCGTGAGAATGCGTCGCAGCCACGCCACACTGAACGTGACGAGGAAGTAGGCCGAGGCGGCGATCAGCGCGAGCAAGACCAGAAGGAATAGTCCGATGTTGTCGGGCGGCTCCACACCGGGCGCGGGTGCCAAATCGGCGATGCGGATGCCGAGCGCATCGTTCACGGTCAGGGCGGCGGCCTGGAGAAGGCTCATCGCGACGACGTTGGGCAACGCCAGCCAGAACAGATCGTCGCGTTGTTGCCCGCACGTTCGAAGGGCGTCGATCACGATCGACACGATCGATGTCCCGGCCGGTGCACTCATGGAATCACTGACTGTCGCCGACGCCTCGGTCCATCCACGTCCCCGGCAGGCGCCTCGTCCCGGGTCAATGCTCCGACATGGTGGGCGATGACAGACTCGAACTGCCGACCCCCTCGGTGTAAACGAGGTGCTCTACCAACTGAGCTAATCGCCCCTCGCCCCATCCTATAGTGAGACTCGTCCACGCTGCCAACCGTCAGGCCGACAAACGAAAACGCCGGTTGCGGGGCAACCGGCGTTCTGTGGAAAACGCAGAAACGGTCTAGTTGACCGCGTCTTTGAGCGCCTTGCCGGCCTTGAACTTGGGCTGCATCGACGCCGGGATCTGGATCTTCTCTCCGGTTCGTGGGTTACGTCCCTCCGACGCCTTGCGCTTGGCGACTTTGAAGGTGCCGAAACCGACCAGGCGAACTTCCTGCCCCTTCTTCAGGGATGCGGTGATGGCGTCGAACACACACTCGACGGCCTTTGCAGAGTCGCTCTTGGACAGCCGTGCTTTATCCGCAACGTTAGCCACCAGATCGTTCTTGTTCACGTGAGGACCCCCTCTTGAGGTTTGACAGCATGCCGGAATGGCACGAGACGGTGTGAAAACGTCGACAACCTACGGCGCGCCGTTCGGAGCCGTCAAAGAGAAAAACGGAGATATCCCCAGCTTTTCTGCGCCCCGCCGTGGGGGCGGGGCGCATCTCGACATGCCGCTAGTGGGTAGTGACCCCTTCGCGATCGGGTGGCGACTTCTCTTCGGACACCTTCGCGTGCGCCTCGGCTTCCTCGTCCCAGGCGATCGCGATGGGTTTTTGCGTCAGCGCCTGCTGGAGGACATCGTCGACCATAACGACCGGGATGATCGTAAGCGCGGTCTTCACGTTGTCGGGGATCTCGGCGAGATCCTTCTCGTTTTCTTTCGGGATCAGCACCGTCGAGATGCCGCCGCGAAGCGCCGCCAGCAACTTCTCTTTGAGGCCGCCGATCGGCAGCACGCGTCCGCGCAGGCTGATTTCGCCGGTCATCGCGACGTCCTTGCGCACCGGGATGTGGGTCAGCGCCGAAACGATCGAGGTCACCATCGCGACGCCGGCAGACGGGCCGTCCTTCGGTGTCGCCCCTTCGGGCACATGGACGTGCACGTCCTTTTTGTCGAAGATCGTCGGCTTGATGCCGAATTCGATCGAGCGCGCGCGAACGTAGGACCACGCGGCTTGAATCGATTCCTGCATCACGTCGCCGAGTTTTCCCGTGTACTTGACTCCGCCCTTGCCCGGGACGACCAGTGCTTCGACGGAGAGCAACTCGCCGCCCACTTCGGTCCAGGCCAGGCCGGTGGTCACGCCGACCAAATTCTCGGCCTCGACCTCGCCGAAGCGGAAACGCCGCACGCCGGCGTACTTCTCCAAATTGTCGCTCTTGACCCGGACCTTCTTCTTTTTGCCTTTGACGATGTCCTTGGTCGCTTTGCGCACGAGGTTGGCGATCTCGCGCTCGAGATTGCGCACGCCGGCCTCACGCGTGTAGTAGCGGATCAGGTCGCGCAGCCCAGAGTCGGCGATCGACCATTCCTTGTCGGTCAGGCCGTGCCCCTTGAGCTGCTTGTTGATCAGGTGTCGCTCGGCGATGGCGACCTTCTCGTCCTCGGTGTAGCCGGATAGGCGGATCACCTCCATGCGGTCGACCAGCGCCGGCGGAATGCGCAGCGTGTTGGCCGTGGCGATGAACATGACGTCCGACAGGTCGTAGTCGACCTCGAGGTAGTGGTCGTTGAACGCCGAGTTCTGCTCGGGATCGAGCACTTCGAGAAGCGCCGCCGCAGGGTCGCCACGGAAGTCGGCGCCGAGCTTGTCCACTTCGTCGAGCATGAAGACCGGGTTGGAGGTCTTCGCCTTCTTCATCATCTGGATGACCTTGCCGGGCAAGGATCCGATGTAGGTGCGGCGATGACCGCGAATCTCGGCTTCGTCCCGGACGCCGCCCAGAGACACGCGCACGAAGGCACGGCCCGTCGCTTTGGCGATGGAGCGGCCCAGCGACGTCTTGCCGACGCCCGGCGCGCCGACGAGGCACAGGATCGGGCCGCGCATCTTCTTCACCCGCTGCTGAACGGCGAGATATTCGAGGATGCGTTCCTTGACCTTCTCCAGGCCGTAGTGGTCCTGATTCAAGACCTTCTCGGCATAGGTCAGGTCGCTCTTGACGCGGCTGCGCTTCTTCCACGGGATCGACAGGAGCCAGTCGAGATAATTGCGCACGACCGTCGCTTCGGCCGACATCGGACTCATCGAGCGCAACTTCTTCACTTCGGCGTTGGCCTTGTCGCGGGCCTCCTTGCTCAACTTCGTGCGCTTGATCCGCTGCTCGAGCTCGGTCAGTTCCTCACGGGTGTCATCGCCGTCGCCCAGCTCCTTCTGAATCGCCTTGAGCTGTTCGTTGAGATAGTACTCGCGCTGAGTCTTCTCCATCTGGCGCTTGACGCGCGAACGGATCTTGCGCTCGACCTGCAGCACGCCGATCTCGTTTTCCATGATGGTGTAGACGCGTTCGAGCCGCTGAGCGGTCGAGACGATTTCGAGCAGTTCCTGTTTCTCCGCGACCCGCAACGCGAGATGCGAGGCCACGGTATCGGCGAGCTTGCTCGGGTCTTCGATCTGCTGCAGTGAGACCAGCACCTCACCCGGGATTTTCTTGTTGAGCTTCACGTACTGCTCGAATTGCGCCACGACCGAACGTGCGAGCGCTTCGAGTTCCTTGGCTTCGCCCGATTCGTCGCCGACCAACTCCGCGGTTGCTTCGAAGAAATCCTTGTTCTCGCTGAAGCCGACGATCTTGGCGCGCTGACCGCCTTCGACCAGGACCTTCACAGTTCCGTCCGGCAGCTTGAGCAGCTGCAGTACGGCGCCGATCGTCCCCATCCGATGGATATCCTTGGGCTCGGGATCGTCGACGCCGGCGTCCTTCTGAGCGACCAACAGAATCTGTTTGTCCTCTTTCATCACGTCTTCCAGGGCACGCACCGACTTCTCGCGCCCGACGAACAGCGGCACGATCAGGTGCGGAAAGACGACGATGTCGCGCAACGGCAGGACGGGATAGGAGGCGACTTTCTTCGGGGGTTTTTCTGTTTCGCTCATGGGTCCAGACAACGCTGTGTGACGGAATACCGCAACAACCTACCGCGGCACGTTCGTTAATAGGTGGCCCGCCGCGGGCCTCGCTTCAAGCCCGTCGATCCCCCAAGATCGACGGCCTACGCCGACGTCGACGTCAATTCGCTGCGTCGATCGGCGTAAATGTGGAGCGGCTTGGCTCGCCCCTCGACAACCTCGGAGTTCACCACCACCTCCTCGGCCCCATCGAGCGAGGGCAGGTCGAACATCGTTTCGAGCAGGATGTTCTCCATGATGGTGCGCAGCCCACGCGCGCCGGTCTTGCGGGCGAGGGCCTTGCGTGCAATGGCCCGCAAGGCATCCTCCGAGAACGTGAGCTTGACGCCTTCCATCTCGAACAAGCGCTGGTACTGCTTGACCAGCGCGTTCTTCGGCTTGGAGAGAATTTCAACGAGCGCGCCCTCGTCGAGATCGGTCAACGTGGCGACGACGGGCAGACGGCCGATGAATTCCGGGATCAAGCCGTACTTGAGCAGATCTTCCGGCTCGACCTCACGCAGGACTTCGCCCGTCGTGCGGTCCGCAATCGAGCGAACGTCGGCACCGAATCCGATCGCTGTTCCGCGGCCGCGGGCCGAAATGATCCGTTCCAGCCCGGAGAAGGCGCCGCCGCAGACGAACAGGATATTGGTCGTGTCGACTTGCAGGAATTCCTGCTGCGGATGCTTGCGACCACCTTGCGGGGGCACCGAGGCGATCGTGCCCTCCATGATCTTGAGCAGGGCCTGCTGCACGCCTTCACCGGAGACATCGCGTGTGATCGAGGGGTTGTCCGATTTGCGACTGATCTTGTCGACTTCGTCGATGTAGACGATGCCCCGCTGCGCGCGCTCGACGTTGTAGTCAGCCGCCTGCAACAACTTGAGAATGATGTTCTCGACGTCCTCGCCGACGTAGCCGGCTTCGGTCAAGGTCGTCGCGTCGGCCATCGTGAACGGGACATCGAGGATCCGCGCCAAGGTCTGCGCCAGCAGCGTCTTGCCGCAGCCCGTCGGTCCGACCAACAGAATGTTGGACTTGGCGATCTCGACATCGTTACTCTTGTTGTCGTTGTTCAAGCGCTTGTAGTGGTTGTGCACCGCCACCGACAGCACCTTCTTGGCGTGGTCCTGGCCGATTACGTAGTCGTCCAGGACCTTGCAGATGTCGCGCGGGGTCGGAACACCGTCCAGACTTTTGACGAGGGCGCTCTTGTGCTCCTCGCGGATGATGTCCATGCACAGTTCGACGCATTCATCGCAGATGAACACGGTCGGGCCCGCAATCAGCTTGCGAACCTCATGCTGGCTCTTGCCGCAAAAGGAGCAATACAGCGTATTCTTGGAATCGCTGCCGCCCGATTTGCTCATGGATGCACCACCTTCAACCGGCTTTGCCGGACATCGTATGCCCAGGATTCGGCCCCGCACAACCTAAATCTTGGGACAAACCGAGGTTCGTCCCGCAGCATATGGTTAAGCAGCGCTGAATGACCGAGTGCTAGCACCAGTCATCAGCATCGGCGACAGCAACCGGATCAGGCCGCTTTCACCTTGGTGTCGACCGGCGCCGGCCGCTTGTCGACCACCTTGTCGATCAGGCCGAACTCGACGGCTTGATCGCCGGAAAGGAAGCGATCGCGCTCCAGAGCCTCCTCGATCACTGCGATCGATTGGCCCGAATGCCGCACGTAGATCTCGTTGAGGCGTCGGCGCGTGTCGAGGATTTCCCGGGCATGGATCTCGATATCCGTGGCCTGTCCCTGAAATCCGCCGAGCGGCTGGTGCACCATGATGCGCGCGTTGGGCAGCGCTAAGCGCTTGCCCTTTTTGCCGGCCGACAGCAGCAAAGAGCCCATGCTGGCGGCCTGACCGATGCACAACGTCGAGATGTCCGGGCGGATGTATTGCATCGTGTCGTAGATCGCGAGACCCGAGGTGACGACGCCGCCCGGCGAATTGATATAGAGCGCGATGTCCTTGTCGGGGTTCTCGGCTTCGAGGAAAAGGAGCTGGGCGCAAACGACCGTGGCCACGGCGTCGTTGATGGGACCAGCCACGAATACGATGCGCTCCTTGAGGAGCCGCGAGTAGATGTCGAACACCCGCTCGCCGCGGTTCGTTTGCTCGACGACGTAAGGAATCGAATAGCTCATTGCCTGCCCCTGGTTGTCCGCCCGACGGCGCCCGTTTGACCAATATGGGGACCGCCCGGCGGCTCTGCCAACCCTACTTCTTCTCGGTATCGGGGTCGGCGAGAAGTTCCTCTTTGGTTACTTTGCGCTCCGTTACCTTCGCGAGCTCGAGGATAAAGTCGACGACCTTGTCCTCGAAAATCGGTGCGCGAAGCTGGGCCGAAGCCTCCGGGTTGCTCTGGTAGTACTCGAATACCCGTTGCTCCTGACCGGGGAAGCGCTGCGCCTGAACGGCGATCGCGCGGCTCACTTCGTCCTGCGTCACGGAAATGGTGTTGGCCTCTCCGATCTTGGCGAGCAGGAGACCGAGGCGGACGCGTCGTTCGGCAATCGGGCGATACTCGGCCTTGACCTCGTCGTCCGACTTGCCCTTCTGATCCTCGTCGACGACGCCACGCTCGCGATCGGCTTGGATCTGCTGCCAGATCGCCTCGAACTCACCGTTGACGAGACCCGATGGAACGTCGAAGCGGTGCATTTCATCGAGCCGATCGAGCAACTCGCGTTTCAAGCGGGCGCGTGAAATCTGGCTGAACTCCTGCCCGATCTGGTCGCGCACCTTTTGGCGCAAGCCATCGAGGGTTTCGAGCCCGAGGCCTTTGGCGAGCTGGTCGTCGATCGGTGGGACCTTGGGCAATTTGACTTCTTTGATCGTGACGTCAAACACGGCGGCCTTTCCGCGCAGCTTCTCGTACGGATAGTCCGTCGGGAACGTAACGTTGACCGTCCGTTGGTCGCCCGCCTTCGCACCGACGAGCTGTCCCTCGAAGCCGGGCACGAGCCAACCCGCGCCGAGGACAACCTGGGCATCCTTGCCCTGCCCGCCGACGAAAGTTTCCCCATCGATCGAGCCTTGATAGTCGATAACGACGGCGTCGGCGTCGCGGGCGGTCGCGCCGGCTTCGGCGGCGACGTAGGACTTCTGCTGGTCCGCCAGCCGTTTGAGGCCTTCCTCGACCTCGGCGTCAGCAGCCTCGGCGACGAGACGCTCCAGTTTCACCTGAGAAAAGTCGCCCGGCGTGATCTCCGGCAGGATCTCGACCTCCATGGTGAATTCGAGGTCGGCCCCCTCATCGAATTTGGTGACTTCGATGCGCGGTTGCAGCGCTGGGCGCAGGGACTTGTCCTGAATCGTCTGGCGCGCCGTCGAATCGAGCGTTTCCTGCAGGACTTCGCCGAGGACAGAGCGCCCAAAACGTTGGCGCAGGACACGTGTCGGGACCTTGCCCGGTCGAAAGCCGGGCAGTTGAGCCGATTGAGCGATGCTTGCGATCTTCTGCTGGACGCTGGTTTCAATGGCGTTCGAGGGGATGACGACCTTGAAGCCGCGCTTGAGACCCTCGTTCGTGGTTTCCGTAATCTGCATTTCACGCTCGTTTGACAAAGACAAAGCCCGCCGGGGTGGTGCGGGCGGAGGGACTCGAACCCCCAAGGGCTTACGCCCACGAGAACCTAAATCTCGCGTGTCTACCAGTTCCACCACGCCCGCAGCGGGTGTTCTCGGCTTGCGACGCACCCCACGAGAGCCAATCGGGCGCTCTCTATAGCATAGGCGTTCCGGGCGAAAACCGGTTTTGCGTCCTGCGGGGTTGTTCCACGGGCGGCTGGCACGGCCAGTCGTTGGCAGGCCGCCGGATTTCGACCCCTCGGCGCCAGAGCCTCGGCTCGAACAATTGCGAAGTTATGAGCAATTTCTAATGTTATTAGTTACATTAGAATAAGGTTATAATATATTGATATTTATAAATTTAGAAAGAGATTCTGAAGTAATGGATCGACCAAGATCGAGGGCCGTCCTGCAGTGGAACCAGGCGGCGGCCGCCGCGGCTTCGAAGGGTGGAAGTCCCGCGGTCATCAAACCCAACGCGCACCCAGCCAGGACATCGCCCGCTCCTGCCGTCGCGAGCCACGGCGGAGCATTCCCGTTGATCACGGCCCGACCGTCGGGCGCGGCGACGACGGTGTCAGGCCCCTTGAGCAGCACGGTGGCACCGCTCCGACGGGCCGCCATGCGCGCCCGCTCGAGTTTGCTGCCCCGAAGTTCGGGAAACAGGCGAGCGAACTCCCCCTCGTGTGGCGTCATCAGGGTCGGACCCCGGATCGCTCGAAACAATCTGGTGGGCTCCTCGGCGAAGACGGTCAGCGCATCGGCGTCGAGGACCGTGGGCTTGTCGAGGCTCAGAACGGCGAGGACGTTGTCGCGGGTTCGCCCACCAAGCCCGTTGCCTGGCCCGAGAAGCACACCCGTTCGCCTTCGGTCGTCGAGGATCGCGGCCAGATCGGCCGTGCTCGCGACGACATTGGTCATCACCGCCGCCGTGCTCGCCGCGATGATCGCCAGGGCATCGGGCGGACACGCAATGCCCACCAGACCGGCGCCGCATCGCAGTGCCGCCTCCGCCGCGAGTCTCGCCGCGCCGGTCGTCGCCGCTCCTCCACTCACTACCGTCGCGTAACCGCGCGTGTACTTGTGACCCTCGGTTGTCGGGCGCGGCAACCGGTCCCGCCAGAGGTTCGGGTGATTCTCCCAGGTTCGAAGCGGCAGGTTATCCGCCACAGCGGCGGGGGTCCCGATCTCCGCGACCCGGATGGCGCCGCAGCGCTCGCGTCCGGGCAGCAGCATGTGACCCGGTTTCTTCCTCACGAAGGTCACCGTGCGGGTTGCGTGCGCGGCGTAGCCCCGGACTTCCCCGGAATTACCGTCGACGCCGCTCGGAACATCGATCGCGACGATCGGCAACGCGCGGCCCTCGGCCTCACGCAGCAAACGACAGGCGGGGCCCTCGAAGGGCCGAGCCAGGCCGGCGCCAAAGACCGCGTCGACCACGAGTCGCGCGTCTCCGAGCGCCGCCGATTCGACGGCCTCGACCGGCCCCTGCCATCGTGCCGCCGCCAACGCCGCATCGCCCGCCAGGCGTTCGCGCGACCCGAGCAATGCTACCCGGACCGGCCAGCCGGCTTCCGCAAGCAAGCGTGCCGCCACGAACCCGTCGCCACCATTGTTGCCCGGACCGCAGACCATGAGCGTCGGGCGGCGCGACCAATGGAGGCGAATTTCGCCGGCGACCGCCGTCCCGGCGGCCTCCATGAGTTGCGTCCCGGGAACACCTTGAGCGATCGTCGCCGCGTCCGCGGCGTACATTTCCTCGACGCTCAGCAGGATCTGGAGGCTGGCGGCCGGTGCGTCCAAAAGACCCCCGGGCGCTAGGCGCGGGCTCCGCGATAGAGGCGAACGCGCATCAAGTTCTCAAACACGTATTCCTGCCCGCGCTTTCCGGCTTCGAATGCCTTGCGGGTTGTCGGCGTGTCGATTCGGCGTTGCTCGATTGCGTTGTAGGTCGATCCTGCCATGCGCTTTTCGAAGGCGGCAAAGTCGGGAAACGCATACGTGTTGGTGTACCAGTACTCCTCGATCTGATCGAACAGGCGGTCGGCCGTTCGAGCCATGGCATCGAGCGCCTGGCGGCGGACCGTCGTTTCATCGTGAAACGGTTTGACGAGTTGCGAGAATTGTCCGCGGATATCGGGTTCGAGCACCAACAGAAAGCCCTTCGACGGTTTCACGACCCTCGCCGCCTCCGCCAGGGCGCCGTCCATGAGGCCGGCCGGCACATGGTGCAGGGACTTGCTGAACACCACGCCGTCGACCGAGTCGGCGTCACGCGGGATGCGCTCGGCCGACCCCTCGATCAAGGACACGTTCGCCACGGGTGTGGCACGGCGGTTCTTCTCGACCTGGATGGGATCAGCTTCAATGCCGAGGATTCGCGCGCCGCGTTTGGCCAGGGCGGCCGCCAGCGACCCATCGGCGCAGCCGACGTCGACGACGTCCAGACCTTGCCAGTCGACGAGTCGGTCGAACACGTCGATATCGCGGGCGATCCCGAGATAGTTGGGGGATTCCAATTCTTGCGGCAGGCTCATGGGGTTCTCCGTTCTCCCGGCCGACTATACACGTCCCGTCCCGTCCTTCAGAGCGGGGCGAGACGGCCTTGCCATCCGCTGACGCGTTCGAAGGCCTGCGCGACCCAGAGGACCCGGAGGTCGCTGCCGATCGGACCGACAATCTGCAGCCCGATGGGGAGCCCGGCGGCCGACGTGCCGCAAGGCACGCTGATCGCCGGCTGGCCGGTGATATTGAACGGAAAGGTGAAGCACACGGTGGCCGAGAAACGGTCCTCGGGCTCGCGTACCGGTTCCCGTGATCCGTGCGCATAGGCCGTAACGGGATTGGTCGGTGTGACCAGGATGTCGTGGGTCTCGTGGAAGGTTGCCAATTCGGCACCCAGGCGCAGCCGGACTTCGAGCGCATGGCGAACGTCGTCAGCGGTGATCTTGGCCGATCGTGCGACCGCCTCCTGGAACGACGGGTCGAGTTTTGCTCGCTGCTCTGGCGACATCGGGCGCACCACGTTGAGCCACCCGGAGTCGAGCAAGACCCGGTAGAGCGGCATCGGGTCGGCAATGCGCGGCCCGGCCTCGACGACCTCAGCCCCGAGTTCGCGGAACGCTGCCATGGTGCTCATCACCGCTCGGGCGACCTCGGTCCTCGCCGTCGAGCCGCCCAATTCGGGCGCAAACGCCAGGCGAAGGCCTTTGAGGCTTGGATCGGCTGACGCGGCGAACGAGTGCGTTCGGTGGGCGCTGCTGGCATACGGATCACGCGGATCCGGTCTTGCAATGCTGTCGAGCAGCAGGGCGCAATCCTCGGCGCTGCGCGCCATCGGGCCCGTGCTCGACAGCGGCCAAAGGGCGCTCGGCGGCCAAGCGGGAACGCTGCCTTGCGTGGGCTTCATGCCCACCACGCCGCAATAACTTGCCGGCTTCCGGCACGAGCCGCCTCCGTCGGTGCCGAGGGCGAGTGGTCCCATGCCGGCGGCGAGCGCGGCCCCTGCCCCGCCCGACGACCCGCCGGGGTTCATAGCGAGGTTCCAAGGATTGCTGGTGCGCCCGGTGAGGCCCGACTCGGTTACGCCTTTGTGCCCGAACTCGGGTGTCGTCGTTTTGCCGATGAGGACCGCCCCGCCTTCACGAAGGCGCGCGACAGCGGGGGAGTCGAAGTTCCACGGTCCCGCGTCGGGAGTGGCTCGCGATCCGTGCCGCGTGGGCCAGCCACGAACGTGAATCAGATCCTTGACCGATACCGGTACGCCATCGAGGGGGCCAAGGGGCTGCCCCACCTGCCAGCGTCGCTCGGATTCCCGAGCGCTCGCCAGCGTCGCTTCGGCATCGCGATGGCAAAACGCATTGATCGCGCCATCGCAGCGCTCGATCCGTTCGATGATCGCTCTTGCGACATCGAGCGGAGAGAGTGTGCGGCGGCGAAACCCCTCGACCAGGGTCGTCGCCCGCATCTCGTGAAGTTCGCCATTCACTGGCATCCCGTTAGCCCCTTTTCTCATTTTCAATCGCGATCCCGCCGACGACCGAGGGAGGACGCTCTTTTCGGTGCCTTCGGCGGCGGTGAAGCCAAATGGTCGCGTTGCCCGCCCCAGGCGGCACTGGCATGATCTTGGTACCTTGGGACCACAATCGAAAACAACGGGAACTGACGCGTCATGAGCAGGTCGACCGCTACGGAATCAGCGCGCATTCGCGCCAAACTCAAGCATCCGATCGTCGATGGCGACGGACACATCGTCGAAACCGGACCGGTGTTGCTCGACTATCTCAAACAGGTGGGCGGTTCGCGGCTCGCCAAGCGCTACGAAACGCTGATGACAAAGGATGGCGGCCCCTGGGGCTGGTACGCGATGAACGCCAAGGAGCGCCGCGACTGGCGCGCCATGCGCCCGCCGTTCTGGATCATGCCGGCACGCCACACGCTGGATCGTGCGACGGCGCTGCTCCCCAACCTGATGGCGGAGCGTATGGACGATTTCGGGATCGACTACGCGATCATTTACACCTCGATCGGCCTGCCGTTCGTGAGTCTCCACGACGATGAACTGCGGCGCGGCGTCTGTCGGGCGCTCAACGTCATGTACGCCGATCTTTACCGTGGACACGAGTATCGCTTGACCCCGGCGGCATTGATTCCCATGCACACGCCGAAAGAAGCGATCGAGGAAACCGAATACGCCGTCAAGAAACTCGGACTCAAGGCCGTCATGATTGCGGCAACCGTCAAGCGACCGGTGAAGGCGCTCGCTCGCAAGCTCGGCAAGCATGCCCACCTCGCCTATTGGGTCGATCCGCTGGCGATCGATTCGGATTACGACTACGACCCGGTTTGGGCGAAGTTCGTCGAACTCGGTGTTTCGCCGTCGGCCCACTCGAACTCGATGGGTTGGGGTGCTCGGGCGACCACGAGCAACTACATGTACAACCACATCGGGCACTTCGCCGCTTCGGGTGAAGCGTTTGCAAAAGCGCTGTTCTTCGGTGGCGTCACCAAACGTTTCCCGATGCTCAACGTCGCTTTCCTCGAGGGTGGCGTGGCCTGGGCCTGCAATCTGTTCAGCGACATTATCGAGCACTGGGAAAAGCGTAGCGGCCGAAAGATGCTCAAGAACCTCGACCCGCGTCGGGTCGATGCCGCGGCCCTTGCGGACTACTACGCGCGCTATGGCGGCCTCATGACCAACCGACTCGGTGCTTCGCGCGGCGATGCGACCTATGGCGGCAGCGGCGCCATCGACCTCAAGACGATGGACGAGTTTGCCGCCGCCGATGTCCCGACCGAAGAGGCGCTGTACAACCGCTTCGTCCCCAACTTCTACTACGGCTGTGAGGCCGACGACCGTATGGTGGCGGTCGCTTTCAACGATCGCATCAACCACTTCGGTGCCAAGTTCAAGGCGATGTTCTCGTCCGACGCCGGCCATTGGGACGTCTCCAACATCGACCGGGTCGTAGCCCAGGCGCATGGCCTCCTCGAGGAGAACTTGATCAGCGATTCCGACTTCCGGGCCTTCATGTTCGGCAACATTGTCGAGCAACACGGGAAGATGAATCCGAGGTTCTTCCAAGGCACGGCCGTCGAAGCCGCAGCCGCCAAACACCTCAAGGTGAACGGGCGGCAGAAGCGCGCGGCATGACTCCGCGACGTTCGATCGTCGGTGCGCTTACCCTCGGTGCCCTGCTGGCTCCCGCGGCTTGCTTGCCGACGTTCGAACTGCGAGACGACTACATGTTCAAAGAGTGGCTACAACCCTCGAAGGTCGTGGAGCCGATTCGTCGCAACGAGGATGGTGAACCGGTGCTACCCCCACCGCCTCGCCGATGACCCAACGGGCGTCCATTCGTCTGGCGCAGATCACCGTCCACGTCCGGGACTGCGATGAGGCGTGCCGTTGGTACGTGGACAACCTCGGTTGGATCAAGCGCCAGGACGAGACCTATGCCGACGGGACCCGATGGGTCACCGTCTCGGCGCCCGATCAGCCCGACGTGCGGCTCGTGCTCGACAAGCGGCCGCAGTTCGCCGGGGACAACGGGGTGGGCAAGCAACCGGTCCTGATCGTCGCCACCGACGACTGTGTCGCGGCCTATGAGCAGCTGCTGGCACGGGGCGTCCGAATCAAGGATCCCCCGATTCACGAGGTTTGGGGAACGACCGCCCGGTTCTATGATCTCTACGGCAACGAGATCCACATGTTTCAGCCATCGCACCGGACCTAGGAGGCCCCATGCACCGCTTCGAGTTCCCTGCCGACGTCGTCGAGCGCGTAGCCAAGCGCCGGGGCCGGCTTCACGCCTACGACTCGTTTGCACCCAAGGCGACGGCGCTCGTCGTCGTCGACATGCAGAACGCCTTCGTCGAAGAAGGCAGCGGTCACGCCCACGTCAAGGAAGCAGCCTCGACCTGCCCCAACATCAACCGTCTGGCGGCCGCAATGCGCCAGACTGGCGGCACCGTCGTCTGGATACTGAACACGTTCACGGCGGAATCGCGCCACAGTTGGTCGCACTTCCACGACGCGCTTTCTTCGCCGGCCTTGTTCAAGCGACGGAGCGAATCTATGGCCGAAGGCGCCCAAGGCCATCAGTTGTATCGGACCCTCGAGCCCAAGGACGGCGATCTGTTCATCAAGAAGACGCGCTACAGTGCCTTCATTCAGGGCTCATCGGTCCTCGAACGGGTGCTTCGGGAACGCGGGATCGACACGGTGCTCATCACCGGGACGGCGACCAATGTCTGCTGCGAGTCCACGGGTCGCGACGCCATGATGCTGAACTTCAAGACGACGCTGGTTTCTGACGCCTGTTCGGCCTCAAGCGACACCGATCATGCAGCAGCCCTCTGCGCCTTCATCCAGAACTTTGGCGACGTCCTCACGACCGATGAGGTGTTGGCTCGCCTCGCCCCGCGCGCGGTCGATCGGCGAGCCGCGGAATAGGCTTCAGGCCCCGATCAGGGTCCAAAAGTAGCCGTCGGGCGCAACGAACGAAAACGCCCGCTCGCCGAACTCATCGTTCGCAATGGTCGTCACATTGCGGGCCCCGGCTTGCGTCACCAGCCGATGGGTCTGCTCGATGTTTTCGACGCGGTACGTGTAGAGGCTCACCCCGAGGTGGCCGGGCCGCGACACGTCGCGAAGGTCCTCGTTCTGGCTGGTCGGATCGAGCCGGAAGGTCTTCAAACGGCCCGGCAGCCACCCTTTGGGGTCGTCCGAGGACTCGCGCGTGTCGCAGAAGTCGATCATATGCACCCGCTCGTTGTCGGTGATCGGGAACTGGATTCGCCCACCCTTGGTGTCGCGACCGACGCGGCTGCCGAGATCTTCGCGCCGCAATCCGAGCACGTTGCCGTAGAACGCGACCGCAGAATCGTCGACGCCGACGAAGAACATGCCGCAATGGGTGAATTCGGTGCTGCGAAACTGACAGCTATTGTCGTACGTGCCATAGCTCGGTCGATCGTAGCCGAAGGACTTGAAGATCACCTGCCGAGATTCCGGCCGAAAAATCGTGAACTCGCGGTATCCGGTGATCGGACCCTTGAACGGTTCGGTGCGCGCTTCGTCGATCGGGACCAGTTGAAAAAACGGCGGTGTGAAGAAGAGGTCCTCGCCGCGGTCCTGCGCCAGTTCGCAGTGATTGAGCACTTCGCTGAAGTCGCGAGTTTTCGAGACGATCCACCGGCTGCCGCTGGCTCGAAGCGGCGCATAGCGGAGGCCCGCCCCGAGCGGCGTTTCCCACACCATTAAGCGAACGTAGCTGTGTTCGGCTTCGCCGTGCTGCAAACGAACCGAGGTTAACGCCGAGTCGACTCCGTAGAGCGCCTTGGCGGACTGGGCCGACAAGTGGCCGCGTTCGACCTCGTGGTACCCGAATAGCGACCAGTAGCTGATTTCACGGATGAGGTTACTGACTCCGACGCCGGCGTCGTAAATCCCGCCGAGCACTTGTGGGTTACTCAAAGGGTGACCTCGCTGATCGTTCTGGAAGGCGCGAGCTTTGCCCGATCGACCGCGCTCAAAACGACGCGCTTGGTGTGTGGTGATTGCCAGGCTTTCACGAGAAGCGCGGCCACTTCTGCTCGACTGATGCTGCCAGAGGCTCGCGCATCGGTCGTCAGCACCCCGCTCCCAGTTGCCGGGTCGTCCGTCAGGTGTCCCGGGCGGATGATCGTGTAGGAGAGTCCACTCACGCGCAGATACGCCTCGGCTTGGTTCTTGGCCAACAAGGCGTCACGAAGGAACACTTGGGCGCGTGGTTCGAGCGTCTCGAAGGTGTCGCCGCAGCCGATCGCCGTCACCAAGAAAAATCGCTCGATGTTGGCGGCCTTCGCGGCGTCGACGATGTGCTTCACGCCGATGTAGTCGATCCGCGGACTGTCGCCGGGTCGGCCGCCGATCGTGCAAAAAACCGCGTCCCAGGGGCCGCCCGTTTGCAGGGCGCGTTCGACCGATGCCGCTTCGAACGCGTCGGCCAGCACGACCTGGGCGCCGAGCGCCTCGATTCGCGGCTGCTCGCTCGCCGTCCGAAACATCGCCGTGACGCGATTACCGTCCTGCCGCAGCCGACGAACGAGTTCGAAGCCCGTTCTCCGGCTGGCGCCGGCGACAAAAACACTGGCCATACCCTGTCCCCGTTGGCGGGGTACCTTAGGTCACGAGCGCAAAAACTCAAACAGTGACGGGACTGTTTCACCACCTGTAACGCTCACGTCTGCTCGACCGCCGAAGACCTGGCCGCTCGAGCTGCCGAAAACGCCGATCATCGACGATGGTCGTTGCTGCGTTAACCGCCGCCATTCCTCGCGGCGCGCGTTGGGGGCTCCCAGGGACTTGAGTAGATCGACCGTCCTGCGATGGACATCCTGCGGATCGATGGTCGGTTCCTGGCGCGAAATGCCTCCGCGGTTGCGTTCGAACCAAGGATCGAACAGGCCCGCATCGCGGGCCATATGCCAGGCCTGCAACAGATAGCCGCCATACCAGTCGGGGGTCAGAGGAAGCGCCCCGAGGCGTTCCCATCGTTCGAGCGTCGCCGCCGCTACCGTTGGCGGGGCGACCATCGCCAGTTTTCGCACCGGCAATCCTCGATCGATCAGGGCGGTGGCCGCGCCGGCGGCGCCTCCCAGGGCAATCACGTCGACCGGCTCGCCGGCCCACGCGCGTATAGCCTGGAGAAAAGAGTCCACGGTGCCCTTCGTCGACTCGCCGTGGCCCGGACGATCCGCCGCGAGAACTCGATGGACTCCAGCGAGACGCGCGAAAAGCGCCTGCCCTTGGGCGGACGATTGCCCGGCCTCGTGGATGATCACGACGGGGCGACCCTCGCCGTCCGCCGCTCTCGCGTAATACTGTTCCGCGCCGGCAGTCAGGAACGTCTGGCGCGCGCCGGTGGCGTGTGGTTCCGTTGCCGTCGGTACCGTCGGGGCGTCCCCAGCATGGCGGCGCAGGAAATCACGCGAACGTTCGACCAGTTCCCCGCGATCCCATCCGGTCCGGACGATGCTGATGTTGGGTCCGATCTCGTTCAAACGCTCGAGATGGGTGACCAGCGGGTCGGGTTGCATGGTCACGAGCAAGGTCGGGCAACGAACGCGACCAATGGTCGTTGCCCCAGAAAAACGGAATGCCGCGCGGTAGCCGATCCAGTAGTCCTCGCCGGCGCGCAGCCAGTCGAGAAGGCGCTCGTGGAACATCGGTGGGCCCGGCAGGTCGACATCGACGCGCAGCGACAAGCCGGCGCGATGCCAAGGGAAAAAGGCATATTCGTTGCGCATCCGGGCCCAAATCCACACGAGATGGGATGCGTCCCATCGGGGCGCTACCGAAGGCGTGTAGTGCGTCGTGAAATCCAGGCGCTCTTCGTCGGAAAAGGCGACGTACCCGTCGGCGACGAAGGCCGAGACGCGGTCCGGACGCCGCGCTGCGATCGCCGCCGCGATGCAGCTCCCGGTGTGGTTGCCGAACAGGGCGAAGCGGCCAACGCCAAGCTGATCAAGAGCAGCGATCATCGCGTCCGCGTAGTCGTCGATCGCGGGATCCGCTCGCCCCAGCGGGTCGGAATGGCCATAGCCTGCCGTGTCGAATGCCAGGCACGTGAAGTCTTCGGCCAGGGGCGACATCGTCGACACGAGGTCGGCCGACGACAACGGCGACTGATGGAGCATTACCAAGGCCGGACCGCGGCCGGCCCGGCGGTAATGCATCTGGCGCGAACCTATCGAAACGAAGTGGCGAGTGATCGGCACGGGATAGACCCGAAGGTGGGATGACGAACGACGAACATGCAACGACGTTGCGCGGAGAACAATGCCTGGCTGAGGAAATGTTCTCGACCGTGCGGTCGTAACGCGTATGCTGGGCGCGAAAAATGCGACACAACACCATCCGCTACAAAATCCTCTATCTCGGGCCGTCCGGGGAACGCGGTCGCGAGTGGTGCACCGTGACATCGCACGAGAGCGGCGATCGCACGCTACGCGCCCTATGCGAGATGGACGACACCGAACTGCTGCGCGATGTGACGTACTCCGTCGATCGCTCGTGGCACCCGAAGGATTGTTTCATTCGTGTGCGTCTTCAGGAACGCTTCGTCGGTTCGGGTTGGTTTCGTTTTGCCGGAACGTTGGCCGAATGCGAGACCCTCACTGCCGCGGAGGGTCGGCTTCATCAGGCGATCGCGCTCGAAGCTCCCCCGGTTTCCTTCATCAACCATGCCGTCGCGTGTGATGTCTGGCATTGGGCCGGAATCGACCTCGATCCCGGTCGGCACCAAGTTTGTCGGCCCGTTCCCGCCTGTTCGCCCCTCCCCAACGGGGCCTCCGGCCCGACCCTGTCGTTGTGGCCGCTGCCCGTCGTATTTCGCGGTCGCGAACGAATCACGACCCGTGCCGGAGTTTTCGACTGTTTGCGGGCGACGTACCTCACGGCGGGCGGAGAGCCGTCCCTCGATACGTGGTGTACGGACGATCCGGATCGCATCATGGTCAAGATGGAGTGGCCGCCCTTCCGCTCCACCTTCGAGTTGGTCGAGTTGTCTCGGTAGGTCTGCCATGCAACATCGTTCGTATCGCTACAAGATCAACTATGTCGGCCCGAAGGGTGAGCGTGGTCGGGAGCGCTGCGTCGTGACGGTCCACGGCGACGGCGATCGCACGATCCGCGCCCTGTGCGAGATGGACGACTCCCAGGTCCTGCGCGACGTCACCTACACCGTGGATCGCCACTGGCGTCCCCGGGATGCCTTCGTGCGACTGAGCGTCGCGGATCGGTTCATGGGATCGAGCTGGTTCCGTTTCGACGGCAATCGGGCGGAGTGCGAAGCCTTTACCGCGGCCGAGGGCCGACTGTCGCAACGCCTGGTTCTCGAGCGAGCGCCTGCGTCGTTCGTCACGCACCCCGTCGCCTGTGACGTCTGGCACTTCGCTGGGATCGATCGAACGCTGGGCGACCAGATTCAGGAATCCTTGAGCGCCAGTTGTTCCCCGCTGCCCAACGGAGCTTCTGGTCCGATGCTCGGAATCTCGCGCCACCGCTTCCGCTACCGTGGGCGGCAGCGGACTCGATCACCGGCCGGGACGTTCGACACCGAGCACGCGGAGTTCGTCGGGCGCGACGGCGTCGTGCGACTCAAGGCGTGGTGCACAATCCACGACCGCATTCTGGTGCGCATGGAGTTCGAACCGCTGCAATCGGTCTACGAACTCGTCGAGCTCGAGGGATCTGCCGGCTAGCACTGCCGTCCGCGCAGGCGCTCTTTCAACCAGAGAGCGGCCAAAACCGTCTTGGAGTCGCGTAGGCGCCCCTCCTCCATATCCTTCCACAGGTCCCAAGGCGCCACTTCGAAGACCTCGATGTCTTCGCCTTCGTCGGTGCCCCCGCCCCGCGTCTGGCGGCCCTGGTCACTGACCTCGGCCAGAAAGAAGTGCATCTGCTCCGAGCAACTTCCCGGTGCGACGTAATAGACCCCAATACGATGCAACTCGTCGACCGTGAATCCGAGTTCCTCGAGGATCTCGCGTCGAACGGCGTGTTCGGGCGTCTCGCCGGCATGAACGCCCCCGGCCGCGATTTCCACCATCCAGCCCGGCCCCTGGTCATGGGTGGCGATCCGGAACTGGCGCGTAAGGACGACCCGGCCAGAGGAGCGGTTGAGAACGATAGCGGCGACGGCCGTACCGGTATCCCACACGAGATGCGTTAGTTCCGGGCTCATCTCGCCGTTCAGTTTCTCGAATCGATAGGTTGCGCTGCGCAGCCGGTAGTGCCCGTCGTAGAGCAAACGTCTTGCCGAGATTTCGACTTTCTTCATAGTGTGTCCGCCAACGAGCCAGGGGGGCGCGCACGATGCAGCATCGCGGGTATCGCGGCAAGATTCGTTATCAAGGGGACGCTCCAGTTGGCGAGCGCGGCCGCGAGTGGTTCACGGTAACGGTTCACGGCGACGGTACCCGGACGCTGCGATCGATGTGCGAAATGGATGACTCGCAGATCCTCCGCGACGTGACCTACACCATGGATCGTGACTGGCGGCCACTGGATTCGTTCGTTCGAATCTCGGTCAAGGACAGGTTCTTCGGCGGCGCGTGGTTCCGTTTCGGCGCGCGCGAGGTAGAGTGCGAGGGGTTCACCGCCGGTGAAGGCCGGTTTTCGCAGCGAGTCGCGGTCGACGATTGGCCACGGTCGTTTGGCCCTCACCCCGTAGTGTGCGACATCTGGCATCTGGGGGCGTGGAACTGGAAAGGCCCCAAGGCCCAGGAATGGCCGGCGATCATGTCCTCGCCGCTGCCCAACGGTGGCTCCGGGCCGATGATCGGTCGTTCGATGATTCGAGCCGAGTACCAAGGCGAGGAGACCGTGACGGTCCCGGCGGGAACGTTCCGCTGCAAACACTTCGTGTTTCCACTGCGCGAGTCTGGTCATCCCCCCGAACACGTCTGGTACACCGGTCCCGATCTGCTGTTCGTGAAGATTCGCTGGGATTTGCTCAAGACAACGTACGAACTGACCGAGATCTCGGGGGACGTCGGTCGCGAATAGGTCAGCTCTCCGCGAACGCCGCGTCGTATTGAACGGTCCCGCTCGGCCGTTCTGGACCGAATGGAAGCGCGAGAAAGAACTTCGCCGGCACGCTTGGATATTCCAGGCCGACCTTCGGCGCGAAGCCGAAACGTCCATAGAACGCCGGTTCGCCAACCAGCACGCAGCCGCGTGCGCCCCGCTGGAGCAACATGGCCAGCGCCCTCTCCATGAGGCGCGTGCCGATCCCCTGTCGCTGGCGCGCCGGCAGGACCGAAATCGGACCGAGTCCGAACCATCCCGACGCTCCGCTCGAAATCGAAACCGGCGAGACGGCGACGTGACCGACGACATGCCCGTCGTCCACGACCA
>VGES01000027.1 GCA_016869765.1 Alphaproteobacteria bacterium
GGCGGCCAGCGAGCGCATCAACGCGAGCGTGCCACAGGTCGAGGGCGGGATGCGATCGTTCAGGTTCACACGGGAAATCGCAGCCGATCCACAGGGCCGACAACGAAGAACCAGAACGAGATCCGCGCTGGGCTTCCTAGTTTCCACATTCACATAGCCGCCAGGAGAGCCGCGAGGCACCGGTCAGGACCCCGGTCCATGTCATCTTCTGCCGAATAGCGGCCCCAGGCCTCATCGAGGTTGTGCGGGTGCTGCCTCACGAGCACAGGGAACCCAGCCGTCACGTGGCTGAGCCGCCGGAGTGATTTGCGCCGCCCGCTCGCTTGTCGGCCCTACTCCGCGGCCAGCACCACCGCGGGGTGACGGGGAATGCGGACCTACGTGGTCGCGGAGCGGCGGTGCGCCGCCGCAGATGCAGTGCGGTGTAGGTTGAGACGTGGGTAACCTGGCATGACCGCATCTAATGCACTGTAAATAAGAGGTATTTCAATTTTTCTGGCGGATGGGGTGGGATTCGAACCCACGAAAGGCTTGCGCCTTTGCCGGTTTTCAAGACCGGTGCTTTCAACCACTCAGCCACCCATCCCAATCAGGACGACTTAACAGATGCGACCGCACCGACAAAGGGCCAAGTCGGCGATCAAATCGCTGCGCGTGTCGGGCCGATGACCTAAGATCGCGGCGGCGGTGCAGCCGCCTTCGAGGGATACGTGGAAACGCAAAGGGTCGCGACCACCACGGTGCTCGGGCGGGCGCCCGCGAGCCGCCTGGGCCAGTTCAGCTGGGCGTTGTTCGACTGGGCCAACCAGCCCTATTTCACCCTCATCCTGACGTTCATCTTCGCGCCATACTTCACCTCGGTCGTGGTCGGGGACCCGGTCCGCGGCCAGGCGTTGTGGGGTTACACGTTGGGGATCGCGGGGGTGGCGATTGCGCTCCTGAGCCCCGTCCTAGGCTCGATCGCCGATGCCTGGGGACCGCGCAAGCCCTGGACGCTCGGCCTTCAGGTCATCCTGATCGCGTCCTCCGCCGCGTTGTGGCTGGCGCGCCCCGGCGACCCCGCGGTGATCGCACCCATCCTTGTCGCCGTGACTCTCGCCTCGGTCGGTGCCGAATTCTCCATCGTGTTCAACAACACCATGCTGCCGAGCCTTGTCGCCGCAGAGCGACTGGGACGCCTCAGCGGTTACGCGTGGGGTCTCGGCTACGCAGGAGGGCTGGTGGCGCTCCTCGTCCTATTGTTCGCCTTCAACCTTCCCGCCGAACCGCTGTTCGGGCTCGATCGCGGGGCGCACGAACACGACCGGATCGTCGGTCCCTTTACCGCGATTTGGCTCGCGCTGTTCGTCCTGCCGATGCTGTTGTTCACGCCCGACGTGCCGCGCTCCGGCCGCCCGATAGCGGTGGCCGTGCGCGAAGGCCTCCACGAATTGCGCCGGACGGTTGGCCGCCTGCCGCACTATCGCAACTTCGGTCGCTACCTCATCGCCTACATGCTCTACATCGACGGCTTGAGCGCGGTGTTCGCCTTCGCCGGGATCTACGCCAACGGAATCTTCGGCTGGACGACGACACAACTCGGCATTCTTGGCATCATCCTGACGGCGTTTGCCGGGCTCGGCGCCGTCGTGGGCGGACAGATCGACGACCGCCTCGGCTCGAAGCGCACCGTGATGATCGGCGTCCTTGGCGTTGCGTTGGGGTTGCTCGGCACCTTGTCGATCGCGGTCCCGGTCCCAGGCTCGGGGCAGGGCAGTATCCTGTTTCTGTTCGACGCGGTCGCGCCGCGACCCGGCGACGGCCTGTTTTCGACTCTGGCCGAGCGCATTTTCTTGGTGTTCGCCATCGTGATGGGCTTATCCGCCGGGCCGATGCAGGCCGCGAGTCGCACGTTGATCGCGCGCCTCGTGCCGAGCGCCAACGTCGGGCAGTTCTACGGGATGTTTACCCTGTCGGGGAAAGCGACCGCGTTCGTGGCGCCGCTCGTGATCGCGGCGGTGACCGCGGCGACCGGCAGCCAACGCTGGGGTATCGCCGCGATCCTGGTGTTTCTCGCCGTCGGCTTCGTCCTGCTCCGCGGCGTGCGCGAGGAGCGGACCGAGCGTTGACGCCTACTTCTTGGCGGGCTTGGCTTCGGCCTTCGCGTCCTTTTCGGCTTTCTTGGCCGCCGGATCGTTGCGTTTCATGATGCCGCGATCGATCAAGCGTTGCGTCATCTGTGCCATGGCCTGCTGCATCTGCAGGTAGGCGTCGCGCGACAACACGAGGCGATGGCTGAACTCCCGGCGCGGCCGCTTCTTGTCGCCTTCGCCCTCCGAGCCTTGGCTGAAGCGGAAGAAGTCGATCCGAATCAAGCCGTTGACGAAGCTGGTGTCGGCGACGCCATCACTGAATACGTGGTCCATGGATTGCTCTCGTGTTCGAAGGCCGTTGACGGCGAAGGGAATAGTCGAGTTTGGCGGCGGCGACAACCACCACCGTCACTATTGGCGATTGACTTCTGCCAATGCTAGACCATTTGACAGGGACGGTGCCGCCGACACAATAGGCGGAGTCTGGTGATTTCTCTGGCGGGGACGAGACGATGAAGAATCGGAAGGGTTGGCTGGTTCTGGCGTTGGCGGCCATCATTGCGGTAGCGCCGGCCTTGGCCGAGGCGCGCGGCGGTGGTGGCAAGAGCGTCGGGACACGCGGGGCGCGAACCACCCAGAGCGCTCCGGCGACTCCGACTGCGCCGGCGGCTCGTCCGGTTGAGCGCACAGCCACCCCGGCGCCACAACAGGCGGCTCCATCGCCCAATCGCCCGGCCCAGGCGGCGCCGGCCACGCGTCCGAATGCGCCCACCCCGGCGCCCCAGCGATCGTTCATGGGCGGGCTGATGGCCGGTTTGATCGGCGCGGGCCTCGTCGGACTGTTGCTTGGCAGCGGCCTCGGTTTCGAGGGTCTGTCGGGTTTTCTGGGCATGGTGCTGCAACTCGCGTTGATCGGTGGCGTGATCTACCTCGTGATGATGTGGTGGCGGCGCCGTCAGGCGGGCAACGGCAACCGCTATGCCTACGCTGGGTCGACCGCTAGTGGCCCTGCGGGCGGTCGCGACATCGAACCGACGCTCCACGAACGGACGACTGAAGCGACGGGACGGACGATCGACATGGCACCGCCGGACGCCGCGCCGATTCCGGCCGAGCCCGTCCGGCAGGACGATCTCGGAATCACCAAGGACGACTACGAGGTGTTCGAGCGTCGTTTGATCGAGATCCAGACAGCGTGGAGCCAGGGCGACGTCGGCGCGCTGCGTTCGATGATGACCGAAGAGATGCTCGGCTATTTCACCGAGGAACTGACGGCCAACGCCGCCAAGGGAATCGAGAACCGGGTCGAGGACGTGCAACTGCAGCAGGGCGACCTCGCCGAGGCTTGGCGCGAGGACGATCGCGAATACGCGACCGTCGCCATGCGCTGGAGAGCGCGCGACTACGCGCTGCATTCCACCGATGGCTCGTTGGTCGAGGGGGATCGCGACCAACCGAGCGAGGCCACCGAAGTGTGGACTTTCGTGCGGCCCAGCGGCGGCGTTTGGGTCCTGTCGGCGATCCAGCAGGTCCGCTAGACGGTCGCGACGGTCGCCGTCGGCACCTTGGCGCCGGGGTTGGCGCCGTGATGTGCCCTCTGCCAAATCCACACGGCAACACCGACCGCGAGCCCGCCGAGATCGGTGTAGATCTCGGGAATCATCAGGGCGATCGCCGCGGCGAACAGGACGACTCGCGGAGCGCGCGCGAGCGGTCCGTTGAGCCAGCCTTCGGTCGAGGCGGCGAGCAGGAACACGCCGATTGCCGCCGAACTCGCTGCGTGGATGACGGACCAGGTGTCGCCTGAGCCGAGGAGGGCCGGGCTATAGAAAAACATGAACGGGACGATCAGCGTGGCGAGGCCCATCTTCACCGCTTTCCACGATGTCTCCCACGGGTCGGCCCGGGCCATCGTCGCCGCCGCCCAGGAGGCGATGGCGACCGGTGGCGTGATCGCCGACATCACCGCAAAATAGAAAATGAACATGTGGGCGACCAGAGGCTCGACGCCCACCTTGATCATGCCCGGGGCTAGCACGGAGGCCCCCACTGCGTAGGCGGCGGTCGTCGGCATGCCCATGCCGAGGATGACGGCGACGACCATGGCGAAGAGCATCACCAGGATTTGGCTCTCGCCGGCGATCGACAGCATGAGAATCCCGAAACGGCCGCCGATCCCGGTGAGCGCGATGATTCCGGCGATGATTCCCGCGCAAGCGCAGACGGCGATCAGCTGTAGGCACTCGCGCGTCGTGTCGTTGAGCGCCCCCAGTATTTGGCGGATGCCCATGCGCGTGTCCTGAGCGAACCAACTCACGACAACCGCGGCGATCATGCCGATGCCGGCGGCGCGAAACGCCGACTGGCCGTTCAAGAACCCGAAGATCAGGAGTCCGATCGGCAACAGCAGATACAGCCGGATCAGCATCGGCAGCAGGCGCGGCAGTTCGTTCAGCGGCAGGCCGCGTAGACCGCGGCGGACCGCGTGCAAGTCACAGTGGGCGTAGCAGGCGATGTAGAACAAGAGGCACGGGATGATCGCCGCGTAGGCGATGTCGGCGTAGGGCTTGCCGAGGATCTCGGCCATGATGAACGCGCCGGCCCCCATCACGGGCGGTGTCAGTTGACCGCCGGTCGAGGACGTCGCCTCGACCGCACCGGCCGTGGCGCCGTCGTAACCCACCCGTCGCATCATCGGGATGGTGATCGAACCCGAGGCCGCGACGTTGGCGACCGAGGACCCGCTGATCGTGCCGAACAGGACGCCCGACACCACGGTTGCCTTTGCCGGCCCGCCGCGCGCCCACCCGACCAGCGCCACCGCCAGGTTGTTGAAGTAGTCGCCCGCCTTCGAGCGGTTCAGGAACGCGGCGAAGGCCACGAACATGATGATGAAGGTCGAGGACACCTCGAGGGTGAGACCGAACACACCCTGGTCGCTGAACACGTAGGTGAAGAAGCGTCCGATCGAGTAGGGGCGATGGTAGAGGATTCCCGGAAGATGCTGGCCAAACAGCCCGTAAGCGATGAAGACAAGCGCGATGATCGTGAGCGCCATCCCAGCCGCGCGCCGCGAGAACTCGAGCACGAGGATCGTTCCGACAAGCCCGACGATCAGATCCCCGGTCGTAAACAGCGCGCCGGCGCGGAACTGCAGTTCGCGCAGATTGAGCCAGATGTAGATCGTGCAGCCCAGCGTGGCCGCGATCAGCAGCCAGTCGTACCACGGGATGCGATTCAGGCGGGCGCGACGGCTGGCGGCGATCAACATGAAGCCGATCGCACTGCCCCATCCGAAATGGATGGCGCGATAGAGGATCGCGTCGAGCGGATAGAAGTTGAGCGCGATGAGGTGAAAGGCTGCGAAAGCCACACACAGCGCGTAGACGGCGGTGGCGCCCAGTCCGGAAAGTTTCCGCCGCGTGCCGCCGAACTCTTCTTCGGTCGGCAAGGTCTGGACGGTACCGGCGGTCGTGCTCATACCAGGAAACGACAGGGCCGGTCTTTCGGACCGGCCCTCGATCGCCTATCGCAGGTTCTGCGGGATCTGGATGCCCTTTTCCGTGAAGTACTTCACGGCGCCGGGATGAAACGGCAGGAACGAATTGCGGTTCCAGTTGGCGGCGATCGTTTCGACGGCCGCTGCGTGGCCTTTGACCATCGCCGGATTGTTGTCGAGCACGGCCTTCGTGATGCGATAGGCGACGTCGTCGGATAGTTCCTTGTGGGCGACGAAGAAGTTGTAGAGCCCGAGCGTCTTATGGTCCTCGGTCATCGACTTGTAGGCCGACTTCGGGACGACCGAATCCGACAGCTCGGGGATTTTCTGCTTGAGCGTCGCGATCTCCTGCCCAGTGAACGTGAAGAAGCGAACCGGGCGCTGGGCTTCGATCTCGGTGTAGCTCGGGATCGGCACGCCGGCGGCAAATGGGAACGCGGCGATCAGGCCGTCACCCAACTGGTTGGCCATGTCGGCGGCCGAGCCGTTGCGTACCGTGACCTTGAGGCCGAGGGCGTCGAACATCAGCGGGAAATAGGTGCCCGGCGTTCCCGCCGCGGGGCCGACGCCCACCGTCTTGCCGTTGAGGTCGGCCACGCTTTTGACGCCGCTGCGTTCCGTCGCAATGAAGTGGAACGGCGTGTCGTACATCGGGAACAGGGCCCGGAAGTTGCGCATCTGCTTGCCCTGGGTCCATGTGCCCTGGCCATTCCAAGCTTGCAGGGCGACGCCCATGGTGGTCATGCCGATGTCGATGTCCTTGGACTCGAGCAACAGGATGTTCTGATTCGGGCCTTGGGTCTGCTGCGTCGAAACCGGGATCTTGATCTGCTCGGTGAGCAGGCTGGCGACGACACCGCCGTAGATCGCGTAGGTCCCGCCGACAGAGGCGGTGCCGAGGGTCAGAGCCTTGGGATCGGCGGCATGTGCAGCGCCCGCCAGACTGACCGCGAAAACGGCCGCAGTGATCGAACGTACGAAGGACATAGGTATCTCCCGTGACAATGGTCCGTTGGGGCAATAGTGGAGGGGCCCCCCAGGCGGCGCAAGGCCACGACCGGGACATTCGACAATGTCCGACTTCCCGCCTGGGTTGCCGGCGCGGCGGCCGACGGGCGCTGGCCTGGCCCTCGCGACCGCGGCGATCCCGTACTAGCATCGACCGGTCGAGGGGGATCCATGCGCGAAGGACGCTTCCACACCAGGGATGGGCTGTCGCTCTACTATCGCGACTATGGCGATCCGCGCGCGGCCAAGATCCCGATCCTGTGTTTGGCGGGCTTGAGCGGCAACTCCCGATCGTTCGAGGATTTCGCCGAGCGCTGGTCCAAGAACCGGCGCGTGGTCGCGATGGACTACCGCGGCTGTGGCCGTTCGGAATACGACCGTCACTACAAGAACTACCGCTTCGATGTGAATGCGCTCGATGCGCGCGCCCTGCTCAACCACCTCGGAATTCGCGAGGTCATCATCATCGGGACGTCGCTTGGCGGAATGGTGGCGATGGAGATCGCGCACACGACCAAAGGGCTGCTCAAAGCCGTCATTCTCAATGACATCGGTCCCGAGGTGACCAGCGGGGCACGCGGGCAAGTGCGCAACTACCTCGACATTCCACCGGATTTTCCCGATTGGCTCGAGGCAACGACCATGCTTCGCCGCATGCGGGAATCCGAGCTGCCGGGCCTCGATGGAGCACAATGGTTCAAGCGGGCCCGCCAGGTTTTCGTCGAGAACGAGGACGGCCGCGTGCGCTTCGATTTCGATCCCGGCATCACGCGCGAGTATCGGGAACGCAACTACTCCTCGGTCAGTTGGGAACGCTTTCGCGCCATGCGCAACATTCCGGTGATGACCATCCGCGGCGCTCTGTCGATCATCCTGCCCGCCGATACGTTCGCCAAGATGGCCGCCGAGAAGCCCGACATGGTGAGCGTGCTCGTGCCCAATCGCGGCCATGTGCCGCTCCTGGATGAACCGGAGTGTGTGGCAGCATTCGAGGCCTTTTTCGCGCGGGTTTGAGTCATGGCAGTGCTGTCGGCGTCCGGTCGCCGTTTCGAAACCGAGGTTCCGGTCCTGATCATCGGAGCCGGGGCTTGTGGACTGTGCGCCGCGCTCGCGGCCCACGGGCAGGGCGCCGACGTCCTCGTGGTCGAACGTGATCCGACGCCGTCGGGAAGTACCGCGTTGTCCTCGGGCCTCATCCCGGCGGCGGGGACCAAGCTGCAGCGCCGTCACGGCGTCGAGGATACACCCGCACAATTGGCGGAAGAGATCCTTGCCAAGGCCAAATACCAGACCGACGCGGCGATGGTCCTGACGATCGCCAAGGCCTCCGCCCGCACGGTCGATTGGATCATGGACGACCTCGGGGTCAAGCTCGAATTGCTGACGTCCTTTCTCTATCCGGGGCATCAGCGTCACCGCATGCATGGACCGCCGAACCGGACCGGAGCCGAACTCGAAGGCGGTCTGCTGGCGGCGGTCGAGCGACGGGGCCTCGATCTCGTACCGGGGGCTACCGCGGTCGATCTCTATGTCGAGGACGATGAACGGGTGCGCGGCATTGCGATCCAGCGTCCGGACGGCCGTCGCGAGGATATCGGCTGCGCGGCCCTGGTCCTGGCTTGCTCGGGCTTCGGCGGTAACGCGGACATGGTGCGCGAGTACATTCCAGCCATCAAAGAGGCGATGTATTTCGGCCACGTCGGCAACAAGGGCGATGCCGTTCGTTGGGGCTTGGCCCTCGGTGCGGCGGTCGCCGACATGGCGAGTTACCAGGGGCACGGCGCCGTCGCCCATCCCCACGGCATTCCGATGTGGGACACCATCACGGTCGGGGGCTACCAGGTGAACCTGCGCGGCGAGCGTTTCTCCAATGAAGAGAGCGGTTACTCCGAGCAGGCCCTCGAGGTGCTGCGCCAGCCCGATCACGTCGTGTGGAACATCTACGACGAACGCGGGCATGCCATCGGCTCCGAATCGATCGAATATCGTCGCGGCGTCGAATTGGGCGCGGTGCGACGGGCGGAATCGGTTTCAGACCTGGCGCGCGTCACAGGGCTACCGTCGGCGGCGCTGGCGGCGACTATCGCCGAGGTCGAAGCGATGGCCGCGGGAACCAAGTCCGATCGCTTTGGACGCGACTTCACGCTCAAGCCAGCCCTCAAGCCGCCGTACTACGCGGTCAAAGTGACCGGCGCGGTATTTCATACGCAGGGGGGGCTCGTGGTCGACGAGCGCGCCCGTGTGCGCCGCAGGGACGGCCGTCCTTTGCCGAATTTGTTTGCCGGCGGCGGTGCGGCGCGTGGGCTCTCCGGACCGGCCGACTGGGGCTATTTCTCGGGTTCGGGACTCATGATGGCCACCAACCTCGGTCGGTTGGCCGGAGAAGCCGCGGCCGCCCTCGCCGGGCGGTCAGGGCGCTGACCATGGCGCTCCTCTCGGTTCGGGGACTGAAGACGCAATTCGCCCTCCGCGACCGCACGATCACGCCGGTCGACGGCGTCGATCTCGAGGTCGAGCCCGGCGAGACAACGGCGATCGTGGGCGAGAGCGGCAGCGGCAAGAGCGTGTTCGCGCTTTCGATCATGCGGCTCCTGCCGACACCCCCGGCGACGATCACCGGCGGACAAGTGCTGTTCGAAGGACGCGATCTCCTGACGATGGATGAGCGCGACCTGCGTGCCGTGCGCGGCGCCAAACTCGCGATGATCTTCCAGGAGCCGATGACGGCGCTGAACCCGGTGCTCACCGTTGGCCGCCAACTGACCGAAGCCATGGAGCGTCATCGCGGCTTGACGCCCCGTCAGGCCACGGCGCGCGCCGGCGATCTCCTGAAGATGGTCGAGATCCCGGATGCGGCGGCGCGCCTGCGCGCTTTTCCCCATCAGTTCTCGGGCGGCATGCGTCAGCGCGTCATGATCGCGATGGCGCTGAGTTGCGAGCCGCGCCTGGTCATTGCCGACGAGCCGACGACGGCGCTCGATGTGACCACGCAGGCCGAGATCCTGGATCTGGTGCGCCGGCTATGCCGCGACACGGGCACCGCGATGATTCTGATAACCCACGACCTCGGGGTCGTCGCGCGCTACGCTTCGCGGGTCAACGTCATGTACGCCGGTCGTTTGGTGGAGCAGGGGCCGGCCGAAGCGCTCTATGGGCGGCCGCTTCACCCGTACACCCGCGGGCTCCTGGCCTCGGTGCCGCGGGTCGATCGGCCTTTGGCCAAACTCCAACCGATCAAAGGCACGCCGCCCGATCCCGCCAAACTTCCGCCCGGGTGCGCCTTCGCGCCGCGGTGCGAACTGGCGATCGAGCGTTGTCGCGGCGAGCGACCCGGGCTCGAATTGTTGTTGGATAACCGCCGGGCCGCGTGTTGGCGGGCGACCGAAGTCCTGGCCGAGGCTTCACCATGAGCGGCGTATTCGTCGAGGTCGAGTCGCTGACCAAGGCGTTCCCCATCACCGCGGGCCTGATGCGCCGCAAGGTGGGCGAGGTGCGGGCCGTCGACGAGGTCAGCCTTTCCATTCGGCGTGGCGAGACTTTGGCGCTCGTGGGCGAGAGCGGGTCCGGCAAAACGACCCTTGCGCGCGCCATTCTGCACGTCGAACCGGCGACGAGTGGGCGGGTCGTGTTCGATGGCACCGATCTCGCCGCACTCGATGCCGGGCAACTGCGGGCGATCCGCCGGCGGTTGCAGATGGTGTTCCAGGATCCCTACTCTTCGCTCAACCCGCGCATGCGCGTGGGTGCCATCATCGCCGAGCCGCTAGTCGTTCACGGCTTGCGCTCGGGTCGCGCCGCCATCGATGAAGTGCGACGCCTGCTCGCGCTGGTCGGGCTGCCACCCGATGCGGCGGAGCGTTTCCCGCACGAGTTCAGCGGCGGCCAGCGTCAGCGGGTGGGGATCGCGCGGGCGCTTGCGGTGACTCCCGATTTCATCGTCGCCGATGAGCCGGTGTCGGCGCTCGACGTCTCCATCCAGGCGCAGATCCTGTCGCTCCTCGAGGAACTGCGCGAGCGCCTGAAGCTGACCTATCTCTTCATCGGACACGATCTCGCGGTGATTCGCTATATCGCGACGCGGGTCGCGGTCATGTACCTGGGGCGGATCGTCGAGATCGCCGATCGTGATGATCTGTTCGCGCGGCCGCGCCACCCCTACACGATCTCGCTGCTCTCGGCGGCGCCGGTGCCCGATCCGAGAATCGAAGCGACGCGCCAGCGCCTGGCGCTGAAGGGGGAAATTCCGAGTCCCGTGGCGCGTCCCGCGGGTTGTGCGTTTCACCCGCGCTGCCCCTTGGCTGTCGATCGCTGCCGCCGCGAACGCCCGGATTTGTCCGGTGATCGGCATGCGGTAGCCTGTTGGCGCTCGGACGAGGCCCCGGCGCTCTTGGCGGCGGCTTCGCCGCGCTAGAGATTGCGCAGTCGCGGATCGAGGCGATCGCGCAACCAGTCGCCCAGGATGTTGATGCTCAGCACGGTCAGCATGAGGGCGATGCCGGGGAACGTGCTGATCCACCACGCCTGATCGAGGTAGGAGCGACCGTCGGCGATCAGGGTACCCCACGACACGACCGCCGCCGGCATACCGACGCCGAGAAAACTCAGGCCGGCCTCGAAGATGATCATCTGCGGCACGGCGAAGGTGGCGACAACGATCAGCGGTGTGACGGCGTTGGGCAGCACGTGACGCAGCATGACGCGGGCGGTCCCACACCCGACGACGCGCGCCGCGACGACGAACTCGGCGTCGCGCAGCCGCAGGGTTTCGGCGCGGATGACGCGCGCGTAGAGCGGCCAGCTCGTGACGATCAACACCACGATGACGTTGGTCAGGCCACGGCCCAGGATAAACATGATCGTTATGGCCAGGATGATGAACGGGAACGCCATCTGGACGTCGACTAGACGCATCACGATCTCATCGGTCCAACCACGAAAGTAGCCAGCGAGAAGGCCGATCGCGGTTCCGATAAGCCCGGCTCCCGCCACCGAAGCAAGCGCGACCACGAGCGAGATGCGGGCGCCGTGGAGGATGCCGCTCCACACGTCACGCCCGAGCGCGTCGGTACCGAGCAGGTGGGCGTTCGCCCCCAGGCCTTCGGGCGCCGTCAGGCTGTCGAGAATCCGTCCATCTCGCGGATCGAACGGGGAGAGCCATGGCGCGCCGATTGCGGCGATCACAAGCAGGACAAACACGCCGAACGCCACGGCCGCTGGGCCATGGATGGCCCAGCGCGAGCGTCGCGTGCCTCCCTCAGCTGTAACGGATACGCGGGTCAAGCCACGCATAGAGAAGGTCCGCTAGAAGGTTGATCCCGACCACCAGCATCGCAATCATGAACACGCCGGCTTGGATGATCGGAAAGTCTCGCTGCCCGATCGCTTGAATCATCAGCCGTCCGATGCCGGGCCAAGCGAACACCGTTTCGACGATGACCGCACCCCCCATGAGAAGCCCGAAATCGACGGCAAGCACGGTGACGATCGGCACGACGATGTTGCGCAAGGCGTGGCGACGCAGCACGAGCCCCTCCGGAAGGCCCTTGCTGCGGGCCGTGGTCACATACTCGCGGGACAGCACGTCCAGGAGTTCGGAACGGATCAATCGCGTGAGACGTGCCAGCGAGAATAATCCGAGGGTGAAGGCCGGCAGCACGAGATGCGCCCAGCCGCCGTAACCTGCCGACGGCAGAAGATGCAGTTCGACGGCCATCAACAGAATGAGCATGAGGCCGAGCCAGAAGCTCGGGATCGACTGGCCGATCAGGACGAGCGCCATCGCCGCTCGATCGAGCAGGCTGTCGCGGAACAACGCCGAGAGGCCGCCGACCACGAGCGCGACGAGCAAGGAAAACCCGAGCGCGGTCGCGGTGAGGAGGAGGGTGGCCGGAATGCGTTCGACGACCAGGCCGAAGGCCGAGGTCAATTGCCAAGGCGAACGACCGAAGTCCCCTTGGATCGCCTGCCCGAGGAAACGGAAATACTGCTCGGCGATCGAGCGATCGAGCCCGAGCGAGGCCCGGAGTTCCGCGATGTCCTTCTCGCCCATGCCCGGCTGGATCATCAAGGACACCGGATCGCCGGTGAGGCGCGCGAGCACGAAGATCGTGGTGACGACGCCGAAGACGACGATGGCGGCGGTCAACAGTCGACGGGCGACGAAGGTCCACATACGAGAGGCAATCCAACGCAAGAAAAACCCCTCCGGTGACCGGAGGGGTCGAGAACGAGCAACCAAGGCCTCGGCAGCACGATGCTCGGGAGCGACCGCCCCTTTCCCCGCTCGGGAAGAGGGGCGGCCCCCAGGCTATTTCCGTTGCAGGTCCTCGGCGTAGAAGAAGTCGCCGGGATCGGCCTTCCACGAGTACTTATTACTCACGCCCCACAAGGCCAGCGGTTCGTACAAGAACAGCTTCGGCGCTTCTTTGTTGATGATCGCGTTGACCTCGTTGAACAGAACCTTGCGCTTGGCGAGGTCGAGTTCTCCTTCCGCCTGCTTGAACAGCGTATCGAGGCGATCGTTGGTGTAGAAGCTCCAGTTGAAAATGCCCTTCGAACCGTACAGGTCGGGCTGCAACATCTCGACGTCGGGACCCGCCGCCGAGTAGATCAAGAACATGTCGCCGGCATCTTTTCGCTGGTTGGCGACGTTGAAGAGCTTCGCCGACATCTGGCTCCACTCTTCGTCGATCACGTTGACGTTGATGCCGACAGCCTTGAGGTCTTGGGCGACGGCCAACGACACTTCCTTGTGCAGCGGCACGAGACCCGAGGCTTGAAGCGAGATCGTCGGGTTCGACACGCCTGCCTCCTGTAGCAGGGATCGTGCCTTTGCCGGATCATACGCGTAGGGCTTGATATCTGGGTTGAAGCATACGGTCCCGTCAGCGCAGGCCTGGCTCGTCACCTTGCCGTACCCGCGGAGCAGTTTGTCCACCAACGCCTGTTTGTTGACCGCGTAGTTGATCGCCTGACGGACCCGCACGTCGGTGAGCGGCGCGCGGTTGTTCATCAACCCGATCCACACCGGCTGGGCGCTCGATGGACCGGCGACGATCGAGGCCTTGCCCGAGCGTTCGACTCGTTCGGCCTGAATCGGCGGGATCCCGGCGATGACGTCAGCCTCGCCATTAATGAGCGCGGCGATGCGCGTGCCGTCGTCGGGAATGACCCAGAACACGACCTTGTCGGCCTTGGGCTTGCCACGCCAGAAGTCGCCGTTGGCCGCCAACGTGACACGATCGCCCTTCTTCCAGCTCTCCAACTTGTAGGCGCCCGTGCCGACCGGTTCCTGGCCGAAGCGTTCGACGCCGACTTCCTGGTAGTACTTGGCTGGGACTGCGAACAGCGTGTCGCCGATCATCGGCAGCACCCAGGCGTAGGGGGCCTTGGTGACGAGATCGACGGTATTGTCGTTGACGATCTTGGCCTCGGCGAAAATTCGGCCGAACGCCCCGGCGTTGCGCGAGGGTGCCGACGAGTTGGCCTGCAGCGCGACCTTGATCGACTCGGCGTTCATCGGCTCGCCGTTGGTGAACTTGACGTTGCGGCGCAGGTGGAAACGCCACGTGTTGGCGTCGACCTGCTCCCAACGCTCGGCCAGCACCGGAACCGGATTGTTGGCGACGTCATAGGCCATCAACGAATCGAACACATGCTTCCATACCCGCCGCTGGTACTTCTGGGTGTTCTGAGTCGGGTTGAGCGTGGTGATGTCGTTGTTGTGCGCGATGGTGACCGTGCCGAACGATTGGGCATCGGCTCCATTTGGTACAAGTAGCGCGGCCGCGACCAGGGCCGCCACCGCAGCCGAACTTTTCAAACGATTCATGAGACCCTCCCAGGTGAGACATCGAGTCTCCAGAAGGCGTAAGTGTTAGTCAATCGCGAGGCGGCCTGACCGGGTGTTTTTGGGCCAGGCTGACCGAGATAATCAGCTTGGAAAGGTCACGTTGGCGTCCGAATACGGGCGCTACGGCTACCGCCGGATCACCGCATTGCTCCGGTCCGGCGGCTGGCACGTTGGCAAGGACCGGGTCCGGCGCATCTGGCGCCGAGAGGGCCTGAAAGTGCCGAGGAAGCAGCGTCCAAAGGGACGGCTGTGGCTGAACGACGGCTCGTGCGTTCGACTGCGACCGGAATATCCCACGCATGTCTGGAGCTACGACTTCGTCTCGGCGCAGACGCATAACGGACGATCGGTGGGCTGCTGACGTTGATCGACGAGTACACCCGAGAGTGCCTGACGATCCGGGTAGCGAGGCGGATCAACACCTTCGGCGTCATCGAGACGTTCGCCGATGCGATGCTGGAGCACAGCATACTGGCCCATATACGATCCGACAGCGGCCCGGAGATCACGGCCAGGGTCGTAGGGGACTGGCTTGCCCAAATCGGCTCGAAGACGCTGTTGATCGAACCCGGGAGCCCTTGGGAGAACGACTACTGCGAAAGCTTAACGGCAAGCTTCGCGACGAGCTGCTCAACGGCGAGATCTTTTGCAATCTGAAGGAGGCCAAGATCGTCATCGAGCAATGGCGCCGACACTACAACGAGAAGCGGCCACACTCCTCGCATGGATATCGGCCGCCGGCGCCGGTGACGTTCGGCAAAATCCACCCCCTCGAACGGGCACCAGCCATGCAGTGGTCTCTCACTCGGCTTGGTTCAAGATCCCGGTCAGGTCAGAGGCGCAGGGCCCATGCGCGGCGCGCATGGGTGAGGGGTGGCTGCCCGTCAGGACTGATTGGCGGGGCGGGGCTACATTATCCGAGCCAACGGGGGGCGAACAATGAATATGGGTGCGCGGATAGTCGGCGCCGCTATGGCGGTTGCCTTAGTTTCTGGTTGGGTTTTGTCGAGTGCTCTCGCACAGAACACATTGGTCGTTGCGGGCGTGGCGACCGCCGCTAATCTCGACGGCGACATCACTCAGCCGGGAACCATCGAGACAGCGGTCAATGTCTATGAGGGCTTGACCAAGTACGCAACGCGGCGCACCGCCGACGGAAGGATCGAGGTCGACCCGTCGCGGATGGAGCCGCACCTCGCAACCCAGTGGGAAGTGTCACCCGACGGGCGGGTCTACACCTTCACGTTGCGCCGTGGGGTCAAGAGCCCGTTTGGCAACGAACTCACGGCTGATGACGTGGTGTTCGGTTGGCAGAAGTCGCAACACCAGAAACAGTTCGGCTCATTCATCATTCGCGTCGGCCGTGCCGTCAACGTCGAAGCGGTGGCTCGCGACAAGGTTCGTTTCACGCTCGAGACGCCGAATCGCGTCTTCCTCGGCGCAGCCTATACGTATGCACCGGGTATCTACGATTCGGTCGAGGCCAAGAAGCACGTCGCCGACGACGATCCGTTCGCGGCCAAGTGGCTCGGCAAGAACACCGCCGGCTACGGCGCCTACCACGTGATTTCCAGCAAACCGGGCGAAGGCATGGTGTGGGAAGCGAACCCCAACTATTTCGAAGGGGCTCCTTTCTACAGTCGCATCGTCTATCGTGAGATTCCGTCGGCCGCAAACCGGGTGGCACTGATCAGGAGCGGCGCCGTGCAGTGGGCCGAGGATATCCCGCTGCAGCAACTCGTCGATCTCCGCAACGATCGGAACGTCAAGATCGAGTCGGTGCCCGGGACCGGCAGCGCCGAAGTGCGCATGAACCCGAAGTTCAAGCCGTTCGACGACGTCCGGGTGCGCCGAGCGATCGTCATGGCAACCGATTTCAATGGAATCGGCAGCGCGGTCTTCCGCGATGCCGGCACCCGCGTACGTTCGATCATTTCACCGGCGTTCCTCGGCCATGCCGAGACCTACACCTACGAAAACAACGTCGAGCAGGCAAAGAAGCTGCTCGCCGAGGCTGGTTTCCCGAGCGGTCTCAACATCGCGCTGGAGTACAGCAATCGCTATTGGTGGGAGGAGGGACTCGCGGTCCAGATGAAGAACTCGCTGGCCACCGCTGGAATCAATCTCGATCTAAAGCGCATCACCGCGACCGAAATGGTCAACCGTCGGGTGGCCGGCACGACGTCGCTGCCGTTCTTCACCATGTCGATCAATTCATTCGTTCTGGAACCGTCTTACCTCTTGCTCGCTGTCGCGCACTCGAAGGGAATTGCCAACTACAGCGCCTACTCCAATCCGGAGATCGACGCCGTGATCGACGAAATGTTCGTCGAGCGGGACGACGCCAAATACCTCGCACTGGTCAAGAAAGCGCAGGAAATCCACGCCGCCGACGCAGCCTACGTCAACACGTTCTATCCCGGCACCCACGCAGTCATGGCAGCGTGCATCAGTGGCTGGCTATGGCAGCCGCACGAGCGCACGGTGTTCAAGAACCTGCGCTGTAATCGCTGAGCCCGACGTGGACCGGCGCGGCCCGCTGGCGGACGTGGTCGCGCGCGGTGGCGCGGTGCGTCGTGCCACGCTTTTCGTGCGCGACATGGCGAGGTCGGTGGCGTTCTACCGCGGCGTGTTCGGGCTGGAGATCTATGCGAATCGCGTGTTCAACGTCGTACCTGGTGGCGCGTTTCCCGCCGGCCAGGCCGGCCGCGCCGGAAAAGGGGAACTCACCATCCTCAAGGGCCGCGATCCGTTGGTCGGGATGATCGGGCTTCTGAGCTACCGCGACCCTCCGCTCACTGAGCCGCCGGTCAGCGAGCGCCTGGGGCGCGGCAGCGTCGTACTGGTCATGCAGGTGCCTTCGGCCGCCGAAGCGGCGGCAAAGGTAGCGGGGTTGGGCGGCGCGGTGGTCATGGCGCCACAGCACGGCCAGAACACGGGCGACCTCGACGGCAACCGCATCCCGTCCGAGGTGTTCTATGCCAGGGACCCGGACGGCCATTTTCTCGAGGTGTTCGAGGCGACTTGATTGGCCGTGGGCAAGCTACTAGTTGAAATGTCGGTGTGGGTCGGGGGATGATCCCGATCATAAGCGTCAGGCCCTCGACTGCCTGATCATTCGTTCTCGACCATGGGAGGTATTCGTGTCGATTCGCTCAGCACTCTTGTCCGCAGTAGCCGGTGCCGCGCTGGTAGGCGCGAGCGGGCTGGCCGCTGCCCAGGACCGCACGTTCATTTTTGCGTCCGTGTCGACCCCGGTCGGATTCGACACCGATCGTTGGCTGTCGGGCACGCTCGAGTCGGCCGTCAACGTCTATGAGGGTTTGACCAAACACGGTGTCAAGAAAGACGCGTCGGGGCGCGACGTGATCGATGCCGACAAGGTCGAGCCGCACATGGCCGAGAGCTGGACCCAGACCGAGGGCGGCAAGGTCGTCACGTACAGGATCAAGAAGGGCGTCAAGAGCCACTTCGGCAACGAGTTGACGGCACACGATGTCGTCAACTCCTGGGACATGGCGCGCGATCGCAAGCTGGTCGGCAATTTCATGATCACCGTCGGCCGCGTCGCCAAGGTCGAAGCGGTCTCGGACTCCGAGGTCAAGTTCACACTCGGAACGGGCAACAACATCTTCCCGCGCATTCTGACCACGATTTTCCCGGCGTTGATCGATTCCAAGATACAGAAGGAAAACGCGACCGCCGACGACAAGTGGGCGACCAAGTGGCAGGAGAAGGCGACCGCGGGCTTCGGGCCCTACCACCTCGAGTCGGTGAAGGCTGGTGAGGGTGCAACATTTATCGCCAACCGGAACTACTTCGCCGACAAGCCGTATTACTCCCGTGTCGTGTACCGCGAGGTGCCCTCGCCGGCCACTCGCGCGGCGTTGGTCAAGAGCGCGCAGATTCACTACGCCGACCAAATGCCGATCCAACAGCTCGTGGATCTGATCAAGGATCGCAACGTCAAAGTCGACAGCGTACCGGGCACAGGTGCGGCGACATTGCGCATGAATCCCAACCTGAAGCCGTTTGACGACATCCGGGTGCGGAAAGCAGTGCAACTGGCCTTCGACTACGAGGCTGCGGGCGAGGCCGTGTTCCGTGGGCTTGGCGAGCGTTCGTGGTCGATTCTCGCGCCGGCGCACGGTGAGGCCTACATCGAGTCGCAGAAGGTCAACACGGATCTGGCTGCGGCCCGGAAACTGCTCTCCGAGGCTGGTCACGCCAACGGCATCGACATTCAGCTCGAGTACACCGACAATTGGTGGTGGGAAGAGTCGCTCGCCATTCAGGCCAAGGATGCGCTCGCCAAGGCCGGCATCCGCGTCGATCTCAAGCGCATTCCGCGTACCGAGATGAACTCGCGTCGGGCGATCGGCAAACGCGATCTGCCGTTCTTCCCGCACTTGGCCAACGCCTTCGTTCTGGCGCCGGCCTATGCGTTCTACCTCAGCGCGCACACCCAAGGGTCCTCGAACGTCAACGACTACAAGAGTCCGGAGTTCGACCGTATCGTCGACGAGATGATCGGCGAGACGAATCCGGCTCGCGCGAATCAGCTGTCGCACGAAGCCCAGCGTATTCACGCCAACGATTCGACGTTCGTCATCTCGCACTTCCCGAAGACCTACGCGGTGACGGTGCCGTGCATCACCGGCTGGCTCTGGTATCCGCATGATCGCTTGGTGTGGAAGCATCTGAGCTGCACGGAGCGTCGCGGCTGAGCAGAGCCGTACGAACCGTGAGGTGACGCTCCGTCAGTTTCTGCTGCGTCGCGTGTTGTTGGTGATCCCGATCCTGTTTGGGATCACCTTCATCACGTTCATGCTCGTCCGGGTCGGTGACCGCGACCCGGTGGCGATGCTGGCCGGGCCGCTGGCCGATCGCCAGACTCTGGCGACGCTGCGGACGGAGATGGGCTTGGATCGCTCGTTTTGGGAACAGTTCGCGATCTACGTCGGGAAGCTGATCCAACTCGACTTCGGCAAGTCCTGGGAGTCGAACAACCCGGTCATCGTCGATATCGCCAACCGCCTTCCGGCCAGTCTCGAACTCTTGCTGATTGCGATGCTGATCGGCGCGGCCGTTGGAATTCCTGTCGGGTTGCGCTCGGCGCAGCGGCCGAACGGCGCGTTCGACCAAGCAGCCCGCTTCGTGTCCCTGCTAGGCTTCTCGGTGCCGACCTATTGGTTCGCACTGATGGGCATTTTCATTTTTTTCTTCAAGCTCGGCTGGGCGCCACCGCCGATGGGACGAATCGGGCTCGACGCCATTCCGCCTCCCGATGTCACCGGCAGCTATTTCATCGATAGCCTGCTGGTCGCCGATTGGTCGGCGGTGCATTCCTCGGGGACGCGGTTGGTGTTGCCGGTCCTGATTTTCTCGGTCATCGTCGCGGCCCCCATCATCAAACATACCCGCGCGATTGCCCTCGAAGTCCTGTCGAGTGACTACATCCGGTACGCGCGCGCCTCCGGGTTGAGCCCGTTCACCGTCCGCCGTATCGCCCTACGCAACGCCTTTACGCCCGTCTTGACCTTCGTCGCCAGCGAGCTCACCGGCCTCTTGGCCGCCGTATCGCTGCTCGAGTTCATTTTCGCGTGGGGCGGCATGGGGCAATGGGGTCTCAACGCCATTCTCAACTCCGATTTCGCCGCCGTGCAGGGCTACGTGTTGACGCTCGCTTTGTTCTCGGCGGTCATCTACGTCATGGTCGACATAGCAGTGCTGATGCTCGAACCGCGAAGTGCGTTGAAAGCATGACCGCGGTCGCGACCACCGAGGCGACGCGACCGCGGATCGGTTCTCGACTGCTCGGGGTGATTCGTCGCAGTCCCACGTTCGCGGTGGGTTTCACGATCGTCGGCTCGTTCGCGGTCCTGGCGATCCTTGCGCCGTTGATCGCGCCCTTCGGGGCGATCGAGGCCTATCCGTTCGAGGTCCTGCGCAGTCCGGACGGCAAATACCTCTTCGGTTCGGATGGCAACGGCATGGACGTGTTCTCGCGCGTCATCTATGGCGCGCAGTATGCCTTCGGAATCGCGGTGCCGGCAGCGATCCTGATGCTCCTGATCGGGGTGCCGTTCGGCCTTTACGCGGGTTATGTCGGCGGCCTGACCGACGAGATTTTGCTTCGCATCATGGACGTCGTGCGATCGTTTCCATCGATCGTGCTCGCCCTGGCGGTCGTCGCTGCGACGGGGCAATCGGTGGTCAACGTCGTCCTCGTCATCGGCCTTCTCGACTCGCCGATTTTCGCCCGCATCGTGCGCTCGGAAGTGTTGGCGTTGCGCTCGAGCCCGTTCGTCGAGGCCGCCGTGGCCGCGGGCAATCCGACGTGGCGGATTCTGTTCGTCCATTTGCTGCCCAACGCCATACGCGGGGCAACCGCGCTCATCGCCGTTCGAATGGCCTGGGCGGTCCGCATCAGCGCAACGCTGGCCTTCATCGGAGTCGGTATTCAACCGCCGACGCCGGAGTGGGGCGCGATGATCCGCCAAGGGGCGGAGTACATCATCAGTGGCGAATGGTGGGTGGCGACCTTCCCGGGCTTGGCCCTGGTCGGCGTGGTGCTCGGGTTCAATCTGCTGGGCGATGGCCTCCAGGACCTGCTCGATCCCAAGCGACGGACGGCAGCGCGATGAGCCTGCTCGAGGTGGAGAACCTCCACACGCACTTCATCACGCGCGACCTCGGCAACCGCATTCGGGTCGCGACGGCGCTCAACGGCGTGTCTTTTGCCGTCGGTGAAGGGGAAGTCGTCGGAATCGTCGGGGAAACCGGGGCCGGAAAGTCGCTGACCGCAATGTCGGTCATCGGGCTTCTGCCCCCAGCCGCCAAGGTCGTGGCCGGCACGGCGCGCTTCGCCGGAGACGATCTGCTGGCGATGTCGCCGGCGACGCTCAATCGCCTGCGCGGCGATCAGATCACGCTGATCGTCCAGTCGCCCAAAACCTCGCTCGATCCGCTCAAACGGATCGGGGATCAGCTGGTGCGAATCCAGAAGGCCCATCGCGCGGTCTCCGATGACGAGGCGCGCCGCAACGCGGTCGAGATGCTGGCGACGGTCGGGATTCCCGATCCCGAGCAGCGCGCCCGCGCGTGGCCGCACGAACTGTCGGGCGGCATGGCGCAACGGGTGTTGATCGCCATGGCGCTCGTCAACGGGCCGCGACTGCTCATCGCCGACGAACCGACGACCGGCCTCGACGTCACGGTGCAGGCCCAAATCCTCGATCTGCTGATGGAACTGGTACAGGCGCGCCGGCTCGCGGCGATGATCATCACCCACGACCTCGGCATCGTCGCCCACTATTGCCATCGCATGGCGGTCATGTTCGCTGGTCGCATCGTCGAACAAGGCAAGGTCGCCGACATCTTCAAGCGGCCGGCCCACCCGTACACGAAAGCCCTCATTGCCTCGACGCCCAAGCAGATTGCGGCTCGCGGTTACGCCAAAGTGGGTGGTTTGCCACCCAACCTCTACGCATTGCCGAGTGGCTGTCACTACCGGGATCGTTGCCCCGAAGCGGAGGCGGCCTGCACGACGGAACCCCCGCTCGTGACGGTACGTGACGGGCAACGGGCGCTTTGCCACGTCGTGGCGCGGGGGACCCGTGTCCAGTAGCGCCCCGCTCGTGACGGTCGAAGGACTGGTGAAGCACTTCCCCGGGCCGCGGGCCGGTCAGGTGATTCATGCCGTGAACGGCGTGTCGTTCGCCATGACAGCGGGTGAGACGGTCGGTCTGGTCGGCGAAAGTGGATCGGGCAAGAGCACCATTGGTCGTGCCGTCGTCAAATTGATCACCCCGACCTCGGGCAAGATCGTGTTCGACGGACAGGACGTTTCGAAGACCAGCCCGCAGGCGGCCCGTCCACTGCGGGATCGCATGCAGATCGTGTTTCAGGACCCTTACGGGGCCCTCAATCCGCGCATGACCGTGGGCAACCTGATCGGTGAGTTGCTCAAGTTGCACACCGAACTCGATCGCGAGGCGCGGGCCGTCAGGGTCAGGGAGATCGCCGACCAGGTTCGGCTGAGCGCCGAACTACTCACACGTTTTCCGCACGAACTGTCGGGCGGTCAGCTCCAGCGCGTATGTATCGCGCGCGCCATTGCGACCCGGCCAAAGCTGATCGTGCTCGACGAACCGACCAGCTCGCTCGACTTGTCGGTGCGCGCCGGAATCCTCGAACTGCTGCGCGACCTGCAGCGCGACACCGGCGTCGCGATGCTGTTCATTTCCCACGACCTCGACACCGTTCGCCTGGTCAGCCATCGAATCCTCGTCCTCTACCTCGGTATGGTCGTCGAAGAGGGGCCATCGGCGAAAGTATTCGAACACCCCGTCCATCCATACACCCAGTCGCTGCTGTCCGCCCACCTCCCGCCGGATCCGGATGAACGCTTGGCACGCCATGTTTTGAGCGGCGAGGTTCCGAGCGCGGTCCGTTTGCCCAGCGGGTGCCCGTTTGCACCACGATGTCCGATCGCGATGCCGGTGTGCAGCCAGGCGCGTCCCGCCATGGAGATGCCGGCCACAGGACATCAGGTCGCATGCGTCCGGGTAAAGGACGGCAGCTATCGTCTTCCCGACAGCGCACGTCGCAACGTCGGCGATTCGGTTTCACACGCGAGGGGATAATCATGGCTGGTGTAAAAGGAACGATCGATATCGTGGTCAATCTGCGGACGCCGCGCGAAGTGTCCCGCGGCGAATCGCCGAGCGACGAGACCTTCGGCAAGCAGGTGCGCCAGACGAAGGACACCCGTTCGGGAGTCACGATCGAACGCTACTTGAAAATGATGGACGCGGCCGGGATCGAACGGTCCCTATTGATCGCGGTTCGGGCCGGCGATCTGCGCGTCAAAGGTTCCGTGCACATCGCATACGAACGGGTGGCCGAAATCTGCAAGAAGTACCCCGATCGGTTCTCGGGCCTTGCCGGCGTCGACCCGACCCTCGGCATGCAACAGCTTCGGGAACTCGAACATGCCGTCAAGGAACTGGGTTTTGTCGGTGCGCACTACTATCCGCATTGGTTCGACCTGGCGCCGGACCATGCTTATGTCTTCCCGATCTATGCCAAGTGCATCGAACTCGATATCCCGATCATGATGCAGGTCGGTCACAATCTGATCTATCAGCGGGATCGCCGTCTACCATCGGTCGGGCGTCCGATCACCTTGGATCGCGTCGCGATCCTCTACCCGGAACTGCGGCTCCTCGGCATTCATCTGGGGGTGCCCTGGACCGACGAGATGATCTCGATGGCATGGAAGCACGAGAATATCTACATCGGCGGTGATGCCTACGCCCCCAAGCACTGGCCCAAACAGATCATTCACTACGCCAACACCTATGGGCAGGATAAGTTCCTGTTCGGCACCGATTGGCCGGTGATCGATCCGCTGCGGGCCGTGCGCGAGGTCGAAGAGCACGGCTATCGCCCAGGCGCCAAGCAGAAGATCATGCGCGACAACGCCTTGCGGGTGTTCAAGTTGCCCAAGGGTGGTCTCAAGTACACTCCGAAGGGCTGGTTGTCGGCCCTTTCCAACCCGTCGTCGTGAGGAATCGCCATGGGACGTCCGCACATCGAGTGGCTGCAAACCCAGTTCGTGCCGTGGTCGCGTGGCGTTCCCGGCGGCATGCGCGACGACGTCGAATCCAAGGTGATGTCGAGTGACTCCCCAGGCGACTCGAGTCGCCTGGTTCGCTATCCCGCGGGCTGGACGCGCGCACTGCCGGAGACTCTGGCCTGCGATGAAGAGTTCTACGTGCTCGACGGCGAACTGACGATCAACGGCCGGCGTTACGGTCCCGACACCTACGCCCATCTGCCGGCGGGTTACGTCCGCCACCAGCAGGGGTCGGCCGGCGGCGCGGTGCTCCTGACGTTCTACTCAGCGACCGTATCCGCCGCGCCAAATCTCCCGGCGCCCGATCCGCGTCGCGTCGTCGAATTCATCGATGTGCATCAAGGCGAGTGGAACGCCGATCTCCAGGCGATGGGCTTGGCCGAGATTTCTCAGGGTTCGCGTATCCGTCTGTTGTTCAAAGACCCAGCCAACGGCGACATGACCTATCTGACGGCGGCGCCGGCGTTCAAGCACGAGACCCGACCCGAGACCCACCCTGTGGTGCAGGAAATCTACGTCCTGGCGGGGGAGGTCGCGGGCAATCTCGGGCTCGTCCATGCCGGCGCCTACTGCTGGCGACCACCCGAGGTCGTGCACGGGCCGTACGGCAGCAAGACCGGCGCGCTCTACCTGCTGCGCAGCGTGGGAGGTCCGTTGACCACCAAGCTGCGCGATCCGGTTCCGTACACGTATTATCCCGAACACCGGCCCGTGCTACCGCCGGAGTTCAAGAAGTACGGCGAAATCCCGATGCCGCGTCGACCGAGGTACTGAGATGGATTTGCAAACCGAACGTCCGGCGTCATACCGCGCAGTGACGATCGCGGAGGGGATCCGCACAGCGGCGGCGCGGGATCCCGATCGGCCGGCGCTCACCGAGGAGCGCCGCAGCACAACGTTCCGCCAATTGCTGGCGCGGATCAACCGGGTTTCCAACACGGTGATGGGCCTCGGGCTTCGCAAGGGCGATCACTCTGCGATCATGGCGCCGAACTGCTCGGAATACCTCGAAGTCACGGTGGGATCCGCGGAAGCCGGGGTTGCGCCCGCGATGGTCAACCCCCGGGCGACGGCGACCGAGCTCGGTTACATCTGTAACGATGCGGGTGCCCGCGTCCTGTTCGTGCACAAGGACGCCGAGGCGGTGGCGCGTTCGGCCGACCTGAAGACCGTCGAACGGATCGTGATCATCGACCGCAATGGCTCTGGCCCAGACGACTACGAAACGTTGATTGCCCAGGGCAAGGACACCGCACCCAGCGTTGCGCTCGAAGAGTGGGACGTGTTCAGCGTACCCTACACCTCGGGAACGACCGGCCAGCCCAAGGGTGTGATGCTGTCGCATCGCTCGCGGGTCAATCACATGCTGTTCACGATGGCGGCCAACTATGGTTGCTATACGCCTGATGCGCGAGGCTTGGCCATGTCCCCTTTCTTCACCGGCGCGGGCTTCATCAACGCGTTGGCGCCGGCGTTCTTCGGCGGCACGACTCACATTCTGCCGCGTTACGAGCCGGAGGCCATGCTCAAGGCGGTGAACGAACAGCGCATTTCCAGCATGTTCATGGTGCCGACCCATTTTCACGCCATGTTCAGTCTCGGCGCCGAAAAACTGCGTCACTACGACCTCAAGTCGCTCAAGGTGATCCATTCGAACGCAGCGCCGCTGCCGCAGGCGACCAAGGAGCGGATCGTCGAGTTCTTCGGCGACAACATCCTCTTTGAATCCTATGGCTCGACCGAAACCGGCTCGTGCACGACGCTGCGGCCGCGCGATCAACTGCGCAAGCATCAGTGCGTCGGCCAACCCAACGTCGGGGTTTGGCTCGAGTTGCGCGACGAGGCGGGGGCATTGGTCCCACCGGGGATTGTCGGCGAGGTCTGGGTGAAGAACGCATGGCTGTTCAACGGCTATTGGAACAAGCCGGCCGAGACCGCGGAGGCCTACCGAAACGGTTGGGTGTCGGTCGGTGATCTCGGTCGCCTCGACGAAGAGGGGTACCTCTATCTCGTCGACCGCAAGAAGAATGTGATCATTTCGGGCGGGCAGAACATCTTCCCGCGTGAGATCGAGGAGCGGTTGCACCACCATCCCGCGGTCCTCGAAGCCGCGATCGTCGGCAAGAAGGACGACTATTGGGGTGAGGCCGTGAACGCCTTCGTGGTGCTACGGCCGGGAGCCCACCCAACCGCCGACGAACTCAAAACGTTCTGCGCCGAGACGCTGTCCCGCTACAAGTTGCCCAAGAATTTTCACTTCGTTGATGCATTGCCGCGCAACGCAGCCGGGAAAATTCTGCACCGCGAGTTGCGGGACCGCCTGAACCGTTCTTAGGTATGACAGGCGAACGTCCTTCGCCGGGCCCCGAGCGCCGCCGGCGCGGCATAATCTTGACCGATGGTATTCGGGCCGCGGCTCGCCGTACGCCGACCAAGGTGGCACTCGCCGAGGGCAGCCGACAACTGACCTACCGTCAGTTGATTGAGCGTGTCGACCGTGTCTCGCAAATGGCGGCGGCGTTCGGTTTGCCTGTGGGCGCCCGAGTCGCGCTGTTGGCTCCGAACAGCCTCGAATACATCGAGGTCGTCTGTGGTCTCGCGGCGGCGGCCCATCCGGTGGTCACCATAGGACCCAACGCAAGTGTCCCCGAGATCGAATACATCCTCGGTCACGCCGAAACGCTCCTGCTGGTTGCGCATCCGGCGACCGAGCAGAAAGCACGTTCCGTACGCGGGCCGCATGGCGAGCGGGTCGTGATCATCGGGCCTGACTATGAGTCGCGACTGGCGTCCGTCCGCGCCAGCCCGCCGACGGCAGCGGTCAGCGAAGACGACATCTTCACGGTCCCTTACACCTCGGGCGCCACGGGGCGCCCCAAAGGCGTGATGCTGTCGCATCGTTGCCGAATCCTCACGGCGTTCGGGATGGCCGCAGAACATGCCTGTTACTCGCCCGACGACCGAGCCCTAGCGACGACACCAATGTTCCATGGCTCTGGCTTTCTCATGGCATTTGCGCCGGTGTTCTTTGGCGGTTTTGCCGAGATTCTGCCGCGTTTCGAGATCGAGCAACTGTTGGCGGCGGCGGCGCGAATCAAGGCAACGAGTGTCTACATGGTGCCCACCCATTTCGCGGCAATGCTGGCCTTGCCCGACCACGGCCGCCGCCACGACATCGCGAGCCTGAAGACGGTGTTCTCGGGCACGGCGCCGCTCGCCCAGGCGATGAAGGAACCGATCATCGAACGCATCGGCGAGGGGCGTCTCGTCGAGCGATACGGTTCGACCGAGGCCTCGATCGTCACCTGCCTGCGTCCCGTGGATCAGTTGCGCAAGATCCAGTGCGTCGGATTGCCGTTTCCCCTGACCGAAGTTCGCACCCTGGACGAGAACGGGGAGGAGTGCCCCGTGGGGGTCGTCGGCGAGCTCTACAGCCGCTCGCCGTTTATGTTCAGCGGCTACCTCAAGTCACCCGAGCAGACCGCCGCCGCATACCGGGGCGAATGGTTCAGCGCCGGCGACATGGCGCGCCGCGATGACGAGGGGTACGTCTATATCGTCGATCGCAAGAACGACATGATCATTTCGGGCGGCGAGAACATCTACCCGCGGGAGATCGAAGAGGTGCTGCTAGCCCATCCCTCTGTCGCTGAGGCAGCCGTGGTGGGCCTGCCCCACGACTACTGGGGTGAAGCGGTGACCGCGTTCGTGGTCGTCAAGACGGGCCACGATGTCGGCCGGGAGGCGCTCATGGCGCTATGCGAGGAACAGATCGCGCGCTTCAAACTTCCCAAGGAGATTCGTTTTCTCGAACGATTGCCGCGCAACACGTTGGGTAAGGTGCTGCGTCGGGAACTTCGTGAAGCGAGCAAGGGCAAACCATGAAGATCAAAAAACACTTCGTCACCGTGGGACGGCGACGGATCCACTACCGGCGCACGGGGAAGGGGCCTGCGGTCCTCTTGCTTCACGCTTCGCCCGTTTCGAGCGAGGTCTTCGAGCTGCAGATCAGCCTGTTCGCCAAACACTTTACGGCGATCGCCATCGACACGCCGGGCTACGGCATGTCGGACCCGCTCAATCACCCCAAGCCCGAGATCGAAGATTTCGCTGATGCGTTGGCCGAGACCCTGGACGCGCTCGGTATCGAGCAGTGCGCCGTCTATGGGCGCCACACCGGGGGGTCGATCGCGGTCGAGTTCGCACGCCGCCATCCCAAGCGGACGGCGATGGCTCTGGCTGACGGCTATCCGATGTTCACAGCCGAAGTACGCGACGACTACCTCAAGCACTATCTTCCCGACATCACACCTCAGTGGGATGGGTCGCATCTCTCATGGTTGTGGTTCCGTTATCGCGAACAACACGTCTTCTGGCCATGGAACAAGCACGACGGCGCCCATCGCGCCGACCAGGACGTGCCCGACCTCGCGTTCCTGCATCGTGGTGTAAAGGAGATGCTGATGGCGGGCAACGGCTACAAGGTGGCCTACTCGGCCGCGTTCCGGCACAACGGGCGCGAGGCGATCGACCACCTTAGCGTTCCGGTTTGTTTCGGGGCGCGTCCGGGCGACTCGCAGTTTCGCACCCTCAAACGTTTTCCCGCCTCGGTTTGGACCCAGGAGGTCCCGCGCGACAAGACCGAAGCCACGCTCAAGGAACTGGAACTGCTGCTTCGTCACCCCGCTCGTGGCGACGCGCCGTCCGCGCCGAGCAAGGTCGGAGCGATTCCCGGTCGCGCCACGCCGCGCTACGTCGAGATCGAGGGCCGCCAGTTAATGGTGCGGCACTATCAGGAGCGGGGGGAGGGCACGCCACTCGTTGTCGTGCCCCCGCTACCCGGTTCGTCGCTGTTGTGCGAAAGCCTTGCCAAGGAAGCATCCCGTCACCGCCCCGTTTTCGCGATCGATCCCCCGGGCCACGGCGATTCGGATGGGTTGCCGCGCGAGCGTCACGCCATCGAAACCTATGCCCTGGCCATTACGGCGACGCTCGGCGTGCTCGGGGTTCGCCGTGCGTATATTTATGGCGCCAGTGTCGGGGCGGCGGTGGCCGTCGAAGTCGCGCGGCGATCGGACAAGTTGGTGGCTGGGTTGTGCCTCGAAGGGCCGATGGTCCTGACCGATGCCGAACGCGCCGCGATGGCGCCACGCTGGGCGCCGTCGGCCGACCCGGTGTGGGATGGTCATCATCTGACGACCATGTGGCATCACCTGCGTGATCAGCAGCTCTTTTATCCGTGGTACGAGAAGACGCTGGCGGCAACCCGTTGGATCGAACCTGAACTAGATCCTAAGCGCCTCCACGCCCACGTGGTCGAGATGATCAAACACCCCGAGTCCTTCAAACCCGCTTGGGACGCGGCGTTCGCCTTTCCGATGCGGCGACACTTGGCGGAACTCGCGACCCCGCTGTTGCTCGCGGTTCGCGACACCGATCCGTTCCGAGCCTGCTTCGATCACGCACGCGCCGTCGCGCCCCAGTCCAAGATTGCCCGTTTGTCGCCCGTTCCGGCGACTGCGGCGTCGGCGATCGAGGCATTCATCACGGACGTCGAAGACCAAGGAGGTCGACTATGACCACCATCGAGCGAATCGCTGCCGTCGTCGGGCGCGAGCATTGCATCACCGACAAGGCGGAACGGGAGTTGATGTCCCAGGACATCTTTTTCTGGCCCGATGCCGTACTTGCCGAAGCGGTCGTGCGCCCGGCCGACACAGCGCAGGTCGCCGCAGTGATGAAGGCGGCACGGGAGGCCGGCCTATACGTCGCGCCACGAGGCGGGGGCATGTCCTACACCAAAGGCTACGTGCCGGAGCGAGCCGGGACCATCATGCTCGACCTGGGTCGGCTCAATCAGATCGAAGAGGTCAACGAGCAGGACCTATACATCCGGGTCGGCGCTGGATGCACGTGGGCTCAGGTGCGGGAGGCCTTGCAACCCCGTGGTTTGCGCACCGTGATCTCCGGCCCGATCTCAGGCGTGGTGTCGACGGTTGGCGGCGGTATGGCCCAGAACGTCCCGGGCTCCATGGACAACGTGTTGGGTCTCGAAGTCGTGCTCGCGGACGGTCGCGTGATCCACACTGGATCTTCGGGCGTGACGCGCACCAAGTCCGACTTCTACCGTTACTACGGTCCCGACCTCACCGGGCTGTTCATGGGGGACACCGGAGCCTACGGCATCAAGACCAAGGTCACGCTGCGCATTCAGCCGATTCCGGCCGGGGCGGTATTCGCCTCGTTTTCGTTCGACACACTGAAGGACATGGCGCTCGCTATGGCGGGTGTGGCGCGTCTCGGCGTCACGAACAAGAGCTTCGGGATGGACCCGCTCAAGAACCGCACCTCGACCAAAGTGAGCTTGATGGAGGGCGCCAAGACCCTGGGCGATGTCATTCGATCGGGTCGCTCGCTGACCGAGGGTTTGCGCGATTCGCTTCGCGTCGTGCGGGCCGGTCGTGGCGTGCTCGATGACGTCGAATGGTCCCTGCACCTCACCATCGAGGGCATCGACGAGGTTGCGGCCCAGTATGCGGCGGAATTGGCTCGACGGGTGTGCCTCGAACGGGGTCGCGAGATCGAACCGAGCGTCCCTATTGCGATGCGGGCGCGACCGTTTTCGATCCGCGGGTTCCTCGGCCTCGAGGGCGAGCGCTGGGTTCCGGTCCATGCCATGTTTCCCTTGTCCCGAGTCGAAACAGCGGTCGATGCCGTTCAAGCGTTCTTCGCCGCGCGCAAGGACGAACTCGACTGGCATGAGATTCGCTACGCGTTTCTCTCGACTATCAATGGTCCCTATTGGTTGATCGAGCCGATGTTCTACTGGTTCGACGAGATTTCACCCCTGCACCGACGCCACCTCGACGCGCAGAAGATCGCCAAGTTCGTCAAGGCCAAACCGAATCCTGATGCACGCGCCGTGGTTCAGCGCATACGCGCCGAGTTGCGTGATGCATTCTTCGATATCGGTGCTATTACCTCGCAAATCGGGAAGTACTACCGTCTGCCCGAGGCCATGGAGCCCGGCGCCTATCAATTGCTGACGGAAATCAAGGATCTGCTCGACCCGGATCGTCGCTTGAACCCCGGCAATCTCGGTTGGCGCTGAGGTTGCCTGTCGGGGGGGATCAGACTATCCTTCGCTCATACACAAGTCCGGACAAAGTTCGGCGTTCCCGGAGGAAAACCGTGAAGAAACAGACATTTTCGACATCCCGCCGAACGTTGCTGAAAGGCGCCGCTGCAGCCGGGGTGATCGCCGGCTTCCCAGCGATCGTTCGCGCCCAGAACCGCGAGTTGGTGTTCAGCATTCCGGGCGGCATCTACGAGCAGAACTTCCGGCCACACGTGGTCGAGCCGTTCGAGAAGAAGACGGGGCGGAAGATCAGTCTTCAGTTTCAAGGCAGCAACGAGGTCTATGCGAAAGTCTTGGCAACGAAGGACGCGCCGGATTTCGACCTCGCCTTCCTGTCTTATCCATTGGCCATGTCGGCCAAGGACACGAAGGACGTATTCATCGATCTGCCGACGAGCCTTGTGCCGAACGCCGCGGACCTCGATCCGCTGTTCTACGACATCTATGACCGCAAGGCGGTCGGCTTCAACTATGCGCCCTATGGAATCGGCTTTCACGTCAATCACGTGAAGCCGGCGCCGACCTCCTGGCACGACCTGTGGCGCCCCGAACTGAAGGGCAAAGTCACGATCACCGATCTCTCCGGCGGCTTCGCGTTCGAGACGGTGGTGTTGGCGGCGCTGATCAACGGCGGCAGCATCGACAATCTGGAGCCCGGCTGGGAGGCGATGAAGCGCCTGAAGCCGAACGTCTTCCGGTGGTACAAGAGCGCGCCCGAGGCTGCCCAGCTCTTCGAGCGCGAAGAAGCGTGGGCCGGCGGCTTGGCCTCTTCGCGTATCTACACGCTCAAGGACGCCGGCAAGCCGGTCGAATGGGTTGCGCCCAAGGAGGGCACACCCGTCGGTGTGCTGTCCTTCCATGTCCTCAAGAACTCGCGCAACCGCGATCTCGCCGTCGAATTCGCCAACTGGGCGATCAGCAAAGAACCGCAAGAAGGGTTCGCCAACGGGATCGAGTTCGGGCCGTGCAGCAAGAAGGCGGAACTCAAAGGACGCGCCAAAGAGCGCGTACCAGCCCACGCCCAACTCATGCGGATCGACTGGCCCAAGCTCGCCCCCAAGATGCGGGCGATGGACGAGCGCTGGCAGCGTGAGGTCGTCACCTGAACACCTAATATTGCGGCCGCCGGTTTCTCGGCGGCCGTTTCAGCCTTGGGGGGGAAACCATGACGGCCAAAGGACGGCAGCTGACCCTGCGTGAAAAGATCGATCCTGCGACGACGGCCCTTGTCGTGATCGATGTCCAGAACGACTTTTGCCACCCGCAGGGCTATCACGCCAAGGCGGGGGCCGACATGGCGATGATGCCCCCGATGGCTGCGGCGCTCGAACCGCTCGTCGCAGCCGCGCGCCGGGCGGGGACCCTGATCATTTGGGTCCGCGCCACCTACGACGAGATCGTGCAGGGCGAACCGCTGGCCGAACAGCTTTCCAAGGGCGGCGTTTCACCGGTCCGGTGTGCCGAAGGGTCTTGGGGTGCCGATTGGTTCGACCCGATTCGCCCGAGCGAGGCGAAGAACGAGGTCGTCATTACCAAACATCGCTATAGCGCCTTCTGGGACACCGAGATCGATCTCTACCTGCGCAGCAACGGCATCAAGACGATCGTGGCGACCGGGGTAATCACCTCGGGCTGTGTCGAGTCGACGGCCCGGGATGCGTTCTTCCGCAACTATTTCGTCGTCATAGCGGGTGACTCGTGTGCGTCCTACGCCAAGGAGCGTCACGACGCATCGTTACGCAAGTTCGCGATGACCATGGGCGTCGTCACCGACTCCGCCACGATCGCCGAACTCTGGCGCGGCGCAGCGCCGGGGCTACGCGGGTGGCAGATCGAAGCCAAAAAAGCCGTCGCGCCGCGGACGTTCGAAGAGCTGATCGCGCCCGGCCGGACCGCACTCGTGATCATCGATATGCAGAACGACTTCTGCCATGCCGACGGCGTTATGGGGCAGAGCGGTGAGGGGCTGCAACACAACCGTTCAATTATTCCCGCGATCGTAGGTCTGCTCGATCAGGCGCGTCGCACCGGGGCGATGGTCGTGCACGTCCAGGCGAGCTATGGCGACATGGTGGGCGGCCCGTCCTGGCTGTTCACGGTCGGAGAGACCAACTTGCGCCAGCAGTGCTGTCTACCGAACTCCTGGGGCGGCAGACAGGTCGATGAACTCCCGGTCAAAACCGGTGAACCGATCGTGGTCAAGCATCGTTACAGCGCCTTCACCGACACGCGCCTCGACAACCTGCTGCGGTCGAACGGCATTCGGACGATCGTATGCGTCGGCACCGCTACACAAGCCTGCGTCGAGTCTACCGTGCGCGAGGGGAAACTTCGGGACTATCACGTCGTTGTGCCCTCCGATGCGGTGGCCGCTCGCGACCGCATGCGTGCGATGCACGATGCCTCGCTCGAGGTGATGGGACTCTATTTCGCGACGGTCGTTCCGAGTCGTCGCCTCGCCGAGGGTTGGTCAGGCTTCGGCCGCCGCGCTGCCGCAGAGTAGCGTTTCCCGATGATGAAGACGCGGACCGCGCTTTTTTTCTTGACGCCCGCCGTCATGATCATGGTGGCGCTGCTGGTCATGCCGGTGGGCTACCTGGTGCGGTTCAGTTTTTTCGTGGGGCAGCAGGGGGCGCAAACGGCCGGCGGCTTCACGCTCGCCAACTACGCAAAGTTGCTCGGCGACTCGTTCTACCTCGGGATTCTCGGCAGGACGCTCTATCTGTCGCTGATCACGACCACGCTTTCGGTGCTCACCGGTTATCCGTTGGCCCACTTCATGTGGAAAACCTCGAAGCGCTGGCGGGGCATGTTGACGATTCTCGTCCTTTCGCCACTGCTCGTCAGCATCGTGGTGAGCTCCTATGGCTGGATCGTGATCCTTGGCAACCGCGGCGTCATCAACAACGCGTTGATCGGCCTCGGCCTGATCGACACGCCCGTGAAGCTCATGTTCACCAACATCGCGATCGTGGTCGGGCTGGTGCACATCGTCATGCCATTCATGGTGTTGTCGATCTTGGCCGCGCTCGAACGCATCGATCCGTTATTGGCCGAAGCGGCGACGACGCTGGGGGCCAATCGACTGCGGACGCTGTGGCACGTGATCTTGCCATTGGCGCTCCCGGGGATCGGGGCGGGCACGACGATCGTCTTCAGTCTAGCGATGTCGGCCTATGTCACGCCGGCGGTGTTGGGCGGCAGTGGGCCCAATTTCATCACCACGCTCATCTATCATCAGTTCGTGACGCTGTTTAACTGGCCGTTCGGAGCGACGGTCGCAGCCCTGCTGTTGTCGGTGTCGGTCGGAATCGTGTTCTTCTATGTTCGCGTGCTGTCGCGCGTCGGTGCGCTCGGGGTTCAGGCCCGATGACACGGGCCTTTCACGTCTACATCGGCTTTTTGATCGTCTTCATCATGGCGCCGATCCTCATCGTGGCCGTGGTGTCGTTCAGCGGCGGCAAGGTGCCGGAGTTCCCGCCGAAGTCGTTTTCATTCCAATGGTACGACTACGCACTCAACTACTCTTTATTCACGCGTTCCGCCGTCAACAGCGCCTGGCTGGCGTTGATTTCGACCGTGATCGCAGCGCCGATCGCCGTGGCCGCGGCGTTGGCCATCGTGCGCAAGCGTTTCCCGGGCCGTGATGCGATCCAGACATTCTTGCTCGCCCCTTTGATCGTGCCATCGATCGTCATCGGACTTTCGATCCTGCTCGGGTTCGCCACGGTCGGTATTCGCGACATTTTTTTCCGGCTCATCGGCGCCCACGTTCTGATCACGTTTCCCTACCTCGTGCGCACCGTGATCGCGTCGCTTTCACGGGTCGACGTCACCGTCGAGGAGGCAGCCCGAACCCTGGGCGCGAACAATTGGCGTACGTTCTGGCATGTGACCTTGCCTTTGATCCGCCCCGGGATCATCGCCGGCATGCTGTTCTCGTTCATCGTGTCGTTCGACAATGTCTCGGTTTCCCTGTTCCTGACGAGTGCGCGAACCAACACGTTGCCGCTCGCGATCCTGAGCTATGTCGAATTCAACTTCGATCCCTCGATCGCGGCGATCTCGACGATGCTGATCCTCTTCTCTTTGGGAGCGGCGGTGATCCTCGAACGCGTCGTAGGGTTGCGCAAGGTCTTGGGCGTATAGCGATGACGACAGTCGAATTGAAGAAAGTTGCCAAACGCTACGGGCAGACGGCAGCGATCGACGGCGTGTCGTTGGCCATCGCCAAGGGCGAGTTCGTCACCCTGCTGGGACCTAGCGGGTGCGGCAAGACAACGACGCTCCGGGTCGTCGCCGGCCTGGTCGAATCCGACGCGGGATCGGTGTCGCTCGGCAACATCGACGTGACGAACATTCCCACTCACAAACGCAACATCGGCATGGTGTTCCAGAGCCATGCGTTGTTTCCGCACATGACGGTGGAAGAAAACGTCTCCTTCGGCCTACGCATGCGCGGGGTTGCGGCCGATCAACGCTCGACCAACATTAACCGGGCGTTGGAACTGGTGCGGTTGCCCGGGTTCAACGCGCGTTATCCGCATCAACTTTCTGGGGGGCAGCAACAACGGGTGGCCCTGGCGCGCGCCTTGGTGATCCAGCCAAGCGTACTTCTTCTGGACGAACCATTCGGCGCGCTCGACCGGAAACTCCGTGACACGATGCAGGTGGAACTGCGGGAACTGACGCGTCGCATCGGTATCACGTCGATTTTCGTGACCCACGACCAGGAAGAAGCCCTGATCCTGTCGGATCGCATCGCGGTCATGAACATGGGGTGTATCGAACAACTCGGCACGCCGGCCGAAGTGTTCGAGCGACCGCAGACCAAGTTTGTCGCGGACTTCATGGGTGTTGCCAACTTCGTGCCGGCCAGCGTCCTCGGGTCCCGTGGGCCTCTTACCGCCCTCGACGCCGACGGCATTGCCGTCGAGAGCACGGATGCGATCCAAGCGGCAACAGGTGCCACGATTGAGGTCGCGTTGCGTGCCGAACACATCACGATCGGCGAGGGCGATGCAGGGACTTCGTCCAACAGCGTCGCCGGGAGTGTCGCCTCGGCGGTCTATCACGGCAATGCCTCGACCTACGAGGTCATGGTTCCCGGGCGGAGTGGCCAGCGTCGATTGGTTGTGCGTGAAGCCAACCGCGGAGCGACGGGGGTGCGCTTTGCCACCGGCGCCAAAGTTGCCCTGTCATGGCCCTCCGGGGCCGTCAGGTTGCTCAGTCGTTGAATCCAACCGGAAAGGAACGGGTGTACCGATGAACAGAAAATCTCCGAAACAGGACGGAATGTCCCGGCGTACCATTTTGGCCGCCGGGGCGGCGACCGCTGGCGTCATTGCCGGCTTCCCCTATGTGACGCGAGCGCAGGCTCGCACGATCGTCAGCACGCTGTTCGGCGGCGTCTACGAGGAGCGCTACCGCGCGACGGTGCTGCAGCCGTTCGAGCGCAAGACCGGGGTCAAGTTCGAGTTCAAATACGGTGCGCCGGACGAGTGGCTGAATTCGGCGATCATCAACAAGGACAATCCCGAGATCGACCTGCCGTTCCTGTCGCTGCCGGTCGCCATGCGGGCGCTCACGATTCCGGACCTGTTCCTCGACTTGACGCCGGAAATGATCCCGAACCTGAGAGACGTGCACCCGGCCTTCTACGACGGCTACAACAAGAAGGCGGTCGGCTTCAACTACATCGATTCGGGCTTCTTGTACCGCAAGGACCGCGTCTCCAATCCGCCGCGTTCCTGGAGGGATCTGTGGGATCCCCGCTTCAAGGGACAGATCGTGTTGCCGGATGTTTCCGGCGGCACGTTCTACGAACTTGTCATGATTGCGACGCTGCAAAACGGCGGCAGTGAGACCAATATCACGCCGGGCATCGAAGCCTTGAAGCGGCTGAAACCCAATATCGTTCGCTGGTACAAAAGTGTGAACGAGGTCAGCGGCATCATCGAGCGGGGTGAGGCGTTGATTGCCGCCGGTTTCGCCGCGACGCGCGCCTACGCCATGGTCGATGCCGGTGCGCCGGTGGACTACATCGTGCCGTCCGACGGCGCGCCGATCGGCGTGCTTTCGTATCACGTGCCGATCAAGGCCAAGAACCGCAATCTCCTGCTCGAGTTCATTAACTTCGCGCTCGAGGTCGAGCAACAGAAGAACTTTGGTAACGCCATGCAATCGGGCATGGTCAATACCAAAACGGCCCTCGAGGACAAGGTCAAAGCGCGGACGGCGCCGCACGACAAGTTGCTGCGCCTCAATTGGCAGGCGATCCAACCCAAGTTCGGGGAGATCGCGGAACGTGTGACGAAAGAAGTCATTAGCGGTTAGTCGGTTGCGGACGAGCGACGAGGCCTCGGGCCTCGTCGCTCTCCTTTTTTTGAGGTCGCGATGGTGACGGTCGAGGGGACGTGCGATCCCAAGTTCGAACGGGTCCGGGAGGCCTTCGCCGGGAACTTCCGCTCTGGTGACGAGGTCGGAGCGGCGGTAGCTGTCATGGTCGACGGCCGCATGGTGGTCGACCTTTGGGGCGGCGTGCGTGACCAAGCGAGCGGCGCCATATGGCAGCGCGACACGCTCGCTTGCATGATGTCGGTGGCCAAGGGGGTGACGGCTACGTGTATGGCGATGCTGTTCGATCGTGGGCTGCTCGATCTCGAGGCTCCGGTCGCGCGCTACTGGCCCGAGTTCGCCAGGAACGGCAAGGACGCCGTCACCGTGCGCCAGATCATGAGCCATCTCGCTGGTATTCCGGTGACCGACGCCGCTCCCGAAAGCGCCATCTACGATTGGCCGACCATGATCGCCGCGATCGAGGCGCAGCGGCCGATTTGGCAGCCGGGTTCGACCCAATTCTATCACTCGGCGACCATGGGCCATCTGACCGGCGAAATTCTCCGCCGCATTACCGGAAAGACGATCGGCCGCTTCCTACACGACGAGGTCTGCGCCCGGCTCGGGGCGGACTATGCCATCGGGCTGTCGGAGGCCGACGTTGCGCGCTGCGCCACCATGATCCCGTCGGCCGGAAACGTCATTGGTCTTGCCAAGGCAGCTCCGCCGGACAGTCTCGAGGCTCGGATGTGGCGGCCGCTGCCGGCCAGCGAGGATTTTAACTCCCGGCGCTTCCGCCAGGCGGAGATTCCAGCCTTCAACGGGCACGGTACCGCGCGTGGAGTGGCGACCATTTACGGCGCGCTGGCCCGGGGCGGTGAACTGGGCGGGATACGCCTGTTGCGCCCCGAAGGTTTGGCCCCGTTCATCGCCGATCAACCCACCGGGCGACCGGTGGCGAGTGCCGTGCCGCTCCGCATGGGACTGGGTTTCATGTTGTGTTCGCCGCCCCATCGTCCGATGGGACCAAACCTGCGCTCGTTCGGGCACACCGGGGCCGGCGGCGCCCAGGGGTTTGCCGACCCCGATGCCCGCGTCGGGTTTGGTTACGCATTGAACCGGATGCACGACGGGCGCGACGCCAGCCCGCGGGCGACGCGTATGATCGAAGCGACCTTCTCCTGCCTCTAGGATTGCACCGTGGACTTCTCCATCAGCGACGAGCAAAGACTCATTCTCGATTCCGTCGATCGTTTCGTGGCCCAGCATTTGCCCCCCGAGGAGGTGCGCCGCCGCGACCGCGCGCATGAACCACCCGATTTCCTCATCCCGCTCATGGGCGAGCAGGGGATGCTCGGCTTGCCTTTCGAAGAACGTTACGGCGGTTCGGGCCACGACTGGATCACGGTCGCTCTGGTTCAAGAGCGGCTCGGCTACTACGCGGCGACGGCAGCCTCGCTATTCTCGACCACCGTTTGCTTCGGTGGCATGTCGCTGATGACCTACGGCAGCGTGGCCCAGCGCGAGGAGTACATGCCGTTGCTGATCAAGGGACGGCTGCGCTTCGCCCTGGCCCTGACGGAGCCAGGAGCAGGCAGCGACGCCGGAGCTCTCACGACTCGGGGGTCTCCCGTCGATGGCGGCTGGCGCGTCAATGGGCGAAAGACGTGGATCAGTGCCGCCAACGTTGCGGACTTTCTGGTCGCGGCCTGCCGCACGGTGCCGGGTTCCAAAGGCAACGACGGCGTGTCGATGCTGATGATTCCGCGCGGCACGTCCGGGATCCACATGACGCAATTGGAGAAGGTCGGAAACAACTGCCTCACTTCCTGGGATATCGCGTTCGACGATGTGTTCGTTCCGCGTTCCGCCCTGCTCGGTGAGGATGGGCGCGGGTTCCGCCACCTGATGCAGACGCTGCATTTCAGTCGCGCCGGCCAGGCCGCCAACGTTATCGGGCAGTGCCAGGCGGTCGTCGACATGGCGGTGCGCCACGCCAAAGAGCGTGTGCAGTTCGGCCAACCGATCGGAAGATTCCAGGTCATTCAGCATCGCCTTGCCGACATGCAGACGCGCGTCGATCTGGCGCGGCTGATGCTCTATCGCTTGGCTTGGCTGATCGCGACTGGTCAGCGCTGTCGCAAGGAGGCTGCGCAAGCCAAGCTGGTTGCGTCGGAAACGCTGCAGTACGTTGTCGATCACGGCATGCAGATTCTCGCCAGCGCGGGTTATTCGCTCGACTCGGACATGCAGCGAATCTGGCGCGACTCGCGCCTCTACACCTTCGGGGAGGGGACAAGCGAAATCCAACGCAACCTGATCGCGCGCGAGATCGGACTATAGGGCGATGCCCAGGCGGTCCATCGCGGCGCTGTGGGCGCTCATGGTCTTCGTGGTCCCGGTGACGGCCGCCGGCGCCGATGGGCGAACGATCACGATCCAGTTCGAGAACGATCGCTTCGTCAATACCGATCGTCACCACACGCACGGAACCCGCGTGGTCTTCGCCGCTAGCCCGACGGTACCGAAATGGGCGCGTGAGCCGCTTGATCTCATTCTCGATATCTCAGGGGTGCCCGACGCCCTGGGTCGCCGGTGTGTTTGTTGGACGCTGCGTTCACCGTGGCGATCTTGAGCTGGCTCACCTGTGTCGCGAGGTCGAGGCCCGACACGGCCGAGGTCGGCGTCACGGTGATGGCGAGAATGCCCTGAACCGTGGCGTTCAGCGTGATATTGCCGGACGCTGCGGCGAGGGCGGGGCCCCCGAGTACGAGAACGGTTCCGAGGAGGCCGGCCATGATTTTGCGCGAGTTTTTCATAGTCACTACTCGTCGATGTCGGGCCTTAGGCCCTTGGCCTCAACGTCTCGGTTCATTCTCGATATGCGGCGTGCTGTTACGCCTGCGTCTTGTTGTTAACTAAGGGAGCAACCGACGTGCCAATGATGCTGCAGTGCGAAAAGCGTCAAGAATGGTGAATAATATTTATGATAAACAACATTATATCTTTTCCTCTTTATGTAGTTTCGAGGTCTACGTAAGCGTACGGATTTGTCCTGCATTGGCACAATCGGGCGCGCCAAAACGAAACAATTGCGTCAAATTTGAACTAATTTTCTAGCAAAATCCCGGCATTCCCGGTCGCCGTCGGGGAGCGCGCGCGGCTTAGGGCGCTCGAACGATGAACGTCAGTTGGACGCCCGCGTTGTTAACGTTTTGCGGTGGGGCACTCATGGTCAAGGCCCTTGCCCGCGCGGGCGGTCGGCCCCTCGGCGCGGCCGACGCGCTCCAGAACCGCTTGATTGCCACGGAACTGAACGGGACGGTCGTCGTAGCTCAATGCGAACTGGAAGGGATTGGCTTCCCCAGCGGCTGTGCTGACCAAAAGCAACTCGCAGCCAGCCGCGGCGTTGCTGAGGATGTCGAACACCGCGAGAACGGCGTTGACCATGGATTGCCTCGGGTCCCAGCTGATGAACGAGGTCTGGGTGTGGAGCGAGAGCGTGGTCACGCCATAGACGAAGCCCGTGACCCGGGCAGCATCCTAACTGCTGGCCACGCCAGGTAGACGGTCAAAGCACCGGCCAGTATGGCAAACGCGGCACACGGCAGCTTCATCCCAGGGCCTGATCCTTTCGTCGAGACCTTAGGCAACCTTCGTGCGTCATGGACCGGCTCGTCAAAGGAGGGGAAGTGTCGCATGCTGCGATGGCGCGTTTCGGAGGGCGGGCGATGAAACCTCAGCGAACGGGGCCTTTCCCGTATAGCCCCATGATTCGCCGACCCGTCCTCCGTTGGCCGGACGGTGCACGGCTGGCGCTTTGGGTCGTCCCCAACGTCGAGTTCTTCCACCTCGATCAACCTGTTCCCTTCGGTGCGGGTGGGGTGCCCGACGTGCTGGGCTGGTCGCTTCGGGACTATGGCGCCCGGGTCGCGGTCTTCCGATTGATGGATGTTCTCGAGCGCCATCGCATTCGTGCCACGGTCGCCCTCAACAGCGAGGTCTGCGACGCCTATCCCGCGATCGTCGAGGAGGGCCTGCAGCGCGGCTGGGAGTTCATGGCGCACGGGCAGACCAACTCGATCTACGTCGACGGCATGGACCAGGAGACCGAACGCCGATACATCGCCAGTGCGCTCGATCGCATTGCCGCAGCGACCAAACGTCGCCCAAGGGGGTGGCTCAGCCCCGGCGTGCGCATTACCTGGAATACGCTCGACATCCTGGCCGAACTCGGGTGCGACTACTTCTGCGACTACGTCAACGATGACCAGCCCTATCGCATGACCGCGAGCGGGCGCGCGGTCATGTCGATCCCATACTCCTCCGAAATCAACGATCTGCCGGCATTCTTGCGCTACAACCGCACCGCCGAGGAATTCGCAGCGATGATCCGGCGCCAGTTCGATGTTCTCTACGCCGAGGGTGCGACGTCGGGACGGGTCATGGCGATCGCGCTGCACCCGTTCGTGATTGGCGTGCCGCACCGAATAGGTGCCCTCGACGCAGCCCTCGGCTATATCTGCCGTCATCCCGGCGTTTGGCGCGCCACCGGCTCTGAGATTGTCGATGCCTACAAGGCGACCACAACGTCATCCTGAAAGAACCACACTGGGCGAGGATTCATGACCGAGCGTATCTGGGACAAGTTCCTGACCGCCCGTGACAAAGAGGTTTTCGCCGCGTCCGGCTACGGGGCGAACGCCGGGTTCGGCAAGCGCCCAGTGCTACTCGTGATCGATGTCAATTACGGGTTCGTAGGCGATCGTCCCGAACCGATCCTGGAATCGATCAAGCGCTGGCCGAATTCCTGCGGTGAAGACGGTTGGGCGGCGGTCCCCGTGATTCGGCGCCTGATCGACCAGGCGCACAACCAGGGAATTCCGGTCATCTATACGACGGGACGAACGCGCCCGGACCGCTGGGATCGCGGCAGCTGGTCGTGGAAGAACAGCCGCACGTCCCAGGCGCTGGCGCCGCAGCGCAAATCCAACCTCGATCCCAACACTATCATTCCGGAGTTGGCGCCGGCGGCCCACGACATCGTCATCGACAAGCGCAAACCGTCGGGGTTCTTCGGCACCGATCTCCAGTCGTTCCTGACCCTGTTGCAGGCCGACTCGCTGGTGCTCACGGGAACCACGACGAGCGGCTGCGTCCGCGCGACGGCGATCGATGCTTTCAGTCTCAACTACCGCGTGGCGATCGTCGAAGACGGCTGTTTCGATCGCTCGCAGGCTTCCCACGCCATCAATCTGTGCGACATGAACGCGAAGTACGCCGACGTCATCGCGAGCGAGGACGTGTTGCGCTTCTTCACGACGTTGCCGAGCGGGTTGTTCGAACTGCCGAGTGGCCGGATCTGAACTAGAAGCTACGTCCGCCGAGCTTGAGGAGGTCGTAGCGGCTGCCGGCCTTGACTTTGAAATCGACCGGCTTGCCGTCACGCACCACCTTAAGGTCGACCACACTGCCTGCCGGGCCCTGACGCCAAAGCGTGCGCAAGAACTCATCTTGCGAGCGGACGCGGACCGGGCCGACACCGACGATGACGTCGCCGGGCTTTACGCCGGCTTTGGCGGCGGGCCCCTGGGCCCACATCGAGGTGATGACGATCCCTTCGCGTCCCCAATCCTGGGTAAACAGTCCCATCCAGGGGCGGGAATCCCCGCTCGCGCGGCCGGCGCTGATCAGATCAGCCAGAATCGGTTTCAAGAGGTTGATCGGGACGAACATATTGCCCGGCGGCCCGCTCGACTGACCGGTGACGTTGCGCAACATCAGCGAACCGACCCCCACCAATTCTCCGCTCGGATTGATCAGAGCCGCGCCACCCCAGTCCGGGTGGGCCGGGGAGGTGAAGATCGCCCGGTCGACGAGATACTCCCAGCCACCGGTGAACGTGCGGCGTTCGACGACGCTGGCTCCGATCACCGATTGCCGGCCGCCGGCACCGGCGACCAAGACGTTGTTGTTTTCCGTGATCGTATCGGAGTCTCCGAGACGCATCGGCTTGACGCCAAGCGGGGCGAGGGCACGCACCAAGCCGAATCCCGAATCGTGGTCGTAGCCGACATACTCGGCTGGGATCGTTTTACCGCTATGCAGTTTCAGGGTGATCGCATCGGCCTCGATCATGAGATAGCCGATGGTGAGCACGAGCCCTTGCGAATCGATGACGATCCCGTTGCCCTCCCGTCGGGTACCGAGCCCAGCCGCCGTCGCGGCGTCGCGCGGCACGTCGGCGGTGAGGCGGACCACCGCGGCCAAAATCTCGTCGGCTGTCTGGGCGCTCGTCCGACCGGAGGCTAAGCCCAAGACCAGTGCAGCTATAAGGAGGAATGTGGAGACGCGCAGTCGCAATGCTCGGTACATGGAGACCCTGTGAGGAGCGACGAGGCCTAAGCCTAGCGTCGTTTGCCATCGCTCGCCACGCCCGCGGCGCGACCCTCGCCAAGGCGTGATCCTCGGGGCCGGCTCTAGCGGCGGGGCGAGGGGGCGGCCTAAGCTCGTTTCGGGATGGGGAGGGAAGCATGCGCATAGCCATCAAGCGACGTTTCGCGATCGTCGGATCGCGCGCGGTCCACTACCGGCGCGCGGGGAAGGGCCCCCGGTCGTCCTTGTGCACGGCTCGCCTTCGAGTTCGCGGGCCATGGTGGCGCTCGCAGAGCGGTTGGCCGATCGCCACACGGTTTTCGCGTTCGATTCCCCTGGGTTCGGCGAGTCGGACCCGCTCGATCTCGATCACATCGAGATCGAAGACCTTGCCGAGGCCGTCGCCGCCACGATGCGGGCCCTGAAGATGCCGAAGTGCGCGGTTTTCGGGACGCACACCGGGGCCTGCATCGCGCTCGAGGTGGCGCGCCGATGGTCGGGCGATACCGCTTCGCCTGGGCGGAGCGGTTGCTACCGATCGCGGCGACTCTGGCTCTGGTCGTGTTGAGCGGTTTTGGCGGTTGGTCGCTGCGCGACTGGGTGAAGCCCATGCCATCTGCTGCGCTTGTCGAGGCATTCCCCGACCGGGCTCGTGTGGCACACGCGGTCTACGTTCCAGAGCGCCGCCATGCGGTCGAAGTGCAGGCCGATGAGGCTCATCTGGTTCCGTGGCTTACCCATCGCCTCGGGACCCGGGTCACGATCCCTGACCTCGGGCCAATGGGGTTTCGTCTATTGGGCGGTCGGCTGATCCCGGGAGAGAAGGCTCCGGCCGCCCAATTCCTCTATGAAGATAGGGAGGGCCGGCGCGTGTCGCTGTACCTGCGGCACGGCGATACCGGAGGGCGGGACGCCGTCTTCAGCTTTGCCGCGAGCCAAGACACGGGCGTCTACGATTGGATTAAGGGCGCCGTCGACTATGCCGTCGTTGGTGGAATTGAACGCGACGAACTCCTGTCGCTTGCCAAGCTGGTCTACCACCAAGTCGGCCACTGACACACCAGACGTTGTCATTCGCCTGATCGCTCGCTAAGAGAGCGGCATGCACGCGCTGGCGATAACGGTCGACT